>NZ_PQSQ01000071.1 GCF_002920575.1 Streptomyces sp. Ru73 | reverse complement strand
CCCCCGCCGACGCCGGGCAGCCCGCCGCGGACGCCGAGGCGCCCGAGGCCCCGGCGCCGCGCCCCGCCGACCCCGCCGCCGGTTACGGCGACGAGGAGCGTGCGGCGTACACCGCGTCATGCGCGAGCGCCGCGACATCCGGAACGGCTTCCGCAACGACCCGATCCCCAACGACGTACTGCTGCGCGTCCTGGAAGCGGCGCACACCGCACCCAGCGTCGGCCACTCCCAGCCCTGGGACTTCGTCGTCATCCGGTCCGCCGAGACCCGCGAGCGGATGCACGAGCTGGCGATGCAGCAGCGCGAGGCGTACGCGAAGTCGCTGCCCAAGGCGCGCGCGAAGCAGTTCCGCGAGCTGAAGATCGAGGCGATCCTCGACACGCCGGTCAACATCGTCGTCACGGCCGACCCCACCCGCGGCGGCCGCCACACGCTCGGCCGGTACACCCAGCCGCAGATGGCGCCGTACAGCTCCGCGCTCGCCGTGGAGAACCTCTGGCTCGCCGCGCGCGCCGAGGGCCTCGGCGTCGGCTGGGTCAGCTTCTTCGACGAGCGCGAGATGGTCCGTGAGCTGGGCCTGCCCGACCACCTGGAGGTCGTCGCATACCTGTGCGTCGGGTACGTCGACGAGTTCCCGGAGGAGCCGGAGCTGATGCAGGCCGGGTGGTCCAAGCGCCGCCCGCTGTCCTGGGTCGTGCACGAGGAGACGTACGGGCGCCGCGCGCTTCCCGGCGCCGAACCGCACGACCTGCTCCAGGAGACCCTGCAGGGCATCCGCCCGCTGGACGCCAAGGCGCTCGGCGAGGCGTGGGAGCGCCAGAAGCGGATGACCAAGCCGGCCGGCGCGCTCGGCATGCTGGAGATCATCTCGGCGCAGCTGTGCGGCCTGTCGCGGAAGTGCCCGCCGCCCATCCCGGAGCCCGCCGCCGTGGCGATCTTCGCGGGCGACCACGGCGTGCACGCCCAGGGCGTCACCCCGTGGCCCCAGGAGGTCACCGGCCAGATGGTCGCCAACTTCCTCGGCGGCGGCGCGGTCTGCAACGCCTTCGCCAACCAGGTCGGCGCCGAGGTCTGCGTCGTGGACGTCGGCGTGAAGTCCGAGCTGCCGGCCACCCCCGGCCTGCTGCCGCGCAACGTACGCCCCGGCACGGACGACATGACCGCCGGGCCCGCGATGCCCCGCGAGGACGTCCTCAAGGCCATCGAGGTGGGCATCGAGACCGCCCGCGACCTGGTGTCGGCCGGGAACAAGGCGCTGCTCACCGGCGAGATGGGGATCGCGAACACCACTGCGTCGGCGGCGCTCATCTCCGTCTACACCGGCTCCGACCCGGCCGAGGTCACGGGGCGCGGCACGGGCATCAACGACGAGACGCACGCCCGCAAGGTCGACGTCGTCCGCCGCGCGCTCGAACTGCACCAGCCGGACCCGTCCGACCCGATCGGCGTCCTCTCGGCCGTCGGCGGCCTGGAGCACGCCGCGCTGGTCGGCCTGATCCTCGGCGGCGCTTCGCTGCGTACGCCGGTGATCCTGGACGGCGTGAGCGCCGGCGCGGCCGCGCTGGTCGCGCGGGCCGTGGCCCCCGAGGCGCTGGCCGCGTGCATCGCGGGCCACCGCAGCGCCGAACCGGGCCACGTCGCGGCCCTGACCAAGCTGGGTCTGCGCCCGTTGGTCGACCTCGACCTGCGTCTCGGCGAGGGCACCGGCGCGCTGCTCGCGCTGCCGATCGTGCAGAGCGCGGCGCGTGCGATGCACGAGGTCGCCACGTTCGATTCCGCGGGAGTCACCGAGAAGGGCTGACCGCCGGGGGACGGCTCGCCGGGCAGCTGTACCGGCGGGCGTCCCCACGCCCGGGCCGTCCGCCGCACGGGGTGTTCCCCGCGTGGGCCCCACGCCCGCACCGGCCGCGTGGGGCCCGCCCTCGGGCGCGCCGGGGACCGTCGGCCACCCGCGCTCTTGCGCTTCGGTGCTCCGGCGCTTCGGTGCTCCGGCGCTGGCTGGGCACGAGCCTGGCGGAGCGTCCCGCAGCCGCCCGCGGGGGGGAGCCCGAAGCGCCCCGGCAGCCACGCGGGGGCGCAGGCCGCCAGGCACGTACCCGGCGAGTCCCCGAAGACCACAGTCCTCCGGGGGCCACCGCCCCCCCCGGGGACACCCCCGTCCCCGGTGGACAGCACCGTCCTCCGCGGACACCCTCGTCCCCGATGGACAGCACTGTCCTCGGTGGACACCCCCGTCCCCGGAGGACACCCGGCGGCCGCCCCGGCGCCGCCCCCGCATGACCCCCGCCCCGCGGCCAAATAGGCTGTGGGCCGGAACGCGTGGCCGCCCGCACCGGCCGCACCACCACCCTCACGCCGCTCCAGCGCCGAAGCGGCCCCGCATCACCCGTACAAGGAGCCGTACCGCCATGGCCGTTCCCTCCGAGCACGCCGCCTATCCCGTCGGCCTGCGCCTGTCCGGCCGCCGGGTCGTGGTGCTGGGCGGCGGCCAGGTCGCCCAGCGCCGGCTGCCCGGCCTGATCGCCGCTGGCGCCGACGTCCTGCTCATCTCGCCGTCCGCCACCCCCTCCGTCGAGGCCATGGCCGACGCCGGCGAGCTGACCTGGGAGCGGCGTACGTACCGGCCGGGCGACCTCGCGGACGCCTGGTACGCGCTGATCTCCACCGACGACGACGCGGCCAACGCCGCCGCCTCCCAGGAGGCCGAGGAGAACCGCGTCTGGGCGGTGCGCTCCGACGACGCCGAGGCCGCCACCGCCTGGACGCCGGCCACCGGCCGCAGCGAGGGCGTCACGGTCGCGGTCCTCAACACCGACACCGCGGGGCGCGACCCGCGCCGCGCCGCCGCCGTACGCGACGCCATCGTCGAGGGCCTGCGGGACGGCACGATCGCAGCGCCGCACCACCGCCGCCGTACCGCCGGCGTCGCGCTGGTCGGCGGCGGACCCGGCGACCCCGACCTGATCACCGTGCGCGGCCGCCGGCTGCTCGCCGAGGCGGACGTCGTGATCGCCGACCGGCTCGGCCCCCGTGACCTGCTGGACGAGCTGCCGCCGCATGTGGAGGTCATCGACGCGGCGAAGATCCCGTACGGCCGGTTCATGGCCCAGGAGGCCATCAACAACGCGCTCATCGAGCACGCCAAGGCCGGCAAGGCGGTCGTGCGTCTCAAGGGCGGCGACCCGTTCGTCTTCGGACGCGGCATGGAGGAGGCCGAGGCGCTGGCCGCCGAGGGCATCACCTGCACGGTCGTACCCGGCATCTCCAGCTCCATCAGCGTGCCCGGCGCGGTCGGCGTGCCGGTGACGCACCGGGGCGTGGCCCACGAGTTCACCGTCGTCTCCGGCCATGTGGCGCCCGAGGACCCGCGCTCGCTGGTCGACTGGGCGGCGCTGGCCAAGCTGCGCGGCACGCTCGTGATCCTGATGGGCGTCGAGAAGATCGGCGCGATCTCCGCGGCGCTCGTACGGCACGGGCGGCCCGCCGACACCCCGGTCGCCGTGGTCCAGGAGGGCACGATGGCCACCCAGCGCCGCGTCGACGCGACCCTGGAGACGGTCGGGGCGCGGGTCAAGGAGGAGGACGTCCGCCCGCCCGCCGTCATCGTCATCGGCGACGTGGTGAACGCGGCCAAGACCTTCACCCCGTAAGCCCGACCGGCGGATCCGCCCGGCGCCGTGGCCGGCGCGCGCCACGGCTGGTGCGTGTCACGGCCCGCGCGCGTCACGGCCGAGCGCGCGCCGTGGCCGGTGGCGCCACGGCCGGTGCCGGGCCCCCGTGCAGTGACGCTTCGCCACCTGGGCCCCCTTTGCTGGGGTTATATACGAGGTGGAGACGGCGGAACGCGTTGTCCACAGGGGTATTCCGGTTCACCGGTCCTACCTCGGGCCACCGGTCCTACCTTGGACCACCGGCCCCCACCTCGGGCCACTGGGCCCACCTCGGGCCACCGGCTCCCACCTCGGGCCACTGGGCCCACCTCGGGTCTTCGGCCCGTAACCGCAGGTAACAAAATGTGGTCCCGGCATGGGAACCGCAACGACGACAAGGCACCATCGACCCGTGGCAGACATCATCACCGTCGACGACCCCGACGACCCCCGGCTGCGCGACTACACCGGCCTCACCGACGTGGAGCTGCGCCGCAGGCGCGAACCAGCCGAGGGGCTGTTCATCGCCGAGGGCGAGAAGGTGATCCGGCGCGCCCGGCACGCCGGGTACGAGATGCGGTCCATGCTGCTCTCCGCCAAGTGGGTCGACGTCATGCGGGACGTCATCGACGAGGTGCCGGCCCCGGTGTACGCGATCGACCCCAAGCTCGCCGAGCAGGTGACGGGCTATCACGTGCACCGCGGCGCGCTCGCCTCCATGCAGCGCAAGCCGCTCCCGGAGGCGAGCGACCTGCTCGCCTCGGCGCGCCGCGTCGTCGTCATGGAAGCGGTCAACGACCACACCAACATCGGCGCGATCTTCCGCAGCGCCGCGGCCCTCGGCATGGACGCCGTACTGCTCTCGCCGGACTGCGCCGACCCGCTCTACCGGCGGTCGGTGAAGGTGTCGATGGGTGCGGTCTTCTCCGTGCCGTACGCGCGGCTGGAGCAGTGGCCGCGGAGCCTGGAGACCGTACGGGAAGCGGGCTTCAAGCTGCTCGCGCTCACGCCCGACGAGAAGGCGACCGCCATCGACGACGCGGCGCCGCACCGCCTGGAGCGGGCCGCGCTGATGCTCGGCGCCGAGGGCGACGGGCTGTCCCGGCAGGCCCTGGTCGCCGCCGACGAGTGGGTGCGCATCCCGATGGCGCACGGCGTCGACTCGCTGAACGTCGGCGCGGCCGCGGCGGTGGCCTTCTACGCGGTCGCCACGGGCCGCCCGGGCTCGGCCTGAGCTCCGGGCTCGGCCTGAGCTCCGCTCACTCCCGGGCCGTCGTCCGCCTTACCGAGCACTGAGTCCGCCGGTCGGCCGATCCCGCCGGTCGTACCGCTTCCGCCGGTGCTACCGGCTGCGCTCCGCCTCCGGAGCCGCCTGGGCGCCCCGCGGCGCTTGGCCGTCCGCAGCAGGCGTACCCGTGTCACCAGGCGTGGCCATGGCAGGCGTACTCGCCTCACGCGTACCCGTCTCACGCGCCCCCGTGGCGTGGGTGCGTTCGCCGTGGGGCGAGCCCAGTACTCCCAGGCCGCGGGTGGGGCCCTGGCAGCCCTGGGCCGCGGCGATGCCGAGGGCCACGAGCAGGGTCACCGTGACGAACACGATGAGGCGCTGGCGCAGCAGGCGGCGGTCGGGGCCCGCCGGGCGGCGGCCGCCCGACGTCGTGCGCGCGGCCGGCCGAGAACCGTTTCGCCCCGCCGAGCGGGCACCCGGCACACGCCCCGCCGGGCGTCCGCCGGAGCGTCCTTCGGAGTGCGGGCCCCCGGTCCTGCCGTGCGGGCCGGACTTGCCGTGGGAAGAGGGCCCCGACCGGCCGTTCGAGCCCGCCGGCGTCGCGCGGCCGGCCGGGCCGGCGGCGGACGAGCGGCCGTTGGAGCCGACGGGCGCCGACCTGCCGTTCGAACCGGGCGAGGAAGAACGTCCGTTCGAGGACGGGGAAGCGCCCCGTGAACCGCTGCCGCCGCCGCTCGCCGGCGCGGGCCGTCCGCCGCTGCTGTGCCCCGGCGCGGGTGGCCAGCCGCCCTGCGAGCCCGCACCCGACCGGGAACCGGACGGGCGGGACACGGAAGGCCGTGAGGAGGACTGCGGCCGCGGCGTGTTCGGCCCCCCGGGCGTACGCCGTTCGTCCGCGCGCTGGCGTACGAACTCCTCCGCCCGGCGGCCCGGGGCACGTTCCGGCGCGCCCCGCTCCGTACGGATCAGCGCCTCACCGGGCAGCCCCTCCACCGGGCCGTCGGAGAGCCCGTGCGCCTCACGCGCGGCGATCTCCTTCAGCCGCAGCGACAGCGACAGCGTGCTGGGGCGTTCGGCCGGGTCCTTGGCCAGGCACGACTCGATCAGCGGCACCAGCGCTTCGGGCACCCCGGCCAGCTGCGCCTCCTCGTGCACCACGCGGTAGAGCATGACCTCGGAACTGCCGTGCCCGAAGGGCGAGTCCGCGGTACAGGCGTACGCCAGCGTGGCCCCGAGCGCGAAGATGTCCGTCGCGGGCGTGACGGCCGCGCCGCGCACCTGCTCGGGCGCCAGGAAGCCGGGCGAACCGACGGCCGTGCCGACGTGCGTGAGCGTGCTCGCGCCGGTCGCCCAGGCGATGCCGAAGTCGATGATCCGCGGGCCCTTGGGGGAGAGCAGGATGTTCGACGGCTTCAGGTCACGGTGGACCACGCCCGCGTCGTGCACGGCGAGCAGCCCCTCGGAGAGCGCGGCGCCGATCGTGGCGACCTGCGCCGGGGGCAGCGGGCCCTCGTCGTTGACCTTGTCGTGCAGCGAGGGCCCCGGTACGTACTGGGTGGCGAACCACGGGCGGTCCGCGTCCAGGTCGGCCGCCACCAGCCGCGCCGTGCAGCCGCCCCGGATCCGCCGCGCGGCCTGCACCTCGCGCGCGAAGCGGGAGCGGAACTCGTGGTCCTCGGCCAGGTCGGGGCGGATCACCTTCAGTGCCACCCGCTGGCCGCGCTTGTCGGACCCGAGGTAGACCACGCCCATGCCGCCGGCGCCCAGCCGCCGGTGCAGCCGGAACGAGCCGACGACCCGCGGATCCTCGCGCCGGAGCCGCATCATCGCCATGTCCGTCCCCTACCTGCGGTGGGGAGGCCCCACTCCGCTGCATCCGTCTGACGTGCCACAGCTTACGGATTGACGACGCGTTGCGCTGTCAGGCCGCGCATGCGTCGGCCATGGATTGCGGGCGGCCGGCGGACGGCGTACCCGGCGGAGGTGGAATCCGCCTCCCGCAGCGCCGAGTTCCGCCGCCCGGTCCCAAGGGTCGGCGGCGGCAGGGGGATTGACGGGCCGGTGGGCGGCGGCCGGGCGGCGGTGTCCGGCACTGCGGTACGGGAGCGGAAGGCGGCCACGCGGTGCGGCGGCCCGGTACGCGGGCCCGGCCGGTGGGTGCCGGGGGAGAGGCGGAAGTGACCGAAGTCACGCCAAGGGGTCCTCCCGGCGCACACTCGGGCATACGGAGGGCCTCCGGCGGCCCCGGCCCCGGAGTACGACCGGGCATCCGCGGCGCCTGACCGGCCCCCGGCCCCCTTGCCCGCTCGGACACCCGGCGGCCCTGGTGCCCCCCCCGGTGCCTCGGTTCCGGTGATCCCGTTCCCGGTGGGCCCGGCCCGGCGACCCCGCCCCCGGCGGCCCCGGCCCCGGTGAACCCCGCCGTCCGGGCGGACCCGGCGCTCGGGCAGGCGCTCGCCCCGCCCCGCCCGCCCCCTCCGGGATGTCCCCCACCCGCCACCCCCGGTCTCCACCCACGGGAGTACATGCGGCGGCGTCCTGTCATCCTCCTGGAGGCCCGGTGATCAGTACGTCGGGCTGACGACCCGCGCGTCCCGGCTGCCTAGTGTGGAGGTCAAGCGGTGGGCGCGGTACTCGTCCCCCGAGGTCGGACGCCCGCCGCTGTGAACGAGGGGAGCGGGGCGATGGCGGGCACGGCAGGACGGTCGGTGATCCGTACGCAGGGGCGCAGGGCGGCCACCGCGTTCGGTGGGCACCAGCCCGCCGGCACCCGTCATCCGCTGGTGGCGGCGGCCATGGTGCTGCCGCTGGCGGTGCTGCTCGCCGTCGTGTTCGGCGGCTGGGACGCCGTCATGACACAGGCGTCGTCCGTGGCCGGAATGCTGGGGCGCTGACACGCCGGTCCCGGTAGAGCGGTCCGGGACCGGAGCCATACGGCGCTCCGGGGACAAGCCTCCGGCCGATTGACCCCGTGGGGACGGGGGTGCGGCGGACGGCACGAAGGGCCGGGCATCTGGGGAGGTGCCCGGCCTTCGCGCGTCCGGAAACCGGCGGAGGGGTGCCCGGCTGCCGCCCGGGAGGCGGTGCGTACGATCCCAGCGGCGGGGCCGGCCGGTGCGCTCTGCACGAGCCGGGTCCGTACGAGCCGAGGGGGAACGTTGTCCCGCGCCCTGATACGCCGCCTGGCGGCGCTCTCCGAGACGGCTGTGACGTCCGAGTCCGCCACCCGTGCCCCCGACGGTCCCGCCGTCGGTGCCCCCGCTCGCGCACACTCCGTAGCCGGCACCTCCGCTCCCGAACGCCCCGCCGTCCTCGCCGACCGGCCCGACGGCACCGTGGTCCGCACCGGGCGGACCGTCGCCAAGGCGCACGCGCCCGACTGCGACGCCGCCGCGCTCGCCGTGCGGCTGCGCATCGCCGCCCATCCGCTGCTGCACGGCACGCTGCTGCCCCCGCTCCCCGTCGCAGGCCCGGACGGCTACCTGCTCCGGTACGAGGACGGGCGTCCGCTGACCCGCTGGCCGTACGGGCGGCCGGTCGCGCCGGACGATCCGGCCGCCGCGCCCTGGGAGGACGCGGCCCGGCTGCTCGCGCGGCTGCACGCCGTGGACCCCGAGGCGCTGCCCGGCCCGGTCCCGCCGATGCGGGGCCCGGCCAAGGCCGCCCGGGCGCTGGCCCGGATGCGGTCGGCGCCGGTCGCCGCGGTGCCGTCCCTGGCGGCGGCCGCCCGCGCGGTGGAGGCCGGTTGGGCAACGCTGCCCGCCTGGGCGCGCGACGAGGCACCCATGCCCGGCCCCGGCCTGCTCTGCCACGGTGACCTGCACCTGGGCCAGTTGGTGCGGCATCCCGAGCCCGACGGGCGCTGGCTGCTCATCGACGTCGACGACCTCGGGGTGGGGGAGCCGGGCTGGGACCTCGCCCGGCCTGCCGCGTGGTTCGCGAGCGGGCTGCTGGCGGGCGAGGTATGGGCGCGGTTCCTCGGTGCGTACCGGGCCGCGGGCGGCCGTGCCGTACGGCCCGAGGGGGACCCGTGGCCCGAACTCGACGTGCCCGCCCGCGCCCTGACGGTCCAGACCGCCGCGCTCGCCGTGGCCAAGGCCGCCCCCGAGGGCCGCGCGCTGGACGAGGCGGAGGGCGCGCTCGTCGACTCCTGCGCCCGGATGGGCTGACTCCGCGCCCGGTCGTCTGGTGACAAGCTGTTACGCACCGGGGCAGTTGAGGCGGTACTTCCGGCCGTAGGGTGAACACACCAACGGCGGACGGAGGTTCCTTCGCCGCCGCCGTGCGACCACAGGAGTTGAGCCGACATGCAGTGTCCCAAGTGCCATGCGCCGATGCACACGTACAACCGGAACGGGGTCCAGATCGAGCAGTGCTCCGGCTGCCGCGGGATCTTCCTGGACTACGGCGAGCTGGAGTCGCTGACCCGCCTGGAGGCCCAGTGGACGCAGCAGGCCCCGCCGCCCCCGCCCGCGCCGCAGGCCTACCCGGCCGCGCCCGCCTGGGGCGCGCCGCACCATGGGCACCACGGCCACCATGGACACCACGGGCACCGCAGCTTCGGCCGGATGCTCTTCTCCTCCTGATCGCCGGTGCCCGCCCGGCCCTCGGCGGGCCGGGCGCCCGGCGCGGCAACGACGACAGAACGACGAAGGGCCGGAGCGTCTGCTCCGGCCCTTCGTCCTGTGTGTGGACGATACTGGGATTGAACCAGTGACCTCTTCCGTGTCAGGGAAGCGCTCTCCCGCTGAGCTAATCGTCCTCGGGACCACGGTCACTCCATGAAGTGAGCCATGGGCACTGCGTGCGCGATACTGGGATTGAACCAGTGACCTCTTCCGTGTCAGGGAAGCGCTCTCCCGCTGAGCTAATCGCGCGGGGTGATCTCTATTAGATCATGGTCTTCGGGGGCCGGGTCCCTGGGGACCGGATCCTTGCGGACCAGTGGACGATACTGGGATTGAACCAGTGACCTCTTCCGTGTCAGGGAAGCGCTCTCCCGCTGAGCTAATCGTCCTTGGAGGTGGAGACGGGATTTGAACCCGTGTAGACGGCTTTGCAGGCCGTTGCCTCGCCTCTCGGCCACTCCACCAGGAGTGCAGGGGTTCGGGAAGATCCCCCACTCAGAGCGGACAACGAGGCTCGAACTCGCGACCTCAACCTTGGCAAGGTTGCGCTCTACCAACTGAGCTATGTCCGCAGGTGCCTCCCCCAGACTAACGCCTGGGAGCTGCTGTCTTCGGTCGGCTTCCGCTTTTCGCTTCCGCGTCCCGGCGACGTGTTGAACTCTAGCGGATTCCTGGGCCAGTACAAAAACGCGTTTGTGCAGCGTGCTGCGGTCCTCGCTCGACCAGGGCGGCGGCCGGGGTGCCGTCCTAGACTCGACGGCGTGCCCGACCTGCCTCCGATGGCCCGCTTCGGCGGCCTCCTCGCCTCTGACCTGCGCGACGTCACCAGCGATCCCGCGGCCCTGGACTCCGCCGGCTGGTGGGCGGTCGTCGCCGACTTCGAAGGCCGCCTCGTGTGCGCGCGCTTCGGCGACGTACGGGAGGACCCCGGCGGCGGCCCCCGCGGTGCCTGGCGCGGGCCCGCACCGAGCGCCTGGACCAGCTCGCTGGACCGCGCCGCCTACACCGCGGGCGTCCGCCGGATACGCGAGCACATCGCGGCCGGCGAGGTCTACCAGGCGAACCTCTGCCGCATCCTCTCCGCGCCGCTGCCCGAGCCGGACCACGCCGACGTGGACGCCCTGACCGCGCTGCTGGCCCACGGCAACCCCGCGCCGTATGCCGGAACGGTTCGCCTCCCCGCGCACGGCGTCGAGGTCGCCACCGCCTCGCCCGAGCTGTACCTGCGCCGCGACGGCCGCACGGTCGAGTCCGGGCCCATCAAGGGCACCGGCCGCACCGCCGACGACCTGCTGGAGAAGGACCACGCCGAGAACGTGATGATCGTGGACCTGGTCCGCAACGACATGGGACGGGTCTGCGCCACCGGCTCGGTCACCGTCCCCGCGCTCTGCGCCGTCGAGCCCCACCCCGGACTGGTCCACCTCGTCTCCACCGTCCGCGGCGAGCTTGCCGAGGGGGCCGGCTGGCCCGAGCTGCTCGTCGGCACGTTCCCGCCCGGCTCCGTCACCGGCGCCCCCAAGCGCAGCGCGCTGGACATCATCGAGTCGCTGGAGACCGCGCCCCGCGGCCCGTACTGCGGCGGCATCGGCTGGGTCGACGCCGACCGGCGCACCGGCGAGCTGGCCGTCGGCATCCGGACCTTCTGGATCGACCGGCGGGCCGCCGCGGGGCCGGTGCTGCGCTTCGGCACCGGCGCCGGCATCACCTGGGGCTCCGACCCCGACCGGGAATGGGACGAGACCGAGCTGAAGGCGGCACGCCTGCTGGCGGTAGCGTCGGAGACGTACCGAACGACTGGAGGAACGACGCGATGAAGATCTGGCTCGACGGGGAACTGCGGGATGCCGACGGCGCCCGGGTCTCCGTCTTCGACCACGGACTGACGGTCGGCGACGGGATCTTCGAGACCGTGAAGGCCGAGCACGGCCGGGCCTTCGCGCTCACCCGGCACCTCCACCGGCTGACCCGGTCGGCCCGCGGCCTCGGCCTGCCCGACCCCGACGA
The DNA here is from genome assembly GCF_002920575.1 of Streptomyces sp. Ru73. Lineage (GTDB taxonomy): Bacteria > Actinomycetota > Actinomycetes > Streptomycetales > Streptomycetaceae > Streptomyces. The sequence continues at coordinate 30,033 of NZ_PQSQ01000071.1, read as the reverse complement.
GGACGAGGTGCGCCGCGCCTGCGACGCCGTCCTCGCCGCCAACCCGATGCCGCTCGGCCGGCTGCGCATCACCTACACCGGCGGCCACTCGCCGCTCGGCTCGGACCGCGGCGAGGACCGCCCCACCCTCGTCGTCGCGCTGGGCGAGACGACCCGCAGGCCCGACACCACGGCGACCATCACCGTGCCCTGGACCCGCAACGAGCGCGGCGCGCTGACCGGCCTGAAGACCACCTCGTACGCGGAGAACGTGGTCGCCCTGGCGCGCGCCCGGCAGCAGGGCGCCAGCGAGGCGCTGTTCGGCAACACGGTGGGGCAGCTGTGCGAGGGCACCGGCTCGAACGTCTTCGTCGTGCTCGACGGTGAACTGCACACCCCGCCGCTGGAGTCCGGATGCCTGGCCGGCATCACCCGCGCGCTGACCGTCGAATGGACCGGCGCCAAGGAGACCGACCTGCCGCTGGACGTCCTGGAGCGGGCCGAGGAGATCTTCCTGACCTCCACGCTGCGCGACGTCCAGGCCGTCACCCGCAACGACGGGCGGCAGCTCGGTGACGGTCCCGGCCCGGTGACCGCCAAGGCCATGCGGATCTTCGCCGAGCGCGCCGCCGCCGACCCCGACCCGCGCTGAGCGCGCCGGGCGCGGCCCGCTGAGAACCGGCGCCGAGCGGGCCGTGCCGGGCCGGGTCCGGGCCGGGGCACCGGCGACTGCCGGCCCGGCCGATGTCTGAGGCGCCGTACGCGGGTAGAACAACAGCGTGACCACAACGCTGCGCCCCACCGGCCCGGAAGAACGCCTGGAGGGCGGCGCCCGGGCCCGCAAGTACGACGTCTGCGTCAACAGCCGCCCCGTCGGCCGGCTCCGGCTCACCACCGACCCGCGGTCGGCGGTGCCCACCGGCCGCCTCGGCGACCTGTGGATCGCCGAGGCCGACCGGCGGCGCGGCCGTGCCACCGTCGCGGCGCTGGCCGCCGAAGAGGTGCTGCGCGGCTGGGGCTGCCGGCGCATCGAGCTGTTCGTGCCGGCCGACGCCACGCCCGCGCTGCGGCTCGGCGCCGCGCTGGGCTACACCCCGCGCGCCCACCGCATGCGCAAGGAGCTCACCGCCCCGCCGGAACTGCCGCCCGGCAGCACCGACCGGCCGCTGGACGAGGCGGCCTACCCCGGCTGGCAGAAGGCGGCGCAGGAGGAGTTCGTACGGGTCATGACCGCCCAGGGCGAGCCGGCGGACCGGCTCACCGAGCTGGTGGCGGCCAGCCACCGGCTGCTGCTGCCCGACGGCGTCCACACGCCGGGCCAGAGCCTGCGCGTCCTGAGCCACGAGGGCACGGACGTGGGCACCGTCTGGACGGCGCTGGACGTGCCGGACGAGCCGGGCGCCGGCTATGTGTACGACGTCAAGGTCGCGCCCGAGCACCGCGGCCGCGGCCACGGGCGCACCCTGATGGGCATAGCCGAGCGGGAGTGCCTGGCCGCCGGGCGCGACTGGCTCGGACTGAACGTGTACGCGGACAACACCGTGGCCCGCCGGCTGTACGAGTCCCTGGACTACCGGATCACCGAGCACTGGCTGTGGAAGCCGCTGCTGTGAGGCGCAGGGGCGTCACTCGGCCCCGGCGAGCAGCCGGTCGGCGATCTCCTCGATGCGGGCCCGCAGCCCCTCCTGGCTCTTGCCGCCGTCCAGCCGCTCGCCGCCGATGACGTACGTGGGCGTGCCGGTGACGCCGATCGCCCGGCCCTCGGCCTGGTCCGCGTCGACGATCAGCAGGTGCCGCCCGTCGATCAGCGCGGTGTCCATCTCCTCTGCGTCCAGGCCCAGCTCGCCGGCCACCTGCAGAAGCAGCTTCTCGCCCTGCTTCGCCAGCTGCCCGGTGCGCCCGAGCACGGCCTCCACGTACGGCCATCCCTGGCCCTGCTCGATGGCCTCCTCGGCGGCCTGGGCCGCGGCGTAGGCGTGCTTGTGCTTCTCCAGCGGGAAGTGGCGCAGCCGGATCTCCAGCCGGTCGCCGTAGCGCTCGCGCAGCGCGCGCAGGTCGTCGAGGGCCGCGTGGCAGTCCGGGCACTGCAGCTCGCACCAGACGTCCAGGACGACGGGGAGGGCGGGCGCTGCGGGGGAGGAGGCGTCGTTCATGGGCCCAGTCTCCCAGCTCCGCAGGACCCCGCCGTACGGCCCCCGCGGCCCGCCCGTACCGGTACCGGGGGAGGAGAAGTACCCGGAGACGTCCCCGAGGACGGCCCGCACCGTGGCCGGTGGGCCGGGCGAGGGGGCACGATGGAGGGAGAACCGTTCACGGCAGGAGGACCCGATGCTGACCTCGACCGTCTGCGCCGCGCTTACGGTGGCCGGCCTGGGCATCGCCGCGCTGACCGCATTCCGCCGGCGTTTCCTGGCCGCGACGCGCATCGCCGCCTTCGCGCTGATCCCCGTCGGGCTGGACCTGACCGGCATCCTCGACTGGATCACGGGGCTGGTCCTCAAGCCGGCCGTGTGGGCGGGCTTCGGCCTGCTGGCGCTCTCCGCGCTGCTGTTCCTGGTGAGCCGCTTCGCCGAGCGCCGCTCCGTACGGCGCAGGGAGCGCCGCGCCGCGGCCGCCGGGCAGCAGGCCGGCGCGGTGGCCCCGGGCGCCTCGGCGCCGTCCCTGGGCGCCGGCCGTGACACCGGCCGCAGGCCCGCCGCCAAGCCCGCAGGACAGGCCGGCGGCGAGGACGACTTCTCCGATATCGAAGCCATCCTGAAAAAGCACGGAATCTGAGGAAGTCCCCCTCTACCGGGGGACTTACGCGCCGCTCGCGGCGACCGGCTGCGCCATGATCTCCGCGAGATGAACGACGAGTGCGCCCTGCCCCGGGAGAACCCTCCCCGGGCCCCAGACCCTGCTGCTCCCTCTTCCCGCGGCTGCCTGTTCGCGCTGTCCCAGCCGCCGCTGATGCTGTTCCTCACCGTGATCGGCGTCCTGCTCCTGGTGGGCGCCGTGCACGACCTCTTCCTGCTGTGAGCCGGTGGACTGCGGTGAAAGGGCCTGCGGCAGGCCGACGGCCTGCCGCAGGCCGGCGGCCGTGGCACGGTCCACCGGCCCGCCGGCTCAGCTCGCTGCCTCCCGGCGGCGGGCCCGGTACGCGGCGACGTGCAGCCGGTTGCCGCAGGTACGGCTGTCGCAGTAGCGGCGCGAGCGGTTCCGCGAGAGGTCGACGAAGGCGTGCCGGCAGTCCGGCGCCTCGCAGCGCCGCAGCCGCTCCCGCTCCCCGGCGACGACCAGGAACGCCAGCGCCATCCCGCCGTCCGCCGCGAGGTGGTCGGCCACCGAAGCGCCCGGCGCGAAGTAGTGCACGTGCCAGTCGTAGCCGTCGTGGTCGGTGAGGCGTGGGGTGGTCCCCGCCGCCGCGACCAGCGCGTTCAGCAGCTCGGCCGCCGACCGGTCGTCGTCAGCGGCGAAGACCTGCGCGAACCGGGCCCGTACGGACCGGACGGCCGCGAGGTCCCGTTCGCCGAGTGTGCCCACGTCGCTGATCGCGTTGCGCGCGACGAACTCCTGCAGCGCCCTCACGTTGCCGAGCGTGTCGGGGGCCGGGCCGGCCCCGCCCTCTGGTGCGGTGTTCAGGAGGTCGACGACCGCCTCCAGCGCGCACCGGCTGTCGTGGGTGATCATCACGGTCGCTCCCTGGCCGGGAGGGGGCGGGCCCTGCCGCCCCCGGGGTCCATGGACGGTGGCCGGCGGATCTCCAGCGATCGGCCGGCCACCCCCTTGTGCCGAATGGTCGCCGACTCTAGCGCTTCCAACAAGGCACGGCGGACACGACGGGAGAGGTTCCTGCGGCCCGTGGGGCGCGGCGTCCGGGCCGGTCAGCGCGGACGGCGCCGCCGCCGCGGTGGATTCCGCGGCGGCGACGCCGGTGCTTGCCGTATGAACTTGTCCGTTCTGCGCCGTCTCCCCGAGTCGGACGGCGCGCGTGGTGAGCGGTTGACGCGGTACGCGGTCGCGGATCTCCTCTAGCTCTCCGCGAGGATGTGGGAGAGCTCCGTGTCGAGATCGAAGTGACGGTGCTCGGTGCCCGGCGGAACCGCGGCATCCGTGCGCTTCAGGAAGGATTCCAGGGCCCGCGCCGGGGCTTCGAGCAGAGCCTCGCCCTCCGGGGAACTCAGGGCGATGCAGACAACACCCTGACCGTGGCTACGGGACGGCCAGACGCGGACGTCGCCGGTGCCGGTGGGCCGGTGGAGGCCCTCGGCGAGGAGATCGCGGGCGAATACCCACTCGACGGTCTCCTCGGCTCCGGTGTGGAAGGTGGCGTGCACGGCATAAGGATCGGCCGTGTCATACCGCAGGCCCGCAGGTACAGGCAGTGAGGACTCGCTCGACACAACGAGGCGCAGGTGCAGCTCGCAGCTGACCGTGGTGTTCATACGCCAGGGCCTTTCGCTCAGTGTGCGCTCGGGGGTTCGCACGTCGGCGAAATCGACATGCCACCTACGGTGGTGTTGTAAACCCCTCTGACTGTTTTGGGTGGCTTCAGGTACCTCTTACGGAGGAGTCCGGACTCCTCCTGAGCCTCCATGCGGGGTCCCGGAACCTCGGGTAGGTTTGCCGGTATGAACGCGGAGAGTGACGGGGGCCGGGGCGCCGGCACGGGGGGCGCCACTGCGGTCCCGCAGAAGCTCGGGTCGAAAGCACCGCATTTCGTGAAGCGGTCCCGGACCCTCCACATGAGCTGGCAGGTCGGGATCTTCATCGTCGGGCTCGCGGTGGTCGTCGGCGGCATCATCATGCTGCCGCTGCCGGGCCCCGGCTGGCTGGTGATCTTCGCCGGCATGGCGATCTGGGCGACCGAGTTCGTCTGGGCGCAGCTCGTGCTGCGCTGGACCAAGCGCAAGGTCACCGAGGCCGCCCAGCGGGCCCTCGATCCCAAGGTCCGCCGCCGCAACATCATCCTGACCACGATCGGCCTGGTGATCATCGCCGCGGGCCTCGCGGTCTACGTGTGGCAGTTCGGCTTCGTCATGCCGTGGAAGATCCCCCACTGACGGCGAGCCGCCGAGCGGTGCCGGTGAGGATGGTCATGAGCCCCGCTGACATGCGGTAATGTTGGCCGTGCGCCAGGCCGCACGGCACCGGCGCCCGGGCGATTAGCTCAGTGGGAGAGCGCTTCGTTCACACCGAAGAGGTCACTGGTTCGAACCCAGTATCGCCCACGATCGCGAGGGTGAAGTGTGTTCGCGCAAGACGCGAACCGCTTCGCCCTCGTCGTGTTCTGCGCGGCTTCGCCGCGCCTGGCGGGGGCTCCGCCACCCGCACCCCCCTGTCGGGGCACCCCCGCAGCGTTCCGCCGGGCACACTGGCCCCATGTCCCCTTGGCCGACCCGCCCGCATCACTACCGCTTCCGCAGTGTGTGGCTGCTCGACGCGCCGCCCCCGGACGTGTACGCGGCGCTGGAAGGCGTCGAGTCCTACCCCCGCTGGTGGCCCCAGGTCGCCGAGGTGCACCGGACCGACGCGCACTCCGGCACCGCCCGCATCCGTTCCGTACTGCCCTACAGCCTGCGGATCACCGCCCGCGAGACCCGGCACGACCCGGCCGCCGGCGTCCTGGAGACGGCGCTGCACGGGGACATCGACGGCTGGGCCCGCTGGACGGTCCGCGCGCACGGCTCCGGCACCCGCGCGCTGTACGAGCAGGAGGTGGAGGTGCGCAGGCCGCTCATGCGGCGGCTGGCCTACCCGGGGCGCCCGTTCTTCCGCCTCAACCACGCCCTGATGATGCGGGCCGGACGGCGCGGACTGGCCGCCTGGCTGGACGGCCGGCTAGGGATTTGAACGGAGGGCCCCGCGACCTGTATTGTTCAGGTCGTTCGCAGGGGACACCCCGAAGAACCCCGGGCGATTAGCTCAGTGGGAGAGCGCTTCGTTCACACCGAAGAGGTCACTGGTTCGAACCCAGTATCGCCCACCCGGACAGAGGCCGGACCGTACCAACGGTCCGGCCTTCTGCGTGTGTTCGCACGAGCGGGAGGTCTCCGTACGTTCAGGCGGCCGCCGGGAGGTCCGGGCGGAGCGGCCAGTGCGGGTCGACCGGCTCCTCCGTGCCGTTGCGCGCGAACCACGCCTGCAGGCCCCGCGCCTGCGCCGCGTGCCACACCGCCTGCAGCGCGTGCAGCTCCGCCACGCTCAGCCCTTCCAGGCGTGCCGCGAACGTCTGCCCCACCGCCCGTACGACCTGCAGCGCGGCCGTCGCGTCCGCCGCCGCCTCGTGTGCCCCGGACAGCTCGACGCCGTAGTGCTCGCACAGGTCCGTCAGCGTCCGGCGGCCCTTGCGGTACCGGTCCAGGTGCTTGTCCAGCACCCGCGGGTCCAGGACGCACAGCGACTGCGCCCCCAGGTATGCCGCGAGCGAGGACGCGCGGTGCCGCCGCAACTCGCGGTCCAGCAGCGTCAGATCGAACGGCGCGTTCATCACGACCAGCGGCCGGCCCGCCATCGCCTGCTCCGCCAGGGACCGCGCTATCTCCTCCATCACCGGCGCCGGCCAGCGGCCGTTCATCGCCAAGTGGTCGGCCGTCAGGCCGTGCACCGCCGTCGCCGCCTCCGGGATGTCCACTCCGGGATTGACCAGCCAGCGCGTGACACGCGGGGTCGAGCGGGGCGTCTCCTGGACGACCAGGGCGGCGGAGACGATGCGGTCCTGCTCCACATCGATCCCCGTGGTCTCGGTGTCGAAGGCAGCAAGCGGCCCGTCGAACCAGCTCGGCATTGTCCCAACTCCTCGTGCTCCTGCGGCGGGTGGCCTGCCCCGGGCCGCCCGAGCTGGTGATACCCGGCCCCCGCGGTTGTCGAACCGCCCTTGTTTGCGGACCACTTGACACGGAGACAACACAGAGGGGGCCACCGCCTCGCCCGCGGTCCGCCGGACCGCCGTGCGGTCCGGACACTCCCGCCCCCCACGCACCTCGACCGGCATCACACAGCAACGCCCGGAAGGCACAGGAGCGATGACGCTCGCGCAGCCCGAACCGGGCGGGCTGTCCCACGCAAGCGGGCGGTACCCCCAGCCTGGGGAGGGACCGGTACCGCTGCGCGGCCAGCTCGCCACCACCGCCTCCATGGAGACGCTCCAGGTGGGCTACCTCCACGCCGTCGCCGCTGCCGCCGGCTGCTCGCTCGCCCAGCCCTTCCCGGACAACGGCATCGACTGGCACGTCAGCCACAGCGCGCCCGGCCACGTCGTCGACGACGAGGTGACCATCAAGGTGCAGCTGAAGTGCACCTACCAGGTCCGGCCGCGGCCCCCGGGGCCCAGCTTCGGCTTCACGCTGGACAACGACCACCTCGTGAAGCTCGCCCGGACACCCGTCGCGGTGCACAAGATCCTGGTCGTGATGCTCGTGCCGCGCAGCCCCGAGGACTGGCTGCGCGCGAGCCACGACCGGCTCGAACTGCGGCACTGCTGCTACTGGACCAACCTGGCGGGCGTCCGGCCCACCGGGCGGCGCAAGACCACAGTGCGGATCCCGACCACGCGGGTCTTCGACGACCGCGCGCTCAGCGAGATCATGACGCGGGTCGGGGCGGGAGGGAGACCCTGATGTACCGGCCGACCGAAGACCACCCCTTCCCCGTACCGGACCCCGACCGGGTCGACCCGGCCGTCCTCGGCGCCCTCCTGGCGCGGCACGGCTGGCGGCGCCGGGGCAGCCCGCAGGGCCGGTACGCCCGCTGGACCCCGCCCGGCGGCACCGGCGGCACCAGCCTCCTGGTGCCCGAGTCCGCCGACTACCCCGACAGCGCCGACCTGGTCGGCGAGGCGCTGGCCGCGCTCGCCCGCACCGCGGCGCCCTCGGCCCGCGAGGTGCTGGTCGGCCTCGCGCTGCCCAGCGACGAGGTGCACTGGGAGCGCGACGTCCCCGACGAGGGCTCCGGCGCCACCCTGTGGACCGCGCAGGAACGGCTGCGCGCGGCCGCCCGCTCGCTGCTGGTCGCGGGCGCCCTCGGCACGTACGCGCGTGCCGGGTACCACGGCGCCCGGCACAAGCGGCAGGCCGAGGCGTTCCTGGACCAGGTGCTGGTCGGCCCGGCCCCGGCCGGCCGCCGGCTCACCGCGTACGTACCGGTCGGCGCGGGCCGCGGCACGGTCGCCGGCCTCCAGCGGGCGCTGCACGCGGCCCGCGACGCCACCGACTACCAGCGCGCCACGGGCGGTCTGGAGGCGTACGAGGCCGCCGTGGAGCTCGGCGTCTGCCACGAGCTGACCGAGGCGCTGATCTCCCTGGTCCGCGGCGCGGAAGGGGTCCGCATCACGCTCGCCTGGTCACCGGCCGAGGGCCCGCCGCCGGGCTGCCCGGCACGCCCCGAACCGGTCGAGTTCACCCCCGGCGACCTGCCCGCGCTGCAGCAGGCAGCGCAGCGCTACGTACGGGACGAGCCCTCGCTCGCCGTGCGCGTGACCGGCACGGTCGTGCGGATGCGCCGCGAGCGGCCCGACGGGCCCGGCGCCGTGCGGCTGCGCGTCCTGGCCGGCGCCGACGTCGCGCAGGTCAGGGTCGCCCTCGACGAGGAGGACTACCGGATCGCGGGCCACGCGCACCTGCTCGGGCTCCCCGTACGGGTGACCGGTCAACTGGAGAGCCGCGGCGGCTTCCGGCGGATAACGGGAGCCGGCGGCGTCACGCCCGTACGGGTCGACGAGGGGGAGCGGGACCGGCTGCTGAAGTCGCTGCAGGAGAACCTGGACCACTTCGAGGAGGCGTGCGGGGGCGAGTGAACCGCGGGCGCGCCGCACTCGGCCGCGGCGCGCCCGCTTCCGCACGGGGCGTGCCCGCTTCCGTACGCGGCATGCCTGCCCCCGTACGCCGGGTCCGTCAGCGGCGCGCGTACAGGTCGCGCAGCAGGGCGATCTCCGCGCCGTGGTGGATCGCCTCCCGGTTGATGTGCAGCACCAGCTCGGCCATCGGCGACTCCGCGAACTCGCCCTCGGCCGGTCCGCACGGCCGCGCCAGCCCCTCCTCGCCCAGCCCGCGCACGCCCTCGTGCCAGGCCGCGTACGCCGTGTCCAGCTGCTCCAGCGCGGCCAGTGCCGTGCCCGCGTACGGGAAGGTCTCGTAGGCCGGCGGCGGTCCGCCGAAGTGGTTCGCCACGCGCATCCCGAAGACCCCGACGACGATGTGGGCCAGCCGCCAGGCGATGGTCGTGACCGGCGGCGGCACCGGCTCGGGGACGGCGTAGTCGATGGTGAAGGGGCCGGAGCCGGCTTGGACCGGGGCGCTGCCCGTGCCGTGCGGCCGGACGTTCCAGGCGTCCGGCACGGGCTCCCAGAAGTACTCCTCGTCGGTCAGCCCGTCCAGGCGGGGCCGCAGCTGGTGCCGCCAGTGCCAGTCGAGCTGCTCCGTCAGCAGATCGTTCCAGTCGAGGGCCATGGCCCGACGGTAGGCGGCGCGGGTGCGGTGCGCGAGAGGGGCGCGCCGGGGCGCGGGAGCGCCGCCGGAATACCGTTTCGCGAGGCGGGCCCGTGGCTCGGTACGATTCATGCTGCGCAGCGATCGCTGCCGTCCAGCAGACATGAGTCAGGAGAGTCCGGTGTCAGACGTCCGTGTGACCATCCAACGCGATTCCGAGCGGGAAGAACGCGTGGTGACCACGGGCACTACGGCCGCCGACCTCTTCCAGGGCGAGCGCAGCATCGTCGCGGCGCGGGTGGCCGGAGAGCTCAAGGACCTCGCGTACGAGGTCGCCGACGGCGAGACCGTCGAGCCCGTGGAGATCACCTCCGAGGACGGCCTGAACATCCTGCGGCACTCCACCGCGCACGTGATGGCGCAGGCCGTGCAGGAGCTGTTCCCGGAGGCCAAGCTCGGCATCGGCCCGCCCATCAAGGACGGCTTCTACTACGACTTCGACGTCGAGACCCCGTTCACCCCCGAGGACCTCAAGCGCATCGAGAAGAAGATGCAGGAGATCCAGAAGCGGGGCCAGCGCTTCGCGCGCCGGGTCACCACCGACGAGGACGCCCGCGAGGAGCTGGCGGCCGAGCCGTACAAGCTCGAGCTGATCGGCCTCAAGGGCAAGGCGGGCGAGGCCGCCGAGGGCGCGGACGCGGAGGTGGGCAGCGGCGAGCTGACCATCTACGACAACCTCGACGCCAAGACCGGCGAGCTGTGCTGGAAGGACCTCTGCCGCGGTCCGCACCTGCCCACCACCCGGAACATCCCGGCGTTCAAGCTGATGCGCTCCGCCGCCGCCTACTGGCGCGGCAGCGAGAAGAACAAGCAGCTCCAGCGGATCTACGGCACCGCCTGGCCGACCAAGGACGAGCTGAAGGCGTACCTGGAGTTCCTCGCCGAGGCCGAGAAGCGCGACCACCGCAAGCTGGGCGCCGAGCTGGACCTGTTCTCCTTCCCGGACGAGCTGGGCCCCGGCCTCGCGGTCTTCCACCCCAAGGGCGGCGTGATCCGCAAGGTCATGGAGGACTACTCCCGCCGGCGGCACGAGGCCGCGGGCTACGAGTTCGTGAACACCCCGCACATCTCGAAGGAGCACCTCTTCGAGACCTCGGGGCACCTCCCGCACTACGCGGAGGGCATGTTCCCGCCCATCGAGTTCGACGGGCAGAACTACCGCCTCAAGGCGATGAACTGCCCGATGCACAACCTGATCTTCAAGTCGCGTGGCCGGTCCTACCGTGAACTGCCGCTGCGCCTCTTCGAGTTCGGCACCGTGTACCGGTACGAGAAGTCGGGCGTCGTGCACGGCCTGACCCGCTCGCGCGGCTTCACCCAGGACGACTCGCACATCTACTGCACCAAGGAGCAGATGCCGGAGGAGCTGGACACGCTCCTCACCTTCGTGCTGGACCTGCTGCGCGACTACGGCCTGACCGAGTTCGAGCTGGAGCTGTCCACCCGCGACCCCGAGTCGGACAAGTTCATCGGCTCGGACGAGGACTGGGAGGAGGCCACCGAGGCGCTGCGCCAGGCGGCCGAGAAGCAGGGCCTCCCGCTGGTCCCGGACCCGGGCGGCGCCGCGTACTACGGCCCGAAGATCTCCGTGCAGGCCAAGGACGCCATCGGCCGGTCCTGGCAGATGTCGACCCTGCAGGTGGACTTCAACCAGCCCAAGCGGTTCGGCCTGGAGTACACCGCGGCGGACGGCTCCAAGCAGCAGCCCGTCATGCTGCACCGGGCGCTGTTCGGCTCCATCGAGCGGTTCTTCGGTGTGCTGCTGGAGCACTACGCCGGTGCGTTCCCGGTCTGGCTGGCGCCCGTCCAGGCGACCGGCATCCCGATCGGCGACGCGCACGTGCCGTACCTGGAGGACTTCGCGGCCGAGGCCCGCAAGCAGGGTCTGCGCATCGAGGTGGACTCCTCCTCGGACCGGATGCAGAAGAAGATCCGCAACGCGCAGAAGTCCAAGGTCCCGTACATGATCATCGCGGGTGACGAGGACATGGAGAACGGCGCGGTGTCCTTCCGCTACCGCGACGGCTCGCAGGAGAACGGCATCCCGAAGGCCGAGGCCATCGCCAAGATCCTCAAGGCGGTCGAGGACCGGGCCCAGGTCTGACCCGCACCGCTGCCGACGGCCCCCGGAGCGCGCCCCGCGCCCTCCGGGGGCCGTTTCCGTCCCCGGACCCGGCGGCGCCATGCCGACGGGTGAAGTCATATGCTGCTCATCATGACGACTGAGCCGGAGCAGCAGATCGGAGTCGGGACCCAGGACGCCTTCCAGCGCCTCTGGACGCCGCACCGGATGGCCTACATCCAGGGTGAGAACAAGCCGAGCGGCCCGGGGGCCGACGACGGCTGTCCGTTCTGCACGATCCCGTCGAAGTCGGACGAGGACGGTCTGATCGTCGCCCGCGGCGAGCACGTCTACGCGGTGCTCAACCTCTACCCGTACAACGGCGGCCACCTGATGGTCGTGCCCTACCGCCACGTCGCGGACTACACCGAGCTGGACGAGCCCGAGACGGTGGAGCTGGCGAAGCTGACGAAGCAGGCCATGGCGGCGCTGCGCGCGGCGTCCGGCGCGCACGGCTTCAACATCGGCATGAACCAGGGCTCGGTCGCGGGCGCCGGCATCGCGGCGCACCTGCACCAGCACGTCGTACCGCGCTGGGGCGGCGACACCAACTTCATGCCCGTCGTGGGGCACACCAAGGTGCTGCCGCAGCTGCTGGCCGACACCCGGGCGATGCTGGCGGACGCCTGGCCGTCGGTCTGACGCGGCGCCGGTCATGCGAGCGGCCCCGGTACGGACGTCCGTACCGGGGCCGCTCGCATGCCGTGCGTGCCGCCGCGCTCACGCGTCGTAGGCGTCCGCCTTCCGCGGCGTCGGGTCCTGCACCGCGCCGCTGAGGACCAGCGAGCGGTTGTCGAAGCGGGTGATGTCCACGCCGTTCTCCTGGAGCACGCTGAGCGCCGCCGAGTGCACCACGCGCAGCACGGGCGTGGCGGCGCGCAGCGCGTCGTCCGCCATGAAGCGGTGCCGCCAGGGCTTGTCGGCCCAGACGTGCCGCAGGCCGAACGGCTCGGGGAGGACGAGCTTGCCGCCGAGGAAGTCCAGGACCGGCGGGAACCAGGTCAGCGGGGCCCGCGCGGCGAGCCGGACGACCTCGTCGGTGTCGATGAGCGGGAGGGTGGAGGTCTTGGTCTCCCAGAACTTCACCGTCTTGTTGACCGTGACGGTCTTGGGGCTGGGCTTGCTGGTGAAGAGGCCGTTGACCGGGCCGAGGGCGTGCCCGGTGACCTCGATGCGCAGCGTCTCGTGCAGCACGGTGACGGTGATCATCAGGGTCAGGACGAGCTGGCCGTCCCAGAGGACGAACTGCACGCCCAGGTAGTGGCGGTTGCCGGCGCCGAACTGCTGCTCGTTGCAGATCCGCTCTATCTCGTGCGGGCGGATCTGGTACGCGTCGGTGTCGGTGCCCTCGGGGCGGGCGACCTCGCCCGCGCCCTCGGCGACGGGCACGACGATCCAGTGGCGTACGGAGGGGGGCTGGCCGAAGCCGCCGGTGTGCAGCGGGCTGCGCTCCAGCAGGCGGAGCCGGTCGTGGATGACGCGGATGACGTCCCAGCTGCGGAAGGGGTGGATCTCGGTGCCTTCCTCGGCGGGGCGCAGCTCCTCGGCGAGCTGCCAGCTGCCCCAGCGGGTGCCCATGCCGAGTATGCCCTTGGGGCCGGCGTAGAAGACGACGTTGCTGTTCTGCTCGGCGCTGAGCTTGGCGAGGTTCTGGCGGAGCTGTTCGGCGGCGGTCTGGGTGGGGTCCTGCGGCACCGCCTCGGGGATCTTGGCGCCGATGCCGCCGCCCTCCAGCAGGCCCTTCCACGCCTCGCGCAGGTCAACGGCGGTCTGCTCGCAGATCCGCTTGGCCCACCACCAGCCGATGACGGGGGCGATGAGCATCAGCCGTACGTAGATCATCCAGAAGCTGTCGAAGGGCAGCTTGATCAGGAAGATCAGGAGGACGCCGCCGAGCGCGACGAGCAGCACCGTGCCGAGTGCGCTCTTCCCCTTGCTGGTGGCCTTGTCCAGGATGCGCTTGAGCTGGAAGAGGCCGAGCCAGAGGAGCACGCCGGGCAGGAAGAGCAGGCCGAAGACGACCATCAGGATGGTCAGCTTGGTGTCCCGCTCCTTGCGGATGCGGCTGGCGGCGAGGCAGTGCTCGACGACGGTCTGCGGCTCGATGCCGAAGGACTGGATCAGTGCCTTGCGGCCGCCGCCGAGCATGCGGACCTGTACGGCGCGCGAGAACGCCTCGCCGAGGTTCGGCTCGAACAGGGAGAGCTTGGGTTTCTTGATCTCGGAGGTGGCGGTGTCGGAGTCGGCCTTGGAGATGTCCGAGAGCGGACTGTCCCGGTAGGCGGCCGAGGCCAGTGCCTGGGTCGCCGCCGTCTGGCCGGCGCCGCCCGCGATCGGGACCTGCGCCCCCGGACTGAAATCGAAGCCGTCCATCGTCGTCACAAGGCCCCCTCGCCGCCGTCTGCCCCTGCCGTGGGCGTGCTTCCGGAGGACGCCCTTAGGCGCCCTTCCCACCGGCCGCCCCCGGCACACCTGCTGAGCTGGACCTCAGCGTACAGCCGGCGTGCTGCCCAAGGGAGTTGAGCGAGCCCCTGAGCAGCACGCCGGCCCTCTGTCCGCCTCCGGAAGGCGGACTATCCGCCGTTCTCGGACTTCTCCCGCTCCTCCCGGATCCGCGCGGCCAGCTGCGGCGGCATCGGCTCGTGCCGGGCGTAGCGGCGCTGGAAGCGGCCGGTGCCGTGCGAGAGTGACCGGAGATCGACGGCGTAGCGGCCGATTTCGATCTCCGGGACCTCGGCGCGCACCAGGGTCCGGCCGGCGCCGGACTGCTCGGTGCCCACGACGCGGCCGCGCCGTCCCGAGAGGTCGCTCATCACCGGGCCCACGTAGTCGTCGGCGACCAGGACGGTGAGTTCGGCGACCGGCTCCAGCAGGTCGATGCGGGCGTCGGCGGCGGCCTCCCGCAGCGCCAGCGCGCCCGCCGTCTGGAACGCGGCGTCGGAGGAGTCCACGGAGTGCGCCTTGCCGTCCAGCAGCGTCACCCGGACGTCGACGAGCGGGTACCCGGCCGCGACGCCGCGCGCCGCCTGGGCCCGTACGCCCTTCTCCACGGACGGGATGAACTGCCGGGGCACCGCGCCGCCCACGACCTTGTCGACGAACTCGATGCCGCTGCCGCCCGGCAGCGGCTCCACCTCGATCTCGCAGATCGCGTACTGGCCGTGGCCGCCCGACTGCTTGACGTGCCGGCCCCGCCCGGCGGCCTTGGCGCCGAACGTCTCCCGCAACGAGACCTTGTGCGGTACGGCGTCGACCTGCACCCCGTACCGGGACCGCAGCCGCTCCAGCGCCACGTCGACATGGGCCTCGCCCAGGCACCACAGGACGACCTGGTGGGTGTCCTGGTTCTGCTCCAGGCGCATCGTGGGGTCCTCGGCGACGAGCCGGGCCAGCCCCTGGGAGAGCTTGTCCTCGTCCGCCTTGCTGTGCGCCTGGATGGCGACCGGCAGCAGCGGGTCGGGCATGTCCCAGGGCGCCATCAGCAGCGGCTCCTCCTTGGCGGAGAGGGTGTCGCCGGTCTCGGCCCTGGACAGCTTCGCCACGCACGCCAGGTCCCCGGCGACGGCCTTGGCGACCGGCCGCTGCTGCTTGCCGAAGGGCGCGGAGAGGGCACCGACGCGCTCGTCGACGTCGTGGTCCTCGTGGCCGCGGTCGGCCAGACCGTGCCCGGAGACGTGCACGGTCCGGTCCGGGTACAGGGTGCCGGAGAAGACCCGGACGAGGGAGAGCCGGCCGACGTACGGGTCGGACGAGGTCTTGACGACCTCGGCGACCAGCGGCCCCTCGGGGTCGCAGGTGAGGGGCGGCCGGGGCTTGCCCTCGGGCGTGGTGACGGCGGGCGCCTCCCGCTCGGCCGGGGTGGGGAAGCCCCGGGTGATCAGCTCCAGCAGCTCGACGGTGCCCAGTCCCTCCTTGCTGCCCTCGGCGGCGGGCGCGGCGGCCAGCACGGGGTGGAAGGTGCCGCGGGCCACGGCGGTCTCCAGGTCGCCGATGAGGGTCTTGATGTCGATGTCCTCGCCGCCGAGGTAGCGGTCCATCAGGGACTCGTCCTCGCTCTCGGCGATGATCCCCTCGATCAGCCGGTTCCTGGCCTCCTGGATCAGCGGCAGCTCGTCCGGCTCGGGGTCGCGTTCCTTGCGGCTGCCGGTGGAGTAGTCGTACACCCGCTGGGTGAGCAGCCCGATCAGGCCGTGCACGGGGGAGTGGCCGTCGGCGCCGGCCTCGCCGTACAGCGGGAGGTACAGCGGCAGCACGGCGTCCGGGTCCTCGCCGCCCAGCATCGTGCCGCAGGTCCCGGTCATGCTCTCGAAGTCGGCGCGGGCCGCCTCCAGGTGCGTGATCACTATGGCGCGGGGCATCCCGACCGCCGCGCACTCGTCCCAGACCATGCGGGTGGCGCCGTCCACGCCGTCCGCCGCCGAGACGACGAAGAGGGCCGCGTCCGCTGCCCGCAGACCGGCCCTCAGCTCCCCGACGAAGTCGGCGTATCCGGGAGTGTCCAACAGATTGATTTTGATGCCGTCCCATTCGACAGGGACCAGGGAGAGCTGTACCGAGCGTTGCTGCCGGTGCTCGATCTCGTCGTAGTCGGAGAGGCAGCCGCCGTCCTCCACCCGGCCCGCCCTGTTGACCGCGCCCGACGCCAGCGCGAGGGCCTCCACCAGGGTCGTCTTCCCCGATCCGCTGTGGCCGACCAGCACCACGTTCCGTACGGAGGAGGGGTGGTCGACCGCTGCTGCCCTGCCGGCGGCTCCTGGATGTGTGCTCGTCTTGTCGCCCATGTGTCTCGCCTCCAGGTCGACACTCTGCGGTGCTCCGAGCTTTCCACCGAGGTCATGGTGCGTCCATACATCGCACAAGGGACGATAAGGGATCTTGGGGGTGTCCGCGGACCAGCCCGTACAAGCCCGAACGGGTGGTCCGCGCATCTCTGTGCGGCCGCCAACTCCCGCCGTCCGCCGTGCTCATGGCCGTCCGCGCGGAAGCGGACGGCTGCGCCGGGCGGGTGGCGGAGGAGACGCCGGCGGACCGGCGGGTCGCGCGCGAGCCGTGGTGCGTTCGCAAAGCGCCGAGGACGCCTGGCTACGATGGGCCAGCCGGTGGCCCCTTGACCGCGCGGCCCGCACACAACCTCCGGGAAGGCCATGCTGAACAAGTACGCGCGTGCGTTCTTCACGCGTGTTCTCACGCCGTTCGCCGCCCTGCTCATCCGTCTCGGCATCAGCCCCGACGTGGTCACCGTCCTGGGCACCGCCGGCGTCGTCGCCGGAGCGCTGGTCTTCTACCCGCTCGGCGAGTTCTTCTGGGGCACCGTCGTCATCACCCTGTTCGTCTTCTCGGACCTGGTCGACGGCAACATGGCACGGCAGCTGGGCCGCTCCAGCCGCTGGGGCGCCTTCCTGGACTCCACCCTGGACCGGGTCGCCGACGCCGCCATCTTCGGCGGCCTCGCCCTCTGGTACGCGGGCCGCGGCGACGACCTGCTGCTCACCGCCGTGACGATCTTCTGCCTCGCCTCCGGCCAGGTCGTCTCGTACACCAAGGCGCGCGGCGAGAGCATCGGCCTGCCGGTCAACGTCAACGGCCTCGTCGAACGCGCCGAGCGGCTGGTCATCTCGCTCGTCGCCTGCGGCTTCTCCGGGCTGCACAAGTTCGGCGTGCCCTGGATCCAGCACCTGCTGCCGATCGCCCTGTGGATCGTGGCCGTCGGCAGCGCGGTCACCCTCGGCCAGCGGGTGGTCACCGTACGCCGGGAGTCCGCCGAGGCGGACACCATGGGGGGAGAGGGCGCGTGAAACTCGACATCGGCCGGCTGACCGGGCCCGGCGGGCCCCTCGACACCGGAAAACTGACCGACGCGCTGTACGGACTGGGCTGGGCCACGGTCAAGAAACTGCCCGAACCGGTCGCCGTCCGCCTCGGCGAGCGCATCGCCGACACCGTCTGGAAGAAGCGCGGCAAGGGCGTCCGGCGCCTGGAGGCCAACCTCGCACGGGTGGTCCCCGACGCCTCGCCGCAGACCCTCGCCCGGCTCTCCCGGGCCGGCATGCGCTCGTACATGCGGTACTGGATGGAGTCCTTCCGGCTGCCGGCCTGGAGCCTGGACAAGGTCCGCGACAGCGTCGACGTCCAGGACGTCCACCACCTCACCGACGCCCTGGACAGCGACCGCGGCGTCATCCTCGCCCTGCCCCACATGGGCAACTACGACCTCGCCGGCGTCTGGGTCACCCGCGCCCTCGGCGTGCCCTTCACCACCGTCGCCGAGCGCCTGAAGCCCGAATCCCTCTACGACCGGTTCGTCGCCTACCGCGAGAGCCTCGGCATGGAGGTACTGCCGCACACCGGCGGCGCCGCCTTCGGCATACTCGCCCGCCGGCTCCGCGCCGGCGGCCTCATCTGCCTGGTCGCCGACCGCGACCTGTCCGCCTCCGGCCTGGAGGTGAAGTTCTTCGGCGAGGCCGCCAAGATGCCCGCTGGACCGGCCATGCTCGCGCTGCAGACCGGCGCCGTGCTGCTGCCGGTCACTTTGTGGTACGACGGTACGCCCGTCATGCGGGCCCGTGTGCACCCCGGTATCGAGGTACCCGAGACCGGCACGCGCACCGAGAAGGCCGCCGCGATGACCCAGGCCCTGGCCGACGCCTTCGCCTCGGGCATCGCCGAGCACCCGGAGGACTGGCACATGCTGCAGCGCCTGTGGCTCGCCGACCTGGACCCGCGCGGCACGGACGCCGGCGGCGCCGGCGGGACGGAGGCGCCGTGAGGATCGGCATCGTCTGCCCCTACTCCTGGGACGTCCCCGGCGGCGTGCAGTTCCACATCCGGGACCTCGCCGAGCACCTGATCCGGCTCGGCCACGAAGTCTCCGTACTCGCCCCGGCCGACGACGACACCCCGCTGCCGCCGTACGTCGTCTCCGCCGGACGTGCCGTCCCCGTCCCGTACAACGGTTCCGTCGCGCGGCTCAACTTCGGCTTCCTCTCCGCAGCCCGCGTACGCCGCTGGCTCCACGACGGCGCCTTCGAGGTCATCCACATCCACGAACCGGCCTCGCCCTCGCTCGGCCTGCTCGCCTGCTGGGCCGCGCAGGGCCCCATCGTGGCGACCTTCCACACCTCCAACCCGCGCTCCCGCGCCATGATCGCCGCGTACCCCATCCTCCAGCCCGCGCTGGAGAAGATCAGCGCCCGCATCGCGGTCAGCGAGTACGCCCGCCGCACCCTCGTCGAACACCTCGGCGGCGACGCGGTCGTCATCCCCAACGGCGTCGACGTCGACTTCTTCGCCCGCGCCGAACCGAAGAAGGAGTGGCAGGGCCGCACGATCGGCTTCATAGGCCGCATCGACGAGCCCCGCAAGGGCCTCCCGGTCCTCATGAAGGCCCTCCCCGAGATCCTCGCCCAGGTCCCCGACGCGCGCCTCCTCGTCGCCGGCCGCGGCGACGAGAAGGAAGCCGTCGCCGACCTCCCCGAGGAGCTCCGCTCCCGCGTCGAGTTCCTCGGCATGGTCAGCGACGAGGACAAGGCGCGCCTCCTCCGCAGCGTGGACCTGTACGTCGCGCCCAACACCGGCGGCGAATCCTTCGGCATCATCCTCGTCGAGGCGATGTCCGCAGCGGCCCCGGTCCTCGCCTCCGACCTCGACGCGTTCGCGCAGGTCCTGGACCAGGGGGAGCGGGGGAGCTGTTCGCCAACGAAGACGCGGGGGCGCTCGCCGCTGCGGCCGTACGGCTCCTGCGCGACCCCGCGCGGCTCGCGGAACTCCGGGAGCGCGGCGCCCGCCACGTGCGGCGCTTCGACTGGTCGACCGTCGGGGCCGACATCCTCGCCGTCTACGAGACGGTCACCGACGGCGCGGCTTCCGTCGACACGGACGAAAAGATCGGGCTCAGGGCCCGGTGGGGACTGGCCCGAGACTGAACGGAGGCCCGGCCCCGCACCCTCAAGCCCCGCGCAGCGGCATCCGCCCGCCGCAGGTGAAACGCCGCCGCACCCGGCACCGTACGGAGAAGCCCCCGCGGCAGCGAACCGCGCCGCACCCGGCAACGAAGACGCAAACCGCCGACGGAGGCGCACCCCGCCGACGGAGGCCGCACCCCGCCGACCGAGGCGCACCCGGCCCGTCCAGGCCGGGCCGAGCGGCCCGGTAACGTGACGCCCCGTGACCACCTTCATCTGGATCCTCGCGGCGCTGATCGTCATCGGCGTGTACCTCAGCTGGACGGCCGGCAGGCTGGACCGGCTGCACGCGCGGATCGACGCCGCCCGCGCCGCGCTGGACGCGCAACTGCTCCGGCGCGCGTCCGTCGCGCAGGAGCTCGGGACGTCCGGGATCCTCGACCCCGCCGCCTCGATCGTGCTGTACCAGGCCGCGCACGAGGCACGGCAGGCCGAGGAGGACCAGCGGGAGGTCGCCGAGAGCGCGCTCAGCCAGGCATTGCGCGCCGTCTTCGACGAGACCGAGCAGGCCGACGCCGTACGGCAGGCCCCCGGCGGCGAGCAGACGCTCGCCGAGCTGAGCGCGGCGGTGCGCCGGGTCCCGATGGCGCGCCGGTTCCACAACGACGCCGTACGCGCGGCCCGCGCCGTGCGCCGGCACCGCGTCGTACGCTGGTTCCGCCTCGCCGGCCACGCGCCGTTCCCGCTGGCCTTCGAGATGGACGACGAGGCCCCGGCGGGCCTGGCGGAGCGCACGGCGGCCTGAGCCGGCGGGCCGGCGGGAAGCCCGTGGCCGGGGCTCAGGGGGCCACCAGGAGCCACCGCCCTGCAATTGGCCCTTTTCACGTGCCGTACACAAACGGTTCTCTAGGTGCAGTAGCACAACCACCCGCATTTAGTGAGGTCAATCGTGTCCAGCACGCCCACCACGCCCCAGACCCCGGAGACCGGAACCGCCCGCGTCAAGCGCGGCATGGCCGAGCAGCTCAAGGGCGGCGTGATCATGGACGTCGTCACGCCGGAAGAGGCGAAGATCGCCGAGGACGCGGGTGCGGTGGCCGTCATGGCGCTGGAACGCGTGCCGGCCGACATCCGCAAGGACGGCGGCGTGGCCCGCATGTCCGACCCCGACATGATCGACGGCATCATCAACGCCGTCTCCATCCCGGTCATGGCCAAGTCCCGCATCGGCCACTTCGTCGAGGCCCAGGTCCTCCAGTCCCTCGGCGTCGACTACATCGACGAGTCCGAGGTCCTCACCCCCGCCGACGAGGTCAACCACTCCGACAAGTGGGCCTTCACCACCCCCTTCGTCTGCGGCGCCACCAACCTCGGCGAGGCCCTGCGCCGCATCGCCGAGGGCGCGGCCATGATCCGCTCCAAGGGCGAGGCCGGCACCGGCAACGTCGTCGAGGCCGTCCGCCACCTCCGCCAGATCAAGGGCGAGATCGCCAAGCTGCGCGGCTGCGACAACAACGAGCTGTACGCCGCCGCCAAGGAGCTCCGCGCCCCGTTCGAGCTGGTCAAGGAGGTCGCCGAGCTCGGCAAGCTGCCGGTCGTCCTCTTCTCCGCGGGCGGTGTCGCCACCCCGGCCGACGCCGCGCTGATGCGTCAGCTCGGCGCCGAGGGCGTCTTCGTCGGCTCCGGCATCTTCAAGTCCGGCGACCCGGCCAAGCGCGCCGCCGCCATCGTGAAGGCCACCACCTTCTACGACGACCCGAAGGTCATCGCGGACGCCTCCCGCAACCTCGGCGAGGCCATGGTCGGCATCAACTGCGACACCCTCCCCGAGGCGGAGCGCTACGCCAACCGCGGCTGGTGACCGGACTGCCGGTGAGTACGTACACGAGCGAGCGAAGCGAGGCCGGTGCATGAGTGACCGCACCCCCACCATCGGCGTGCTGGCGCTCCAGGGCGACGTTCGCGAGCACCTCACGGCGCTCGCGACCGCCGACGCCCTGGCGCGCCCGGTGCGCCGCGCCGAGGAACTGGACGACATCGACGGTCTGGTCATCCCCGGCGGCGAGTCCACGACCATGTCCAAGCTGGCGGGCGTCTTCGGCATGCTGGAGCCGCTGCGCGCCTTCATCCGCGCGGGCAAGCCGGTGTACGGCACCTGCGCCGGCATGATCATGGTCGCGGAGAAGATCCTGGACGGCCGGGACGACCAGGAGACCTTCGGCGGCGTCGACATGATCGTGCGCCGTAACGCCTTCGGGCGGCAGAACGAGTCCTTCGAGGCGGCGGTCGACGTCGCCGGGATCGACGGCGGACCGGTCGAGGGCGTCTTCATCCGCGCGCCCTGGGTCGAGTCGGTCGGCGCCGAGGTCGAGGTACTGGCCGAGCACGGCGGCCACACGGTGGCCGTCCGGCAGGGTAACGTCCTCGCCACGTCCTTCCATCCGGAGCTCACCGGCGACCACCGGGTCCACGCGTTCTTCGTGGACATGGTGCGTCACGCGGCGTGACGCGGTCTGGGTAGGATCTAGGGCGTTCGTTTTCAGAAATTGGTTACGCGAAGGAGACAGGCGGATGTCCGGCCACTCTAAATGGGCTACGACGAAGCACAAGAAGGCCGTGATCGATGCCAAGCGCGGCAAGCTCTTCGCGAAGCTGATCAAGAACATCGAGGTCGCGGCGCGGATGGGCGGCGCGGACATCGACGGCAACCCGACGCTGTACGACGCCATCCAGAAGGCGAAGAAGCAGTCGGTCCCGAACAAGAACATCGACTCCGCGGTCAAGCGCGGTGCCGGCCTCGAGGCCGGTGGCGCCGACTACGAGACGATCATGTACGAGGGTTACGGCCCGAACGGTGTCGCGGTGCTCATCGAGTGCCTCACCGACAACCGCAACCGTGCCGCCTCGGACGTGCGCGTCGCCATGACCCGCAACGGCGGCTCCATGGCCGACCCGGGTTCGGTGTCGTACCTGTTCAACCGCAAGGGCGTCGTCATCGTCCCCAAGGGCGAGCTCTCCGAGGACGACGTGCTCGGCGCGGTGCTGGACGCGGGTGCCGAGGAGGTCAACGACCTCGGTGAGACCTTCGAGGTGCTGAGCGAGGCCACCGACCTGGTCGCGGTGCGTACCGCGCTCCAGGAGGCCGGCATCGACTACGACTCGGCCGACACCAACTTCGTCCCGACCATGCAGGTCGAGCTGGACGAGGAAGGCGCGAAGAAGATCTTCAAGCTGATCGACGCGCTGGAGGACAGCGACGACGTCCAGAACGTCTTCGCCAACTTCGACGTCTCGGACGAGGTCATGGCCAAGGTGGACGCGTAAGCGCCCACGACGGCCGACACGGCTGACGGCTGTTACGGCGGGCCGGCAGGGGAGCACACCCTGCCGGCCCGCCGCCGTTGCACGGGGAGCGGGGCCGGCGGAGCGGAGTGCCGCGCCGGCGGACCGGCCGGCGCCGTTCCGCCCGTGCGCCCCGGTGGCGCGGCCGCGGGCCGGGAACACGCCCGGGGGGCGGGGCGGCCGGGGTGTGCTGTCAGTGCCACCCGATACTGTGCTGAGCAGGGGATCTCCGCTCCCCCGTGGTGGGGGTGGAGGGCCGAAACGGTACGGCGGCGGCTGCCGGCAGCGCGGCGCGAGGGGAGGGGAACACCCGTGAAGGTGCTCGGTGTGGACCCGGGGCTGACGCGCTGCGGTGTCGGCGTGGTCGAGGGCGTGGCCGGGCGGCCGCTGACGATGGCGGGCGTCGGGGTGGTCCGCACCCCCGCCGACGCCGACATCGCGGACCGGCTCGTCCTCATCGAGCGCGGCATCGACGCCTGGCTCGACGAGCACCGGCCCGAGTACGTCGCCGTCGAGCGCGTCTTCAGTCAGCACAACGTCCGTACGGTCATGGGGACGGCGCAGGCCAGTGCCGTCGCCATGCTGTGCGCGGCGCGCCGCGGACTGCCCGTCGCGCTGCACACGCCCAGTGAGGTCAAGGCCGCCGTCACCGGCTCGGGCCGGGCCGACAAGGCGCAGGTCGGCGCGATGGTGACCCGGCTGCTGAGGCTCTCGGCGCCCCCGAAGCCCGCCGACGCGGCCGACGCGCTCGCGCTGGCCATCTGCCACATCTGGCGCGCACCCGCCGTCAACCGCCTCCAGCAGGCCCAGGCGCAGGCCCGCAGCACGGCCCGGCGCACCCCGCCCGCCGCACGCCCCGCCAGAACACCCCGCGCCACCGCCCCGGAGGGCACCGCCGGCCGCGCCTCGGGAAGCAGCCGCACCCCCGCGCCCGAGCGCCCCGCCGAAGCGCCGCGCACCTCCGCCTCCGGGCGCCCCGACGAAGCGGCGCGCGCCCCCGTTGCCGGGCGTGCCGACGCCGCGTCCCGCACGACCGCTCCCGTACGCTCCACCACTCGTATCCCGAAGGGCATGTCATGATCGCCTTCGTCTCCGGGCCGGTCGCGGCCCTCGCCCCCGACGCCGCCGTCGTCGAGGTCGGCGGCATCGGCATGGCCGTCCAGTGCACCCCCGGCACCCTGTCCGGGCTGCGCATAGGAGAGCGGACGAAGCTCGCCACCTCCCTCGTCGTACGGGAGGACAGCCTCACGCTGTACGGCTTCGCGGACGACGACGAGCGGCAGACGTTCGAGCTGCTGCAGACGGCGAGCGGCGTCGGGCCCCGGCTGGCCCAGGCGATGCTCGCGGTGCACTCCCCGGACGCGCTGCGCCGCGCCGTCTCCACCGGCGACGAGAAGGCGCTCACGGCCGTGCCCGGCATCGGCAAGAAGGGCGCGCAGAAGCTGCTGCTGGAGCTGAAGGACCGGCTCGGCGAGCCGGTCGGCAGCGCCGGGCCCGCGGTCGGCAGCCCGGTCACGGCCGGCTGGCGGGACCAGCTGCACGCCGCGCTGATCGGCCTCGGGTACGCCACCCGCGAGGCCGACGAGGCGGTGGGCGCGGTCGCCCCGCAGGCCGAGGCGGCCGTCGCGGACGGCGGTACGCCGCAGGTCTCGCAGCTCCTGAAGGCGGCGCTGCAGTCGCTGAACCGGGCCCGCTGACCGGGCGCCGGCCCGGGTACCCCTACGATCCGGCACTCCACCCACCGACGACGCGAGGCAGTACGCAGTGAACTGGGACGACAGCACCGACACCGCCGACGGACAGGATTCCGGCCTGCCGCCGGGCGGCGCCGACCGGCTGGTCGGCGCCGACGCCGACGGCGAGGACACCGCCGTCGAGGCCGCGCTGCGCCCGAAGGACCTGCAGGAGTTCGTCGGCCAGGAGCGGGTGCGCGAGCAGCTCGACCTGGTGCTGCGGGCGGCCAGGGCACGCGGCGCCACCGCCGACCACGTCCTGCTCTCCGGCGCCCCCGGCCTCGGCAAGACCACCCTGTCGATGATCATCGCGGCGGAGATGGGCGCCCCGATCCGGATCACCTCGGGCCCCGCCATCCAGCACGCCGGCGACCTGGCGGCCATCCTCTCCTCCCTCCAGGAGGGCGAGGTGCTCTTCCTCGACGAGATCCACCGGATGTCGCGGCCCGCCGAGGAGATGCTCTACATGGCGATGGAGGACTTCCGCGTCGACGTGATCGTGGGGAAGGGGCCGGGGGCCACCGCCATTCCGCTGGAGCTGCCGCCGTTCACGCTGGTCGGGGCCACGACGCGGGCCGGTCTGCTGCCGCCGCCGCTGCGCGACCGCTTCGGCTTCACCGGGCACATGGAGTTCTACGCGCCGCACGAGCTGGAGCGCGTCATCCACCGCTCGGCGGGACTGCTGGATGTCGACATAGAGGCAGAGGGAGCCGCCGAGATCGCCGGCCGGTCGCGCGGTACGCCCCGCATCGCCAACCGTCTGCTGCGCCGCGTACGGGACTACGCCCAGGTCAAGGCGGACGGGCTGATCACCCGCGAGATCGCGGCGCAGGCGCTGGACGTGTACGAGGTCGACGGGCGCGGCCTGGACCGGCTGGACCGCGCGGTGCTCACGGCGCTGCTGAAGCTCTTCGGCGGCGGGCCGGTGGGGCTGTCGACCCTGGCGGTCGCGGTGGGGGAGGAGCGTGAGACGGTCGAGGAGGTCGCCGAGCCGTTCCTCGTCCGCGAGGGCCTGCTCGCGCGGACGCCCCGCGGCCGCATCGGGACGCCCGCCGCGTGGACCCACATGGGGCTGGTGCCGCCGCAGCAGACAGCGGGCGGAAACGGACAGCAGGGGCTGTTCGGGACGTGACGGCGCGGGGACTCGCCGGGCCAGGAACTGCGGTGCGATGCTGGGCGTTGTTCCACTGAGGCGGACTCGCTTAGACTCCGCCGATGCCGTCCGTACGGTCCGGCATCCCACCCCCGTATACCAGGCCGCGGCTCCGCGGTCGTGCGAAGGAAATTCCGTCCCGTGAATATCGTGACTCTCCTCCCGTTCATCGTGCTCATCGGGGCCATGTTCCTGATGACCCGGTCCGCCAAGAAGAAGCAGCAGGCGGCCGCCCAGATGCGGAACGAAATGCAGCCCGGTACCGGCGTCCGCACGATCGGAGGCATGTACGCCACCGTCAAGGAGATCCACGACGAGACGGTCCTCCTCGAGGTGGCCCCCGGCGTGCACGCGCTGTACGCGAAGAACGCCGTCGGCGCCGTGCTGGCCGACGACGAGTACAACCGCATCATCGACGGCGCCGAGAACGGCACCGTCGTCCCGGACGACCTGTCCTCCCTGACCGGCGCCTCGGCCGTCAACGCCGCCGAGGGCGACACCACCGGCAAGGGTGACGCCGCCGAGAAGATCGACCTGGGCAAGGAAGGCTCCGCCGAGAAGGCCCCCGAGGCCAAGGCCGAGGAGCCGAAGGCCGGCACCGCCGCCGACGCCGACGCCAAGGAAGCCGTGGCCAAGGATGCCGACGCCGAGGACGCCAAGGCCGAGGACGCCAAGAAGGACGGCGGCGCCGACGCGAAGTAGGCCCGCCTCTCAGGGAACCGCGGTGCGCCCGAGGGCGGTGCGCCGCGGTTCCCGGACCGTCTAGGCTCCGGCGGGGGCACGTCCCCACAAGACTTCGTGGCCGTCCGGCACTGACCTGATTCGGGCGGTTGGACAGGGAGATACGAGAAGGTGGCAGCACCGAACAAGGGCCGAAGGTCGCCGGCGGCCCAGGGCAGGCCGGGGCGCGCCCTGGTCCTGATCCTGGTCGTCATCGCGGCACTGGCCGGGGGGATGCTCTACTCCGGCACGATGGCGCCGCGGCTGGGCATCGACCTCGCGGGCGGCACGAGCTTCACGCTGGCGGCGCAGAACCAGCCGGGCAAGCCCAACGCGATCAACGAGACCAACATGAAGACGGCCGCGGGGATCATCGAGCGCCGGGTCAACGGTCTCGGTGTCTCCGAGGCCGAGGTCCAGACGCAGGGCACCAACCACATCATCGTGAACATCCCCAAGGGGACGAACGCGAAGCAGGCCCGCCAGCAGGTCGGTACCACCGCCCAGCTCGGCTTCCGTACGGTGCTGACCGCCGCGGCCGGTACGAAGACGCCCTCGCAGGGCGCCTCCGAGCCCCCCAAGGCCGGCAACGGCGACAAGAAGAAGGACGGCGCGGCGACGCCCACTCCGACCGGCAGGCCCACCACCCAGGGCCGTGCCGTCGGTGACGCGCTGAAGAAGGACGACGCCCCCTCGGGCTCGGCCACGCCGACCGCCAAGACGCCGAGCATGCCGCCGGCCCAGCAGCAGCCGCAGGGCGCCGGCATCCCGGCCGCGCTGCAGAAGAAGCTCGCCGCGCTGGACTGCTCCACCAAGGAGAGCCGCTCGGCCGCCGCCGAGCAGGCCGCCCGCGCCAAGCCCAGCGACCCGGTCGTGGCCTGCGAGGACGACGGAAAGACGAAGTACGCGCTCGGGCCCGTGAAGGTCGAGGGCACGGACGTCGACGACGCCAAGGCCACCTTCGACCAGCAGGGCGGCCAGGGCTGGCTCGTCCAGATGAACTTCACCTCCGCCGGCGGCAAGAAGTTCGCCGACGTGACCGGTGACATCGCGAGCAAGGCCCCGCCGCAGAACCAGTTCGCGATCACCCTGGACGGCGAGGTCGTCTCGGCCCCGCGGGTGAGCAGCGCGATCGCGGGCGGCAACGCCCAGATCACCGGTGGCTTCACCCAGCAGTCCGCCGAGGACCTGGCGAACATGCTGTCCTACGGTGCGCTGCCGCTCTCCTTCAAGATCGCGGACGAGACCACCGTCACCGCGGCCCTCGGCGGCGAGCAGCTGACCGCGGGCCTCATCGCCGGTGCCATCGGCCTCGCGCTGGTCGTCATCTACCTCGTCGCCTACTACCGCGGCCTGTCGCTGGTGGCGCTGGCCAGCCTGGTGGTCTCGGCGGCCCTGACGTACGCGCTGATGACGCTGCTCGGCCCGGCCATCGGCTTCGCGCTGAACCTCCCGGCCGTCTGCGGTGCGATCGTCGCGATCGGTATCACGGCCGACTCGTTCATCGTGTACTTCGAACGCATCCGGGACGAGATCCGCGAGGGCCGTACGCTCCGGCCGTCCGTCGAGCGGGCCTGGCCGCGCGCCCGGCGCACGATCCTGGTCTCGGACTTCGTGTCGTTCCTGGCCGCCGCCGTGCTCTTCATCGTGACGGTCGGCAAGGTCCAGGGCTTCGCGTTCACGCTCGGCCTGACGACCCTGCTGGACGTCGTGGTGGTCTTCTTCTTCACCAAGCCGCTGATGACGCTGCTGGCGAAGCGGAAGTTCTTCCACTCCGGGCACCCCTGGTCGGGTCTGGATCCCACGCGCCTCGGCGCGAAGCCGCCGCTGCGCCGCGGCCGGCGGACCTCCGCCCCCATCGAGACGAAGGAGGCGTGAGATGTCCAAGCTCGGCAACATCGGCGCCCGGCTGTACCGCGGCGAGGTCGGCTACGACTTCATCGGCAAGCGCAAGATCTGGTACGGCATCTCGATCCTGATCACGATCACCGCGATCGTGGGCCTCGCGGTGCGCGGCCTGAACATGGGCATCGAGTTCTCCGGCGGCGCGGTCTTCACCACCCCGAAGACCTCCGTCTCCGCCTCCCAGGCCCAGCACCACGCCGAGACCGCCTCCGGCGGCCACCAGGCGATGGTCCAGAAGCTGGGCAACGGCGGCCTGCGCATCCAGATCAGTGAGCTGGACACCAAGGAGGCCGTGCCGGTCCAGGAGGAGCTGGCCAAGGACCTGAACGTCCCGGTCAAGGACGTCAACACCCAGCTCGTCGGGCCCAGCTGGGGTGAGGAGATCGCCAACAAGGCCTGGCTGGGCCTGGGGATCTTCATGGTCCTCGTGGTGCTCTACCTCGCCATCGCCTTCGAGTGGCGGATGGCGCTGGCGGCCCTGATCGCGCTGATCCACGACCTCACGATCACGGTCGGCGTGTACGCGCTGGTCGGCTTCGAGGTCACGCCGGGTACGGTCATCGGCCTGCTGACCATCCTCGGTTACTCGCTCTACGACACGGTCGTGGTCTTCGACAGCCTCAAGGAGGCGTCGCGGGGCATCACCAAGCAGTCCCGCTACACCTACGGCGAGATCGCCAACCGCTCCATCAATTCCACGCTGGTGCGGTCGATCAACACCACGGTCGTGGCGCTGCTCCCGGTGGCGGGCCTGCTCTTCGTGGGCGGCGGCTTCCTGGGCGCGGGCATGCTGAACGACATCTCGCTCGCCCTGTTCGTGGGCCTCGCGGCCGGTGCGTACAGCTCGATCTTCATCGCCACCCCGCTGGTCTCCGACCTCAAGGAGCGCGAGCCGCAGATGAAGGCGCTGGCCCGGCGGGTGCGCGCCAAGCGGTCCGCCGCGGCGGCCAAGGCCGAATCCGGCGCCGAGGCGCCCGAGGGCGCGGCGGACGACGGCGACGAGCCGCAGGACGGCGCCCCGGCGGCGGCCGGCAGCTCGGCGGCCGGTCCGCGCAGCCAGCCCGCTTCCCGCGGCCGCGGCCGCGGCCGTCCGTCGGGGAAGCGCCGATGAGCGCCCCCGCGGAGCTGCGTGAGCTCCTGCTGAGCAGGATCGCCGATGTGCCGGACTACCCGCAGGCGGGCGTCGTCTTCAAGGACATCACCCCGCTGCTGGCCGATCCGGCCGCCTTCGGGCGGCTGACCGACGCGCTGGCGGAGGTCTGCGCCCGGTTCGGCGCGACGAAGATCGTGGCGCTGGAGGCGCGCGGCTTCATCCTCGCGGCGCCGGTCGCGGTGAAGGCGGGCGTCGGCTTCGTGCCTGTGCGCAAGGCCGGCAAGCTGCCCGGGGCGACCCTCGGCCAGAGTTACGCGCTGGAGTACGGCCACGCCACGATCGAGATCCAGGCCGATGCGCTGGCTCCCGGCGACCGGGTGCTGGTGATCGACGACGTGCTGGCCACGGGCGGTACGGCCGAGGCGTCGCTGACCCTGATCCGGCGCTCCGGCGCCACGGTCGCGGGCGTCGCCGTCCTGCTGGAGCTGGGCTTCCTGGACGGCCGCGAGCGGCTGGCGGCCGGTCTGGACGGGGCTCCGCTGGAGGCGCTGATCACGGTCTGAGGCCACGGCGGGGAGCGCCGGCGAGGCGGCCGCGGGCCGCGTACGGCGCTCGAAAGCC
>NZ_PQSQ01000070.1 GCF_002920575.1 Streptomyces sp. Ru73 | reverse complement strand
ATGGGCACCCGCAAGATCGGCCCGGCGGTCGCGGCCGGCTGCACCATGGTCCTCAAGCCCGCGCCGCAGACCCCGCTCTCCAGCCTGGCGCTGGCCGCCATCATGACCGAGGCGGGGCTGCCGCCCGGCGTCCTCAACGTCGTCACCACCACCGACGCGGCCGGTGTCGTGGAACCCCTGCTGCGCAGCGGTGACGTGCGCAAGCTGTCCTTCACCGGCTCCACCCAGGTCGGCCGCATCCTCCTGGCCCAGTGCGCCGACACCGTCGTACGGACCTCGATGGAGCTGGGCGGCAACGCGCCGTTCCTGGTCTTCGCCGACGCCGACCTGGACAAGGCGGTGGACGGCGCGATGGTCGCCAAGATGCGGAACATGGGCGAGGCGTGCACCGCGGCCAACCGCTTCTTCGTGCACCGCTCGGTCGCCGACGAGTTCGCCACCCGGCTCGCCGAGCGGATGGGCGCCCTCACCGTCGGCCCCGGCACGCAGGACGGCACGGACGTCGGCCCGCTGATCGATTCCGCAGGGCGTGACAAGGCCGCGGAGCTGGTGCGGGACGCCGTACGGCGCGGCGCCAAGGCGGTGATCGGCGGGGAGGCCCCGGACGGTGCCGGCTACTTCTACCCGCCCACCGTCCTCACCGACGTGCACCCCGACTCGGCGCTGATGTCCACCGAGATCTTCGGCCCGGTCGCCGCCATCCTCACCTTCGACGACGAGGACGAGGCCGTACGCGCCGCCAACGACACCGAATGGGGACTGGTCGGCTACCTCTTCACCGAGAACCTGGACCGCGCGCTGCGGGTGGGCGAGAAGCTGGAGACCGGCATGGTCGGCGTCAACACCGGGCTGGTCTCCAACCCGGCGGCGCCCTTCGGCGGCATCAAGCAGTCGGGGCTCGGCCGCGAGGGCGGCCGGGCCGGCATCGAGGAGTTCCTGGAGATCAAGTATCTGGCCATTCCGGCGTGACGGCGGACGGGGCGGCCGGGGCGCGCGACCGGGGCGGTACGGCCGCAGCGGCGGCCCCGGTTGCTCCGTTCGGCCCGATCCACTACTGCGAACAGGCGGTCCCGGCGCCCTTCAGGTGGCGAACGGAGTGCGAGGGGTGACTCTCCCTGCGACAGGCCCCCTCGTCACGGGAGAAAACATGTCCATCCGTACCGTCCTCGCGGCAACCGCCCTGGCCGCCGCGACCGTGCTCGGCGGCGCCACCGCCGCCTCCGCCGACACCACAGCGGAAGGCGAGGCCTACGGCAGCCCGGGCGTCCTCTCCGGCAACGTCGTCCAGGTCCCGGTGGAGGTCGCGGCCAACGTCTGCGGCGACAGCATCAACGTCATCGGCCTGCTGAACCCGGCCGCCGGCAACAGCTGCGCGAACATCTCGGGCCACCACCACGGGCACCACCACCACTGGAACCACGGCCGGAGCTGACCGGCCCGCACCACCCCTCGCACGACGGCGTCCGCCGCCGGGTCCCGCACCCGGCGGCGGACGCCGTTTCCGTACGGCCTTCCCGCCGCGGCACGCGTCTCCGGCGTCCCGCCGACCGCCGATTCCCGGCCGGGCGACGCGCATTTCACGCCACGGATTGTGAACTGTGTGAACCCGCATATGGACTGTATGAACGCGCAATGAAAGACCTTGTCCGGCTCCCGGCGCCTCCCGTGTACTACCGGCAACCGCCCGACCAACGGCGGTAGTTCATGACCCGCAGAGGGGGAGCGACATGACCGCGATACAGCGGACCACCGCACGAGAACTGTCCCACGACGACATTCTGGGGGTGGTCGACGGCAGACACCTGGCCGTGCACATACCCGGCTTCGTGCACAAGGAATCCCTCGCCGCCGCCCGCGCCCAGCTCCTGGACCATCCGGACCGGGGCGGCCTGAGCCAGGCGGAGGAATTCAAGCGCCTCGGATTCGCCTACTCCGAAATCAGCGACGAGGCCTCCCGGGACCGCTATCACGCCGAGGCCCGCGACAACATCCACCGGCTGCGGGACGTGTTCGCGCCGTACGCCTCGCCCAGCGACGTCCTCCGGCTGCTCCTGGAAGAAACCTGGAATCCCGGCGCGAACCTGCTGCACCTCGACGGCCGGAAGGCGTTCATCGGCATCTGCCGCTACCAGAACAAGGACGTGGACCTCAATCCGCACACCGACGCGCTGGAGCGGAACCTCCCGCCCGGCCACTCCGCCGGCCTCCTGGCCCAGCTCTCCGTCAACATCTACCTCAACATCCCGGAGCGGGGCGGCGAGCTGGAACTGTGGGGGACCGAGCCGGGGGAGGACGCCTACAACGGGCTGAAGGGCGACCGCACCTGGGGCATCGACCGCGACCGGATCGGCCCGCCGGCCGAGGTCATCAAGCCGTCCGCCGGTGACCTGCTGCTGCTCAACCCGCGCCAGATCCACGCGGTACGGCCCTCCGGGGACGAGCCCCGCATCACCCTCGGGCACTTCCTCGGCTACTACGGCCCCGAGCGCCCGCTGGCGCTGTGGAGCTGAGGCCGCCATGGACACCCACACCCTCGACGGCCGTACGAAGGCGAACTTCGGGCAGGCCGCCAAGCAGCTCACCCTGGCCGGAAAGCGCGCCGTCCTCCTCGTCAGCGTCGGCCAGCGCTACCACGAGGGCGACAAGCTCCGGGCCACCGTGGACCTGGTCAACCGCAGCGGATTCGGCCACCTGACCATTGCCGTCGCCGACACCCTCCAGCGCACCAATTACCTCGACCTCAGCGCCGAGGAAGGCTATGTCAGGGCGCTGCGCGAGGGCGACGAATGGCTGGAGCGGAACGAGAAGATCCTGGGCCGGCTCACCGTCCCGCACGACGTGCTCCGCTGGGGCCAGGCGCTGCACGACCCCGAATACTTCGCCTTCCGCCGGCGCATCGAGCACGCCTACGAGAACAATCCCGGATACCGGCGCGCGGTGGATTCCACCATCGGGAAATTCATCGACCGGCTCACCGCCCGGGACCCGTCGGCCGACGTCGAGCTGGCCTTCGGCAAGTGCCTTTCCTACCTCATCGAGGAATGCCCCGTCATCATGCCGCTGTGGGCGCACCGCGGTTACGACTACATCATCTATCCGCAGCCGATGACCGCCGCCATGGCCGAAACGCAGCGGCTGTTCGTCACCGAGGAATATCCCGGCAAGGGGGGATGGCTCTCCCTGCGGTTCAAGAAGCGGGCCGGCGTCCCCGAACCCGCCGCCTGACCACCCCTCAGTAATCCCCGTCAAGACCAGCGCAGAGGACACGTAGGCGTGACCACAGACAACAACCGCACATGGTGGGCGTTCACCGGCGTCGGCCTGATCAGCTTCCTCGGCTGTATCGATCTGACGATCGTCAACACCGCGGCGCCCCGCATCCAGGCCGACCTGGGCGCCTCGGTGACCGACCTCCAGCTGATCGTCAACATCTTCCTCGTCGCGCTGTCGATGTTCATGGTGACGATGGGCCGGCTCGCCGACACCCACGGCCGCCGTCGTGTCCTCTTCGCCGGCACCGCCGTCTTCGGCCTGGCCTCCCTCGCGGCCGGGCTGGCCCCCAGCACGGGCTGGCTGATCGCCGCGCGCTTCGTCCAGGGCGCGGCGGGCGCGGTGCTGTACACCTCCACCGGTGCGATCGTGCAGAACGCCTTCCCCGAGTCCCAGCGCGGCCGGGCGATCGGCGCCCTCTACGCGGTCAACGGCTTCGGGCTGGCCATCGGCCCGCTGCTCGGCGGTGTCATCGTCTCCGCACTGGGCTGGCCCTGGGTGTTCTGGCTGAACGTGCCGCTCGTCGTGATCGCGCTGGGCATCTGTGCCGTCAGCGTGCGGGAGTCGCGGGCCGAGGAGCGCGGTCCCGGCGTTGACTGGCCGGGCCTGGTCCTGATCAGCCTCGCCATCCCGGCCGTCGTCCTCGCCTTCACTCTCGGCGGCACCTGGGGCTGGACCGGCCCCCGCACCCTCGGACTGCTGGCGTTCGCGGTACTGGCCCTGGCCGCCTTCTACGCGGTGGAACGCCGGGCCGCCGACCCCATCATCGACTTCGGGCTCTTCCGGCACCGCGCGTTCCTCGGTGCGATCGTCTCCGACTTCGCGCTCGCGGCCTTCTACGCCACCGTGCTCTTCCTGCTGCCGCTGTACCTGAGCGACGTCCGGGGCTACGGCGGCTACGCGACCGGCGCGCTGCTGCTGCCGTGCACCGCCGTCATGGCCGCGCTGTCCCCGTTCGTCGGGCGGCTGACCGACCGGTACGGCCCGCGGCGGCTCCTCGCCGTCGGCTTCACCGCGTTCACCGTGGCCGGCGTGCTCTTCGCGCAGCTGAGCGCCGGCAGCTCCCTGGCCCTGCTGTGCACCGCGCTGGTGGCGATGGGCGTCGGCTGGGCGTGCATCCTCGGCCCGGCCACCGTGTCCGCGCTGTCCTCGGTACCGGAAAGCCGCGCGGGCCACGTCGTCGGCTCGTCGTGGACCTTCCACAACCTCGGCGGGGCCATCGGCCTCGCGGCCGGCATCGTGCTGTACCGGTGGCAGGCCGAGGCGGCGCTGACCGCGGCACTGGCCGACCGCCACGTCCCGTCCGGCACGTGGGTCCGGGACGTGGCCGCCGACCCCGAGCACGCGGTCACCCTGCTGCGGCAGCACACCTCCCTCGGCGACGGCGACCTCACCCGGCTGTTCCACCAGATGTTCACCCACGGCACCCAGGCCGCGATGTGGTGGGTGACGGCGGCCTCGCTGGCGGCGCTCCTGGCCCTGGCCCTGCTCGGCCGCAGCCGCTCGCGCGCCGCCGACGCCGTACCCGCCGGAGCCGCGGAGCGGGAGGAGGCGGTGCGCTAGACACCCGACGACGTGGTGACGGGCACGGGGCCGGCCGGCTCCGGCGGCGGGGGCACCCGCACCCGGCCGAGGCGACTGACTGCCGGGCCCGTCACCGCCGTGGTGACCAGGGCCATCAGCACCAGCACCGTGAACAGCCCGGGGCCGATGGCCCCCAGCTCCAGGCCGATGGTGAGGACCACCAGTTCGGTCAGGCCACGGCAGTTCATCAGCGCCCCGATGGACAGCGCCTCCCGCCAGGGCCGCCCGCAGAGCCGCGCGGCACCGGCCGCACCGCCCCACTTCCCGGCCATCGCCACGACGAGCACGGCCACCGCCCAGCCCCACTGCGCCGGATCGGCCGCCAGCCCGCCGATGTCCGTGCGCAGCCCCGTATGGACGAAGAACAGCGGCAGCAGCACGGGGACGGCGACGGCCCGCAGCCGGCCGGCCGAGGCATCGATACGGGGCGTACCCCGCGGCGTGATCACCCCGAACAGGAACGCACCGAACAGCGCGTGCACCCCGATCAGGTCGGTGGCCAGCGCCGACAGGCTCAGCCCGCTGAACAGCCCGACCAGGACGGTCCCGTCGCCCGCCCGGCCCAGCCGCGCGGCCCACCGGACGAGCAGCGGCCGCACCACGCGGAACATCACGAGCACGAACACCGCGGCCAGCGCGGCGGTGACCACGGCGGCCAGCGGGGAGCCGGCCGAGACGAGCGCCACGACCAGCGCCAGCAGGCACCAGGCGGTCACGTCGTCCACCGCGGCACAGGCCATGGCGAGCGCGCCGACCGGCGTCCCGTACAGGCCCCGGTCGACGAGGATGCGGGCCAGCACCGGGAACGCGGTGATGCTCATGGCCACCGCGACGAACAGGACGAACGGCAGCCGGCCGACGCCGTCCGGCGCGAACCGGCCGTACATCCCGAGCGCCAGCAGCGCTCCGAGCCCGAGCGGCAGCACCATGCCCGCCTGGCTGACGGCGAGCGCGACGCGGCTGTGCCCGCGCAGCGCGCCCAGGTCCAGCTCGAGACCGACCAGGAACATGAACGAGAGCAGCCCGAGCTGGCCGAGTACGGACGTGAACGGCAGCACGGCGTCCGGGAACAGCCAGTGCTGCGCCCCCGGCCACACCCAGCCCAGCAGGGACGGGCCGAGCAGGATGCCGAGGGCGATCTCGCCGACCACCGGCGGCTGGCCGAGCCGGCGGAAGAGCACCGAGCCCGCCTGACAGGCCAGGATGACCGCCGGCACGGCGATCAGCAGCGCGGGCAGCGGGTCAGCCGCGGACACGGGCGGCTCCTCCGGGCGGCGGCACCGGCCGCGGGCCCGCCCCGGTGGCGGGCGCGGGCTGCGGCAGCGCGGCGGCGTCGGACCAGCGGGCGTAGCGGCGCCGGCCGTACAGCAGCGGCTGCGCCGGTTCCCGTACCGTCACCCGGCCGACCTCGGCGAAGACGGCGGTGTGGTCGCCGAACCCGGCGGTGCCGGCCACCGCGCAGTCGGCCGTCGCGTGTGCGTCGGCGGTCAGATGGGGGCCGCCGGCGCCCAGCGGCAGCCGCCACTCGGTGCGGTCGAAGCGGTCGGGCGCACCGGAGGCGAACAGATCCGAGGTGGCCCGCGCCCCCTCGTGCAGCAGGTTCAGCGCGAACCTGCCGTGCGCGAGGAGCGCTTGGAGGGTCGGGCTCGCGGTCCGTATGCACACCACCAGCGTGGGCGGATCGAGGGCGACGCTCGCCAGTGAACTGCAGGTCATGCCGTGCGGGGCGGCATCGGCGCCGAGGGTGGTGACGACCGAGACGCCGGTGGGGAAGGCGGCCATGAAGGGGCGCGGATCGACCGGCTGGGTCCCGGTGTCCCCGCGGTGCGGCGCGGAAGGGGGCATGTCTGACTCCTGTGGGTGGCTGGAGCAGCGGCTGGTGCAGCACCGCCCGGCAGCCGGCGGGAAGCCGGTCTGCCGGGCGGCCCGGGAGGGGCGCTCTGCCGCGCCCGAGGGGTCATGCCTGGCCGTGCAGCCGGCGCAGGTAGTCGTACGTGCTGGGCAGGGTCTCCAGCAGGTTCTGCTGCTGCCGCTTGACCGTCTCGAAGAGCGGCTCGGCACCGGCCACGGACTCGGGCTTGTGGGCGAGCGCCGGCAGCGGCGCGTCCGGCTCCAGGCCGAGGCCGGCGAAGATGCAGTAGTAGCTGCCGTTCGTCCAGAAGTTGCGGAACTCCGCCTCGAAGTTCCCGTAGTAGGTCGACTCGTCGGTGATCGGCGAGTTGATGGGCAGCCCGGCCTTGTACGCGGCGATCTTCTTCTTGATGTTGTCGGCGAGCTTCAGCTCCTTGTTGGCCTGCCAGAACGGGGTGTCGTTGCGCGGCGCGTAGTAGAAGTGGGCCTGGATGAAGTCGCGGGTGTCGTCGAACATCACCTCGATCTCGTGGTTGAAGCTGTCGATCAGGCCCTGGTTGAACGTCTTGTCAGGGAAGTGCTTGGCCAGCTGGTAGATCGCCGCGGTGATGAAGTAGATGCCGGTCGACTCCAGCGGCTCGACGAAGCAGGACGACAGGCCGATGCCGACGACGTTCTTCACCCACGCACGGCGGTTGCGGCCGACCCGGAAGCGGATGTGGTTGAACTCCGTCTCCTCCGGGTCCAGCCCCCACATCCGCGACAGCTCGGCGGTGGCCTCGTCCCGCTCGGTGAACTTGCTGGAGTACACGTAGCCGGTGCCGAACCGGCCCAGCATCGGGATCTTCCAGGCCCAGCCGGAGGACATGGCGATGGCGGAGGTGTACGGCTCGACGCCGTTCTCCTCGTCGTCGTGCGGGACGGCCGTGGCGACCGCGCTGTCGCACAGCAGGTGGTCGCTCATGTCGAGGAACGGCTCGTCCATCGCCTTGTTGATGAGCAGGCCGCGGAAGCCCGAGCAGTCCACGAAGAGGTCGGCGTCCAGCACCCGGCCCGCCTTGGTGTGCAGCGCCGTCACGTACCCGCGCTCGTCCTGCTCGACGCGGGTCATCTCGTCCTGCACGTGGTGCACGCCCTGCTTCTCGGTGGCGAAGCGGCGGAGGAAGTCGGCGACGCGCTGGGCGTCGAAGTGCCAGGCGTACCGGGTGGCGGGGCGGCCGTCGAGCCAGCGCGGCGCCTTCATCGCGTCCATCACCGGGGGCTCGCGGAAGCAGGCGTAGTCGAACGGCTCGGTGGTGCGGCCCTCGTGCTTGCGCAGGTACCAGTAATGCGACAGCGGCGTCTGGTCGTAGTCGGGGAGCAGGCCGAACGGGTGGTAGAAGTGGTCGGGCCGGCCGTCCGGCAGCTCGCGCGCCGCGGCCTCGCCCTGCCCGTCGGTGCGCCAGTTCACGAAGCGCACGGCCATCTTGAAGCTGGCGTTGCACTCCCGCATCCACTCGTCCTCGGCGATGCCGAGGTAGTCGAAGAAGGCACGCTGCAGGTTGGGCACGGTGGCCTCGCCGACACCGATGCGCGGGATGGCCGGCGCCTCCAGCACGGTGATGTCGACGGTGCCCTGGAGCGCCTTGCCGAGGTACGCGGCGGTCATCCAGCCGGCCGTACCGCCGCCCAGGATGACGACCTTCTTGAGCCGGGTGTCGGTGCTGGTCATGGAACAGCCTCATTTCTGGCCGGATACGGCGCCGGTCGGGGTGGTCGTGCCAAGAACGGTGGCCGTCCGCCCTATGCCGGACCTACACGCGCCGCGTCCGTCCGGTATAGGGCGCCTGTAGAGGCCCGGAACACACTCGCCGCAGGCAGAACGGCCTGCGAGCGACTTCCGGGAGGAAGCGATGACCACGGGGGACGACGCGCGGCACACGGACGTGTCCACGAGCGCGGCGAAGGTGCACATCCGGTTCCTGGGCGACTTCCGCCTGACCGTCAACGGCAGCCCCGTCGGGCAGTGGCGGGCCGGCAAGGCCCGCGGCCTCTTCCAGTACCTGGTCGTCCACCGCGGCCGCACCCTCACCCGCGAGCGGCTCTACGAAGTCCTCTGGCCCGGCGCCGACCGGTCCGCCGGCAGCAGCTCCCTGAAGGTCGCGGCGCACGCGCTGCGCCGGGTGCTCGACGCGCACCCCGACCGCCCCGGCCCCTCCGGCATCCGGCTGTCCTACCGCGACTTCGGCTACGTCCTGGACGTGCCCGACCTGTGGTCCGACGTGGACCGCTTCCAGGAGCTGGTGCACGCCGGGCTGCGCGCCGCCGCACGGGAGGAGACGGCGCTGGCGCGCACCCGGCTGCGGGCCGCCGTCGCGCTCTACGGCGGCGACTTCCTCCGCGGCGAGACCGCCGACTGGGTCGTCGAGCAGCGCGAATACCTCAAGTCCCTGGCCCTGCGGGCGCTGGCCGTCCTGCGCGCCGACGCCGCGGCCCGCGAGGACTTCGGCGAGCTGATCGAGGTCTGCCGGCGCACGCTGGAGATCGACCGGCACCACGAGGAGACCTACCGCACGCTGATGGCCGCGCACGGCAGACGCGGCGAGCTCGCGCGGGTGCGGAGCTGGTACGAGCTGTGCGCGCGCCGGCTGCGCGACGAACTCGCGGTGGCACCCGGCCGCGAGACCGAACTGCTGCTGCGCACCCTGCTGCCCGCCGCCCGGCCCGCCGCCGCACCGCCCGCCGCCCGTGGCCCGCTGAGCACCGCCCCGCGGGCCACCGCACCCGTACCGGCCTGGCCGGTCCCGCTCCCGGGTTGGCCCGCCGACCGGCTCCGCCCCGCGCGGCGCACCAGGCCGGACGGCCGGGCCGCCGCCCCCGCCCGCGCGGCCGCCCGGCCGCCGGCCGTTCCCGTCCACCCGTGACGCGGCGCCGTCGCGACCGCGCTCCCGTGACCCTGTGAGGACCCCGACGTGACCGTGCTGACCGCGCCGCACGACCCCGGCGCACACCGGGCCGGGCCGTGCCCGCCCCCCTTGCCGCCCCGCTACCACGACCAGTGGATCGGCGGCCGCTGGACCGCCTCCGACGCCGACGGCTGCCTCGTGGTGACCGACCCGAGCACCGAGACGCCGCTCGCCACCGTCCCGGCGGGCACCGCGCACGACGCCGACCGGGCCGTACGCGCCGCGGCCGCCGCGTTCCCCCGCTGGGCCGCCACCCCCGTACGCGAACGGGTCCGGCTGCTGCGCCGGGTCGTCGCGGAACTGGAGCGGCGCGCCGAGCGGTTCACCGAGGTGCTCACCGCCGAGGTGGGCGCGCCCGTGCGGATGGCGCGGGCGACCCAGGTGGGGCTCGCGCTCGGCATGGCGGCGCACTGCGTCGAGACGGCCGCCTCCTACGCCTTCGAGGAGCGCGTGGGCCACTCGCTGGTGGTGCGCGAGGCCGCCGGGGTCGCCGCCTGCATCACCCCGTGGAACACCCCGCTGCTGCTCACCGTGCAGAAGGTGCTGCCCGCGCTCCTGGCGGGCTGCGCCGTGGTGCACAAGCCCAGCGAACTCACCCCGCTGCACGCCCGGCTGCTCGCCGAGGCGGTCGCCGAGGCCGATCTGCCGCCCGGCGTCTTCAACACGGTCGTCGGCACCGGCCCCACGGCGGGCGCCGCGCTGGCCGGCCACCCGCTGGTCGACGTGGTGTCGCTGACCGGCTCGACCCGCGCGGGGCGCGCGGTCTCCGAGCTGGGTGCCGACGGCATCAAGCGCGTCCACCTGGAGCTGGGCGGCAAGAACGCCAGCCTCGTGCTGGCCGACGCCGACCTGGCCGCCGCCGTGCGCGCCACGGTCGACCAGGTGCTCTTCAACACCGGCCAGACGTGCCTGCAGTGGAGCCGGCTGCTGGTGCCCCGCGACCGGCAGGACGAGGCGGTCCGCATCGCGGCCGAGGCGATGGACGGCTACGTCACCGGCGACCCGCGCTCCCCGGACACCGACCTCGGCCCGCTCGTCTCCGCCGCCGCGCACGCCCGGGTGACCGCGTACCTCCGGCGCGGCACCGAGGAGGGCGCCGGCCGGCTGGTGCACGGCGGCCCCGGCCGCCCCGCCGGGCTGACCACCGGGTACTACGTCCGGCCCACGGTCTTCGCCGACGTGGACCCGCACGGCGTCCTCGGCCAGGAGGAGATCTTCGGTCCGGTGCTGTGCGTCATGCCGTACGACGACGAGGACGAGGCCGTACGGATCGTCAACGGCACCCGCTACGGGCTGCACGGCGCCGTCTGGTCGGCGGACACCGGCCGCGCCGAGCGGATCGCGCGCCGCTTCCGCACCGGCCTGGTCGACGTGAACGGCGGCCAGTTCAACCCCGCCGCGCCCTTCGGCGGCTTCAA
Organism: Streptomyces sp. Ru73; assembly: GCF_002920575.1. Lineage (GTDB taxonomy): Bacteria > Actinomycetota > Actinomycetes > Streptomycetales > Streptomycetaceae > Streptomyces. The sequence continues at coordinate 30,594 of NZ_PQSQ01000070.1, read as the reverse complement.
GCAGTCCGGCCTCGGCCGCGAGTGCGGCACCGCCGGCCTCGCGTCCTTCCTGGAGACCAAGTCGATGCAGCTGCCCCAGGGGCCTGGCGGACAGGTGACGGGGCCGCGGCTGCGCGCCACCGAGCCCGCACGCGCCGCGGCGGAGGAGAGAAGCGACCGATGACCGTGACGACCGCGCCCCCGCCCCTGTTCGCCGCGCTGGACCGGTGGACCAGGGAACAGCCGGCGGCCACCGCCGTCAGCGCCGCCGACGGCACCCTGACCTACGCCGGACTCACCGCACGCACCGCCGGGATCGCCACGGCGCTGGCCGCCGCCGGCACCGGCCCCGAGACCCCCGTCGGGCTGCTGCTCGGCCGGTCCCGCGACAGCGTGCCCGCGCTGCTCGCCGTCTGGAGCCTCGGTGCCACCGCCGTACCGCTGGACCCCGCACACCCCGTCGAACGCCTCGGCCACGTGCTGCGGGACGCCGGTGCCGAGGTCCTGCTCGCCGACGGCGCACCGGCCGGACTCGCCCTCCCCGGCCTCCGCACCCTGGCCCCCGCCGACTGCGGCCCGTCCGCCTCAGCAGTGCTCGCGGTGACCGCACCGGCGCCCGAGAGCTGCGCCTACCTGATCTACACCTCCGGAACCACCGGACGCCCCAAGGGGGTCGAGGTCACCTACCGTGGCCTGGACACCTTCCTCGGCGCGCTCGCCGGACTGGGCCTGCCCGCGGGCGGCCTCGGCCTCAACGCCGTCTCGCCCGCCTTCGACGGCTGGCTGTGGTGCACGCTGCTCTACCTCGTGCACGGCCAGGGCGTCGCACTGGCCGACCTGTCACTCCCCGGGCTCCGCGCGGCCGCAGCAGCGGGCCGCGAGGCCCTCCCCGCCGGGCTGCGTACCGCCTCCCTCACCCCGTCGCTGCTGGCCGCGCACGGTGCGGGGCTCGGCGCCGCCGAGGTCGTCGTGGTCGCCGGCGAAGCCTGCCCGGCCGCGCTCGCCGAACGGTTCGCGGACGGCCGCCGGCTGCTCAACGTGTACGGACCGACCGAGGTGACCATCGCGGCGACCTGGGCCGACAGCGAGCGAGGTGATGACGTGACCGCCATCGGACGGCCGCTGCCCGGCTACCGGGCCTACGTCCTCGACGACGCGCTGCGCCCGGTGGCGGCGGGGGAGGAGGGCGAGCTGTACCTCGGCGGACCCGCCGTGGCACGCGGCTACCGCGGCCGCCCCGGACTCACCGCGGCCCGCTTCCTGCCCGACCCGTTCCAGGGCGGCGGCGCCCGGATGTACCGCACCGGCGACCTGGTGGTGCGCAGACCCAACGGCGAACTGGAGTACCGCGGGCGCCGCGACGACCAGGTGAAGGTGCGCGGCCACCGCGTCGAACTCGGCGAGGTCGAGCGGGTCGCCGCCGAGCTCCCCGAGGTCGTCGCCGCTGCCTGCTGCCCGCTGCCCGGCGGCCAGGCCCTCGGCCTCGGCGTGCTGGCCGCGCCCGGCGCCGATCCCCGCACGCTCGCGGCCCGCGTCACCGAGCACTGCCGCGGCCTGCTGCCGGAGGCGGCGGTGCCCGGCACCGTACGGGTCCTCGACCGGCTGCCCACCCTGGCCACCGGCAAGGCGGACCGCGCGGCGCTGGCCGCCGAACTCGCGGCGCCCGTACAGCCCGGGAGCGCGGCAGGCACCGCACGCGAACGCCAGGTGATGGCCGTCTGGGCCGAAGTCCTGGGCCGCGACGTGCCCGGCCCGGCGGCCGACTTCTTCGCGCTGGGCGGCCACTCGCTGGCCGCGGCCCGCGCCGTCGCCGAGCTGCGCCGGGCCACCGGGCTGCGGGTCACCCTCGGCGAACTCCTCGCCCAGCCGACCGTGGCAGCGCTCGCCGCCGCACTCGACCGGCTCGCCGCGGCACCGGAAGCGCCGGCGGCCGGCACCGCAGCGGAAGGAGCCTGACGCCATGGGCACCTGGATCTCCACCTGGCCCACCGGGCCCGAGGACCACACCCTGCCCGCACTGCTGTGCCTGCCCCCGGCCGGCGCCGGCTGCCAGCAGTTCCGCGCCTGGCAGCCCGCGCTGGAGGGCATCGCCCAGGTCTACGGCGTCCAGCTGCCGGGCCGCGAGAACCGCTGGCGCGAGCCGATGCCGGACACCTTCGACGAGGCCGTCGAGGCCGTGGCGGACGAGCTGCGCCGCACCGTCGGGCCCGGCCGGCCGCTGGTCGTCTTCGGCCACAGCTTCGGCGGACTGCTCGGCTACGAAGTGGCCCGCCGGGTCCGGCCCCGGGCCCTGGTGGTCAGCGCCTGCCGGGCGCCCGGCCACTGGCACGGCGCCGGGCGCGGCATCGTCGAGGACGACGACGAGCTCGACAAGCTCTTCGACACGGCGGGCATCGACCCCGCGTTCCTGGACGAGGACACCCGCGCCCTGATGGTGGCCATGCTCCGCAAGGACGCCCGGCTGTCGCTGAGTTACACCCATGTGCCCGGCGCCCGCCTGGATGTGCCCGTGCACGCCTGGGGCGCGGACGCCGACGAGACGGTGAGCGCCGCCGAGCTGGCCGGCTGGGCCGAGGTGACCACGGCCGGCTTCCACCGGCACACCGCGGCCGGGGGCCACCACGCCGTACTGCGCCGCCCCGAGCCCGTACTGCGCCACCTGGCCGGGCTCCTCGGCGGCACCGCCGACGGCCTGCCGCACACCGGCTGACGCACCGCCAGAAACCCCGGCTGACGCACCGTCATGGCCGCCCGCACCGCCCGTTCCACCCGCCCGAGCCCGGAGGACACCGTGCCCACCACCTACCAGGTCCTGGTCAACCACGAGGAGCAGTACGCGCTGTACCCGGCGGTGCGCGAGCTGCCGGACGGCTGGACGCCGGCCGGGTTCACCGGCACCGAGGACGAGTGCGCCGCCCACGTGGACGCGCACTGGACCGACACCCGGCCGCTGAGCCTGCGGGCCGCGCCACACCGCCCGGCGGCCCCCGCCGGAAGACCGGGCGGAGGCGCCTGACATGCGGATCGACCTGCTGGACCCGGCCCCCTTCGCACGCAACGACTTCTGGTCCGCCTTCACCTGGCTGCGGGCCAACGCACCCGTGTACCGGAACCCCGAGCCCGGCGGCGACGGCTTCTGGGTGCTCAGCAAGCACCGCGACATCACACGGGTGTACGCGGACAGCGACACCTTCAGCTCGGCGCACGGCATGCGGCTCGGCAGCGACCCGGCGGCCGTGGCCGCCGTCGCCCAGCGCATGCTCATCGTCTCCGACGTACCGCACCACACCCGGCTCAAGCGCGCGCTCTCCCAGGCGTTCGGGCCCCAGCGGATGCCCCGGCTGGAGGCCCTGGTCCGGACGGTCGTCGCCGAACTGGTCACCGAGGCGGCCGAGTCGGGCGAACTGGACTTCATCGACCTCGCCAAGCAGCTCCCCAACCGGGTGGTCTGCGCGATGATGGGCATCCCGCGCGCGGACTGGGCGTGGATCGGGGCGCTGACCACCGACGCCTTCGACTCCCCGGACGAGGCGGTGCGCAGCACCGCGCACTCCGAGATCTTCCTCTACTTCATCGAACTGCTCGCGGAGCGCCGGGCCCGCCCCGGAACCGACCTGATCAGCGACATCGCGCACGACACCCTCGTCGACGAGGGCGACGGCACCGCGCGTCCGCTCAGCGACGAAGAGATCGTCTTCAACTGCAACGGCGTCCTCTCCGGCGCCAACGAGACCACTCGCTACTCAGCGGCCGGCGCGGTGCACATGTTCGCGCAGCAGCCCGGGCAGTGGGAGCTGCTGCGCCGCCTCGGCCCCGCCGGCATCGCGCCCGCCGTCGAGGAGATCCTGCGCTGGACCACACCCGGCGTGCACGCGCTGCGCACCGCCGTCCGGGACACCGAGATCGCCGGAGTGCCCGTCGCGGCGGGCGACCGGGTGACCCTGTGGAACGTCTCGGCCAACCGCGACGAGGACGTCTTCACCGATCCGCACACCTTCCGCGTCGACCGGCACCCCAACCGGCACCTCGCCTTCGGGCACGGCCGCCACCTCTGCCTCGGCGCCCGGCTGGCCCGCTTCGAGCTCGGCGCGCTGCTCACCGAGCTGCTCGCCGTGCTCGACGGCTTCGAGCTCACCGGTCCCGCCGTCTTCAACTCGTCCAACTTCACCTGGGGCATCAAGAGCCTCCCGGTGCGGCTGCTGCGCAGCCGAGCCTTCACAGGAGCAGAAAGGGCCGCGCTGTGACCACCGCACTCCTCGACTTCAACCGTACGGACACCCCGTTCCCCGGCACCGGCTACCCGGAACTGCTCGCCGAGCAGACCGCCCGCACCCCGCACGCGCCCGCCCTCGTCCAGGGCGACCGCTCCTGGACGTACGCCGAGCTGGAGGCGGCCACCAACCGCCTGGCGCACGCGCTGATCGAACGGGGCGCGCGGCCCGGCGAGCGCGTCGGGCTGTGCTACCCGCGCTCCGCCGACTACGTGCTCGGCTCGCTCGCCATCCTCAAGACCGGCGCAGCGATCGTCGCCCTGGACCCGGTCAACCCCGACGACCGGCTCGCCGCGATGATCGGCGACGCAGCGCCGCTGCTGGTCCTCACCCCCGCCGAACTCACCGCACGGATACCGGAAGGGGTGGCGTGCGCCGAGGCCGCCACCGCGGGCCGTGGCCGCCCCGCCACACCCACCGGCGTGCCCACGGGCCCGGACACCATCAGTCACCTGATCTACACCTCCGGTTCCACCGGCACCCCCAAGGCCGTCCTGGAGCGGCACGGTGCGCTCACCAACCTGGTGCACTGGACCCGCCGCGCCTACGGGGTACGCGCCGGCGACCGCGCCTCGTGGCTGTCCACGCCCGGCTTCGCCGTGCAGATCATGGAGTGGCTGGCCTACCTCCCGGCCGGCGCCGCCATCCACATCCCCGAGGCCGGCCGGGCCCAGACCCCCGGGCAGATCCGCGACTGGCTGGTCCGCGAGCGGATCACCCACACCATGCTGGTGGCCGCGCTCGCCGAACCCGTCTGGGGCCTGGCCTGGCCGGCGGACGCGGACCTGCGGATCATGGTGACGACGGCCGAGCGGGTGCACAGCTGGCCGCCCGCCGACACCCCCTTCCGGGTGGTGATGACGTACGGCACCACCGAGACCACCAACGTGCTCACCTGCCTGGACCTGGAAGCCGGCATCGACTTCACCAGCCAGGCCACGCCGGAGGAGGTGCGCGCCGCCCGCCAGGTGCCGGTCGGCGTGCCGATCGCCAACCTCCGCGTCCACCTCCTCGACGCCGACGACCGGCCGGTGCCCGACGGCGAGGTCGGCCGGCTGCACGTCTCCGGCGCCGGCCTCGCCGCCGGGTACCACGGCAGGCCCGAGCTGACCGCGGCGGCGTTCCGCGAGAACGTGGTCGACGGCGACCCGCACCCGGTGCTGTACGACACCGGGGACCTGGCCCGCCGTCGCCCGGACGGCGCCGTGGAACTCCTCGGCCGCTCCGACTCCCAGGTGAAGATCCGCGGCTTCCGGGTCGAGCTGGGCGAGGTCGAGACCCACGTGGCGCGCCTCGACGGCATCGCCGAGGCCGTCGTCGTCACCCAGGAGCGCGGCCCCAACGACAAGCGGCTCCTCGCCTACGTCGCGCCCGAGGAGGGCGCCGAGCCCGACCCCGGTGCCGTACGCGCCGAGGTCGCCCGCACCCTGCCGTACTACATGGTGCCCGGCGCGATCGTCGTCCTCCCCGCACTGCCCCGGCTGCCCAACGGCAAGGTCGACCGCCGGCAGCTGCCCGAGCCCGCAGGCACCGACGAGGACACCGCCGCCGGGTACGAAGCGCCGCGCAACGAGGTCGAGGACTCCCTCGCCCGCCTGTGGGGCGAGATCTTCCGCAGCACCGGCATCGGCATCCACGACAACTTCTTCGAGCTGGGCGGGCATTCCCTGCTCGCCTTCCAGCTGATCGACGAGATCCGCCGGCGGTACGGCACCGAGCTGAGCCTGTCCGAACTGTCGGCCCGCCCCACCGTCGCCGAACTCGCCACCCTCCTCACCGCCGAACGCACCGGCGCCCGCGACGGCTTCGGCGGCCTCCCGGCCATCGTCCCCGACCCGGAGAACCGCTTCGCGCCCTTCCCGCTCACCGAGAGCCAGCAGGCCCTGTGGATCGGCCGCGGCGGCCTCGTCGAGCTGGGCAACGTGGGCTGCCACGGCTACTTCGAGTGGGAGAGCGAGCGGCTGGACGTCCCCCGCTTCCGGCGCGCCTGGCACCGCCTCGTGGAACGCCACGACGCGCTGCGCACCCGCATCCTGCCCGACGGCACCCAGCAGGTGTACGAGGAGATCCCCGCCTACGACATCCCGGTCACCGACCTCGGCACCCTGCCGGAGGCGGACCGCGAGGCCGAGCTGGCGGCGCTGCGCGAGCGGCTGTCGCACCAGGTGCTGGACGCCGACAGCTGGCCGCTGTTCGACGTACGGATCAGCCTGCTCGGCGGCGGCCGCGCCCGCATCCACCTCTCGCTGGACTTCCTGGTCGCCGACGCCTGGAGCTACTTCCAGGTGCTCGTCCCGGACCTGGTCACCTTCTACACCGAGCCGGACGCCGACCCCGAACCGCTGGAGCTGACCTTCCGCGACTACGTGCTCGCCGTCGGCAGCTCCCTGCGCGACAGCGAGCTGTACCGCCGCTCCGAGTGGTACTGGCGCGACCGCCTCGCCACCCTCCCGCCGGCCCCCCAACTGCCGGAACGCCCGGCTGACGCACCGGAGTTGCCCGTCCGTTTCGAGCGGCGCAGCCACGTCGTGGACGCCGGACTGTGGGCCCGCATCCAGGAGCGCGCGCACGCCCGCGAGGTGACGCCCTCCGGCGTGCTGGCCGCCGCCTACGCCGAGGTACTGGGCAGGGCCGCCGGGCAGCCCCGGTTCACCATCAACTTCCCGCTGTTCAACAGGCTGCCGCTGCACCCGCAGGTCAACGCGCTGCTCGCGGACACCACCACCACGCTGCTGCTCGCCGTCGAACAGCGCGAGCACACCTTCGCCGGGCGCGCCCGCGACCTCCAGCGGCGGCTCTGGGCCGACCTGGAGCACCGCTACTTCAGCGGCGTCCAGGTGCTGCGCGAGCTGACCAAGCTGCGCGGCTCCCTCGCGCCCGCCATGCCCGTCGTCATGACGAGCCTCGCCGGCCACCCGCCGCAGCACGAGGAGACCGAGCTGGGCGTCCCGGTCTACGGCATCTCCCAGACGCCGCAGGTCTCGCTGGACTTCCAGGTCTTCGAGAAGGCCGGCGGACTCACCTTCAACTGGGACTTCCTGCCCGCCGTCCACCCGGACGGCCTGATCGACGCCATGTTCGCCGAGTTCGTGGCCCTCCTGGAGGCGCTGGGCGAGGAGGACGCCTGGGAGCGGCACGTGCCGCCGCCCGGCGAGGCGCCCGCCGCCGAACAGGCGGAGGAGCGCGACACCGGCGACGCGTGGGAGCGCTACTGGGCCGGCATCGAGCGGACCGGGCGGGGCGGCGACGTCATCTGGGACGCCGACAGCGGCGCGGAGTTCGACTGGCTGCTCGGCCGGGCCGCACGCCACTTCGACACCCGCCTCCCGGTCATCGACCTGGGCTGCGGCAACGGCCGCTACAGCCGCGAACTGGCCCCGCACTACCCGCGCGTCGTCGGCGTGGACGTCTCCGCGAGCGCCATCGAACACGCCCGCCGCGAGGCCGCGGAACGCGGCGCCGACCTGGCGAACGTCAGCTACCTGGCGCTCGACATGACCGACGCCGGCCAGGCCGCCGAGCTGGGCGAGGGCCCGTACAACATCTTCGTACGCGGCGTCTTCCACGTCCTCGACGGCGCGGCACGGGCCCGGCTCGCCGACGTCGCGGGGCGGCTGCTCGGCCCCGGCGGGACACTGATCGTCCACGAGCCGGACTACTCCAGCAACTCCTTCGGCTACCTCGGCTTCGTCGGCGGCAAGCGCGGCCGCGCCGAGGACCTGGTCGGCCCGCTGGAGGCGGCCGGCGTCCGGCACTCGCAGCGCTTCACCCGCCCCGAACTGGCCGAGGCCTTCCCGGACACGGAGTGGGAGCTGATCGAGGACGAGGCCATCGAGCTGCACGCCATCGACCCGCAGTCGGACGCCGACGCGCTGCGGCTGCCCGGCTACTACGCGGTGCTGCGCCGCAAGCCCTGATGGCGGGCGTGGCGCTGGCCGGGCCGACCGCCGCGGTGCTCGCGGCGGCGGGCCCGGCAGGGGAGCTGCTGACCCCGGCCGAACGGGCGCGGGCCGACGCCTTCCGGTCACCCGGCGACCGGGACGACTTCGTGGCGGCCCACGCCCTGGTCCGGCTCTGCGCCGGGCGGCTGCTCGGCAGCCCGGCACACGCCCTCACCGTCGTGCAGCGCTGCGGGGAGTGCGGCCGGCCGCACGGCCGGCCCCGGCTCGCCGAGGCACCGGACCTCGGCGTGAGCCTCGCGCACACCAAGGGCTGGGTCGCCGCCGCGGCGGCCCCCGGCCCGGTCGGCATCGACGTGGAGACGGACCCGGGCGGCCCGCTCGACCGGCGCCTCGCCCAGCGGGCGTGCACGGAGCGGGAACTGGCGGCGGTGTGCCGGCAGGACCGGCCGCAGCGCGCCTTCCTCCGCCAGTGGGTCCGGAAGGAGGCCCTGGTCAAGGTCGGGGTGGCTACGCTCGACGAGCTGAGCCGCCTCGACCTTCCGGTGTACGGACAGGAACCGCCCCGCTGGGGCGCGTGGCGGCTGACGGACTGGGCCGCCGGGGCCGTCGTCGGCTGTGCGGCGGCCCAAGGGGAACTGCGGCTGACGCTGCTCGACTGAAAGAACGGGACACGTGGCACAAGGAACGACCGACCGGCTGCTCAGGGCGCAGGCACAGGCCATCGGGGGAGGACACCGGGAGCCGTCGGCCGCCGCCGTCCTGGACCGGGTCCTCGCCGTCCAGGCCCAGGACCTCACCGCGGCGGCCCTCGGCCTGCGGGTACGCGCCGAAGGACTCACCGCCGACGCGGTACAGCGGGCCACGGACACCGAACGCACCCTGGTACGCGGCTGGTTCATGCGGGGCACCCTGCAGTACGTACCGGCCGCCGACGCGCGCTGGCTGCTCGCCCTCCTCGGGCCCGTCTTCCTCGCGCTCGGCGCCCGCCGGCTGCGGGAACTGGGTCTGGACGAGGCGCTGTGCAAACGGGCGGAAAAACTCATCGCGGACGCACTGGACGGCGAGGGTCCGCTGACCCGCGGGCAGCTCACCGACCGGCTCACCACCCTCGGCGTGCCGCCGAAGGGCCAGGCCGCCTTCCATCTGATCCGCCGCGCCGCGCTGACCGGCCGGATCTGTCACGGGCCGCAGCGCGACGGCGAGGCCGCCTTCGTCCTGCTCGACGACTGGCTGCCCGCCACCGGCCCCCTCCCATTCACCGGGGAAGCGGCCGAAATCGAACTGGCCCGCCGCTACCGTGCCGCTCACGGACCCGCGACCGCAGCGGATTTCGCCCACTGGTCCGGGCTGAAGACCGGCACGTGCAAGAGGGCCTGGGCCGCTGTTCCCGACAGCCCGCAGCCCGCACTCGAAAGCGGCGACGAGCCCGATGTGCGGCTGCTGCCCGCGTACGACAACTACCTGGTCGGCTACCGCAGCCGGGAACTGTCGGTACCGGCGGAACACGAGCGCCTGGTCTGGCCCGGCGGCGGCCAGATCCGGGCCACCGTGATGGTCGACGGGCTGGCCGTGGGCACCTGGTCGCGCGACCGGCGCGGGGGAGCGGTGACCGTCGAGCCGTTCCCCGGAAACGCGCCCTGGGACCCGGCGGTGGCCGCCGGCATCGCCCGGGAGAGCGCGGACATCACGCGTTTCTATACCGCTTCTCATGCGTAGTCCACGACCGTTCTCCAGTCCGCCGGATGCATAACCGGCCGCTAACCCCCGCTGCCTAGTTTCGGTGCCGTCCGACAATTCCGTCCCCCACAGAAAAGGGCGTCTTCATGGCACTCGGTCGGCATTCCGATTTCAATCGACTCTGGTTCGGGCAGACCGTCAGCAACTTCGGCGACAAGATCTCGCTGCTGGCGCTCCCCACCCTCGCGGTCGTGGTTCTCGGGGGAGGAGCATTCGAAGTCGGCGTGCTCGGCGCGCTGCGCTTCCTCCCCTTCGTGCTGCTGGCGCCGATCGCCGGTCTCGTGGCGGACCGGGTCTCGCGCCGCACGGTCATGATCGTGGCCGACCTGGGGCGCTTCGTCGCCCTGGCCACGATCCCGCTGGCGTTCGCGCTCGACTCCGTCAGCATGACGCACGTCTACATCGTGGCCGCCGTCACCGGCTGCCTCACCACCTTCTTCGAGGTCTCCTACCAGTCCTGGCTGCCGCAGCTGATCGGCACCGAGAACCTCGTCGAGGGCAACACCAAGCTGCAGATCAGCCGGAGCGTCGCCGAGGCCGTCGGCGCCGGTGCCGGCGGCGCGCTCATCCAGCTGCTCGGCGCCGCGCGCGCCATCACCACGGACGCCTTCACCTTCCTGGTCTCGCTGGTCGCCCTGCTGGTCATCCGCCACCGTGACACCCGCGAGCGGACCGAGGAGCGGGCGGCCTCCGCCAAGGCGGAGCTGAAGGAGGGGCTGCGCACCCTCTTCGGCAACCCGGTCCTGCGCGGCCTGTTCACCGCCAACGTCGTGGTCAACCTCGGTGCCGCGATGGGTGACGCGCTGCTGGTGGTCTACGCGTACAAGACGCTGAACCTGAGCCCCGGCCAGGTCGGCGCGGCCTTCGCCGTGATGTCGGTCTTCGTCATCGTCGGCGCGGTGCTCTCCGAGGTCGTCGCCAAGAAGCTCACGCTCGGCCGCACCCTGGTCCTGACCGCCGTGGTGCTCGGCGCCGGCTACATCCTCGTGCCGACGGGCGGCGCGACCGCCGGGTTCGTCGGACTGATCGTGGTGCAGGCCGTCATCGGCTTCGTCTCCCCGATGTTCGACATCCACGTCCTGAGCCTGGTCCAAGGCGTCACGCCCAACGAGCAGATGGGCCGCGTCAGCGGGTCCGCGCTCTCCGCGGTGTACGGCGCCCTGTCGCTCGGCTACTTCGCCGGCGGCGCGCTGGGCGAGGCGGTCGGCCTCACCGCCGGCCTCGCGGTGGCCGGTGCGGTCGCCGTCCTGGGCGGCCTGACCCTGCTGGCCGGGCCCGTCGCCCGCATCAAGGAGATGCCCGGCGGCGGCGAGGCCGACGGCGAGGGCACCGCCACGGAGGCCACCCCCACGGGCGGCCACGAGGACGGCGCCAAGATCACCGCCTGACCGCCCGTCGCGCGACGCTCGCGGGGGAGTGGGTGCCGGCCGGCGCCCGCTCACCCCGTACGCGAGGTCCCCGCCGGGGACACCCGCACCCGCCCGCGCGGGCCCCGCCGCACGCATCCCCGTGCCCCGCCCCACCGCCATCCCCTCGCACCGTCCCGCTCCCGAACACGCACGGAGGCTCAAGGTGAGCGAGTCCCTCGCCGAACGCATAGCCGCACTGCCGAAGGCCCGCAGGGCACTGTTCCAGGCCCTCGCCGGCCGCAACGGGAGCGGTGCCGCCGCGCGGGAGGACACCGAACCGGCCCGCCGCGACCCCGCCGAGCCGCCGGTGCTCTCCTTCGCCCAGCGCCGGCTGTGGTTCATCGACCAGCTCCAGCCCGGCTCTCCCGCCTACAACGTGCCGGTCGCCACCCGCATTCGCGGCCCCCTCGACGTCGCCGCGCTGCACGGCGCGCTCCAGGAGATCGTCGACCGGCACGAAGTGCTGCGCACCGTCTACGCCGACCGGCCGGGTGCCGAGGAGGCGGAGCCCCGGGTGCTGGCCGGCTTCCGGCTGCCGCTGCCCGTCACCGACCTGCCCGACGAGGCGGCCGTCGGAGCGTTCTACGCCTCGGACGCCGCGGCCCCCTTCGACCTCGCGGGCGCAGCGCCGCTGCGCGCCTCGCTCGGCCGGCTCGCGCCCGACGACCACGTCCTGGTGCTGAACCTGCACCACATCGTCACCGACGGCTGGTCGATGCGGCTGCTCGCGACCGAACTGGAGCGCGGTTACGCGGCCCGGGCCGGCGCCATCACCGCGCCGCTGCCGGAACTCTCCCTTCAGTACGCCGACTTCGCCGCCTGGCAGCGCCGCCGCATCAGTGGCGACCGGCTGGACCGGCTCACCTCCTTCTGGCGCACGGAGCTGGCCGGCGCGACACCGGTGGACCTGCCCACCGACCGCCCCCGGCCGCCCGTCTTCGGCTACGCCGGAGCCTCCCGCTACCTCGACCTGCCGCCGGAACTCATCGACAGACTGCGGGAGTTCGGCAAGGCCGAGGGTGCCACGCTCTACATGACGATGCTGGCCGGCTTCGCCGCGACCCTGCGCCGCTGGACCGGCCAGGACGACATCGTCGTCGGCACCTCCGTCTCCGGGCGCGACCACCCCGCCTTCAGTGAACTGATCGGCTTCTTCGTCAACACCCTGCCGCTGCGCATCAGGACCGGCGGCGACCCGGGCTTCGCCGAGCTGGTCCGCGCCACCCGACGCACCACGCTCCAGGCCTACGCCCACCAGGAGCTGCCGTTCGACCTCATCGTCGACACAGTGGGGCTGCCCCGCGACCCCAGCCGGCCGCCGCTGACCTCGGTGATGTTCCTCCTGGACGAGACCCCGGACACCGCGCCGGGGCTCACCGGGCTCACCACCGAGCCCATCGACTTCGCCTCGCGCGCCACCAAGTACGACCTCATGATCAGCGTCCACGACACCGGCACGGCGGTGCGGGCGCTGGTGGAGTACCCCACCGACCTCTTCGACGCGGCGACCGTCGACCGGCTGCTCGGCCACTTCCTCACCACCCTCCAAGGGGCCGTCGCCCGCCCGGCGGCACCGCTGTCCGAACTGCCGCTGCTCACCGGGGCGGAGCGCCGCGCCGCCCTGCACGACTGGAACGCCACCCGCGCCCCCTTCCCGCAGGACGCCTGCCTGCACCACCTCTTCGAGCAGCACGCCGACCGGCGGCCCGACGCGCCGGCCGTCCTCTGCGGCGGCCTCGGCGGCTGGGCGGTCACCTACCGGGAGATCGAGGAGCGCGCCAACCGGCTCGCGCACCGGCTCATCGAGGCGGGAGCGGGGCCCGGCCGCACGGTCGCGCTCTGCCTGCGCCGCGGCCCGGGGCTGGTCACCGCGATCCTCGCCGTGCTCAAGGCGGGCGGCGCCTACGTCCCACTGGACCCCGACTACCCGGCCGAGCGGCTGGCCCTGCTGCTGCGCGACGCCGCACCGCCCATCGTCGTCACCGACGCCGAACTGACCGGCCGGCTCCCGGCCGGTCCGCACACCACCACGGTCCTGCTCGACGCCGACCGCGCCGCGCTCGCCGAGTACCCCGCCACCCGGCCCGCCGCGCCCGTCACCTCCCGCGACCTGGCGTACGTCATCTTCACCTCGGGCTCCACGGGCACCCCCAAGGGCATCGCGCTCGAACACCGGGGCGTGGTCAACAACCTGCTGGACCTCAACAGGTCGTACGGCATCGGGCCCGGCGACGCGGTGCTCGCGCTGTCCTCGCCGAGCTTCGACATGAGCGTCTACGAGACGCTGGGCATGCTCGCGGCCGGCGGCACCCTCGTCCTGCCCGACCCGGCCGCGGCGAAGGACCCCGCACACTGGGCCGACCTCCTCGTACGCCACGGCGTCACCGTGTGGAACTCCGCACCCGCGCTGCTCGGCCTCCTCGTCGACCAGCTCGAACACGCGCAGGGGCCCGCGCTGCCGAAGCTGCGCACCGCCTTCCTCGGCGGCGACTGGATACCCGTCGCGCAGCCGGACCGGATCCGCGCCTTCGCGCCGGAGCTGACGTTCGTCGCGCTGGGCGGCGCCACCGAGGCGTCCATCCACTCGGTCGAGTACCGGGTCGGCCGCGTCGACCCCGGCTGGACCAAGCTGCCGTACGGCCGGCCCATGGCCAACCAGCTGGCCTTCGTCCTCGACCCGCACGACCGGATCGTCCCGGCCGGCGTCCCCGGCGAGCTGCACCTCGGCGGCGTCGGCCTGGCCCGCGGCTACCTGAACAGGCCGGAGCTGACCGACGAGAAGTTCGTCCACGTCGAACTGGAGCCCGGCCGTACGGAGCGGCTGTACCGCACCGGCGACCTGGCCCGCTACGGCGCCGACGGCACCATCGAACTCCTCGGCCGCACCGACTTCCGGATCAAGCTCAACGGGCTGCGCATCGAGCCCGGCGAGGTCGAGAGCGCCCTGCGCGAGCAGCCCGGCGTCCGCGAGGCCGTGGTCGTCGCCCGGCGGACGGCCGACGCGGCGCGGCTCGTCGGCCACCTCGTCCCGCACGACGGCGCCGAGCTGGACCTGCCCGCACTGCGGACCGCGCTGGCCGCCGTTCTGCCGCCGCACTGCGTGCCCGCCGAGCTGGTGGTACGGGACCGGCTGCCGCTCAGCCCCAACGGCAAGGTGGACCGCACCGCACTGACGGCCGCAGCGCCGCAGCCCGGCCCCGCCGCGCCTGCACGGCCGGTCACGGAGGCCGCTGACGGCCATCGCCCCGCGACGACGGCGCCGCCCGCCGGGCCGGCGCAGCGGATCGCCGCCGTCTGGGCGGAGGTGCTCGGTGTCCCGGGCGTCGGCCCCGACGACGACTTCTTCGCCCTCGGCGGGGACTCGTTCGCGGCCGTGCGCGCGGTACGGGCCGTCGCCGCCGCGCTTCCGCAGGACGGTGCCGCCGGCCTGCGCGTCGTGGACCTCTTCAGCAATCCCACCCCGGCCGGGCTCGCCGCCCGCGCCGCCGAACTCGCGGGCACCGCCGGGGACGGCCCGGTACCGCAGCGGCTGCTGCACCGGCTCACGCCCGAGCGCCCCGCCGGCACCACCACGCTCACCCTGGTCTGCTTCCCGCACGGTGGCGGCGACGCCATTGCCTACCAGCCGCTCGCCGCCCACCTGCCCCCGCACATCGAACTGCTCGCGGTCTCCCCGCCCGGCCACGACCCGCTGCGGCCCGGACCGATGCTGCCGGTGGCGGAGTTCGCCGAACTGGCCGCCGCCGAGATCGCCCGGACCGTCGGCGGACCGTACGCGGTGTACGGCCACTGCGCCGGCGTGGTCACCGCGCTGGAGACCACCCGCGTCCTGGAGCGGCGGGGCGAGCGGCCCGTCGCCCTCCACCTCGCGGCAGCGCTGCCCGAGGAGGACCCGCAGTACGCGCTGGAGATGGAACGCGTCTCCAGCGACGACGACCTCGTCTCCTACCTGACCGCCATGGACGGCTTCGACGGCGTGCTCGACGACCGCGACCTCGGCGCCGTACTCCGGATGGTCCGGCACGACATGACCGAGGCCGCCCGCTTCTTCGCGCGTACCCCGGACGGCTTCGACCCGCCGCTGGCCACCCCGCTCACCTGCGTCATCGGTGACGCCGACGACGCCACCGAGGGATTCGAGCAGGGGCATCGCGCCTGGGGCCGGTACGCCGCCGACCTGCGGCTCGCCGTACTCCCCGGCGGCCGCCACTACTTCGCCAAACACCTGCCGGACCGGCTCGCCGCACTACTCGCCGACCTGCACAGCAACGGAGGAACCCATGTCTGATCTCGCCGAACGGCTCGGCCGGCTCCCCCAGGGCCAGCGCTCCCGCCTCCTCGGCCGGATGCGCAACCAGATGACCGCCGGCGTCGGCCGCCGCATCGAGCTCACGCGCGCCGACCACGGGCCGCGCTCCCGCACCTCCTTCCAGCAGGAGCAGATGTGGTTCGTCGACCGGCTCGGCGCCGGCAAGGCACGCAACAACATCGCCCTCGCGGTGCGGCTGGCCGGACAGCTGGACCGGGCCGCGCTGCACGAGGCGCTGAACGCCGTGGTCGCCGGGCACCAGGTGCTGCACAGCAGACTCGTCGAGGTCACGGGGTGCCCTGGCAGGAGCCCGTACCCGGCTTCGTCCTCGGCGTCCTCACCACCGACCTCTCCGGCAGCGACGACCCCGACCGGGAGCTGCGCGAGCTGACCGAGAGCTGCGCCGCCGCCCCCTTCGACCTGGCCGCGGCCCCGCCCGTACGGGCCCACCTGGTGCGGCTGGCCGACGACCGGCACGTCCTGCTGTGGGTCGTCCACCACGTGGTCTGGGACCCGGGCTCCACCCGGATCTTCACCGAGGAGCTGACGGCGCGTTACGCCGAGGCGGCCGCCGGCCGCCGTCCCCAATGCCCCGAACTCGCCGTTGAATACGCCGACTTCGCTGCCTGGCAGCGCGCCAAGCTGGAGAACGAGGAACACGGCAGGGCGCTGGCCGACAAGTGGCGGCAGCTGCTGGCCGGTTCGCAGGCCACCGAGGTCATGCCCGACCACCCGCGCAGCCCCGAGACCCGCGCCGACGGGCGCGGCCTGAAGATCAACCTGCCGCAGGAGCTGCTCGACCGGCTGACCGAGGTCGCCGAGAGCAGCAGCACCACCGTCTTCACCACCCTGCTCGCCGCCTTCAACGCCACCCTGCGGCACTGGACCCGCAGCGAGGACATCGTCGTCGGCACCGCCAGCGCCTCCCGGCCGCACCCCGACCTGGAACGCGTCATCGGCTGCTTCGTGCAGATGATCACGCTGCGCACCGAGGTCACCGACGGGCTCACCTTCCGCGAGCTGGTCGGCCGCACCGCGAGCACCGTCATGGACGCCTTCACCCTCAGCGAGCTGCCCTTCGAGCAGGTCGTGGAGGCCGTCCGGCCGGTACGCGACCCGCTGCGGCACCCGCTCTTCCAGATCGAGTTCACCTCGCTCGGCCGCTGGGGCACCCACCGCGCCGAGGCCGCCGGGGTGGAGTTCGCGATGGACCAGCTGCACGACGGCGCCGCCAAGTTCGACATGAGCTTCCTGGTCGGCGAGAACGACGGCCTGGAGCTGTCGCTGGAGTACAACACCTCCCTCTACCGGCACGGCACCGCCGCTGCCCTCCTCGCCGGCTTCCAGCGCATCCTGGAACAGGTCGCCCACGACCCCGACGTACCGGTCGGCGAGCTGTCCCTGGTCGAGGAGCCCGCCGCCTCCCGGCACGCCAGGGAACTCTCCCGCGGCGGCCCGGTCGACGAGGCCGCCTGGACCACCACCCTGGACCGCGCGTTCCGCGAGCGGGCCACCATCGCCCCGGACGCGGTCGCCGTCCGGCACGGCAGCACCCGGCTCGACTACGCCGCGCTCGACCGCTGGTCGGAGGCGATCGCCCACCGGCTGCGCGACCGGGGCGTACGGCACGGCGACCCGGTGGCGATCCGCGTCGGCCGCGGCCCGGCGGCCGTCGCCGGACTCCTCGGCATCCTCAAGGCCGGCGCCCACTACGTCCCCGTGGACCCCGCCGCGCCCGCCGAGCGGACCAGGACCGTCCTCACCGACGCCGGGGTGCGGCACGCCCTCGTCGACGACGACACCGAACTGCCCGTACCGCTGGAGCGGGTCCAGGCGGGCTCGGCCGCACCGGTCCGCGAGGTGCCCTCGCTCGCCCCGACGGCCACCCCCGGCGACCTGGCGTACGTGCTCTACACCTCCGGCAGCAGCGGCACGCCCAAGGGCGTGATGATCGAGCACCGCTCCGTCACCCACTTCGCCCGCACCATCGCCACGGCGTACGAGATGGGCGCCGGCGACCGCGTCCTGCAGTTCGCGCCGCTCACCTTCGACGTCTCCGTCTTCGAGGTGTTCGCCACCCTGCTGGCCGGCGGCGAACTCGTCGTCGCCACCGACGAGGAGCGCCGCGACCCGGCCCTGCTGGAGGCCCGGATGCGCGCCGACGCGGTGACCGTCGCCGAGCTGCCGCCGGCCCTGCTGCCGCTGCTGGACCAGGCCCGGCTGCCGGACCTGCGGCTGGTGTCGGTCGGCGGTGAGGCGTTCCCCGGCCGGCTCGTCGCCGAATGGACGCAGGGGGAACGGCGCTTCGTCAACGGCTACGGCCCCACCGAGGCCACCGTCGCGGTCACCCTGATGGACTGCACCGGCAGCTACGACCGCAACCCGCCCATCGGCCGCCCGATGCCCGGCCACCAGGCGTTCGTCCTGGACGCGCTGCTGCGCCCGGTGCCGCCCGGCGTGCCCGGCGAACTCTGCGTGGCAGGGCCCGGCGTGGCCCGCGGCTACCTCGGCCGGCCCGAGCTGACCGCCGAGCGGTTCGTCGACAACCCCTTCGCCGACGGCCCCGAGACCGCACGCCTCTACCGCACCGGCGACCTGGTGCGCTGGCTGCCCGGCGGCAACCTGGACTTCCTCGGCCGCACCGACCGCCAGCTCAAGCTGCGCGGCCACCGCATCGAGCCGGGCGAGGTGGAGGCCGTCCTCACCGGCCACCCCTCCGTGCAGCAGGCGGTCGCCGTCGGCCGGCCCGCCGCCGGCGGCGAACGGATGCTCGTCGCCTACGTCACGGTCGAGCAGGTCGGCGCGTACGCCTCCGAGGTCGCCGACGCCGAGGGCCTGCGCGCGTACGCAGCGGCCCGGCTGCCCGGCTACATGGTGCCGGTCGTCGTGGTCCTGCCCGAACTGCCGCTCACCCCGCACGGCAAGGTCGACACCGCCGCGCTCCCGCTCCCCGCCGACCAGGCGGCCCAGGGCGGCACTCCGCCCCGCGACGCCATCGAGGAGCAGATCTGCCGGGACATCCTCACCCCGATGCTGGAGTGGTCGGAGCCGGACGTGGAGGGCGACTTCTTCGCACTGGGCGGCAGCTCCCTCCAGGCCACCATCGTGGTGTCGCGGGTGCGCGCCGTGTTCGGCATCGACATCGCGCTCGCCGACTTCTTCGGCCGGCCCACCGTCGCGGGCCTCGCCGACCTGGTGCGCGCCGCGAAGGCCGAGGAGGCCGGCGAACAGGACCGGCTGCTCGCGGTCTTCGAGCAGATCGAGAACCTGAGCGACGAGGAGGCCGCCGCGCTCCTCGGCTCCCTGCAGACGCCGGACGGCCAGTGATGACCGGACCGGCCGGCTCCGCGCCGCCCGGAGACGCGGGCGTCGAGGCGGCGCTCGCTGCCCTGCCCGAGTCCCGCCGCGAACTCGCCCGGCTGCTGCTCGCCGCCCGCCGCCCCGTGCCCGCCCGGCCGGCCCCGCGCTCCGGCGCGGGGCCGGTCCCGGCCACCGCGCTGCAGACCCGGCTGTGGCACCGGGAACGCGGCGCGGCCGAGCGGGGAGCGGACGGCACACCGGACGCACCGGGCACCGGTGCGCACGCCGTACGCCTCACCGGCCACCTGGACGAGGACCGGCTGCGGGACGCGCTCACCGGCGTACTGCGCCGCCACGAAGCACTGCGCACCCGGCTGGCCGCGACCGGCACCGGGGCCGTGGAGCTGCACGTGGCACAGGAGCCGGACCTGCGCCTCACCCGCGCCGACCTCTCCGGGTACGGTGAGGAGGCCCGCACCGCACACGTCCGGCGGGAGATCGCCGAAGGCGCCGCCGCGGGCCTCGACCTGGAGTCCGGACGCACCACCCGCTTCCGGCTGCTGCGGCTCGGGCCCGGCGACCACGTGCTGCTCCTCGCCTCCCACCTGGCCGTCTTCGACGGCTGGTCCTCCGGGGTGTTCCTCACCGACCTCGCGGCCGGGTACCGCGACGGCACCGGCGGCCTCACCCCGCCGCCGCTCCAGCTCACCGACTACGCCGACTGGCAGAGCCGCTGGCTGGCCGGGCCGGAGGGCAGCGCCGAACTCGCGGACCGGCGCGCCGCGTTCGCCGACCTCCCGGCGGCGCCGCGCGCGCCCGGCGGGTTCGCACGGGGGCACTTCCCGGTCCGGCTCGGCCGGCCGGTCGTCGAGGCCGGGCTCGCACTCGGCGCCGCCGAGGGAGCCACCCCGTTCATGACGCTGCTCACCGCGCTCGCCGTGGTCCTCGCCCGGTACGAAGGGCGCGACGAAGCGGTGATCGGCACTCCGGCGGCCGGCCGCTTCGCCACCGAACTGGAAGGCGCGGTGGGCCAGTTCACCACCGTCGTACCGATCCGCATCGACCTGTCCGGCGGCCCGTCCTTCCCCGCGCTGCTGCACCGCACCCGCGCCGCCGTCGCCGAGGCGCTCGGCCACCAACGGCTGCCGGTCGACGCGCTGTTCGGCACCGGGACGCCTCCCCCGTACCGGGTCCTGTTCGCCCTCCACAACTACCCGGCCGTCCCGTTCGGCCTGCCCGGGATCGAGGTGCGCCAGCTGCCCGGACCGCCGGCGCGCCACCTGGAGCTCTACAGCCCGGACCCCGCCGCCGCGCTCGCCTGCATCGGCCTGACCGAGCGGGACGGCGAGATCGGCGGCACAGCCGAGTACAACCGGCGGGCCGCCGCGCCCGAGGACGTACGCGGACTGCTCACCGGAATCGAAGCGGTGCTGGACCGGGCGGTCGCCGAGCCCGCCGCCCCCGTCCGCACCCGGCACTAGGGAGTTGCCGTGCTCACCACCGAGTTCTACCGCGCGCCGGCGGACTGCGGCCTCGTCAGATCCGGCCCGGACGTGCCCCGCACGCCGATGCGCGCCCTGCGGGAAGAGGTGCACGACGTCCTCGTCTCCGCACCGGTCGCCGAGGCCCGGCGCACCCGCGACCCCCGGCCCGTCCACCTGGCCCTGGGCCGGGCCGGCCTGCTCGCGCCCCAGTGGCCCGAGGAGTACGGGGGCCGGGGCGTCAGCCAGGTGGCCGCCGCCGTGCTGGTCGAGGAGCTGGCCATGCACGACGTGCCGGACCTGCTGCACACCCTCACCGTTCAGATCGTCGGCTCCACCCTGCTCAACGTCGCGAGCCCGGAGATGAAGGCCCGGCACCTGCCGGGCTTCGCCGCCGGCACGGCCTTCGGCTGCGTGCTCTTCAGCGAGCCGCAGGCCGGTTCCGACCTCAACATCCTCTCCACCCGCGCCGTGGCCGACGGCAACGGCGGCCACAAGCTGTACGGCACCAAGGTGCACTCGCTCTTCGCCGGGCTCGCCGACTACGGACTCTGCCTCGCGCGCGGCGAGAACGACGCCTTCAGCCTGTTCCTGGTGCCGCTCGCGCAGCCCGGCGTCACCATCCGGCCGATCCCCGGCATCGGCGACGACGCCTTCCACGAAGTCACCCTGGACGGCGTGGCCGTCACCGCCGACGACGTGGTCGGCGAGCCGGGCCAGGGCTGGGCCATCGTCGTCAAGACGCTGGCCTTCGAACGCACCGGCCTCGACTACTACGTCAAGGCCCTGCGCTGGTACCGCGCCGCCGTCGAACGGCTGGAGGGCCACGGCGACCGCCTGGAGGCGGGCCAGCACGACCAGATCGGGCTCGCCAAGCTCAACGCCCGGCTGCTCGCCGCCGGCACCCTGGTCCGCCGCGTCCTCACCCGCCTCGACCGGGGCGAACTCAACGAGGACGAGGCCGCGGCCGCCAAGTGGTACACCACCGAACTCGCCGCCGAGGTGGCCTGGTGGGCCGCCGAACTCGACGGCGACCGCAGCATGACCCTCGACGACCCGCGGGTCGACGGGGTGGCACACCCACTCGACGCGGCGCTGCGCGAAGCACCCGGGATGCGGATCTCCGGCGGCACCGCGGAAATGATGCTGGAGACGCTGGCCCGGCTGCGTCTCGACTCAGGGGCGGAGGTACGGCCGTGACGACACCGGAGGCCGCGGCACACGACGCGGCACCACAGCACACCACGACGCCGGGCGGAGGGGCGGCCGAGCGCTGGCGGGAGCGCGAGGACGAGGACGCGCTCTTCCGGCAGCTGCGGCTCACCGTGCGGCAGGGCCTGGAGGCCGGCGGCGACACGCCCGCCGGTGCCTGGGAGGCGCTGACCCAGGTCGGCGCCTGGGAGTTCGCGCTGCCCATCGACAAGGACGGCCTCGACCTCGGCCAGGCCGTCCTCGCGATGGTGTGCGAGGAGGCCGGCAACACCATGCAGCCCGTACCGCTCGCCGACACCCTGCTCGCCGTGGACCTGCTCGCCGGTCTCGGGCCCGCGGCGCCGGAGGCGGCCGACGCGCTGCTGGACCGGGTGCGCGCGGGCGAGCACCCGCTGGCCGTACCGGGCCGGCTGCCGGACCCGCGCGGCACCGTGCCGCCCGGCGTCACCTGGAAGCCCGACGGCAGCACCGGCGGCATCGTCCTCACCGGCACCGGCGGCCCGTTCGCCGCCGGAGTGGGCGCCGGGGCGCTGCTGGTCCTGGCGAGCGGACCGGACGGCCCGTGCGCCGCGCTGGTGGACCTGCCGGCCGCCGGCGTCGAGGTACGGCCGCTGCGCGACCACGGCGGGGGAGCGGTCTCCGGCGCCGTCTTCGAGGAGACCCGGCTGCCCGCCGAAGCGGTGCTGCTGCGCGGGCTCGCCGCCGAGCAGGCGCTGGCCCGGGTGGGGCTGCGGGCCGCTGTCCACCAGGCCGCGCTGCTGGCCGGCCTCACGGCCGCGGCGCTCACCGCAGTGGTGGACCGCATCCGTGGCCGCCGCCAGTTCGGCCAGCCGCTGGTCAAGCACCAGGCGCCGCGGCTGCGGGTGGCCGGGCTGCTCGCCCGGCTCGACGCGGTGCGCTGGGCGGTCGGCGACGCGGCCCGGGACCTGGACAAGGACCGGCTCACCCCGGGCGAGGCGGCCGGACTGATCGCGCTGACGGCGGAGACCGCCCTCGACGTGACGCGCGACGCGATCCACCTGCACGGCGCGTCCGGGCTGGTGCGCGACGGACTGGTCGCCGGGTGCTACCGCCGGGCCGCCTGGGAGGCGCTGCGCTGCGGCCGGCCGGCGCACCTGTGGGAGACCGCGGCGCACACCGCCTGAACACCACGGAGGGGGAGGGGCGCCCGCGGTGCGGACGTCCCTCCCCCTCCTGCCGTGCCCGGCGCCGGACCCGTCAGACCAGGTCGCGGCGGAGCACCCAGCGGTGCCGCTTGTCGCTCTTGGCCTCGGTCCTCTTCACCCGCCGGAAGCCGGCCCGCTCGAACATCTCCATCGTCCCGACGTACGCGAGCGTCGGATTGACCCGGTCCCCTTCAGGGTCGACCGGATACCCCTCGACGGCCGGCGCGCCGTGTGCCCGCGCGTGCTCGACCGCGCCCTCCAGCAGGGCCGTCGCCACGCCCTTGCCGCGGAAGTCCTTCCGTACGACGAAGCAGGTCACCGACCACACCGGCACCTCGTCCACCGGGGTGATCGTCTTCGAGGACGCGAGCCGGTCCAGGTGCTTGCGCGGCGCGACGTTGCACCAGCCGGCCACCTCGCCGTCCACGTAGCCCAGCACCCCGGGCGGCGGGTCGGCGGACTCCACCAGGGAGCGCAGGTGCGCGCCCCGCTCGTCCGCCGACATCCGCCCGTAGTCGCCGGTCGTCAGCCGCCAGGCCATGCACCAGCAGGTGTGCGCGCTCTTCTTGGGCTGCAGGACGGCCCGGAGGTCGTCCCAGCGCTCCGCCGTGGCGGGTCGTACTTCTACAGTCATGCCGCTTCTGTGCTCTCTTCCGGTGTCGCGGTGTGTTCCGTGCCGGCGGTCCGTCGCGCCCCGGTGCCGGCCGCTCGCAGCGCCGCCACCAGGACGCCGACGGCCTGCCGGCACGCCTGTCGTCCTGCGTCCAGATGGGTGACCAGCCGGACCGTTCCGGGACCGGGCGCGGTCACCAGCACCCCCTCCCGGGCCGCCCGTGCCACGACGTCCCCGGCGCCGGGCGCCTCGACGAGGACGATGTTGGTCTCCGGCGGGCGCACGGCGTACCCGGCGTCCCGCAGCCCCGCGGCCAGCAGCGCGGCGTTCTCGTGGTCCTCGGCGATCCGCGCCACGTGGTGGTCCAGCGCGTACAGCCCCGCGGCCGCGAGGACGCCCGCCTGCCGCATGCCGCCGCCCAGCCCGTGCGCCAGCTTCCGCGCAGCGGGCAGCCGTTCGGCGGGCAGCAGCAGGACGGAACCGACCGGCGCGCCCAGCCCCTTGGACAGGCAGACGGACAGCGAGTCGGCCACCGCGGCCCCGTACTCGGCCCACGGCGTCCCGGTCGCGGCCCCGGCGTTCCAGATCCGCGCGCCGTCGATGTGCACGGCGACGCCCGCCTCCGCGGTCATCGCCCGCACCGCGCGCAGCGTCTCCAGCGGCTGGACCGTGCCGCCCGCGCGGGTGTGGGTCTGCTCCACCTCGACCGCGCGGGTGCCGAGGGTGTACGCGTTCCCGGCCCGCAGGACCCCGGCCAGCGCCTCGGGCGTGACGATGCCGCGCCCGGCCGGCACGGTGCGGGTCTGGATGCCGCCGTACCGGGCGGGCGCGGCCTCCTCGTGCGCCAGGATGTGTGCTTCGGCGTCGCACACCAGCTCCTCGCCGCGGCCGGCCAGCAGCCGCAGGCCGATCTGGTTGGCCATCACCCCGGACGGCACGAACAGCGCGCCGGAGAAGCCGAACATGCCGGCCAGCCGCTCCTCCAGCGCGCGCACGGTGGGGTCCTCGCCGAACAGGGCGTCCCCGACCTCCGCGTACGCCATCGCCGTCCGCATGCCGGCGGTCGGCCGGGTCACCGTGTCGCTGCGCAGGTCGACGATGCCACTGGTCATGCCGGTGCTGGTCATGACGGTGCGTCAGCTCCTTGGTCGCGGGGCTCGGGGGTGAGCTTGCGGTCCGCCACCCAGTCCAGCAGCGGCCGGACCAGCTCCCAGGTCTCCCGCACCACCTCGGCGGCGCGTGCGGTGTGGACGTCGGGGCCGGGCCCGTAGCGGCGGCCAGCGTCGATCTTGCGGTGCCGGAGCAGGTCCAGCCGGGGGTGGTCGGCCGGTACCCCGCGCGGCCGCGACTTCAGCCGGTCGCCGCCGATCACGAAGCCCCGCGCCTCCAAATCGCGGACGATGACTGCTAGTTCGGCGCCGCCGTCCGGTTCCTCGACGGCGGCGCGGTACCGGGCGACCTCGGCGCCGGCGTACGGGTAGTACCGCCCGGAGACGTACAGCCCGTCCCGGTCGAGATGCAGCCAGAACCCCAGGCAGGGCAGCACGTCGAGGTAGGCGCCCTGGTAGGTCTTGTACGGGGACTTGTCGTGGGACATCCGGGTGTCGCGGACCGGGCCCAGCACCCGCACCCCGTCCGGCCCGGCGAACTCCCCGAAGGCTGCGGAGAGTTCGCCGGCCAGCGCGTCCATCGGCGCCCGTACGTCCCGCTCGTACACCGCGCGGTGGCGCAGCCGCCACGCCTCCTTGGTGTTGTCGGCCGCGAGGTCGGCGTACAGGCGCAGCGCCGCGGGCGGAAAGCCGGTGAAGGTCACGACGGGTACCCCGGCAGGGGATGGCGGGCACACAGCGCGGACACCCGGGCCCGTACCCGGTCGCGCACCGCGTCCGGCAGCGTGCCGCCGTGTACGCGCAGCGCGTCCAGGACGTCGGCGACCAGGCCCGCGCACTCTGCGGTGGCCGTGCGGTCCATGCCGCGCGCCGCCAGGGTGTTGCTGCCCAGCCGCAGGCCGCCCGTCACCCGGGCCGGGGTGGTGTCGCCGGGGACCCGGTTGCGGTTGACGACGATGCCGCAGGACTCCAGGGCCGTCTCGGCGGCGTCCCCGGTCACGCCGGTGCCGCGCAGGTCGAGCAGGACCATGTGGGTGTCGGTGCCGCCGGTGACCAGGCGCAGCCCGCGCTCGGACAGCCGCTCGGCCATCGCCTGGGCGCCGTCCTGGAGCCGCTTGGCCAGTTCGGCGAAGCCGGGGCCCGCCACGAAGTCCAGCGCACGGGCCTTGGCCGCCACCGACGCCAGGTCGGGTGTCCCCTGGGTGAAGGGGAACACGGCGCGGCGCAGGGTCGCGGCGAGGGTGCCGCGCTCGGGCCCCGGCATGCGCGCGTCGCGGCCGAGCAGGATGAGCCCGCCGCGCGGCCCGTAGAGCTGCTTGTAGGTGCTGGTGGTGGTCACATGGGCGTGGTCGACGGGGCTGGGGTGCAGCCCGGCCGCGACCAGCCCCGCGATGTGGGAGATGTCGGCGAGCAGATACGCGTTGGCCTCGTCGGCGATCTCCCGGAAGCGCGCGAAGTCGATGGTGCGCGGGTAGGCGCTCGCCCCGCAGACGATGAGCTTCGGCCGGTGCGCGAGGGCCAGTTCGCGGATGCGGTCGTAGTCGAGGAAGCCGTCCGGCGTCACCCGGTAGCCCCTGGCCCGGTAGTGGCGGCCGGTCACCGAGGCGGGGGAGCCGTGGGTGAGGTGGCCGCCGCAGTCCAGGTCGAGGCCGAGCAGGGTGTCACCCGGGTTCAGCAGTGCGGTGATGACGGCGAGGTTCGCCGAGGAGCCCGAGTGCGGCTGCACGATCGCGTCCCGCGCGCCGAAGGCCGCGCACGCCCGGTCGATCGCCAGCCGCTCGATCTCGTCGGCCACCCCGCAGCCCGCGTGGTAGCGGGCGCCGGGGAAGCCCTCGGCGGTGAGGTTGCCCAGCGCGCTGCCGCCGCAGGCCAGTACGGACGGGTCGGCCACGCTGGAGGCCGCGACCATCATGAGCGTGTCGTTCTGGCGGGCCGTCTCCCGGGTCAGCAGCGCGTACAGGGCGGGGTCGGCGTCCCGCAGCCCGGTCGCGGCCCGGCCGGCGAAGCCGATCAGATCCGGGCCGGGCGCGGGGCCGGCGGCGGGCGCCGGGGCGGCCCCGGCGGGCCCGGTGACGGGCGGGGGCAGGGTGAGGCTCATGACTGTCCCTTCTCGGACTCGTCCGTGGTGCTCGCGGTGTCCTCCTCGTCCGCCTCCAGCGCGGTGAGCGCCTCGGCGGCCGCGACGGCTTCGGCGCCGTACCGCTCGTCCGCCGCGGTCTTCGCGGCCAGGTCCCGGAGCAGCGGGTTCTCGAACACGGTCTTGACCGGCACCGGCACGCCCAGCAGGTCCTTGAGCAGCCCCGCCAGCCGGGTGCCGCTGAGCGAATCGCCGCCCAGCTTGAAGAAGTTGTCACCGGGGCCCACCCGGTCCAGGCCGAGGACGTCGGCGACGGCCGCGCAGAGCACCAGCTCCAGCGCACTGCCCGGCTCCTCGTCCCCGTCCTGCCGCTCGGCGTCCCCGGCGGGCTGCTGGTGTCCGGCGTCGGCGGTGAGCCGCAGCCGGTCGACCTTGCCGTTGCGGGTGAGCGGCAGCCGGTCGAGCACGGTGAGCCCGGACGGGACCAGGTAAGCGGGCAGCTGCTCGGCGAGCCGGGCCAGCACGGGCTCCGCCGCCTCCGGGCCGTCCGCGACGACGAAGGCGTGCAGCCGGCGGACGCCGTGCGCACTGGCCGGGGCCACCACCACGGCCGCCTCGACGCGCTCGTCCCGGCGCAGCACCGCCTCGATCTCGCCCAGCTCGACCCGGTGGCCCTGGATCTTCACCTGGAAGTCGTCCCGGCCGAGGATCTCGATGCTGCCGTCCGGCAGGTAACGGCCCAGGTCACCGGTGAGGTAGGCGCGTTCGCCGGTCTCCGGCAGGTGGACGAAGCGGCTGCGGGTGCGCTCCTCGTCGTTCCAGTAGCCGCGCGCCAGCCCCACGTCGCTGGCCACCGCCATCTCGCCGACCACGCCGAGCGGCCGCTCGTACGCCCGGGCGTCGACGACGTAGTACTTCTGGTTGGTGATCGGCTTGCCGTACGGGATGCTCTGCCAGGCCGGGTCGACCTCGCCGATCGGCTGGAACAGCGACCAGCAGATCGTCTCCGTCGGCCCGCCCGAGCCCACCACTTCGATCCCCGGCGCCTGCGCGCGCAGCCGGTCCGGCAGCGTCAGCGGAATCCAGTCGCCGGAGAGTACGGACAGCCGCAGCGACTCCAGCGGCCGGCCGCCGCCGCGCCGCTCCCGCACCTCCGCCTCGCCGACCAGCAGCTCCATCAGGACCGGTACGGAGTTCCACAGCGTGACCCGCTCGGCGGCGACCAGGTCGGCCCACACGTCCGGTTCGGCGTGCGCGAACGGCGGCGGGACCACCACGGTGCCGCCCTGCGTCAGCACGCCGAACACGTCGTAGATCGAGGCATCGAAGTGCAGCCCGGAGATGGCCAGCAGCCGGTCCCCGGCGCCGACCCCGAACCGCTCGGCGACGTCGCGGATCAGGTTGACCACGCCGATGTGGTCGACCATCACGCCCTTGGGCTCGCCGGTCGAGCCCGAGGTGAAGATGGTGTACGCGAGGTCCGCCGGGCTCTGCGCGGTGGCGGGGCGCTCGGCGCTGCCGATCTCGAAGTCCAGGTCCACCCGGTAGCGGTGGGCGCTCGGCGGCCAGCCGAGCCGGGGCTCCAGGTGCGACTGGGTGAGGATCTTGTCCACCTTCGCCTCCGCCAGCAGCCGGCGCAGCCGCTCCGGCGGCACGGACGGGTCCAGCGGCAGGTAGGCGGCGCCCGCGGCGAGGATGCCGTACACCGCCGCGTACTGTTCCCAGCCCTTCTCCATGACGACGGCGACCAGCTCGCCCGGCGCCGCGCCGTGCTGCCGCAGCGTGCGGCCGATCCGCCAGGCGTAGGCGGCCAGTTCGGCGTAGGTCAGCCGACGCCCTGCGGCCACCACGGCCTCCGCGTCCGGGGTGCGCGCCGCCTGCTCGGCGAACAGCTCGTGCAGCGTCACGTACGGGATCTGCGCGCCCGTGTCGTTGACCCGGCGGCGCAGCTCCCGCTCGGCCGGCGGGATCAGGTCGAAGCGCTCGGCGCGCAGCGCCTCCGGACCGGCCACGAGCCGCTGGAGCAGCGAGACGTACGCGCCGAAAGCGGCGTCGATGAAGCCGGGCGCGAACGCACCGTCCACGAAGTCCCAGATGACCCGCAGCTCCCCGTCCAGCTCGCGGAGCTGGACGTCCAGCGAGACCTGCGGCGTCTGCGAGATCGAGTACACCTCCCGGCCCAGGTCGGTCACCGGCCTGCGCACCTCGTGGTCGAGCAGGCTGGTGACCACGACGGGCATGGCGGACCGCGCGCCCGTGCCGTGCTGCCGGGTCAGCTCGCGCAGCACCCGTACGCCGTTGAACGCGCCGTGCGCCATGTCCCTGGCCAGCTGGTCGCGGAGCGCGTGCGCCCGGTCCAGGAAGGTCCTGCCCGAGCCGTCGGCGGCCAGCAGCACCGCGTTGGTGAAGTCCCCGAGCACCCCGCCGATGCCCTCGTGCACCGGGGGCCGCTGGAACACCGGGTAGTTGAGGGTGAAGTCCGGCTCCTCGGCCCAGCACCGGACCACCTCGGCGAAGGCCGCGGTGAGCAGCACCGACGGCGTCACCCCGGCCTCCCGAGCCCGGTCCGCGAACCGCTCACGGTCGGCGGGGGAGAGGCGGTGCTCCCGCCGGTCGAAGCGGACCCCGCCGTCCTGCGGGCCGCCCGCCGGCAGGGCCGGGGCCGGCGGCAGGTCCGGGACGCGCGCCAGCCAGTACTCACGGGCCGTACGGAACTCCTCGGTACCGGGCAGCACCTCGGCGCGCCAGCGCGCGTACTCGGCGAACGTGATCCCCGGCTCGGGCAGCACCGCGTCCGGGTCCTCGTACAGGTCGATCAGGTCGGGGAAGAGCACCTGGAAGGCGCTGGAAGCGTCCAGCACCTGGAGGTCGATGCCCAAGTGCACCCGGCCCACGTCCCCCTCGCCCGGCAGCAGGACGATCCGCAGGTCGAACAGCGGCCAGCTGCCGACCGGGAAGACCACATGGCTCATCTCCTCGCGCAGCGCGGCGAGCCGCTCCGCCGCCTCCTCCGGAGTGTGCGCACGCAGGTCCAGCACCGGTATGCCGTACGGACGCTCCTCGTCCGGTACGTGCTGGGTGCCGTCCGGGCTCGCGATCGCGCGGAGCATGTCGTGGCGGGCCACGACCCGGCGCCACGCGGTGGCCAGGCGCTCCGGGTCCAGCCCCGCGCGCTCCCACTCGAAGTAGCCGTAGCAGCCGATGCTGCCCAGCTCCACGCCTTCGCCGCGCCCGATCATCAGCGCCTGCTGCGTCTCGGTCATGGGAAAGGGCGCGGCGCTGCCCTCGCGGGGCTGCAAGCGGCCCTCGGGCGTCTGCAAGAGGTCGGTCATGGTCCAACTCCACTCACGGGTCTCAGGGGGTTCCGGTCCGGGCGGCAGGCCGGCGGGCGCGGCGAGGCTAGGAGGCGCCGGTTAGCCGCCGGTTACGTGCCGGGAGGCGGGCATCGGCGCCGGGGCCGCGGGCCGGTCCGGCAGGGACAGCGCGAACAGCCGGACGAGGGGGTGGAAGAGGTAGCAGGGCTGCCCCCACTCGTCGGCGCCGCTGACCTCCAGCAGCGCCGCGTCGGCGAGCGCTTCCAGCAGCCGTTCGGCGTCCGCCTCCGGCACCGCCAGCGAGCGGGCGGCGTCCCGTGCGGGGAACGGCGCGGCCCCGAGCGCGGCCAGCGCGGGGAAGGCGTCCCGCACACCCGGCTCCAGCGCCCGCCAGGACGCCTGCAGCGCCGTGTGCACGTCCAGCTCGCCCGAGTGCAGCTCGCGCAGCCGGGTCGCGGGGTCGGCGAGCCGCCGGGCCAGCCGGTCCGGCGCGTAGTGCGGCCGTGCCGCGATCCGGATGCCGGCGATGCGCAGCGCCAGCGGCAGCCCGGCGCAGTGCTCCACGATCGCGGCGGCGGCGCCGGGCGCGGCGGCGATCCGGTCCGGGCCCGCGGCCGAGGCGAGCAGTTCGAGCGAGGAGCGGGAGTCCAGCGGGTCCAGCGCGACGGTGTGCGCGCCGCCCACGGAAGGCAGTGCGGTACGGCCGGTGATCAGC
>NZ_PQSQ01000069.1 GCF_002920575.1 Streptomyces sp. Ru73 | reverse complement strand
GCGCGGCAGACCGAGATGGAGGCGCGCCTCCAGGTCCGTACGCACGAGGAGCGGGTGAAGGGGCTTGCGGGCCGGGCGGACGGGCTGGACCGCGCGGCGCGTGCCGAGCGGGAAGCGCGGGCGCGGGCCGAGCAGCGGCGCGACCCGGCTGCGCCACGAGGCGCGGGTCGCGTCGGCGGTCGCGGACGGCGCGCGGCAGCTGCTCGCGCACATCGAGGTCTCGCTGGTCCGGGCCGAGGAGGAGCGCGCTGCGGCCGAGGCGGCCAAGGCCGAGCGGGAGCAGGCGCTGGTCGCCGAGCGGGAGCGGGGCCGTGAGCTGAAGGACGCGCTGGACAAGCTGACGGACTCGGTGCACCGGGGCGAGGTGCTGGGCGCCGAGAAGCGCATGAAGATCGAGCAGCTGGAGACCAAGGCGCTGGAGGAGCTGGGCGTGGAGCCGGCCGGGCTGGTCGCCGAGTACGGCCCCGACCAGCTCGTGCCGCCGTCGCCGCCGGCCGAGGGCGAGGAGCTGCCGGCCGATCCGGAGCACCCGCGGAACCAGCCGGTGCCGTTCGTGCGGGCCGAGCAGGAGAAGCGGCTGAAGGCAGCCGAGCGGGCGTATCAGCAGCTCGGGAAGGTGAACCCGCTTGCGCTGGAGGAGTTCGCCGCGCTGGAGGAGCGGCACAAGTTCCTCAGTGAGCAGCTTGAAGACTTGAAGAAGACCCGCGCGGATCTGCTCCAGGTGGTGAAGGAGGTCGACGAGCGCGTCGAGCAGGTGTTCACCGAGGCGTTCTGGGACACCGCGCGTGAGTTCGAGGGCGTCTTCGCGCGGCTCTTCCCGGGCGGCGAGGGGCGCCTGGTGCTGACCGACCCGGACAACATGCTGACCACCGGCGTGGACGTCGAGGCGCGGCCGCCGGGCAAGAAGGTCAAGCGGCTGTCGCTGCTCTCGGGCGGCGAGCGGTCGCTGACCGCCGTTGCCCTGCTGGTGTCGATCTTCAAGGCGCGGCCGAGCCCGTTCTACGTCATGGACGAGGTCGAGGCGGCGCTGGACGACACCAACCTGCAGCGGCTCATCCGGATCATGGAAGAGCTGCAGGAGAGCTCCCAGCTGATCGTCATCACGCACCAGAAGCGGACGATGGAGGTCGCCGACGCGCTGTACGGCGTGTCCATGCAGGGAGACGGGGTATCCAAGGTCATCAGTCAGCGACTGCACTGAGCCGACTGCGGAGGTGATCAAGGCACCTACCTGCGATTGTTCACAACCTGAACTCAGCTCCCCAGAGTGACCGCTCAGATCACTTCAGTGCCCCCTATTGACTTAGAAACTTGAAGGCATAGTCTCTGCAACGTTGCTTTTACCTTCAAGTGGTGGGTGCCGTGTTCGTATGCGCCACTGGAAGAGCCAGCCCCCTACGCCCGGCAGCGCAGCCGGGCCACTGGAGTACACGTTGACCAGCACCGCGCAGCCGGCGGTCCCCGAGGGCCGCAAGGCCCATCCGGACCATCTCGGCCATGTCATCTTCATCACCGCGGCTGCCGCGATGGGCGGCTTCCTGTTCGGTTACGACAGCTCCGTGATCAACGGTGCCGTCGAGGCGATCCGGCACCGGTACGACGTCGGTTCCGCCGGCCTCGCCCAGGTGATCGCCATCGCCCTGATCGGCTGCGCCATCGGCGCCGCCACCGCGGGCCGGATCGCCGACCGCATCGGCCGCATCCGCGTCATGCAGATCGCGTCCGTGCTGTTCACGGTCAGCGCCATCGGCTCCGCGCTGCCCTTCGCGATCTGGGACCTGGCCATCTGGCGCGTCGTCGGCGGCTTCGCCATCGGCATGGCCTCGGTCATCGGCCCCGCCTACATCGCCGAGGTCGCGCCGCCCGCGTACCGCGGCCGGCTGGGCTCCTTCCAGCAGGGTGCGATCGTCATCGGCATCGCCATCTCCCAGCTGGTCAACTGGGGCATCCTGAACCTCGCCGACGGCGACCAGCGCGGCAAGCTCGCCGGCCTGGAGGCCTGGCAGTGGATGCTCGGCGTCATGGTCGTCCCGGCCGTCCTCTACGGCCTGCTCTCCTTCGCCATCCCCGAGTCGCCCCGCTTCCTGATCAGCGTCGGCCGCCGTGACAAGGCCAAGGAGGTGCTCGCCGAGGTCGAGGGCACGAGCGTGGACCTCGACGTCCGGGTGGACGAGATCGAGCAGGCGATGCGCCGCGAGCACAAGTCCACCTTCAAGGACCTGCTCGGCAGCAGGGCGGGCTTCCTGCCCATCGTCTGGGTCGGCATCGGCCTGTCGGTCTTCCAGCAGCTGGTCGGCATCAACGTCGCGTTCTACTACTCCTCGACGCTGTGGCAGTCGGTGGGCATCAACCCCGAGAGCTCGTTCTTCTACAGCTTCACCACGTCGATCATCAACATCATCGGCACCGTGATCGCGATGGTCTTCGTCGACAAGATCGGCCGCCGCCCGCTGGCGCTGATCGGCTCCGCCGGCATGGCGGTCGCGCTGGCCCTGGAGGCATGGGCCTTCGCGTCCAAGACCGCGGCCGGCACCCTGCCGTCCACCGAGGGCACCGTCGCCCTGATCGCCGCGCACTTCTTCGTGCTCTTCTTCGCCCTCTCCTGGGGCGTGGTGGTCTGGGTCTTCCTCGGCGAGATGTTCCCGAACAAGATCCGTGCCGCGGCGCTCGGTGTCGCCGCCTCGGCCCAGTGGATCGCCAACTGGGCGATCACGGCCAGCTTCCCGAGCCTGTCGGACTGGAACCTCTCCGGCACGTACGTGATCTACATGATCTTCGCCCTGCTCTCCATCCCCTTCGTGCTCAAGTTCGTGAAGGAGACGAAGGGCAAGGCGTTGGAGGAGATGGGCTAACCCCCCCGCCAGCCTTTCTCCTCGCCACGGATCTGCCCCGGCTCCCCGATGGAGCCGGGGCAGCCGCATGCCCGGGCCCGGACGCGCGGGCCCTCAGCCGGCCGTGCCGAGCGCCGGCAGCACCCGCTCCGCGAACAGGTGCAGCGACCGCCACCCCTCGTCCACCGGCATCCCGCCGCACAGGGGGTGCAGGACCAGCGGGTCCGAGGCCTCCGCCTTCCCCGCGTACGCCACGCACTCCTCGGGCGTGAGCACCCGGTACACGCCCTCCTCGCGCAGCGCCGCCACGTCGTCCGTGGCCCGTGAGCGCACCGCCGAGCGGATGTCCGCCGACTGCCAGCCCGCGTAGGTGCGCGCCTCGTACAGGAAGTGCTCGCCGTAGCGCTCCCAGGCCCGGTCCGGGTCCTCCGCGACGTGCAGCAGCGCGGTGGTGGCCGGCGGGTCCATCACCCAGCCCTCGTGCCCGTGCGCGGCGCACTGCTCGTGGTAGTACGCGACGAGCTCCGGCAGGTGGGCGCTGGGGAAGAACGGCAGGCCGAGCCGGGCGGCCCGGCGCGCGGCCGGGCGCGAGCCGCCGCCCACCAGGAGGAGCGGGTGCGGCTGCGTGGCCGGGCGCGGCGTGACGCGTACCGTGCGCCCCCGGTACGTGAACGGCTCGCCGGTCCATGCCCGCAGCAGCGTCTCCAGCGCCTCGTCCTGCAGCGCGCCGCGCCGCTCCCACGCCACGCCGTGCGCCGCGTACTCCTCGGGCCGGTAGCCGATGCCCGCGACGGTCACCAGCCGGCCGCCGCCGAGCAGGTCCAGTACGGCGAGGTCCTCGGCCAGCCGCAGCGGGTCGTGCAGCGGGGTGATCAGCGCGGAGACCGTGACGGTGATCCGCCGGGTGGCGCCGAGCACGGCTCCGGCGAAGGTGAGCGGTGAGGGCATCCAGCCGTTGCCGGTGGCGTGGTGCTCCTCGGTCTGGACCGTGCTGAGGCCCATGTCGTCGGCGTACCGGGCCATCGCGACGGCCGCCCGGTAGCGCGCTCTCAGGCCCTCCGGGGTGGGCGCGGGGTCGACCAGGTTGAAGCGCAGGACCGTGACGGGCATGAGAACGTCCCCTTCGCCGGGAGGTGGCGAAGGGGACGTTAGCTGATGCTGTGTCAGTTGTGGAGAGGGCGGGCGCCCGCCGCGGCTACCGCCCGGCCGGTATCGGCTGCGGCGCCGCGTCACCCTTCGCGGGGGCGTTCTCGCGCGGCGTGGGCAGCACCGCGAAGACCACGGCGGCGACCACGATGGTGACGGCCCAGCCCAGCCCGTGCGTGCCGAGCCAGGTGCCGGCCAGCGGGCCGGTGAACCACTGGACCTTGGTCAGGCAGAGCCCGATGGCCAGGGCCACGCCCCAGGCGGTCAGCGCCTGCCAGCAGAAGCCGCCGGCGTACCAGTAGCGGCCGGTGCGGGTGGTGTCCATCAGGGCCTCGGCGTCGTACCGGACGGTGCGCCGGGCGCGGCGCGCCATGTCGATGGCGTACACCCCGACCCAGGCGGAGAAGGAGACCGCGAGCAGCGTCAGGAAGGCGATGAACTGGCTGATGAAGCTGGACGCCACCAGCATCATGAAGGCGCCGCCGACCAGGCTGATGACGGCGTTGATGCTGACCGCCAGCGGGCGCGGCAGCTTCACGCCCATGGTCTGCGCGGTGAAGCCCGCCGAGTACATCGACAGGCTGTTGATCAGCAGCATGCCGACCAGCGCGGTGATCAGGTACGGCACGGCCAGCCAGGCGGGCAGCACGTCGCCGAGGAACGCGACCGGGTCGCTGGCCTTGGCCAGGTCGGGCGTGCGGGAGGACATCACGCCGCCCATCAGCACCATCGGCACCATGACCAGCCCTGCGCCCGACATGGTGGTGACGACGATCTTCTTGCCGGACGCGGCGTGCGGGAGGTACCGGGTGAAGTCCGGGCCCGACGGGATCCAGCTGATGCCGCCGGCCGCTATCGTGCCGATGCCCGCGATCATCATCGCCGTGGAACCGGCCTTCTGGGCGAAGACCTGGTGCCAGTCCATCTTGGCGATCAGGTAGACCAGCACCATCACGCTGAAGATGCCGAAGAGGTACGTCGACCACTTGTTGCAGACGTTCAGCGCCTTCCGGCCGAGACCGGAGACCAGGAACGTGGTCGCCACGAAGGCGAACAGGGTGAGCACGGTCAGGAAGTCGTTGCTCTGGATGCCGAAGAGCAGCTTCAGGACCGTGAGCAGCGCGAACGCGCCGGTGACCGCGTTGATCGTCTCCCAGCCGAAGCGGGCGACCCACAGGATCATGCCGGGGAAGTAGTTGCCCCGTACGCCGAAGGTGGCGCGCGAGAGCATCAGGCCGGGCGCGCCGCCCCACTTGCCGGTGACGGACAGCAGGCCGGTGAGGCCGAAGGAGACCGCGGCGGCGATCAGCGCGACGACGAGCACCTGCCAGAAGTTCAGGCCGTTGAAGACCACCAGCGAGGCGCCCATGGTCAGGAGCAGCACGCTGATGTTGGCGGCGACCCAGGTGGGGAAGAGCTCGCGGACGCGGCCGCGGCGTTCGTCGTCGGGGACCGGTTCGATGCCTCGGGTCTCGACGGTTCCTTCGGTCTCGGGGGAGGCCGTGGTGTCCATGGTGCAGGTGTCTCTCGTGCGCTGGGGCAAGGGCACCCCCACAGGGGGCAGTCGGCAGCGGCGGTGGTGCCTGGCTGCGGGGCGCGGTGGCCGACGAGGACTCTACGCGCGTTGCGCGGCCGTCCACCATCGTACTTTGCACCAACTTCCTGCCGTAAGACCCGTTGGACCCTCCGACGAGTCGGGCGCGTCACATTTCTCGTCGGAGGGTCCAGCCGGGTCCCGGAGCCGCTGGCCGGCCGGTGGCTTTCCGGCCGGTATGCGCCCGGAGGCGCCGGTCAGCCCGCGGGCGCCGGCACCGGCCGGCGCTGGCTCACCCGGTGGTCGGCGGCGCGCAGGATCTCCTCGGCGTCGTCCACCGGGGGGTAGATCCAGCTCTCGTTGATCGCCCGCTTCCTGGCCTTGGCCTCCGCGGCCGGCAGGTCGTTCAGCACCCGGTCGAAGCCCTTGGTCAGCACCGCGCCCGCGCCGCCGAGGTCGAGACAGGTGACGTACGGGTCGGGCGCGAACGGCGCCCGGTCCAGCCCGAGCAGGTCGGCCGCCGCGTTGTGCCCGGCGGTCTTCCCCAGCGGCGTCGCGTGCTGGCAGGACTGCGTCACCGTGTGGCCGTCCTCGGCGGGCGCGGCCGCCGTGTCCCCGGCCGCGTACACCTCCGGCACCCCGCGCACCCGCAGCCACTCGTCGACCGCCAGCCGCCCCAGCTCATCGCGCGCGGCCGGGACCTGCGCCGTGAGGCCGTCGGCGCGCACCCCGGCCGTCCAGACGGCCGTACGGGCCGGTATCGCGGTGCCGTCGGAGAGGTGCACGGCTCCCTCGTCCACGCGCGTCACCGTGATGCCCAGCCGCCGCGCCACGCCCAGCTCGTCCAGCGCCCCCTCGATCACCGGGCGCGCGGCCTCGCCGAGCCCGCGCCCGACGGCCTCGTCCCGCTCCACCAGGACGACCTCGACCTCGTCGGCGCGCCCGTGCGGCGCGGCGACGGCGCGCAGCCGGCCCGCCAGCTCCGCCGCGATCTCCAGCCCGGTGAACCCGGCGCCGATCACGACCGCCGTGAACCGTCCCGGCCCCTCCGGTGCCTCCGGCAGCGCGTGGAGGTGCTCCTCCAGGGCGACGGCCGCTTCCATCGTGTCGACGTCGTGCAGCAGGCCGGCGCCGGGGAGGTCCGGGCGGACCAGCACGCTGCCGGTGGCCAGCACCAGCCGCTCGTACGGGTACTCGGCGCGGCCCCCGGGGCCGTCGGCGACGACGCGCCGGCGGGTGGTGTCGATGCCGGTCGCCGAGGCCGCGATGCGCCGCACCCCGATGGGGCCGAGGACGCGGTCCAGCGGGACCCGGTACGCCGCCGGGTCCGCCTGGTACAGCCGGGGGCGGATCACCAGGTCCTGGCCGGGGGTGAGCAGGGCGACGGTGTGCGCGGCGCCGTGGGCGCGCAGCAGGCGGGCGGCGCCGGCGGCGGCCCAGGTCCCGGCGAAACCGCCGCCCACAATCAGGATGTCAGGCATCCAGATTCTCCTTCCAGCGCCCCGCGGTCCGTTTCCGCGGGGAGTGAACCCGGATAGTACACATCCAGATTCAATTCTGGATAGCCCGCATCCTGATTATCGGCCGGGCGGTGCGCTTGCGGAATCTGTGCCGTGCGGCCCCGCGGGCGGTGCGTGCCCGATACTGAGGGGGTTATGGAAATCGTCATCCTTGCTGTAGTCATCGCTGTGGTCGCGCTCGGCGCGATCAGCGGGCTCGTCGTCAGCAGCCGCCGCAAGAAGCAGCTGCCGCCGCCCCCGCCGACCACCCCGTCCGTCACCGCGCCCCCTGCGGAACCGCAGGTCGGTGAGGACGCCGAGACCCCCCGCGACGAGGAACGTCGCACCATCGAAGAGGTCGGGCTGCCGGACTCCGGCGCCACCCTCGTCGAGGAACCGCCCGTCGCCGAGCCCGAGGCGCCCGCCGCGCCCGAGGTCGAGGTGCCGGAGCCGACCGCAGGCCGGCTCGTCCGGCTGCGCGCCCGGCTCTCCCGCTCGCAGAACTCCCTGGGCAAGGGCCTGCTCACGCTGCTCTCCCGGGAACACCTGGACGAGGACACCTGGGAGGAGATCGAGGACACCCTGCTCACCGCCGACGTCGGTGTGCAGCCCACCCAGGAGCTGGTCGAGCGGCTGCGCGAGCGCGTGAAGGTGCTCGGTACCCGCACCCCCGAAGAGCTGCGCGGCCTGCTCCGCGAGGAGCTGGTCAAGCTCATCGGCACCGAGGCCGACCGCTCCGTGAACACCGCGAACGCCCTCGGCGCGAACGGTCAGGAGATCCCCGGCGTCGTCATGGTCGTCGGCGTCAACGGCACCGGCAAGACCACCACCACCGGCAAGCTCGCCCGCGTACTGGTCGCCGACGGCAAGTCCGTCGTGCTGGGCGCTGCCGACACCTTCCGCGCCGCCGCAGCCGACCAGCTGCAGACCTGGGGCGAGCGGGTCGGCGCCCGTACGGTGCGCGGCCCCGAGGGCGGCGACCCCGCCTCGGTCGCCTTCGACGCGGTGAAGGAAGGTATCTCCGAGGGCGCGGACGTCGTCCTCATCGACACCGCCGGCCGGCTGCACACCAAGACCGGCCTCATGGACGAGCTGGGCAAGGTCAAGCGGGTCGTGGAGAAGCACGGTCCGGTCGGCGAGGTGCTGCTCGTCCTGGACGCCACCACCGGCCAGAACGGCCTGGTGCAGGCCCGGGTCTTCGCCGAGGTCGTGGACATCACCGGCGTGGTCCTGACCAAGCTGGACGGCACGGCCAAGGGCGGCATCATCGTCGCCGTCCAGCGCGAGCTGGGCGTCCCGGTGAAGCTCGTGGGCCTGGGCGAAGGCGCTGACGACCTCGCGCCCTTCGAGCCCGAGGCGTTCGTCGACGCACTGATCGGCGACTGACCGGAGCGTGAACGGGTTAACCCGGGCACCGGCACCCCTACCGATACACCGAGCCCCGCCGCACACGGAGTGCGGCGGGGCTCGGCGCGTGCGCCCGGCGGCACGGCGCGGGGATGACGCGCCCGGCGGCCGGGCGCGGGGGATGGATTTCGGGCGGGTGCGCGCGGGGGCGGCGCGCTCCCGCGGCCGGAACGCGGCGCGCGGCCGGGGCACGGTGTCGTACGGACGGATCGCGGCGCGCGGCCGGGGGCGTGGCGCACGGCCGGGGCGCGCGGGTCAGGCGCACACCCGGTGGCAGACGTACGCCAGCGTGCCGAGCAGCAGCTTCGCCTCCGGGGGGTGACCCGCGCTGTCCAGCGTCGGCGGCCGCAGCCAGCGCATCGGGCCCAGGCCCGCCAGGTCGCACGGCGGCGCGACGACGTGGTCGCCGGGGCCCAGGCATCGCAGGTCCAGCGAGGCGTCGTCCCAGCCCATGCGGTACAGCAGCGTCGGCAGCCCGGCGGCGGCGCCCGGCGCCACGAAGAACAGCGCCCGCCCGGTCGGGGTGGCGGCCACGGGCCCGAGGGGCAGGCCCATCCGTTCGAGCCGGACCAGGGCCGTACGGCCCGCAGCGACCGGTACGTCGAGGACGTCGAAGCTGCGTCCGACCGGCAGCAGCACCGCGGCGCCCGGCGTCTCGGCCCAGGCGGCGGCCGCCTTCTCCAGCGTGGTGCCGGCGGGCAGGGTGCCGGCGAAGGCGAGGGGGTGGGCGCCGGGTGCCGGGCAGTCGTCGGCGCCGCAGGAGCAGACGGTGCGGCCGTCGCCGCCCCGTGCCGCGCGGGCGCCGGGCACGACGTCCCAGCCCCACAGCCCGGTGTACTCCGCCACCGCGGACCCCTCGGCGGGGCGGACGCGCTTCCTGGTGCCGTGGCGGATGTCCCGGAACTCCCGGATGCCGCCGATCGTGAAGCCCATGCCCCCTCCAACGGGTCCTGCGTGCCAGTGGTTACGTGCCGGAGTTTTACCGTGACTCTCCGTCGAGAGTCGTCGCCGCCGACGGTGTGACGTAGTGCTCGGGGTTGCGCGGCGTGGCAGGTGCGCCCTCAAGTGCTCCTCTCCGCCCAACCCTTCGCGACCTGTGTCAAGTCAAGCGCGCTGAGCCGCGGAGGAGTTCATTCAAAGGGGTGGCGAATGGTGGCGTTTCCTGGACCGGCCTCGCGGGAGGCGTGATCGTAGGATTACTTTCGGTGCACGAACCGGGAGGGGTATCCGCCACGCGGGTATGCCAACGGCAAGCAGAGTGACCGTCCGGCGGCTTTCCGGCGGCCGGAATCCGTGGTCGGCTGGGGTCACTCCAGGACAGGCGCCGCGAAGGAGCGGCATCCTGTCGGGGTTCGTGACAGAGAGACAGATCCGGATGGGGGCGTTCGAGTTGGGCGGCAACGGCGGCACGTGCGCTGACAAGCGCCCGAACGAGCAACTGGGCTCGTGGTTCGTGCGCAGCGGCTGGTCCAAGGGCGAACTCGCCCGACAGGTCAACCGCCGCGCCAGGCAGCTGGGCGCGCACCACATCAGTACGGACACCTCACGGGTCCGCCGC
The DNA here is from genome assembly GCF_002920575.1 of Streptomyces sp. Ru73. Classification (GTDB taxonomy): domain Bacteria; phylum Actinomycetota; class Actinomycetes; order Streptomycetales; family Streptomycetaceae; genus Streptomyces. The sequence continues at coordinate 33,368 of NZ_PQSQ01000069.1, read as the reverse complement.
TGGCTGGACGGCGAGCAGCCCCGGGAGCCGATCCCGCGGATCCTGTCCGAGCTGTTCTCCGAGCGCTTCGGGTGCGTCGTGGGCGTGGAGGACCTGGGCCTGCGCAGCGCGCACCAGTCCCCGTCGGTCTCCGGCGTCGACCTCCCCTGGGCCGGGCCCCAGACGGTCTCGCTCATCGGCGAGTTCTCGCGCAGCGACCTGATGCTGGCGCGGCGCGGCTTCCTCGGGACGTCACTGGCGCTGGCGGCGGGTCCCGCCCTCATCGAACCGATGCAGCGCTGGCTCGTGCCCACCCCCGCCGGCGCGGCGGACGAGGCGCGGGCCGAGGGCGGGCGCCGCCGCAGCGGCCGGCTCTCGCAGCCCGAGCTGGAGCTGCTGGAGTCCACGACCATGATGTTCCGGCAGTGGGACGCCCAGTGCGGCGGCGGACTGCGCCGCAAGGCCGTCGTCGGGCAGCTCCACGAGGTCACCGACCTGCTCCAGGAGGCGCACCCCGAGGCGGTCTCCAAGCGGCTGTTCAAGGTCGCCGCCGAGCTGGCCGAGCTGGCGGGCTGGATGAGCTACGACATCGGCCTGCAGCCCACGGCGCAGAAGTACTTCGTCCTCGCGCTGCACGCCGCCAAGGAGGCCGGTGACAAGCCCCTCGGCTCGTACATCCTCTCCAGCATGAGCCGCCAGATGATCCACCTCGGGCGGCCCGAGGACGCCCTGGAGCTGATCCATCTCGCGCAGTACGGCAGCCGGGAAATGGCCACGCCCCGCACCCAGTCCATGCTGTATGCGATCGGAGGCCCGTGCGTACGCCGGCATGGGCCAGCCCAGCAAGGTCAAGCGGGCCGTGCGGATGGCCGAGGACACCTTCGCCGACGTCGAGCCCGGCGAGGGGCCCGAGCCGGACTGGATCCGCTTCTTCTCCGAGGCCGAGCTGAACGCCGAGAACGCCCACTCGTACCGCGACCTCGCCTACGTCGCGGGCCGCAGCCCCACGTACGCCTCGCTGGCGCACCCCGTGATGGAGCGCGCCGTCGAGCTGTTCGGGAAGGACCCCGAGCACCAGCGCTCCTACGCCCTCAACCTCATCGGCATGGCCACCGTCCACCTGCTGCAGCGCGAGCCCGAGCAGTGCGCGGACATGGCCCAGAAGGCCATACCGTTCGCCAAGCAGGTCCGCTCGGAGCGGGTCAACACCCGGCTGCGCAAGACCGTGGACACCGCGGCGCGCGACTTCTCCGACGTCGCCGAGGTGATCCAGCTGACCGAGGAACTGCAGCACCACCTGCCGGAGACCGCAGCGGAGGCCGTCTGACGACAGCCCCACGACCGCTCCTGCGGTACCGCGAAGACCCCGGCCGCGGCCCACGCCCCGTACAGTCCGACTCGGCTCCCCCATCGCCAGTCTGCGGGCACAGGTCGCGGCCGGTTCGCGCTTTCGCGCCCCCCGCAGGCGTTCCGTGGCCCTCACAGGCGTTCATCCGGGCGTAACACCGCCGTCGCCTTCGTCACTCCGGCGAAACACCGGGGCGCTCCACCGGAAACGGCGCTGCGTCAATCTCGTGGCGAAAGCCGGCCCATCAGCACCACGCCCGCACGGGCCGCATCGACGACGAGGAGACGCCGATGCCCCCAGGCATCCTTACGGTCGCAGCGAACCTCTCGGCCGAGAAAGCCGAGCTGAGCCCCGCCGACACCGGATTCATGCTGATCGCCACCGCCCTGGTGATGGTGATGACCCCCGCGCTCGCGTTCTTCTACGGCGGCATGGTCCGCGTGAAGAGCGTCCTGAACATGCTGATGATGAGCTTCATCAGCCTCGGCCTGGTGACCATCCTGTGGGTGCTCTACGGCTTCAGCCTCGCCTTCGGCACCGACCACGGTGCGGTCATCGGCTTCAGCGGTGACTACGTCGGACTCAGCGGCATCGGGCTCACCGAGCTGTGGGACGGCTACTCCATCCCGGTCTACGTCTTCGCCGCCTTCCAGCTGATGTTCGCGGTCCTCACCCCCGCCCTGATCAGCGGAGCGCTCGCCGACCGGGTCAAGTTCACCGCCTGGGCGCTGTTCGTCGTCCTGTGGGCGACGGTCGTGTACTTCCCGGTCGCCCACTGGGTGTGGGGCGCCGGCGGCTGGCTCTACGAGCTCGGCGTGATCGACTTCGCGGGCGGTACGGCCGTCCACATCAACGCCGGCGCCGCGGCCCTCGGCGTGATCTTCGTCGTGGGCAAGCGCATCGGCTTCAAGAAGGACCCGATGCGGCCGCACAGCCTGCCGCTGGTCATGCTCGGCGCCGGCCTGCTGTGGTTCGGCTGGTTCGGCTTCAACGCCGGCTCCTGGCTCGGCAACGACGACGGCGTCGGCGCGGTCGCCTTCCTGAACACCCAGGTCGCCACGGCCGCCGCGATGCTCGGCTGGCTCGGCTACGAGAAGCTGCGACACGGCTCCTTCACCACCCTGGGCGCCGCGTCCGGCGCGGTCGCGGGACTGGTCGCCATCACCCCGGCCTGCGGCTCGGTCAGCCCGCTCGGCTCCATCGCGATCGGCGTGATCGCCGGCGTGCTGTGCGCCATGGCCGTCGGCCTGAAGTACCGGTTCGGCTACGACGACTCCCTCGACGTCGTCGGCGTCCACCTGGTCGGCGGTGTCGTCGGCTCCCTGCTCATCGGCTTCTTCGCCACCGGCGGCGTGCAGAGCGACGCCAAGGGCCTGTTCTACGGCGGCGGCCTGGCCCAGCTGGGCAAGCAGTCCGTCGGCGTGGTCTGCGTCCTGCTGTACTCCCTCGTCGTCTCGTTCGTCCTTGCCAAGGTCATCGACCTGGTGATGGGCTTCCGGATCAGCGAGGACGAGGAGCTGGCGGGCGTGGACCAGGCCGCCCACGCGGAGACGGCGTACGACTACGGCGGCACCGGCGGCGGCACGGCCCTGCCCCGTTCGGCGGCCCCGGCCCCCGGCCCGGCACCGGCATCCGGTGAGACTCCGGAGACGGAGGACGACGGGTCCGGCTCCCGGGCCCCGCAGGCAGGATCATCGGCTCAGGCCCAGGACGGCACTCCGGGCAAGGCGAAGAAGGTGGACGCGTGAAGCTCATCACGGCAGTAATCAAGCCGCACCGGCTGGACGAGGTGAAGGAGGCCCTGCAGGCGTTCGGCGTGCACGGTCTGACGGTCACCGAGGCCAGCGGATACGGCCGGCAGCGCGGCCACACGGAGGTGTACCGCGGCGCCGAGTACACCGTGGACCTGGTGCCCAAGATCCGCATCGAGGTGTTGGTCGAGGACGCGGACGCCGAACAGCTCGTCGAGGTCGTCGTGAAGGCGGCCCGCACCGGCAAGATCGGCGACGGCAAGGTCTGGAGCGTCCCCGTGGACGAGGCGGTACGCGTCCGCACGGGGGAGCGCGGACCGGACGCGCTCTGAGGGACACCGCTGTCACCCGGGCGCACGCACCTGCGGGTGCGGCGCCCGGCCGCGCGTACGCGCTCGGGCGCGGTGCCTGGCCGTGGGTACGTGCGGGTGTGGTGCCCGGCCGTTCGGGCGTGCGGGTGTGGAGCCTGGCCGTGCGTGCTCGGGCGCGGCTGTCCCTGTTGGCCGGTGCCGAGGGGGCTCGGTGGCGGGGGCCGCGCGTGGCCGTTGCGGCCGTCCCGGCCGTCCTGGCCAGGGGGCGAGTGGGCGGCCCGTGCGGGCTGGTGAGCGGGCAGACCGTGCGGGCGAGGGGCGAGTGGGCGGCCTGTGGGGGGCGAGGGGCGGAAACGATCACTGGGGGCTGGACCGAGACGACCGAGGAGCGCCTGAGGTGACGGACAGCGTGGAGGAAACGGCGAGGCCGGAGGGGCCGGGAACGGCTGCGGGGCCGGGCAAGGCTGAGGGGGCGGGGCCCGCGGGGCCGCCTTCCGGTGCGTCGGCCGAGGGCGGTGCGTCGGCCGCCGGGGCTGGTGCGGCGACGGCCGAGGGCGGTGCGACGAAGGCTGACGGCGGTGCGTCGGCCGAGGGCGGTAGGGCGGCCGAGCGCGGTACGGCGCAGGCCGAGGGCGGTGCGCCGGCCGCCGAGGGCGGTGCGGCGAAGGGCGACGGTGGCGCCGATGAGGAGGGGTACGCGGCCGCCCGGCTGCGGCTGCTCCAGGACCCCGCGCAGACCGGCCCCGAACGCCGTACGGCCCTGGCCCGGCTGACCGACCAGTGGCTGGCCGGACTGTTCGAGAGCGCCGCCGCGCGCAGCGGCGTCGGCGATGCGGCGCTCGTCGCCGTCGGCGGCTACGGCCGCGGCGAACTCTCCCCCCGCAGCGACCTCGACCTGCTCCTCCTCCACGACGGCAAGGCATCGGCGCAGGAGGTCGCGGCCCTCGCCGACCACCTCTGGTATCCGCTGTGGGACCTCGGCCTGGACCTGGACCACTCCGTCCGCACCCTCGCCGAGGCCCGCCGCACCGCCCGCGACGACCTCAAGGCCCAGCTCGGCCTGCTCGACGCCCGCCACCTCGCGGGCAGCGCCGACCTCACCGCCGCCCTGCGCACCGCGAGCTTCGCCGACTGGCGCGAGGCGGCGCCCAAACGCCTCCCCGAACTCCACGCCCTCTGCCTGGACCGGGCCGACCGCCAGGGCGAACTGCAGTACCTCCTCGAACCCGACCTGAAAGAGGCCCGCGGCGGCCTCCGTGACGTCACCGCCCTGCGCGCGGTCGCCGCCTCCTGGCTCGCCGACGCCCCGCGAGCCGGCCTGGAAGCCGCCCGCGGCTGCCTGCTGGACGTGCGCGACGCCCTGCACCTCGTCACCGGCCGGGCCACCGACCGGCTCGCGCTCCAGGAGCAGGACCAGGTCGCGGAGGCCCTCGGCCTGCTCGACGCCGACGCGCTGCTGCGCCAGGTGTACGAGTCGGCCCGCACCATCTCGTACGCCGGTGACGTCACCTGGCGCGAGGTCGGCCGCGTGCTCCGCGCCCGCTCCGTACGGCCCTCGCTGCGCGGTCTGATCAGCGGCCGGGGCGGGCGGACCGCGAGCCGGGGCGAGCGTTCGCCGCTGGCCGAGGGCGTCGTCGAGCACGACGGCGAGGCCGTGCTGGCCCGCACGGCCCGCCCGGAGCGTGATGCCGTGCTGCCGCTGCGCGCAGCGGCCGCCGCCGCCCAGGCCGGCCTGCCGCTGTCCCCGCACGCCGTGCGCAGGCTGGCCGCCGCTGCCCGGCCGCTGCCCGTGCCCTGGCCCGCCGAGGCCCGCGAGGAGCTGCTGACGCTGCTGGGCGCCGGCGCGCGCACCGTGCCCGTGTGGGAGGCGCTGGAGGCCGAGGGGATCATCACCCGGCTGCTGCCGGACTGGGAGCGCGTCCGCTGCCGCCCGCAGCGCAACGCCGTGCACCGCTGGACCGTCGACCGGCACCTCGTCGAGACGGCCGTACGCGCCTCCGCACTGACCCGCCGCGTCCACCGCCCCGACCTGCTGCTGATGGCCGCGCTGCTGCACGACATCGGCAAGGGCTGGCCCGGCGACCACTCGGTGTCCGGCGAGACCATCGCCCGCGACGTGGCCGCCCGGCTCGGCTTCGACGCCAGGGACACGGACGTCATCGCCACCCTCGTCCGGCACCACCTCCTCCTCGTCGACACCGCAACCCGTCGCGACTTGGACGATCCCGCGACGGTCGCCTCGGTCGCCCGGGTCGTGCGCAGCGCCGGCACGCTGGAGCTGCTGCACGCGCTCACCGAGGCCGACGCGCTGGCCACCGGCCCGGCGGCCTGGAGCCGCTGGCGCGAGGGGCTGGTCGCCGACCTGGTGCGACGGGTCGGCGGACTGCTGGCGGGGGAGCCGGACGCGGCCACGCCGACTCCGTGGGAGCCCACCGCGGAACAGGAACGCCTCGCCATCGAGGCATGGCGCACCGGCGAACCCGTACTCGCCCTGCACACCCGCCTCGAACCGCCCGGCGTCCCCAAGCCCGCCGGCGCCCGCGGAACGGCGGACGGGTCGTATGGGCCGGACGGGGCGTATGGGCCGGACGGGGCGTATGGGCCGGACGCGGCTCGTGCGGCGGGCTCCGCGGGAAAGCCGGGGGCCGCGACCGAGGGCGGCCCGGGAGCCGGGGGAGGCGGACCGGAGTCCGGAGGAGAACCGGAGCCGGTCGGCGTCGAACTCCTGCTCGCCGTGCCGGACCGCCCTGGTGTCCTCCCCGCCACCGCGGGCGTACTCGCCGTGCACCGCCTCACCGTCCGCGCCGCCGACCTGCGCGTCATGCCGCTGCCGGGGGAGCTGTACGGGACGGACGACGGGGACGCGGTACGGCGGCCGGCCGCAGGTACCGAAGCCTCGGACTCGGACACCGGCGCGGGCGTGGGCACGGGCACGGGCGAGGGCGCGGGCTCCGCGTCCCCGTCCGCGTCTGTGACCGCCCGCCGCCCGGTGCTGCTCCTCAGCTGGCGGGTGGCCGCCGAGTACGGCTCGCTCCCGCAGGTGACCCGGCTCCGCGCCGACCTCGTACGCGCCTTGGACGGCACGCTCGACATCCCCGCACGCCTCGCCGAGCGCGAACGCGCCTACGCACGCCGCTCGCGCGGCCTGCAGGCACCGCCGCCCCGCGTGACGGTGGCGCCCGGCGGCTCCCGCTCCGCCACCGTGATCGAGGTGCGTGCCCAGGACGCCCAGGGTCTGCTGTACCGGATCGGCCGGGCGCTGGAGGACGCGGGCGTCACCGTACGCAGCGCCCACGTCAGCACGCTTGGCGCCAACGCGGTCGATGCCTTCTACGTCACCGACGCCGACGGCTCCCCCCTCCCACCGACCACCGCCACCGAGGTGGCCCAGGCGGTAGAACGCGCCCTGAAGTGACCGGTCAGGTCCCGGAGCCTCGGCAGGGGCCGTGACCGCGGCCGAACCCGTCGCCTCGGCCGGCCCGGACGCTGCCGGCCCTGCGGCGGGCGGGACGGACCGGGGCCGCGGGACGCCGGCGGCGGGCGTGACCGGCTCGGCCTGCGGTCCCCCGTGGGGCGCCCCGCGCAGCCGGGGACCGCGGCCCCGTCCGCCTCTTCGGGTGGGCCGGGACGTTCTGTACCGTGGGGCGGATACTCTAGAAGCCGATTGACTCCACCCCCGACCCCGAGGATCGACGACCGCCGTGTTCGATACGCTTTCCGACCGCCTGGCGAGTACTTTCAAAAATCTCCGGGGCAAGGGGCGCCTCTCCGAGGCGGACATCGACGCCACCGCGCGCGAGATCCGTATCGCCCTGCTCGAGGCGGATGTCGCGCTCCCCGTCGTCCGTGCCTTCATCAAGCAGGTGAAGGAGCGGGCGCTGGGCGCCGAGGTCTCGCAGGCGCTGAACCCCGCCCAGCAGGTCATCAAGATCGTCAACGAGGAGCTCATCGGCATCCTCGGCGGCGAGACCCGCCGGCTCCGCTTCGCCAAGCAGCCGCCGACGGTCATCATGCTCGCGGGTCTGCAGGGTGCCGGTAAGACCACGCTGGCCGGCAAGCTCGGCCGCTGGCTCAAGGCGCAGGGCCACGCCCCGCTGCTGGTCGCCTGTGACCTCCAGCGTCCGAACGCGGTGAACCAGCTCACCGTCGTCGCCGAGCGCGCCGGCGTGGCGATCTTCGCCCCGGAGCCGGGCAACGGCGTCGGCGACCCGGTCAAGGTCGCCCAGGACTCGGTCGAGTTCGCCCGCACGAAGCAGCACGACGTCGTGATCGTCGACACCGCCGGCCGCCTGGGCATCGACCAGGAGCTGATGCAGCAGGCCGCGGACATCCGCGACGCGGTCAAGCCCGACGAGGTCCTCTTCGTCGTCGACGCCATGATCGGCCAGGACGCGGTCAACACCGCAGAGGCCTTCCGCGACGGCGTCGGCTTCGACGGCGTCGTGCTCTCCAAGCTCGACGGCGACGCCCGTGGTGGTGCCGCGCTCTCCATCGCGCACGTCACCGGCAAGCAGATCATGTTCGCCTCCAACGGCGAGAAGCTGGACGACTTCGACGCGTTCCACCCGGACCGCATGGCGTCCCGCATCCTCGGCATGGGCGACATGCTGTCGCTCATCGAGAAGGCCGAGCAGACCTTCAGCCAGGCCGAGGCCGAGAAGATGGCGGCCAAGCTGCAGAAGGGCCCGAAGGAGTTCACGCTCGACGACTTCCTGGCCCAGATGGAGCAGGTCCGCAAGATGGGCTCCATCTCCAAGCTGCTCGGCATGCTGCCCGGCATGGCGCAGATGAAGGACCAGATCAACAACCTCGACGAGCGGGACGTCGACCGCACCGCCGCGATCATCAAGTCGATGACCCCGGCCGAGCGCCAGGACCCGACGATCATCAACGGCTCGCGCCGGGCCCGTATCGCGCGCGGTTCCGGTGTCGACGTCAGCGCCGTGAAGAGCCTGGTCGAGCGCTTCTTCGACGCCCGCAAGATGATGTCGAAGATGGCCCAGGGCGGCGGCATGCCGGGGATGCCGGGCATGCCCGGGATGCCGGGGATGGGCGGCGGCGCCAAGAAGAAGAAGCAGCAGAAGAAGGCCAAGGGCAAGCAGCGCAGCGGCAACCCCATGAAGCGCAAGGCCGAGGAGCAGGCCGCAGCGGCCCGCCGCGAGGCCGCCCAGAACGGCAACCCGCTCGGCCTCCCGCAGGGCGGCCAGGACGACCCGCAGAACTTCGAACTCCCGGAGGAGTTCAAGAAGTTCATGGGCTGACGCGCGGCCGACCGTCGCCGTCCGCCCCCACGGCCCCGCCCGGCCCCGTCCGGCCGGGGCCGTACGTGTACGCGGGGTCGTCCATGTACCGGGAGCCGTGCGAGTACTCGGTGACGTACGCGCACCCGGTGCGGGGAGGGCCGCGTCTCCGCCCGCAACCGGGGGCGGGCAGGAGCCTGCGCGTCAGGGCATCGCGCGCCCCGTGCGGGCGGCGTCGGCTGCGCCACGTATAGGGCACTCCACATGGAGCGGAGCGCCGTTGGCGAGCCCGGCCGGGCTCAGCCCCAGCGTCACGGCAGCGGTGGCGCCCACGTCTGCCAGCGACACGGCGTCCGGAAGGCGCTCGGCGGCTTCCGCGCCGGGACGGTGGATCAGCACCGGCACGTACTCCCGGGTGTGGAAGGCGTGCCCGATCGTCGGATCGTTGCCGTGGTCACCCGTGACGATCAGCCGGTCCCCGGGCGCGGTGAGCAGCGGCAGCAGCCTCGCGATCCCCTCGTCCACCTGCCGCAGCACCGCCGCGTAACGCCCCGGGTCCTGCTGGTGCCCGGCCAGATCGGTCTCCTGCACATTGCTGACCACCAGCGCCGCCCCCTCCGTACCGTCCGCTCCACCCGGCCCGGCCGCCCGGACCGCGTCCACCGTCAGCTGCAGCACTTCACCCGTGTCCACCGCCGGCCGCCGCACCGCCGCCCCGCAGGCCAGGATGTCGGCCGCCTTGCCGACGAGGGTCACCGGAACGCCCGCGCGGGCGGCCGCCTCCGGCAGCTGGCGGGTGTGGTCCAGCGGCGCGCCCAGGTGCTGCACCTCCAGCCCGCCGTTGCGGTAGAAGCCGCTGGCAGGAGTGTCCAGCCCGACCGTGCCGGCCTCCCCGTGCCGTACGAACCCGGTCAGCGGTCCGTCGGCGTTGCCGCCCACCGCGATCACCCGGGCCACCGGCGCGACCTCCCTGACCACCTGCGCCACCGCCAGGACCTGCGCGAACGGCGCCTCCGCCAGCCGCCCCGAGGCGTTCCAGTTGATACCCGGATCGGCCTCCAGGTTGTCGTGCACCAGCACCCGGCCGTCGACCACCACCAGCGGCTTGCCGTCGAGCAGTTCGGTACGGTGCCCGGCCGCCCGCAGGGCAGCCGTCACCTCCTGCAGGTGCTCGGCCAGCCGCGCCACCGTCACCCGGCTGAAGTCGGCGCCCATCATGGTCTGATGGCCCGCGTAGGTGTCCGCGCCCGGGTACCCCAGTGCCGCCCGGCCGGCCGCGACCGGCAGCGAGGGGCACGGCGCGAGGTCCGGGTGCGGATGGACGGCGCCCAGTCCGAGCGCCCCGAACGCGGGCAGCTCCAGCGGGCGGCCGGTGGCCGCACGGTGGTGGTCGAGGAGGTGGCCCAGGGTGTCGGCTTCGGCGTCGCCGGGGCGCAGGGCTCCGGCGTCCGGCATCGCGCCGATGCCGAAGCCGTCGACGACGAGAATGACGATCTTGCTCATGGCGGTTCCTGGCGTCCGGAGGGAAAGTGTGCGGTACGGGCTCCTCTGCTGCGGTTGCTCAATTGCGGTTGCTCAATAGGGCCTCCCCAGCGGGTCGTAGAGGCCGGTGAGCTTCGGCGTGCCCGAGGACAGCCCGGAGACCACCGCGACGGTGCTGCGGGTGACGAAGACCTGCGTACGGAACGCCAGCACCGCGGTATCGCCCACCCGCGCATCGCCGGGCGCGAGCAGCCGGTAATAGTCGATGTTCGCCGCGGGCGCGTCCTCGACCCGCAGCCGTGCCCCGGTACGCGGGATCAGCGCCTCCCTGGCCCCGCCCCGTGCGTAGAAACCGCCGCCGTACAGCGCGGGCCGGCCGTCGGCGAGGGTGTGGGCGACCTCGCTCACGTACACGTACGCGGGCCGCTCCGGCTGCCCGTGGTCCACCGCATGCAGCGGCGTCGTGCCGGTCAGCGCGTGGCCCGGCTCGCCGTGCGTCGCGCCCAGCCGGGCCAGCAGCGGCAGGGTGGCCATCGAGGTGGCGCTCGGCGCGCTCAGCTTGAGGTCGGTGTGACCGCGGGCCGCGAGCCGGTCGACAGCCCTCAGGGCCAGCGCGAAGTTGGGCGTGGGCCGTGGCTCCCCGGTCTCCGGATCGCACAGCACGCACGGAAACGCCGTCACCCCGGCCACCCGGATCCCCGGCAACCGCTCGGCCTCATCGAGAAAGGCATCCAGCCCGTCCGTCCCGACATAGCGGTCGTCGCGGTCGTCGTGGTAGCCGTCGTCGACCGCGGCCTCGGTGCCGCCCATGGCGCCCGGGCCGCGCGCCCCACCGGCGCGGCTTGCCTCATCGGCGCGGCTTGCCTCATCGGCATTGCTCGGCCCCGCGGTGCCGCGCGTGCCACTCAGGTCGCCCGCGGCACGGGAGCCGCTCATGGCCCTGGAGCCGCCCGTGGCACTCGGGCCGCCCGTGGCATCCGTGCTTCCCAGGAAGTCCGGCCCGTACGGCCCCGCCATGGCATCGGTGGCATCCGGACCCACCGGCCCCCCGGACTGGCCGCCACCAACGAGCCGCCCGTTGCCTCCCGGCCGTACATCCCCGTCGAGCCGGAAGCCATCCCCCAGCCGCGCCCCGCCATCGAGCCGTGCCCCGCCGCCGAGCCGAACCCCGCCCTCCTGCCCCGGATAGACCGCGCCGCTCGCGCCTTCCAGCCGGATCAGTACGTCCTGGACGAAGCCGAGGCGGGTGGCGGCGTCCGAGACGGCGCGGGCGTTCGCCAGGTCGTAGACGGTGACGGTCTCCGGGCGCCAGGCGAGCATCTCGGGCAGCGCACGGGCCGGGATCTGCACGAGATGGCCGAGGTTCCCGGCCTGCGCGCCCGCCGCATGCAGGATGCGGGCCTCGGGCGGGTCGATGGCCGCGAAGCGGGGGATGTGCCGGGCGATGGCCTCGATCAGCTCCGGATTGCGGCCGATCTGCTTGACCACGAACCACAGTGACAGTCCGAGCCGGTCCGCCTCCCCGGCCAGCAGCGCGGCGTTGTACTCGATGGCGTCCCGGTCCATGACGTACGTGTCCGGCGGGATGGCCCCGGAGTCGTGCAACTCGGCAGCGAAGGCGACCAGTTCCGGGTTGCGGTGGAGGACGGCGTCGAGGAACACGGTCAGTCCCCTGTCTCACGGAGGTCGTGCAGCGATCGGCGGAGGATGTCCAGGACGAGGTCGGCGCCGGCACGCATGGGATTGATCCGTACGGTCCACTCCGCGAGCTCCGGCGCGGCCTCCAGGGACGAGCTCGACATGCGGTAGAACAACGGGGCGATCTCATAACGGGAGTTGGAGCCCACGGGGTAGGGCGCGGCGCCGTATCGCGCCGCCACGGCGGGCAGCTCGCGGGCCACCGGCCGGTCCAGCCGCACCAGCAGGCAGCGGTCCTGCGCGTTCGCGATGCGGACCTCGGCGACCCCCGGAACCTCACCGGCGGCCAGCCGCTCGGCCACCTCCGCGCCCACGGCGGACTGCAGCGCCCACATCACCGGTACGTGCGTGAGGGCGCGCAGCGCGTCGAGCGCCTGGTGCCCCTGCACCTGTCCGCCCCCGGAGTAGTTGTCCGCGTGGACGCGCGCCACGAGGTCGGCGGCGCCCACGACGGCCCCGACGCCCTCGGGGCCGTGCAGCTTGAACAGCGAGAAGCAGGAGGCGTCGGCGCCCAGCTCCACCCCGCTCCGCGGGACCCGCATGACCGCGTAGTTGTCGTCGACGACCGTACGGACGCCCGCGGCCCGGCACGCCGCCAGTACCTCGCCCGGGTCGTAGGAGTCGGCGAGCCGCTGCCGGGTGTGCTGCACGTACGCCCAGGAGAACCGGCCGCTCGCCAGCGCCTCCGCCAGCGCCGCACGGTCGTTGAAGTCCACCTCGGCCACCGCCACGCCCAGGCCCCGCAGCGTGACGGCGGTGGTGCGGTAGACCGGCGCCCGGTGGATGAGCAGCGGGTCGCCCGCCGTCAGTACCGCGGAGAGCGCTGCACGGATCGCCCCGGTGCCCGCGCCCTGGACGAGGGCCGCGGCCTCGGCCCCGAAGAAGTCGGCGAGTACGGCCTCCACCCCGGTGGTCGTACGCGGCCGGCCGAGCCCCGGAACGACCCCGGCGTCCGCCGTGAACAGCTCCTCTCCCTCGAAGTGCCGCGCGACGCACTTCATCAGGCGGTACTGGCGCGCGACGGCCTCCTCCAGCGGCACGGTCGGCAACGGGAATGTCTCCGGCAGCCGGCATCCCTGTGCGGTCATCTCAGGCCGCCTCCTCTGTGCGCGTGCCGGTGAGGAAGCGGAGCGGATTGCGGCGGGTCATCAGGTCGATCGTGTCGTCGTCCACGCCCGCCGCCCTGAGCCGCGGCAGGAACGACCGGAACAGATGGCCGTACCCCTGGCCGCCCTCCGCCCGCAGATAGCCGTGCCGGGAGACGTCGCAGCTGAGCAGTACCCGGTCCGCGTGCCCGGCCGCCAGCAGCGCGAGCAGCAGCCGCAACCGGGTCGCGTCGCTCTGGTAGCTCTCCTTGCCCACGGTGTCGAAGGCGACGTACGCGCCCTGCTCCGCCAGCTCCCGGTGCGCGGCCGGATCGTCCAGCAGGTCCTGGTGCCCGATGCAGACGCGGTGCGGGGGCAGGCCCTCGGCGGCGAGCAGCGCCAGCTGGGCCCTGCCGCCCCGGCCGAGCTGCGCGTGCGTGCTGACGGACAGCCCGGTGGCCACCGCCGCGCGCGCCGCCGCCGTGAGCGTACGGACCTCCGGCTCGCTGGGCCGGTCACCGTGGCTCCCGACCTCACCGATCACTCCGGGAAGGACCTTCTCCGGGCCGATGCCGTCGGTGATCTCCCGTACCAGCGTGCCGGTCAGCTCCTCGACGCCGGCCCCGCCGACCTCGGCGGGGTGGAACGGCTCGTAGTACCAGCCGGTGGCCGCGACGACCGGCACGCCGGAGTCCTTGGAGATCCGGGCCAGCCCTGCCACGTCGCGGCCCATGCCCCGGCAGCTCAGCTCGACGACCAGCGCGAGCCCGAACTCCTCGCGCAGGTTCGCCAGTTCGCCCGTGACCGCGTCGGCGTGCCGGCCGTCGAGCACCGCCGCTCCGTCGGCGTCCCGGCGCAGGTCGAGCGCCAGGTGCTCGTGCGCGAGCGCGGGGCCCCGTACGGCGGCGGGGGAGAGGGGACCGGTGACGGTCCGGATGTCGTGCATGGTGCTGCCTTGCTTCCTTCCTGCCGGAGGACCGCCCCCGGGGGGGGGCAGGCCGTGGGCCTCTGGGGGCGGCTGCCGGTCGGTCGGCCGGCCCGCCCCGTCCCCGTACGCCGCTTCCGCGCGCCGCGTACGGAACCGCCTCAGCTCTTGACGGGTATGAAGAGGTCCAGCCAGTACAGGACGTTGAGGATGATCCCGCCGACGAGCACGGCTGCGGGGGCCGCTGCCATGCGGACCACGACCCGGCCCATCGCCTCGTTCAGCAGGTAGAGCCCGCCGACGATGAGGATGCCGAGGCCGCCGCCCATGGCGTTGGCCGCCATCAGCGAGCCGAAGAGGATGGCCAGCTGCAGTGAGTCGCTGATCGCGCCGCGCAGGTGCTCCGAGGAGTCCCGGACCGACGGCAGTCTGCCCAGCACCCGGCCGATCCAGGACAGTGCTAGCACCTCGACGGCGAAGACCAGGGCTCCGCACACCACCGCCAGCCAGGGGTTCGGCAGGAGATAGCCGATCGGGTAGACCAGGGTGAAGCCGGCGATGCCGTACGCGCCCGAAGCCAGCGCCGTGGTGGCGATCAGCGGGACGAAGCCGAACACGCGGTAGAAGTCCACCTGGGCCGCGCCGCCGTAGTCACCCTTGGCGATCAGGAAGCTGGTCGCCTCGCCGCCGCCGAAGATGTGCATCTGGGCCAGCAGGCACACCCCGGCACCCAGCAGCATGAACAGCGGCAGGTGCTTGCGGAGCCGGGTCGCGCTCGCGCTGAACAGTGAGGCCATCGGATCGTCCGCATCGGCCTCCTCCGCCGGGTCGTCGCCCTGCGCGGCCCGCTCGGCGCGCTCCGCCCGGCGCTGCCGCAGGTCCTTGGCGACGGCGAAGCCGATCAGCATCAGCACGCCCACCGCCATGGCGACGGCTCCCGCGAAGACGTTCGGCCACAGCTTCATCGTGGCGACGACCAGGGCCAGCTCGACCACGCCCGCGATGCCGCCGCGCACCTTGCCGAACTGCTTGGTGATGGCCAGCACCGGAAAGAGCGTGAAGAGGAAGAGGATCGGCGTCGACATCTGCTGCATCGCGGTGAGGAAGTCGACCGGCAGGTCGTGCGCGAGGCCGTTGGCGCCGTTGAGACCGAAGACGATGACCGCGCCCCACACGGCGCCGAGGAGCGGGGCCAGCCACTTCTTCGGGGAGAGGATGCCGAGGATGTCGGTGGGCAGGAACACCAGCCAGGGGTTCAGCACTCCGGTGGACAGCGCCATCGGCGCGCCCAGCCCGAAGATGAAGCCCGCGGAGAGGCCGAACGACACGGCCGTGGTGGCGCTGCGGGTCGTGCGCCCCTGGATGAAGTCCAGCATGAAGGGGCGCACGCCGTCATTGAAGACGGCCAGGGCCAGGTGCGAGATGAAGGCGGTCAGCGCGCAGAGGACGATGACGGTCAGCTGCTGCGGCAGTGACAGGCCGAGCTCCGTGCTGCTGCCCGCGGCTGCGGCGGCGAGGTTCCCACTCACGGCTCACTCCTCAATGCCGGTGCGGATCAGGCGCCGTGTGCCGCGATGGCGCGGGCGATGACGGGGGTGACGGCGTCGATCCGGTCCATGCCGAACCCGAAGACCTTCTTTCCGGCGCCGAGGAGCGCGCTCACCTCGTCCTCGGTGGGGACGGAGCGGCCGAAGGTGTGGCAGGCGGCGCTGCCCATCAGCCCCAGCAGGACCCCGAGCGAGGCGCCGGCGCCGGTGTGGCAGGTGCCGAGGTAGTAGTCGGCCTGTCCGGCGCGCAGCTTCATCGCCGCGTCCATGTCGCTGGAGACGGCGACGTCGACGCCGTCCAGAGCCAGCTTCTTCACCGTCTCGGCGACCTCGTTCTTGCCGACACCGCCGGTGAGGATCTTCGTCATGGCACGTCCCTTCTGGGTGCGTTCTTGCGGAGCACGGCGAGGTGCATCGCCAGAAAATTGATCTCGGAGTCGGGCAGCCCGGCGCCCAGCTCCCGCTCGGCGCGCACGGACACGGCGCGGGCCCGCCCGACGGCGTCGGGATGGCCGGCCAACTCCGCCGCCACCTCCTCGTCGGTGAGGAACTGCTCGATCGGCTCGCCGTTCAGCAGCCGGGTGAGCGCCATCACGAGGTGGCTCGTCAGCATCCCGGCGGTGTCCTCGGTGACGGCGTGCCCCTCGGCGGCCAGGGCGGCCAGCTCCTCCTCGACGAAGCGCGTCACCCGCTGAGGTGCCTGACCGCTGTCCCGGAAGAGCTGGATGCGGAGGGCGAGTCTGTCCTCCATGGGCCGTCCTTTCCTCGCGATGCCCGGGGTGTCCGTGGTATCGACAGTAACCAGGATTCTGGATATTGACGAGAGTCGTGGCACTCTTTTTCGAATGAGTGAAGAAGTCTCGTGCGGTTGACGTTCTGTTCGACTGTGCGGGCGCGGCGGCGTCAGGCCCGCTGCCCGACGGCTGACCGGCTGGGGCTATCGGGACGGAAGCGCCGAGGTGCGCCCGGCGCCGTCACCCGTACTCAGTACGAAGGCAGGTACTCGCCCCGCAGGACCTTCTCCTGTAGATCAGTGACGAGGGACAGGTCCAGTCCGTCCCGCACCGCACTCAGCGCTCCGGCTCCCTGCGCGCGCCCTATGAGTGCGGCGCTGGAGTTGCGCAGGGACAGATCGCGGGTGATCTCGTCACCCAGCGGCAGTACGTCCACGTCCGGTCCGAGGTGGTCCTGGACCTCGTCGAGATTCCATACCGTGGCGTCCACCTCGCCGCGGGCGAAGAGGTCACGCAACTGCATGTACGACGACTCCACCCACTGGATGTCCTCGCGTCCGGCGAACGCACGGCCGGCCAGCATGCGAAGGTCCTCCGACGCGGAGTCGACGGCCACCCGCAGACCCGGCGTCTCGGGGTCGACGCCGTGCCGCAGCAGCAGGCCGTGGGCACCGACATAGGTCGCCGGGCCCAGATCCGCGACCAGCTCCAGGGGAAGCTCGTCGAGGAACCGGTCGGCGGCGAACCGGGACAGCACCACCAGGTCGACCTTGCTCTCCAGCAGGGCTTCGACCCGGGTGGCCGCGCCCCGCATGAAGGTGATGGCGAACGGGGCGCCGGCCCCCTCGAACGCGGTGCGCAGACCGGTGGCCAGCCCTTCGTACCGCCGTGAATAGGGGAGGGGCATGGCGGCGAGGAGGGTGCCCAGCCCCGACAGGCGCCACAGTATGGTCCGGTCGGCCCGGACGAGGAACGTGCCGAGGTGCCCGCGGGCGACGGTCTCGATCGCGCCGGCCTCCTCCAGCAGCTGGAGGGCCGCTTGAACCGTGCCGTTGCCCACGCCCAGCTCCTCGGCGAAGTCGCGCACGCGCGGGAGGCGGGTGTCCTCGTCATGATGGAGCAGCAGGACCGCGAGCTGCCGGGCAGCCAGTCCGTTGCGGGTGAGGAACCGCTCGTCGACACTGTTCACGCAAATGACAGTAACCAGGATTCTGGATTCTGCCAACTGATTTTTCCGGACCGGACCGGCGAACGGCGCAGAGCGAGCGGTACGGGTGCGGGAGGCCGAACACGTCGGGAGCCGGAACCACGACCTGCGCGGTACGCAGGCCGCGGACGTCGTTCGGCGGCACTCGCGATCGTTCACCGGCACCATGTCGACTCATCGACACCATGCCGGGCGCCTCGGCGAACGACGTCCGCCCCTCTCCGGCAGCTGTGGTGGGAAACCGGCGCCGCGGACGGGCCGGCCGCGCTCAGCGCGTCCGCGCGATCAGATAGCGGAAGACGTTGGGCATCCAGACCGTGCCGTCCGGGCGCTGGTACGGGTGCAGCGCCTCCGCCAGCTCCTTCTCCACCTGAGACGGGTCCGCGACCTCCAGTGCCGCGTCGAACAGCCCCGTCGACAGCAGCCCGCGCATCGCGCTCGGCAGATCGGCGTACCCGAACGGGCAGGCCACCCGCCCCGAGCCGTCCGGCCGCAGCCCCGCGCGCTCCGCCAGCTCCTCCAGGTCGTCACGGCTGCTCGGACGCCAGCCGCCCGGCCCGGGCGGGGTAGTCCGCTCGAGCGAGAGCGAAGGATCCGCCAGCCGTTGCGCCACTCGGAGTACCCCGACCGTCGCGCACCTCTCCACCGGGCCCCAGCCGCCCAGCACCACCGGGCTGCCGCGCTCGGCCAGCGCCGTCGCGGTCTGCAGGGAAGGGGCCAGCCCCTCCACGCTGCTGGCGCAGCCCACCGGGTGGAACGCCGTCACCAGGTTGAAGCGGCGCACCTCGGCGGACTCCATGCACTCCGGCCCGCCGTGCACCAGCCGGGCGGCGGGATCGCCGGTCCGCAGGGCCCCGTCCAGGCCCGACTCCGGAGTCAGCCGCTCACGCGCCAGCCGCAGGCGGGGCTCGTCCACGTCCACGCCGCTCACCTGCGCGCCGCGGGTGGCCGCCATCAGGAGTGCGAGCCCCGATCCACAGCCCAGTGCCAGGAGGCGCGTGTGCGGGCCGACGTCCAGACGCTGGTACACGGCCTCATACAGCGGCACCAGCATCCGTTCCTGGATTTCGGCCCAGTCACGGGCGCGCGCCCGCGAACCCGTGCCGTCCGGTACAGGGTGACCGGAAGGGCCGGAACGCTGGAGGCCGTGCTGTACGAGCGTGGGTGTCATGGAAAGCGCCCCTATCCGCCGAGAGCCCGAGCATGGGAATGATCTTCCGCCCCCGTTTTGTCGCGCTGTTCCCCCCGATCCAGACAACCCCCCATCGATCCCAGAGTCCAGGGGTTGCGCCCGGTTGTCTACCGCGCGCCCCCGTTTGCGCCCTCAGGCCGCCACCCGGCCGGCCGCGCATGCGGAGCCGGCCGTTGTGTGACGCGGTTCATCCGGTTCGCGGCACCCCTCACCCGGGTGGCGTACGGCTTCTCGTACCCCCGTCCGTAGGGCGTCCGGAACGCCGTGGACGGGGCGGCGCCGGGCGCTCGTGCCCGCACGGGTAGCATCACGGTGATCACCGCCCGCCCATGAGGCGGAGCGGCTCTCCCGGGGCCCGCGGGGCTCCGGTCACGTGGTGACCCGCGCACCGTCCACCCCTCGGGGTGCGCCGGTCGTAGCCCCCGTACGGGCCGGACGGGCGCCCGTCGCGCCTCTCCTCCGGAGAACTGCGCACCCGCCCTCCGTGCGGCGCATGACCGGAAACTGACCGGTACGTGCAAATTATTTGAGATGCCCCGGAATCGGAACACTGAGCGGCACCGGCTCGTTGTCACGACGTGAGCACGACACCTGTTCTCGCCGCCGAGCTGGCGCTCGCTTGGGCCGACATTCAACGGCACCATCCCGAGCTGCCGGACTTGGCCGCGCCCGAATCCCTGATCGGAGAGTCGTCGTCCGCCTGCGGCGCCGAACTCTCCTTCGAACGGCTGCTCCATGAGGCAGTGCACGGCATCGCCGCGTCCCGCGGCGTCCGCGACACCTCACGCGCCGGTCGCTACCACAACCGCCGATTCCTGGCGATCGCCGAGGAGCTGGGCCTGGACCACGCCGACGAGCCGCACCCCAGCAGCGGCTTCTCCCTGGTGACGCTCAGCCCCGAAGCCAGAAGGCGGTACCGCCCCACCATCGAGCGGCTCGGCAGAGCCCTCAAGGCGCACACCGTCGCCACCGCGGCCGACAGCAGCCGGAGCTTCCGCGGCCCGGCGGCGCGGCACGGCTCCTCCGGTGGCGGCGTGCGGGTCAAGGCCGTCTGCGACTGCGGACGCAACGTCCGGGTCGTCCCCTCCGTGCTCGCCCAGGCCCCCATCATGTGCGGCGGCTGCGGCAAGCCGTTCCGTATCCCCGAGGTGGCCGCTGTCGGCTGACCGGAACGGCCCGGCCGGCCGCCCGCAGCGGCCGCGGCCGGCCGGGGTTCCGGGTGGGCGAGGCGCCCCGGCCCCGGCCAGTACGGGGACGAGGTGCCCGAGGTCGGTCCCTCCGTGCGCGTATGGCACAATGACTAGCTGTACTCGACAGCCGCACAGGACCCCTCTCTCCTCCGGCTGACGCGTCCATCGGGCACTCGGGTACCGCAACCCCACGTGGCATCTCGTTGTGCCCAACCACGTCAACACCAGGAGACACCACTCCCGTGGCAGTCAAGATCAAGCTGAAGCGTCTGGGCAAGATCCGTTCGCCTCACTACCGCATCGTCGTTGCCGACTCCCGCACCCGCCGTGACGGCCGGGCCATCGAGGAGATCGGCCTGTACCACCCGGTGCAGAACCCCTCGCGCATCGAGGTCGACTCCGAGCGTGTCCAGTACTGGCTGGGTGTCGGCGCGCAGCCGACCGAGCCCGTCATGGCCATCCTCAAGGTCACCGGCGACTGGCAGAAGTTCAAGGGCCTGCCGGCCCCGGCTCCGATGAAGGTCGCCGAGCCCAAGGCCGACAAGCGCGCCCTCTTCGAGGCCGCCGCCAAGGAGGCCGGTGACGAGCCCAAGGGTGAGGCCATCACCCCCAAGGCCAAGAAGGCTGACAAGAAGGCGGACGAGGCCGAGGCCGAGACGGCCAAGTCCGAGTCGACCGAGGCCTGAGCATGCTCGAGGAGGCTCTTGAGCACCTCGTCAAAGGCATCGTTGACAACCCCGACGACGTTCAGGTGGCCTCGCGCAACCTGCGCCGCGGGCGCGTCCTGGAGGTCCGGGTCCACCCGGACGACCTCGGCAAGGTGATCGGCCGCAACGGCCGCACCGCGCGCGCTCTGCGTACCGTCGTGGGTGCCCTCGGCGGCCGCGGCATCCGCGTCGACCTCGTCGACGTGGACCAGGTGCGCTGAGCATCGGAACACCGGCACGGGCCGGGGAGGGCTTCGGCCCGCCCCGGCCCGTGCCGGTTTGCGGCGGCCTCCGGCCCGCCGCGACCCTCAATCGAGAAACCACGATGGCGAACACCACCTCCGCGTGAGCGGCGGGGGAGCAGCCGCAAGGAAAGGCAAGGCGCAATCGTGCAGCTGGTTGTCGCGCGAATCGGGCGCGCCCACGGCATCAAGGGCGAGGTCACGGTGGAGGTGCGCACCGACGAGCCCGAGCTGCGGCTCGCGCCGGGCGCGGTCCTGACCACCGACCCGGCCTCCGCCGGCCCGCTGACCATCGAGACCGGCCGCGTGCACAGCGGCCGGCTGCTGCTGCGCTTCGAGGGCGTGAAGGACCGCACGGCCGCAGAGGCGCTGCGCAACACCCTCCTGATCGCCGAGGTGGACCCGCAGGAACTTCCGGAGGACCCCGAGGAGTTCTACGACCACCAGCTCATCGACCTCGACGTGGTGACCGAGTCCGGCGAGGAGGTCGGCCGCATCGCGGAGATCTCCCACCTGCCGTACCACGACCTGTTGATCGTCGACCGCCCCGACGGCAGCCAGGTCATGATCCCGTTCGTCGCGGAGATCGTGCCGGAGATCGACCTCGAGGAGCAGCGCGCGGTGATCACCCCGCCGCCCGGGCTGCTCGACGACGCCCGCGCGGAGGTCGCCTCCAGCCGCGAGGCGGCGGCCGAAGCGGATTCCGCCGCGGCCGGAGACGGTGCGGCGGACGAAGCCGCCCCGGCGGCCGGGGGCGGCGAGGACGCGGAAGGCGGCCGGGCGCCGCGCGGTGAGGACGCCTGACATGCGCCTCGACGTCGTCACGATCTTCCCCGAGTACCTCGAACCGCTGAACGTCTCCCTGGTCGGCAAGGCACGGGCCAGAGGCCAGCTGGACGTACGCATCCACGACCTGCGCGAGTTCACGTACGACAAGCACAACACCGTGGACGACACCCCCTACGGGGGCGGCCCCGGCATGGTCATGAAGCCCGAGCCGTGGGGCGAAGCACTGGACTCGATCATCGAATCCGGCGCCGAGGGCGAGCAGCCGGTGATCGTCGTTCCGACGCCCAGCGGCCGCCCCTTCACCCAGCAGCTCGCCGTCGAGCTGTCCGAGAAGCCCTGGCTGGTCTTCACCCCGGCCCGCTACGAGGGCATCGACCGCCGCGTCATCGAGGAGTACGGCGACCGGCTGGACGTCCGTGAGGTCTCCATCGGCGACTACGTGCTGGCCGGCGGCGAGGCTCCGGTACTGGTGATGGTCGAGGCCATCGCCCGGCTCCTCCCGGGGGTGCTCGGCAACGCCGCGTCCCACCAGGACGACTCCTTCGCCCCCGGGGCGATGGCAGACCTCCTGGAGGGCCCGGTCTACACCAAGCCCCCGGAGTGGCGCGGCCGCGGCATCCCCGAGGTGCTGCTCAGCGGCCACCACGGCAAGATCGCCCGCTGGCGGCGCGACGAAGCCTTCCGCCGTACCGACCGCAACCGCCCGGACCTCATCGAGCGCGCCGACCCCGACGCCTTCGACAAGAAGGACCGCGAGATCCTCTCCATCCTGGGGTGGGCTCCCGGACCGGACGGCCGATTTGGGCGGACGACCGGGCCCGTGGAAGAATAGGCCGCTGCTGTGCGTCCGGCGTGCGCCCCTGCCACAGGGGGAACGACGCCCGCCCGACGGACCGGCACCCGAACGGCTTCCGTTCGGCCTCCGAACCATCATCACGAATTCCGCTGATGACCTGTGGCATCAGCGAAGAAAGCAGTAGGTCATGCACCTTCTCGACTCCGTCGACGCCGCGTCGCTGCGCGAGGACATCCCCGCGTTCCGCCCGGGTGACACCGTCAACGTCCACGTCCGCGTCATCGAGGGCAACCGCTCCCGTGTGCAGCAGTTCAAGGGCGTCGTCATCCGCCGCCAGGGCGCCGGCGTGCGCGAGACCTTCACGGTCCGCAAGGTCAGCTTCTCCGTCGGCGTCGAGCGTACCTTCCCGGTGCACACCCCGATCGTCGAGAAGATCGAGGTCGTGACCCGCGGTGACGTCCGTCGCGCCAAGCTGTACTACCTCCGCGAGCTGCGCGGCAAGGCCGCCAAGATCAAGGAGAAGCGCGAGAGCTGAGCAGCCGTACGGTGTCCTTACACCCCGGCCGGATAGGCTCTGGGCCCGATGGACACCGACGCACAGCCTTCTACGCTTCCGGAGCGCGACTCCTCTCCCACCCCTGACCGAGGGGCGGTGCAGGGGTCGCGCTCCGCGCGTTTTTTCCGGCGGCGGCAGCGGCCCGGCGAAGGCCCGTCGGCGGAGCCCGCCACGAGCCGCGAGGAAGGCCCCGAGGCGGCCGCTGAGCGCCCGCTGCCGCGGCGCGGCCCGGTGCTGCTGGTGCTGGCCTGCCTGGCGTTCGTGGGGCTGCTCAGTGCCTTCGTCGTCCAGCCGTTCCTCATCCCGAGCTCGTCGATGGAGAACACCCTCCAGGTCGGCGACCGGGTGCTGGTGAACAAGCTGGCGTACCGGTTCGGCGGCGAGCCGCGGCGGGGCGACGCCATCGTGTTCGACGGCACCGGCTCGTTTGTTCAGGACGCGCCCGCGGGGAACCCGGTGACGCGTGTGCTGCGCGGGGCCGGCGCCGCGGTGGGCCTGGTGCCGGCCGCGGAGACGGACTACATCAAGCGCGTGATCGGCGTCGGCGGGGACCGGGTGACCTGCTGCGACGAACGGGGGCGGATCAAGGTGAACGGCAAACCGGTGGACGAGCCCTATATCCACCCCGGGGACAGCCCCTCGGAGGTGCCCTTCGACGTGGTCGTCCCCGAAGGCAAGCTGTGGGTCATGGGGGACCACCGCGCCCGGTCGAGCGACTCCCGTGACCACCTCGGGGACCCGGGCGGCGGCACCGTACCCCTGGACAAGGTGATCGGCCGCGCCGACTGGATCGGCTGGCCCGTCGGCCGCTGGACCTCTTTGGAACGGCCCCGCGCGTTCGACGGCATACCGGCTGCGGCAGGGGCCCATGGGTAACAGAGGGCGCCCGCGCCACGGTCACCACAGAGACGGCGCACCACAGGGGACACGGGGTGCGGACACGTACGGCACGGCGGACGGCGCGCACGGTACCGCCATGCCCGGCGACGACCCCTACGGCACGGACGTCCGTACCGGTGACGGCGCCACACGGACGACCCTGCCGGCGACCGGCGGCCGCGCCGAACGGAGACGCCAGGCGAAGCGCATCAAGAGGCGCAGACAGCGGTCGTACCTGAAGGAGATCCCGATCCTCATCGGGGTGGCGCTGGCGATCGCGCTGGTCCTGAAGACGTTCCTCGTACAGGCGTTCGTCATCCCCTCGGGCTCCATGGAACAGACGATCCAGATCGGCGACCGGGTGCTCGTCGACAAGCTGACCCCGTGGTTCGGCGCCGAGCCGCACCGGGGGGACGTGGTCGTCTTCAAGGACCCGAACCACTGGCTGGCGGGGGAGCGCACCACCGTGGCCGACGACCCGGTCGGCGTGAAGCAGGTCAAGGAAGCGCTCACCTTCATCGGGCTGCTGCCGTCGGCGGACGAACAGGACCTGATCAAGCGGGTGGTCGCGGTCGGCGGCGACACCGTCAAGTGCTGCGACAAGAGCGGCCGGGTCACCGTGAACGGCACCCCGCTGAGCGAGCCGTACGTGCACCCGGGCAATCCGCCCTCGCAGCTGAAGTTCCAGGTCACCGTGCCGACCGGGCGGCTCTTCATGATGGGGGACCACCGGTCCGACTCCGCCGACTCCCGCTTCCACCTGGACGAGCCGTACCGCGGCACGGTGGCGGAGAGCAGCGTCGTCGGCCGCGCCGTGGTGATCGCCTGGCCGTTCAAACACTGGCGGCGCCTGGAAGAGCCCGATACGTACGCTTCTGTGCGCGACGCGCCGGGTGCACCGGCGACGGCGGCGGTAGCGCCGCATAGTGTGTCACCCGAAGGTTTGACCGTACTCCCGACCCCTGCGGAACTCCCGCTCGTTATGGGAGTGGTGGGCCTGCACCGTTTGACGAGCAGGCGGCGGCTTGGAGTAAGGAGTGAATGTGGGGGACTTGGCGGTCGGCGCGCGGTCCGGAACCGAAGAGCCCGAAGAACCAGAGGGGCGCGGTAGGTCCCCCGAAGCGGACGCGGCGTATCAGGAGCAGCCGCGCGACGCGCGACAGGAGAGGGAAGAGGAGAACGGCGGCGTGACGACGGAGAAGAAGCCGCGTTCCTTCTGGAAGGAGCTGCCGCTCCTGATCCTCATCGCGCTGGCGCTGGCACTGGTGATCAAGACCTTCCTGGTGCAGGCGTTCTCGATCCCGTCCGACTCGATGCAGAACACCCTGCAGCGTGGCGACCGGGTGCTGGTGGACAAGCTGACCCCGTGGTTCGGCTCGAAGCCGGAGCGCGGCGAGGTGGTCGTGTTCCACGACCCGGGCGGCTGGCTCAACGAGGTGCCGACCCCGGCGCCGAACCCCGTGCAGAAGGTCCTCAGCTGGATCGGCCTGATGCCGTCCGCCGAGGAGAAGGACCTGATCAAGCGGGTCATCGCGGTCGGCGGCGACACGGTGGAGTGCAAGGGCACCGGGCCGGTGAAGGTCAACGGCAAGGCTCTCAAGGAGGACGCGTACCTCTTCCCGGGCAACACCCCGTGCGGTGACCGGCCCTTCGGCCCGATCAAGGTCCCCGAGGGCCGGATCTGGGTGATGGGCGACCACCGCCAGGACTCCCTGGACTCGCGCTACCACCAGGATCTCAAGGGCAACGGCACGGTGTCGGAGGACGAGGTCGTGGGCCGCGCGTTCACGATTGCCTGGCCGGTCAACCGGTGGTCGCTGCTGCCGGTGCCGGACACCTTCGACCGGCCGGGCCTGAGTCAGGCCATGGCCGCGGCGCCGGCGGCGCTGGGCCTGGCCGGTGCGGTGCCGATCGTGCTCTGGCGGCGCCGCCGGGTGCTCGCCAAGGTGCCCGCGAACGTGGCGGTGGGCGCGACCGGCAAGGAGCCCCGCGACAGCTGATCCACTGCCGCACGTGAGGGATGTGTGTGCTTCCGGCGGACGGAGCGTCGACACGTGGCGGACGTCCGGCAACGGCGTCCGGGATGCCCGGATCGGGCCGTCGGCCGGAGGCTGACTGGGGCATGTAACCCCAGGTAATGTGCCGTCCCGGATCTTCGACGCGGGACGTTCCCGCGGGGTGGGAGCGCGGGATGAGCAGGAGCGCAGTGCGTACGAGCGACGGCCACGTCCGGACCGCCGGCAGCGTGCTGTCCGGGCTGGCGGTGGCCCTCGGCTGTGTGCTGTTCCTCGGCGGATTCATATGGGGGGCGGTGCTCTACCGCCCGTACACCGTGCCGACCGACTCGATGGCGCCCACCATCGGGGCCGGTGACCGCGTCCTGGCGCAGCGCGTCGACGGCTCCGAGGTGCACCGCGGCGACATCGTCGTCTTCCAGGACTCCGTATGGGGCGACGTGCCCATGGTGAAGCGGGTCGTCGGGGTCGGCGGCGACAAGGTCGCCTGCTGCAACGCCGACGGCAAGCTCACCGTCGACGGCAAGCCCATCGACGAGCCGTACCTCCAGGGCAGCGGACCGGCCTCCCCCGTGGGCTTCAAGGCCGAGGTCCCCAAGGGCCAGCTCTTCCTCCTCGGTGATCACCGCAGCGACTCCATGGACTCCCGGGTGCACCTCACGGACGGCGACCACGGTGCCGTCCCGCGCGGCGCGGTCACCGCACGCGTGGACGCCAAGGCCTGGCCGATCAGCAGTTTCGGCATGATGCAGCGCCCCACGGGTTTCGAGACGCTGCCGGGCGGTACTTCCCAGCCGGGGCCCCTGCGGCCCATCGTGGTGGCCATCGTGGCCGGCGCGGTACTGATACTGGGGGGAGCGGCCTACGGGCCGGTCGCGAACCGGAGGAGGCGAGCGCGTGTCTGAGGCGGACACCGGCATACAGGAGCAGCCCGGAGCACCAGAAGGCGCCGCGCTGCGGCGCGTCTCCCGGGTGATCCTGCTCGACGCCGAGAACCGGGTCCTGCTGATGCACGGCTTCGAACCGGACGAACCGACGCGGACCTGGTGGTTCACGCCGGGCGGCGGCCTGGAGGGCACGGAGAGCCGGGAAGAGGCGGCCCTGCGGGAGCTCGCCGAGGAGACCGGGATCACGGACGCCGAGCTGGGCCCCGTCCTGTGGCGCCGGCACTGCTCGTTCCCGTTCGACGGCCGCCGCTGGGACCAGGACGAGTGGTACTTCCTGGCCCGTACCCGGAGCACCGCGACACGGCTCAGCGGGCTGACGGAGCTGGAACGGCGCAGCGTGGCGGGTCTGCGGTGGTGGACGGTGGCGGAACTTTCCGCAACCCATGAGACGGTGTACCCGACCAGACTCGCCGAGCTGCTGCGCACACTGCTCGACGAAGGACCCCCTAGTGCGCCGGTGGTCCTGGAGACCGAGTGCGCCTGACGCACAATAGGGGGACGCACGGCTGAAGGGGATCTGCCATGAGCGCCGAGGACCTCGAAAAGTACGAGACCGAGATGGAGCTGAAGCTCTACCGGGAGTACCGCGACGTCGTCGGACTGTTCAAATACGTGATTGAAACCGAGCGCCGGTTCTACCTCACCAACGACTACGAGATGCAGGTGCACTCCGTTCAGGGTGAGGTCTTTTTCGAAGTCTCCATGGCAGACGCGTGGGTCTGGGACATGTACCGCCCGGCCAGGTTCGTGAAGCAGGTCCGGGTTCTCACGTTCAAGGACGTGAACATCGAGGAGCTGAACAAGAGCGACCTCGAACTGCCGGGCGGCTGAGTGACCGTTTCCCCGTGAGCGACCGGGGGCGGGGCATTTCCCTCTCACGGGTGACGGGGTTATCCACAGTCGCTGAGTTGTCCACCAAGATCCAATACTTGGTGGCGTACGCGTCACAGTCGGTGCCGGAGGTGGTGCCGAATGAACGCCACAGCAGAGAACACCGCGGTCGGAAGCGGTGCGCGAGGACCAGCGGAGGGGTGGCCGGAGCCCTGCGAAACGGGACCGACCGGCCCGACGGGGCGGACCGCATCGACCGGTGCGACGAGCCCGGCAGGAGCTACCGGTCCGACGAGTCCGGCAGGCCCCACCGGCCCGACGCACCCGACCGGCCCGACGCACCCGACCGGCCTGGCGAGCCTCGCCGGACCGGCCGGACCGGCGAAGAAGCGACGCAGGCGCCCGCGGAGCCGGGGTGGCCCCGCCGGCCGCGCTCGGAGCGGCAGCCGCCGGTCCGGACTCGGCAGGTACGGCGAAGACCTCGCTGCCCGCCGGCTGACGGCCCAGGGCATGCGCATCCTCGACCGCAACTGGCGCTGCCGCTTCGGAGAGATCGACATCGTCGCCGCCGACGCCGACGCGTACGTCGTGTGCGAGGTCAAGACCCGGCGCGCCGGGCCGTACGAACACCCCATGGCGGCCGTCACGCCGACCAAGGCCCGCCGCCTCTGCCTCCTCGCCGAGCACTGGGCCTCGGCGCACGGCGGCCCGCCCCCGGGCGGCGTACGCATCGACGTGATCGGCGTCCAGCTCCCCGCCCGCGGCGCGCCCGTCGTGACCCACGTCCGGGGGGTGACCTGATGGGATTCGCCCGCACGTGCTCGGTCGCGCTGGTCGGCGTCGAAGGCGTGGTCGTCGAGGTGCAGGCCGACCTCGAACCAGGCGTCGCCGCCTTCACCCTCGTCGGCCTCCCCGACAAGAGCCTCGTCGAATCGCGCGACCGGGTGCGCGCTGCCGTGGTCAACAGCGGATCCGAATGGCCGCAGAAGAAGCTGACCGTCGGGCTCAGCCCGGCCTCCGTACCCAAGGGCGGCAGCGGCTTCGACCTGGCCGTCGCCTGCGCCGTCCTGGGCGCTGCCGAACTCATCGACCCACGGGAGCTCACCGACCTCGTCATGATCGGCGAACTGGGCCTGGACGGCCGCGTCCGCCCCGTACGCGGCGTGCTCCCCGCCGTCCTCGCCGCCGCCGACGCCGGATACCGCCAGGTCGTCGTCCCCGAGCGCACCGCGGCCGAGGCCTCGCTCGTCCCGGGTGTCTCCGTCCTCGGCGTCCGCAGCCTGCGGCAGCTCATCGCCGTCCTCACCGACGGGCCCGTCCCCGAGGAGGACGAGGAGCGCGACGAGCCGGGCCGCCCGGACCCACTGCTCGCCGGGCTGGTCGTACCGGGCGCAGGATCGTGCGCCGGGCTGCCTCCCGACGCGCGCCCACCGGACCTGGCCGAGGTCGCGGGCCAGCACGGTGCCCGGCGGGCCCTGGAAGTCGCCGCCGCCGGACGGCACCACATCTTCCTCAAGGGGCCACCGGGAGCCGGCAAGACCATGCTCGCCGAGCGGCTCCCCGGGCTCCTGCCGCCCCTGTCCTCCAAGGAGTCCCTGGAGGTCACCGCGGTGCACTCGGTCGCGGGCATGCTCCCGCCCGGCCAGCCCCTGGTCAGCCGTCCGCCGTACTGCGCACCGCACCACTCGGCGA
The DNA here is from genome assembly GCF_002920575.1 of Streptomyces sp. Ru73. GTDB lineage: Bacteria > Actinomycetota > Actinomycetes > Streptomycetales > Streptomycetaceae > Streptomyces. Next base: position 4,225 of record NZ_PQSQ01000069.1, on the reverse strand, counting down.
CCATGGCCTCCCTCGTGGGCGGCGGCAGCGGACTGCCCCGCCCGGGAGCGGTCTCCCTGGCCCACCGCGGCGTCCTGTTCATCGACGAGGCCGCCGAATGCAACGCCAAGGTGCTCGACGCGCTGCGCCAGCCCCTGGAGTCCGGACACGTCGTGGTCGCCCGCGCCGCCGGAATGATGCGCCTCCCGGCCTCCTTCCTGCTCGTACTGGCCGCCAACCCCTGCCCCTGCGGACGCCACGGCACCACCGCGGGCGGCTGCGAATGCCGCCCCTCATCGATCACGCGCTACCGCGCCCGGCTCTCGGGACCGCTCATGGACCGGATCGACCTCCGTATCGCCGTGGAACCCGTCGCCCGCAGCGAACTGGTCGCGGGAGCGCGCGGGGAATCCACCGCCGAGGTCGCCGACCGGATCGCCGCCGCCAGGGAACGCGCGGCGCACCGCTTCGCCGGCACCCCCTGGCGGACCAACAGCGAAGTCCCGGGTCACGAGCTGCGCACCCGGTGGTCCGTCGCCCCCGGCGCACTCCTCCAGGCCGAGCGCGACCTGGAGAACGGCCAGCTCACCGCCCGCGGCCTGGACCGCGTCCTGCGCGTCGCCTGGACCGCGGCGGACCTCGCGGGCCGCGACCGGCCGACGGCCGAGGACGTCGACTGGGCCCTGGAGCTGCGCACCGGAGTCCGCCGCGGTGTGCCCATGGCGGTGAGCCGGTCATGACCCGCTTCGACGGCGATCCGGGGCGCGGGCCGGCGCCTCCGCAGCCACGTGATGCGTACCCCGGCGCACGCAACGGCCCCGTTCCCGACGCCGAGCGCCTGGCCCGGGCAGCCCTCACCCGCGTTCTCGAACCGGGCGACGACGTCACCGGCGGATGGCTGCGGAAGATGGGCCCGCTCGCCCTCTGGCGCTCACTCACCGGCGCTGACGACCCGCCCCCAGGCGCCCGCGCGGCCAAAGTGGCGGGCCTGCGGCTGCGCGCCGAGCGTGCTTCGCCCGAGGCCGACCTGGCCGCCGTCGCCGCACTCGGAGGCCGCTTCGTCTGCCCCGGCGACGAGGAATGGCCCCGGCAGCTGGACGACCTGGGTGACGCCCGCCCCGTCGGCCTGTGGGTACGCGGTACGGCGAACCTGCGCCTGTGGGCCCTGCGCTCCGTCGCCCTCGTCGGCGCCCGCGCCTGCACGGAGTACGGCGCGCACGTGGCGGCCACCCTGGGCGCCGGCCTCGCCGAACGCGGCTGGACGGTGGTGTCGGGCGCCGCATACGGCGTGGACGGCGCGGCCCACCGGGGCACCCTGGCGGCAGGCGGCGCGACCGTGGCCGTACTCGCCTCCGGCGTCGACCGCGTCTACCCCAGCGGGCACACCGAACTGATCGGACGCATCGCCGAACAGGGGCTGATCCTCGCGGAACTGCCACCCGGTGACCATCCGACCCGCAGCCGGTTCATCCAGCGCAACCGCGTGATCGCCGCCCTCACCCGGGGCACGGTCGTCATCGAGGCCGCGCTGCGCAGCGGATCACTGGCCACCGCCCGCCGCGCCGCCGAGCTGGGACGGTTCACGATGGGCGTGCCGGGGCCGGTCACCAGCAGCCTCTCGGCCGGCGTGCACCAGCTGCTCCGGGGAGAAGCCGCGGTGGTCACCGACGCCGCCGAGGTCGTCGAACTGGTCGGCAGCATCGGTGACCTCGCTCCCGAACGCCGCGGGCCCGTACTGGCACGCGACCTGCTGGACCCGACGGCCGCACGTCTGCTCGAAGTACTTCCGTTACGAGGGACGGCCGACACCTCGCAGATCGCCCGCGACGCCGCGACCGCCCTGGAAGTGACCCAAGTGAAGCTCTTCGAATTGCAGGCGCTCGGATTCGTTCAAAGATGCGGTTCGCGCTGGGAGTTACCACCTTGCGGCCATTCGGCGGGAAGTTACCGGCGAGGCGGTTCTTGACCTGGGACGAACGGGTGAAAAGGTGAGGGGGATGACCGCAGAATGCATCTTTGCGAGTTTCGCGCGGACGGCTGCGAAGCAGGCCGACGTCATCCGAGGGTGCGGACTACCGGACGAATCTGCGCACACCCGAACACGCTCTGATCGCACACTGCGACACCGTAGTCACGCTACGCTCGCAAGGCATCCGCCCTCCACGGACCACACGACCCTCACGCACCTCCTCACCAGCGTTTCGGCAGAACGGCTCAAGGCGACGAATGCCCCAGCACACTTCCGGGTCTGACCGCGCGGCGGTACCCCCCGCCGCCCGCGGCAGCGTGCGCCCGGCAGCGCCCACCTCGCTAGAGGAGCTCTGGCGCTCCTACAAGGCGTCGGGCGACGAACGGCTGCGGGAGCAGCTGATCCTGCACTACTCGCCGCTGGTCAAATACGTCGCGGGCCGCGTCAGCGTCGGCCTGCCGCCCAACGTCGAGCAGGCCGACTTTGTCTCCTCCGGCGTCTTCGGGCTGATCGACGCCATCGAGAAGTTCGAACCGGAACGGTCCATCAAGTTCGAGACGTACGCCATCACCCGCATCCGCGGCGCGATGATCGACGAGCTGCGCGCCCTGGACTGGATCCCCCGCTCGGTCCGCCAGAAGGCGCGGGCCGTCGAGCGCGCGTACGCCACCCTCGAGGCGAAGCTGCGCCGCACTCCCTCGGAGGCCGAGGTCGCCGCGGAGATGGGCATCGCCCTCGAAGAACTCCACGCCGTCTTCAGCCAGTTGTCCCTGGCCAACGTCGTCGCCCTGGAAGAACTGCTGCACGCCGGCAACGAGGGCGGCGACCGGCTGAGCCTGATGGACACCCTCGAGGACACGGCGGCCGAGAACCCGGTCGAGATCGCCGAGGACCGCGAACTGCGCCGGCTCCTTGCCCGTGCCATCAACACGCTCCCCGAACGCGAGAAGACCGTCGTCACCCTCTACTACTACGAAGGACTCACCCTCGCCGAGATCGGCAACGTCCTGGGCGTCACCGAGAGCCGGGTCAGCCAGATCCACACCAAGTCCGTCCTCCAGCTGCGAGCCAAACTGGCCGACGTGGGGCGGTAACGGTCGGCGACGGATCGAGGCGAGGCTGGTGCTGTACGCGTTGTGCTTCCTGGCTGTGCGCGTGGAGGTGCACGGCCGTGGGAGCCGAGGTTCCTGGCCGTACGGCGTCAAGGGGGGTGTGAGCGTCGAGCCTTTCGGCCGCACGGGGCGAGCGTTGCGCAGTAGGGGCAGAGGCCGGGGCGGTAATCGTCGAGGTCCGTGGCGTACGTGTCGAGCTTCGCGGTCGTCTCGTCGAGCGCCGTGTCCGTATGTGTCACGGGCCGGGGCGGTGCTCGCCCAGGTGCGCAGCGTATGCGTCGAGCACGGCGACGGCACGAGGCGAGGTTGCGGCGGCGCGAGCTGAGACTGCGACGGTGCGCGGCGAGACGGTGCAGGCCCCGGGCGGGACTGCGACGCGACGGTGAGAGGCGAGACCGCGGGGGACCTGGTCGAGCACTGGGGAGGGGCGTGGACCCTGAGATCGCGGGTGGGACGTGGCCAGCCCCTAAGTGATCGTGCCGGGCTTTACGCCGTGCCGCGGAGTGCCGCTGCCGAGGGCAGATCCGTACAGTGGTGGCGTGCCCAGGATTCGAGCGGCCTCAGTGGCCGAGCACCGGACCATGCAGCGCGACGCCCTGTTGGACGCTGCTCGTACCTTGCTGTCCGAAGGCGGTACGGACGCCCTGTCCTTCCCCGCCCTCGCCGAGCGAACGGGCCTCGCGCGCTCCTCCGTGTACGAGTACTTCCGTTCCCGCGCGGCCGTCGTCGAAGAGCTCTGCGCCGTCGACTTCCCGGTGTGGGCCGCGGAGGTCGAAGCCGCGATGGAGCGCGTCGAGACGCCCGAGGAGAAGGTCGAGGCGTACGTACGACAGCAGCTCGCCCTCGTCGGCGACCGCCGGCACCGCGCCGTCGTGGCCATTTCGGCGGGCGAGCTGGACGCCGGTGCGCGCGAGAAGATCCGCGCGGCCCATGGCGGCCTCATCGCCATGATCGTCGAGGCGCTTGCCGCATTGGGCCACGAGCAGCCGAGGCTCGCTGCGATGCTCCTGCAGGGCGTTGTCGACGCGGCGGTCCGCCGGATCGAACTGGGCGCGGCGGAGAACCCGGAGGAGATCACGGAGGCGGCGGTGGCGATGGTCCTCCGCGGCGTCCGAGGCTGACTTCCCCCTTCTCCCTCCCCCCCGGCCACCCACCTCCTCCTCCT
>NZ_PQSQ01000068.1 GCF_002920575.1 Streptomyces sp. Ru73 | reverse complement strand
CGCCGAGCGGCTGCTCGGTCTGCCGAAAGGACGCCGGTGATGCGGTTCCTCCTCGACGAGGCGCAGCGGGACTTCGCGCGCTCCCTGGACGCCCTGCTCACGGCGGCCGGCACGCCCGCTGTGGTACGCGCCTGGGCGACCGGCGACAGCGGCCCCGGCCGGGCACTGTGGTCCCGGCTCGCCGACGCCGGCGTGTTCGCCCTGGCCGTGCCGGAGAAGTACGAAGGCGTGAGCCCGCTGCCGGTCGAACTGGCAGTTGCCTTCCGCGAGTTGGGGCGGCACGCGGTGCCGGGGCCGGTCGTGGAGACGGTGGCGGCCGCGGCCTTCCTGGACCGGCTGGGGGACGACGCGGCCGCGGCCGCGCTGCTGCCCGGCATCGCGACCGGCCGGACCGTCGCCTCGTTCTGCCTGCTCTCTCCCGCCCCCGGCATCGACGGAAGCCCGTACGCACTGGACGCCGACGCCGCCGACCTGGTCCTCGCCGTGCGGGACGACTGCGTGCGGCAGGCCGCCTCGGCGGGGCCCGTGCAGCCGTCCGCCGACCCGGCACGCCGGCTGGCCAGGCCGGTCGGCGGGGACGTACTGGCGCGCGGGCCCGAGGTGCGGGCCGCCGCCGCGTATGCCGCCGACGTCGCCGCGCTGGCCACGGCGGCGCAGGCGCTGGGTCTGGCCCGCACGCTGCTGGCGCGCACGGTCGAGTACGTCCGGCAGCGGACCCAGTTCGGGGTGCCGGTCGGGTCGTTCCAGGCGGTGAAGCACCGGCTGGCGGACACCCTCATCGGCGTGGAGTTCGCCGAGCCGCTGCTGTACGCGGCGGCGCTGGGGCTGGCGGCCGACGATCCCACCGACGTACCGGCGGCGAAGGTCGCGGCGGGCGAGGCGGCGTACGCGGCGGCCCGCACCGCACTCCAGCTGCACGGCGCCCTCGGCTACACCGACGAGCTGGATCTGTCCCTCTGGATCCGCAAGGCCCGGGCGCTGCGGTCGGCCTGGGGGACTCCGGCCGCCTGCCGCACCCGCGTGCTGGAAGGGGCCGGGGCATGAGCGAACTGTCACTGACGGAGGAGCAGGAAGAACTGCGGGCAGCCGTACGGGTGTTGCTCACACGTCACGAGGGCGCTGCGGCCTGGCGGCCGCTGACGGAGCAGATCGGTGTCGCGGGGCTCGCCGTCCCCGAGGAGTACGGCGGCTCGGGGTACGGCGCACGCGAAGTGCACGTGGTCATGGCGGAGTTGGGGCGGGCGCTGAGTCCCGTGCCGTTCCTGGGGTCGGCAGTGCTGACGGTGGGGGCGCTGCTGGCCTCCGGTGACCGGGCGGCCTGCAAGGAGCTGCTGCCGGGGCTGGCCGAGGGGCGGACCGTCGGGGCGCTGGCCTGGGCGGAGCGGGGCGCGTGGGACCCGGCGGCGGTCAGCGTGGAGGCGGTGCCGGGCTCCGGCGGAACGTGGCGGCTCACCGGCGCCAAGGAGTACGTGCTGGACGGGGCGGCGGCCGATGTGCTGCTGGTGGCGGCCCGTACCGGTGCCGGGGTGTCGCTGTTCCAGGTGGCGGTGGATGACCCGCGCGTCCGGCGTGCGGCAGGGGTGACGATGGATCAGACCCGGCCACTCGCCACGGTGGTGTGCGACGGTGCACAGGGGCGGCTGATCGGCGCCGAGGGCGACGGCGAGCGGGTCCTGTCGCACGTACGGGACATGGCCTGTACGGCGCTGGCCGCCGAGCAGGTGGGCGCGGCCGAACGCTGTCTGGAGCTGACCGTCGCGCACGCCAGGGACCGCGTGCAGTTCGGCCGCCCCATCGGCTCGTTCCAGGCGGTCAAGCACCGGCTGGCGGACGCGTACGTCCTGGTGGAGTCGGCCCGGTCGGCCGCGCTGGGCGCGGCGTTCGCGGCGGCGGCCGGTACGGAGGGGCTGTCCTGGGCGGCGGCCGTCGCCAAGTCGGTCTGCTCGGAGGCGTTCTCGGCGGTGGCGGGCGAGATGATCCAGCTGCACGGCGGCATCGGCATCACCTGGGAGCACCCGGCACACCGCTACTTCAAGCGCGCGCACGGCACCGGTCAGCTCTTCGGCCCGCCACAGCACCACCGGGCCCGGCTGGCCGCCGAACTGGGGCTGGGCGAGCGCTGCTCGCGCCCGGCGAGCGGCCAGGGCTGCTCGTCCCCGGAAGCCGACTAGGACTCCTCGCCCCGCCCCTCCGCCTCGTCGTCGTACCGTTCCTCCAGTGCGGCCAGGTCGGCCAGCATCGCGGCCGCCCGGTCGCGCTCGGCGGCGTAGTACCGCTCCGCCCACTTCAGGGTGAGCGCGGTGTAGGCCCAGGCGTCCTCGGTGCCGGCGCCCTCGGCGTCCGCCGCGGCCCGCCGCCGCATGGTCTCGGCGTACTCCTGGTGCCGGCCGAGCACGTCCCGCATCCGGTCGGGGCCGGTCAGATGCCCTAGCCAGAGCCGCAGCATGACGCCGTGCTTGAGTACGGGCGGCTCGACCGGCGCGTCCCGCGTCCAGGCGCGGACCGCCGCCATGCCCTCCTCCGTGATCCGGTACACCCGCTTGCCGCGCGTGCCGGACTCCGGCACGACCGTGCGCGACGCGGCGTACCCGGCCTTCTCCAGCCGTTTGAGCTCGCCGTAGATCTGGCTGAACGACGGGCTCCAGTAGAAGAAGCCCAGCGACCAGTCCGCCCACTTCTTCAGGTCGTAGCCGGACAGCTCCTCGCCGAAGGAGAGCAGTCCGAGCACCGCCCAGCTGGTCGCCGGGAGCCGCTGCCGCTCGCCGTCGTTCGTCTCTTCCGCCACCCGGGCAGTCTAGGGAGCGGCCGCCCGGCTCCCGCCACGGGTCCGGCGCCGCTCGGCCCTTCTCCCACTGGCCGGGAGCCGGCGCTGGCCGCCGCGGCGGCGCCGCATGTGTGATGCCCGCACGGCGCGATGGGCGCCGCCTGACGTGGCAGCGGAGCGGAGGGCGTGATGGCGAGGAGCGAGGACGGCCGCCGGACGGCAGAGCCGGGGCCGGCGGGTCCGGACACCGTCGCGCGGCTGGTGGACCACGCCGCGGCCGCGTACGGGGAGGCCGAGGCGCTGGCCGACGGCGAGACCCGGTGGAGCTTCACACGGCTGCGGGACGAGGTGCACGCGGCAGCGCGGGCGGCGCTCGCGCACGGTGTGCGCCCCGGTAACCGGGTAGCGGTGTGGGCGCCGAACAGCCGGCAGTGGATCGTGGCGGCGCTCGGCGCGGTCTCGGCCGGTGCCGTGCTGGTGCCGGTGAACACCCGCTACAAGGCAGCGGAGGCCGCCGACATCATCCGGCGCAGCGGTGCCCGGCTGCTCCTCACCGAGCGCGGCTTCCTCGGCACGGACTACGTGGCGATGCTGCACGACTCGGGCGCCGACCTCGGCGGACTGCGCACCACCGTGGTGCTGCGCGAGGAGCCCGGGTCCGCGGCGCCGGCGTACGGGACCGTCTCCTGGGACGCGTACCTGGCCGCGGGCGCTGCTGTCCCGGACGCCGAACGGGCCGCGCGGGCCGCCGCCGTACGCCCCGGTGACCTCTCCGACATCCTCTACACCTCGGGCACCACGGGCCGCCCCAAGGGCGTGATGATCACGCACGGGCAGACGATCCGGGTCTACGAGAGCTGGTCACGCACCGTGACCTTGCGCGCGGGCGACCGCTATCTGCTGGTCAACCCCTTCTTCCACACGATGGGTTACAAGGCCGGGGTGCTGGCCTGCCTGCTGCGCGGCGTGACGATGCTCCCCGAGCCCGTCTTCGACGCGGGGCGGGTGCTGCGCAGGATGGCCGAGGAGCGGGTGAGCGTGCTCCTCGGGCCGCCGACCGTCTTCCACGGCCTCGTCCGCCACCCCGAGCGCGCCCGGTACGACCTGTCGGCGCTGCGGCTGGCCGGTACCGGTGCCGCCATGATCCCCACCGCGCTCATCGAGGAGATCCGCCGGGAGCTGGGCGCCACGGACGTCTTCACCGCCTACGGGCTCAGCGAGTCGACCGGGGTGGTCTCCATCTGCCCGGCCGGAGCGGATGCCGCGACGGTCGCCCGCACCGTCGGCGTCGCGCTGCCCGGCACCGAACTGCGGATCGTGGCGCCGGACGACGGGCGCGTGCTGCCGCCCGGCCGGCCGGGTGAGGTGGTCACCCGCGGCCACCACGTCATGGCCGGCTACCTCGACGACCCGGCGGCCACCGCGCGCGCCGTCGACCCCGACGGCTGGCTGCACACCGGTGACGTGGGCGTACTGGACGAGCGGGGCTATCTGACGCTCACCGACCGACTGAAGGACATGTACGTCGTCGGCGGCTTCAACGCCTATCCGGCGGAGGTGGAGCACGCGCTCGGCGGCCATCCCGGCATCGCCGAGGTCGCCGTCGTGGGCGCCCCGGACGAACGGCTCGGCGAGGTCGGCGTCGCGTTCGTCGTGCCCGATCCCGCCGAGGAGCCGCCCACGCCGGACGCGCTCACCGCCTGGGCGCGGGAGCGGCTCGCCAACTTCAAGGTGCCGCGCCGCTTCCACCTCGTACCGGAACTGCCCCGCAACGCGAGCGGCAAGGTCCTCAAGACCGAACTGCGCCGAGCGGCCCGGGAGGGACCGGGAGCCCAGGAAGGCGAAGGAACATGGTGACCAGCCAACCGCTCGACTGCTCCCCTGTGTAACGGACGCAATGCACCCACCCGCGGTATCCATGCACGCCCTGACCGGCCCTCGCCATTGTCACGAATGCTGGTCAGGATGGCGCTCCTTGTGGTGATGACGCCTGGGCGTGGCACCGGTTTCACCCGCGTCCGGCCGCACTTCTATCGGCTGTACGGCGTGTGGTGTCTGCCCGTCAATCCCTTCGAGTCCAGGAAGCATGTCTTCAGGGCGCGGCACGGGCCGCCTCTTGGCCGCCTGGGGCGGCACCACCAGAATTCTGCGCCGACAAAGCTCCTGAACAGTGATGAGCGGGCTGGCCAGGACCCGCTCCAACAGCTGCGCCTGCGCGGGTTCGAGATCCGTCAGGTGCCGCAGCGCCGCGAGTATCTCCTGCAACTCATGACTCCACGCCGGCTGCCATTCCGTGGTCCGGATGTCGTCGAGAGGGCTGCCCCTCCGCCCGGCCGGCCGGCCGCTTCGCCGGCTCAGCCATCTGTCGAGGACGTTGTCCCCGCCTACTTCATAGTGGCGCATGCGCTCGGTCACGGACGTGAAGACACCCGAACCGATGTGCAACGTCCGGTCCGAGGCGTCGTAATCTACCCGTGTTGGTAGCTGATCCCGGCCCACTGGTATCACATATTCGATGTGCGGTTCGGCAGACGCCCATATGCCATCCCCACCCACCGGTCGACCGTCGGACTCATCGGCGCATCGCTCCCCGAATGTCGCGGCCCAGATCACTCTTCTGCCCAACGCTACGGCTTCCTGCCACAGAGCGCGGTCCGCTGTGAGCGGCACACGCACACCCGGGGTGTTGAGTTCGTCAACGAAGCGGTGGGTGAAGGCGGGGTGCGCGGTGAGCGCGGCGACGTAGGCCGCGAGAGCGTCAGCTGTGACCGACAGCCCGCCGAAGGAATTAGCAAGGTGTTGCAGGAGTCCTGGTGCGACGTTGGGGGAGCCGTCCGCATGCCAGAGGGGCAGTACGCGGCCACCTCTGCTGTTGAAGCAGTGCTTGTCTGGAAGAAGCGGCGAGAACACCAATGCTGGTCCGGAATTTATCGGTTGTGAGTGCTGCTCGACGACATACAGTTGGTTCGGAATTGAAGCGGCCCATAAATCGGGGCGCGGCGTGTCCAGCAACCGGTTGTCCGGAATGATCCACTGCCGATCGAAAGCGCGGTAGGAAACTCTTACAGGATCCGGACACTCCTCGGTCTCCTCCCGAATCGGCAGTGGTCGCTGCGGATAGGTGGGCAGAGGGTCTACAACTGTTCCCACACCGCGGTCGCGCGTCTCTTTGAACAAGACCCGCTGTACCGCTTCCTCCGGCTCAGCCAGCAGACGCTCCCACCGCTCACGCAGCTTCTCCTTGTCCGGCCCACACACCCAGGTCCGATTGGCTTGCACCCCGGGCTTCTTCCAAGGAAATATCTCCCCCAGCGCCGGGAATTCGTCCCAGCCTGTCTGCGCCTCCGGCGTGAAGGGGGACCGCCAATCGCTACGTACCGTTGCCCAGCCCTCGCTGCGTATGCCTAAATCCGCGAGCTTCCGGTATTTCTCGTCACGGTGGCCGGCAAGTGCCGTATAGCGAATCGCCGCTGGTTCGTCAGTATCCACTCCCGGACGTCGCACGAACAACGCGATCGCCAGTTGTTGCTGCACTTCTGGAAAGATACGAGTGCGGACCGGCGGCTGCATTCCCTCTGGGCTCAGATCGATGATCCAGCCATCGGAGCACATACGTCGCAGATATTCCCGCATGCCCTGGAAGCCAGGGCCGCGTAGGAAACCGGCCGTGGTGATGAAACAGACGATGCCCTGCTGATGCTCGGGCTTGTGTTGCTCGAAAACCTTGTACGTGGCCCAGCGCCAGAAGTAGACGTAGAGGTTCTTGAGCTTGTGCTCGTGCGCCCCATTGCTGCCGCCGAGCCGGAAGCTGTCGAGCAGTGGCCGTCCACGCCCCGGCGAGCCCTTCTCGATCCAGCCTCCGTCACCTTCTGCTTTCTCCCGGTCAGGCGGATTACCGATGATCACGGTTACCGGCCAGTCCCGCTTGATCTCGTCTGCCGCGGCACTGTTGGATACCAGTGGCGCGTACGTCGCCCCCAGATCAAGTACCGCCCCCTTCTGCCAGGGGTCGGCGAGCGTATCGGTGAGGTGGAGCCGCAGGTCTCTGAGTCTGACATGCGTGTCCTGCTGCCTCAGCGTCTGAGTGATGCGCATTTGCGCAACGGCGTACGCGCCCATTTGCCGCTCAAAACCGATCAGTCGACGCGCGAGTTGCTCGATGGCCTCTCCTCTGAACCCGTCGCCACGTAGCGCCCGCCGGTCAGCCACGAGGTCGATTATTTCACTGAGGAAGGTTCCGGTCCCCATCGCTGGATCAACAATGGTGACCCGATCGTCAGCGAATCCTTCCGGGCAGTGAAGATTCGTCCGCAGCACCTCGTCCGCAAGCCTCGTCATGTGTTCCACGAGCGGCTTGGGCGTGTAGTAAGTGCCAGATCGTCGACGCAGGTCACGATCGTACGCCTGGAGGAAGTGCTCATAGAGATCGACGTGAGCATTCGGTTCGCGTTCCCGAATAGGAGCCCAATTCACCGCCCCGACAATACGCACCAGCATGTTGAGGCAGTGACCGAATCGTTCACCGACATCGTCCGTGAGGATCTGCAGTGCTCGGCCCATGACGGTGTGATCCGCACCGAGTTGCCTACCCACTTCGTGGAGGGTTCGATTCGAAACCGGAATGTCTTCGACTCTGGCCAACAGCAAAGCAAACGTCACGGTCTGGGCATAGCGATCCGCGAAGGCGCGTTCGTAACGATCGACGTTCGCCCCCGGGAAGAGGACCTGTTCCCAATCCTTTGCCAGCGCCGTGAAAGGCCCCGGGCGACGGCTGCACCTCCCCCGGGACCCCCGCTCCTCTTCCGCCAGCCGCTCGACCACTTCCTCCCGTAGTAGTTGACACAACGGTGCCACGTACCGAACGAGTTGCCGAACACTGGCGATCGGCTGCGGATACCAGAGAAGGAAGCTCCGCAACATTTCCTCGAACTCGACGCCACCCGGCCCCGGCGCGCGCAGCCGGCGCCCTGCCCGTGTCAAGTCACCTTCGAAATGAACAGTCCGTACGGGTTCAGGTCCGCCTTGGTATAGAATCCATGAGCGGCCGTTTGTGTAGAGGACGTTCGGCAGCTGGTGCATTAACTCCCACTGTTTCCGGTCACGCCCTTTCAAGCCGCCGGGGGTGACATCCTTCTCCGGCCGCTTCAGTTCTACATATCCAGCGGTACGACCGTTCGCGCTCATCGCGTAGTCGGGGCGCACTCCCAACTCCGGTCGGCGCACCTCGGGATAGAGACGGGGCTGAAGGCGCCACCGCTCCCCCACCGCCACCAGAAGCCGCTCGACCGGACCGCGGATGGCGGCTTCCGGGTCCCCTTTCCCAATGCGGTCCTTGCACTCGGCGCCGTACTCCGAAACGAGTCGCTGCAACCACGAATCTGCCACCGGTCCCCCCTCAGCGCCCAAGACGGCGCAAGGCCGGCGAGGTCCCCAGGAGCTCAACCCTTCCGGCCGCGCCCTGACATCCATCCGGTCACCGGCATCTCCGATGACACGATGGCTTCACCGTAGGAACTGCACGAAAGGAGCGCCAAGTGGGCGCGATGGGGCGCACGATGGCAGAGCGGCGCACGCGGCTGTCGCTGGCAACTGCCGAGCAAGGTCCTCAAGACCGAACTGCGCCGAGCGGCAAGGGAGGGCCTGGGCCGCGAGTCCGGTCCGGCCTGACCGCACCGCCGCTCACCTGCGGCATCGGTCCTATACTCACGCCCGTGACCGAGTCCACCGCACCCTTCGACCCCGCCGAACTGCCGCCCACCAGCTGGGCCGTGCTGGGGCTGCTCTCCTTCGGGGCCGAGCTGTCCGGGTACGACCTGAAGAAGTGGGCCGATTCCAGCCTGCAGTTCTTCTACTGGAGCCCGTCGGCCAGCCAGGTGTACGGCGAGCTCAAGCGCCTGGAGAAGCACGGTTACGTCACGTCGCGGACGGTGTCCCAGGAGGACGGCGTCCGGGGCAAACGCATGTACAGCATCACCCCGCGCGGGAAGGAGGCCGCCGCCCGGTGGGTGAGCGAGGCCCCGGTGGAGCCGCCCGTACTGAAGCACGGCGTGATGCTGCGGCTCTGGCTCGGCCACATGACGGAGCCCGAGCAGCTGCGCGGCATCCTCGAACAGCACCGCGCGTACGCCGAGAAGATGACCCAGCGGGCCCGCGCCACGGCCGAGGGCTCGGCCAAGGAACCGTCCTGGGCGTACACCGAGCTGGTGCTGCGGTGGTCGGAGAAGTACTACGAAGCGGAGCGGGAGTTCGCCGAGTCGGCGCTGCGCGACCTGGACGAGGTGGCGGCGACGGTACGCGCGGCCGAGCAGCCCGCTCCGGGGCCGGCCCCACGCGGACGCGGCAAGAAGACGGACTGACGCACGGCACCGCCACCACGTCGTGCCCCCTGCAGCATTGACATTTCGATCAGGCGTATTTCTAATCGAAATGCCGGTCAGTGAAAACACTGCACCGGACGCCACTGCCGGCTCGACCACGACGAGGTGAGACCGCACGTGCCGCTGGACCCCGTGGCCAAGGCCATCATCGACCTGTCCGAGGCGCACTTCCCGCGCCTGGGCACCGAGGTGTTCGACGCGGCCGAGGCGCGCCGCCTCCTCGCGGCCCGGCCCGCCCCGGCGGGCGCAACCGTCCCGGTGGCGCGGGTCGAGGACCGGCGGCTGCCCGGCCCGGCCGGTGCCCCGGAGGTCCCGGTCCGCCTGTACTGGCCGCGGGCGGCCGGCGACGGCGCGCTGCCCGTGGTGGTGTTCTGCCACGGCGGCGGCTTCGTGATCTGCGACCTCGACTCGCACGACACGATGTGCCGGGAGATGGCCAACGCCACGGGCGCGCTCGTCGTCTCCGTCGACTACCGCCGGGCGCCCGAGCACCGGTTCCCGGCAGCGGCCGAGGACGCCTACGCGGTGCTGTGCTGGGCCGCCGCGCACGCCCCCGAGGTGGGCGGTGACCCGGCCCGCATCGCGGTGGCCGGTGACAGCGCGGGCGGCAACCTCGCCGCGGTGCTCCCCCTGATGGCCCGCGACCGCGGCGGCCCGATGCCCGTCTTCCAGCTGCTGGTCTACCCGATGCTCGACCCCGCCCGGGACACCCCGTCCTACCGCGAGAACGCCCGCGGCTACTTCGTCACCGCCGACCATCTGCGCTGGTACTGGGAACAGTACTTGGGCACGGAGGCCGACAGCGGGCATCCGTACGCCTCACCGCTCGCCGCGCCCGACCTCTCCGGCCTGCCGCCCGCCCACGTGCTCACCGCCGAGTACGACCCGCTGCGCGACGAGGGCGAGACGTACGCACGGCGACTGCGGGAGGCGGGCGTCACGGTGGACGTACGGCGCTACGCCGGGGTCTTCCACGGCTTCTTCGGCATGCCGGCCCAACTCCCGGCCGCCGCCGAGGCGAACGACGCGGCGTACTCGGCACTGCGGGCCGCACTGCACCGCTGACCACCTTCCGCCGACGGTGAACACCGGCCCGACCCGGCTGGATGGTCACTACGGTCCAGCCTCATGACGATCACCACACGTACGGTCGAATACCCGGCAGATGCCCTCACGATGACCGGGCACCTCGCGCTCCCCGCCGGTGAGGAGCGTGCGCCCGCAGTCCTGATCGGGCCCGAGGGAATGGGGCTCAGCGACGTCGAGCGCCGCCGCGCCGATGCCCTGGCCGAGCTGGGATACGTGGCGCTGGCCTTTGACCTCCACGGCGGGCGCTACTTGGACGACCCCGAGGAGATGCTGGCCCGTTGCATGCCGCTGCTCGCAGACCCCGACCGGATGCGGGGCATCGGCCATGCGGCACTCGAGGTGCTGCGCGCCGAACCGCGGACCGACCACGACCGGGTCGCCGCGATCGGCTACGGCACCGGGGGCGCGGTCGTGCTGGAACTCGGGCGCGACGGAGCCGACTTGCGCGCGATCGGTACGGTCAACGCACTGACCACGGGCCGACCGGGCGAGGCGGCACGCATCCGCTGCCCCGTGTGGGCCGGGGTCGGATCGGAAGACCCGATCATGCCGCCCGCGCAACGGGAAGCGTTCATCGCCGAAATGCGGGACGCGGGCGTCGACTGGCGCTGCGTGGTCTACGGCGGAGCCCTGCACGCCTTCCACCACCCACCGGTCGACCACACCACACCCCCGGGTGTCGGCTACCACCCACGACACGCACAGCGGGCCTGGCGCGACATCGTCGGTCTGCTCGCCGAATGCCTGCCCGTAACAGAGTGATCAGATCGGCTTCTGGCACTCACTCCTGCCCCCGGGGCAGCTCCGGAGTCCTTGAGAGCTCCAGCAGCGGAGTGGATCAGCTCACCATCGGAGCCTGGGGCTTGCGTCCAGCCCGAGCAGCGCCGAGCAGATGCCGATCGGAGTGCCTGGACGGTCATTCGTCCGTAGCGCATCGCTGCCCGGGTACCCGGCGCGGATCGGCTGCCCGTATGCGCTCCGCCAGGCCGCTGTACGCCACGCTGCCCCCGGCATGGCGGCGCACCGTCGCATAACCCATGCTCTTCCGGCCCAGCCGCTCCACCACCGGGCGGCCGAGGACGAAGAACTCCCACTGACCGACGTCCAGCGGGTCGTATTCCTCGTGACTGCGCGCCGTCTGCACGGCGAAGACGTACACATGCGCGTTGTACGTCTCCTCATCGGCGTAGCCGGTGCGCGGATTCCACCGCTTGCTGCGGAGACCGGTGAATCTGATGTCCGAAAGCTGTCGTTGCTCCCAAGCCTGGAGATAAGCGCTCGTCTTCACCTCGATGCACAGCCCGTCCTCGGTCTCCACGTCATGGCTGTGCCACTCCCCCCGTGACCGCGCGGACCCAAGGGCCCGATGCACCAGGAACTCGGCCAGGTAGCCGCGTGCGTTGTTCATCTTGAAGTCGGGCAGCGCAAAGCGCCAGAAGTCGGCGATCGTCACGCCGTCCAGCCCCACGAAGGACTCATGGCCACCGAGCATCGGCGGCACCGGCGGAGTCCGCCACATCCCCTCAGGTGAATCGCCTGAAGACGCCCCGCACATTCACGGCCTCCACTGCTTGCATGTGAACATCTGAACTGGTCGACAATGGCGAATTCGCGGCATGCTCGGCTAGCCCGGAGCCTGCGTGCGCAGGGCCGTCAGCAGCAGGTCCAGGGCGTGTTCGAAGGCGGGGCCCGCCATCGTGGGCAGGTGGGTGCGGACCGCGTGCAGGTGGGGGAAGTCGTCGGCGGGCAGTTCGGCGTACGCCTCGCTCCATGCCTGCGCGTCGCCCGCCCGCTGGTCGTCCGGGAGGCGCAGCACCGCGGCGTCCAGCGCGGCGTGGCCGAGGACGGTGTCGATGAAGGCGTGGTAGTGGCGTACGGCGGTGGCGTCGTCGAAGCCCGCGCGGCGCAGCAGGCCGACGCCCGTCTCCACCGCGCGCTGCTCGTTGGGGCGGCGGGTGACGCGGTAGGTGCTGAGGACGGCGACGCGCGGGTGGCGCAGCGCCGCGCGGTAGGCGCAGCGGCCCAGCTCCCGCAGCGCTTCGGCCCAGTCGGGGTGCTCGGCGGCCTCGTAGGCGTCCAGGGCCTCGCCGATGAGGCGGTCGCCGAGGGCGAGCAGCAGGTCCTCGGCGCCGCGGTAGTAGCGGTAGACCGCGCTGGGGTCGGCGCCGAGCGCGGTGCCGAGGCGGCGGATGGTGAGGGCCTCGGCGCCCTGCTCGTCGAGGAGTTCCAGCGCCTTGTCGAGGATCATCTCCGCCGACAGGACCACGCCGCTCTTGGTGGGGCGCCGGCGCCTGCGCTCGGCGGTGACGCGGTCGGCTGATGCCACGGTCGGCCCTTCGTCGTCGGGGCGGGGCAGTGCCCGGCGCCGGGTGCGGCTGCGGAGTGCGGTGCACGGTGTGCGGCTGCACAGTGCGGGCCCAGTCAATCACCTTCCCCTGATTCCCCGAATGGCCTCCCCACGGTTCCGGAAGGGACCTCCCCGCGCTTTCGCTCATGACCTCACCGCGGATCCGCGAATGGCCTCCCCGGAGACCTGCGGACACCTTACGTCAACGCCATTGACATACAGTCCGCGGCGGCTGTTTCATCGGCGCACGCGGTGCCCGCCGCGCCGGCCCGGTCGGGCCGCACCCTCCCCCGCCGCATCCCAGGAGCGTGTCCCGTGCCCCCAGCAGTGCCGCCCGCTCCGCCGGGCACCCGTATGCGCCGCTCGCTCGGCGTCAAGGACGGCGTGGCCCTCGCCGCCTCCAGCACCGCCGCGACCACCAGCATCGGCATCGGGATGGGCACCCTCGCCGTGTACGCGGGCCGGCAGACGCCCGTGCTCTGGTGCTGGCGTTCCTGCCGATCCTGGGCATCGCCCTCGCCTACGCCCGTCTCAACCGCTCCGAGCCCAACTGCGGCAACGGCTACACCTGGGTCGGCCGCTCCATCGGCCCCTGGCCGGGGTTCCTCACCGGCTGGGTCGTCCTGGTCGGCAACGTGATCTTCATGGCGTACACCGGGGCCGTCACCGGCTCGGTGGTCCTGCAGTTCCTCAACAAGCTGGGCGCCCGCACCGCGTTCGGCGTCCCGCTGGACCCGAACTCCGCCGCCACCAGCACCGTCATCGGGCTGGCCGTGCTGGTCGTCGTGACGGTCACCGCGGTCACCGGCGTCCGCTCCGCCACCCGCCTCCAGTTCGGGCTGCTGGTCTTCGAGTACGCGGTACTGCTCGTCTTCTGCGCATGGGGCCTGGCCGCCGGCGACCAGCCCTTCTCGCTCACCTGGTTCGAGCCGTTCCGGATCGGCTCGGCGACCTCGCTGGAGCAGGGGCTGGTCCTCGCCGTCTTCCTCTACTGGGGCTGGGACGCGGCGTTCACCGTGAACGAGGAGACCAGGGGCGCGGGCGACGCGGCGCGCGGCGGACTGATCGCGCTCACCGTCATGCTGGCGCTGTTCGTCTTCGCCGCCGTCTCCTTCCAGCGCGTGATGGGCGACGGGGAGCTGGTGCGCAACGGACCGCAGGCGCTCACCTTCCTCGGCACGCGCCTCGCGCCCGAGCCCTGGGCCTCCCTGCCGCTGGCCGCGCTGATGTGCTCCGCCTTCGCCTCGCTGCAGGCCGGCGTCATCCCGACCGCGCGGGGCGCGCTCGCCATGGGCCGCGACCGCACCCTCGGCCCCGTCTGGACCAGGGTCAGCCCCCGCTTCGGCACGCCCGCCGTGGGTACGGTCCTCATCATGGCCATCGCCGCGGCCGTCGCCGTCCTCGCCCTCGGCATCCCGAAGCTGAACGAAATGATCCTGGCCGCGGTCAACTCCATCGGGCTGGTCGTCTCGCTCTACTACGGCCTGACCGCGCTGGCCTGCGCACTGCGCTTCCGCGCCGACCTGCGCGCCGGATGGCGTGCCGCGCTGACCGGCGTCGTGGTCCCCGCGGCCGCCGGGCTCGCCCTCTTCGCGCTCGGCGCCTCGCTCGCCTGGCACTACGCGACCATGAGCGACCACTTCGCGGCCCGCCCCGACAACGGCTGGTTCATGCTGCTCGTGCCCGGCCTGATCCTCGCCTCCGGACTGGTCGCGGCCGCTCGGGCCAAGTGGGCGCTGAGGTCCCCGTACTTCGTCACGGGACGCGGTACGGACGCGGAGGCGCTCACCCTGCCGGGCGACCGGGACCGCGACCGCGACGACGACGGCGACCCGGCCGCGCCACCACCCGAACCCGCCCGCTGAGCCCGCACCCCGTCCCTCCCCCGTTACCCACCGACCCAGGAGCCCGGTCATGCCGCATTCGCACCCCGCCGACCTCGTCTTCACCGGCGGCCCCGTGCACACCGTCGACCCGGCGCGCAGCCGCGCCACCACCGTCGCCGTGCGCGGCGCACGCATCATCGCCGTCGGCCACGACGAGGTGCGCGAGCTGATCGGCCCGCGCACCGAAGTGGTGGATCTGCGGGGCCGGCTGCTCGTACCCGGCTTCCAGGACGCGCACGTCCACCCGGTGGGCGGCGGCGTCGAGCTGGGCCAGTGCGATCTGAGCGGCGCGGTCACGGCCGAGGACTACCGGCGCCGCATCCGCGCGTACGCCGACGCGCACCCCGACGCCGAGTGGATCACCGGCGGCGGCTGGTCCATGGAGGCGTTCCCCGGCGGCACGCCCACCCGCCAGTTCCTCGACGCGCTGGTGCCCGACCGTCCGGTGTACCTGGTCAACCGCGACCACCACGGCGGCTGGGCCAACACCCGCGCGCTCGCACGCGCCGGGCTCGACGCCCGTACCCCGGACCCGGCGGACGGGCGGCTGGAGCGGGAGGCCGACGGGCACCCGACCGGGATGCTCCAGGAAGGCGCCATGACCCTGGTCGCCGCCGTCGTCCCCGAACCGTCCCTCGCCACGCTCACCGAAGGGCTGCTGCGGGCACAGCGGTTGCTCCACGCGTACGGCATCACCGCCTGGCAGGACGCCCTGCTCGGCAACCACGCCGGGATGGCCGACCCGGCACCCGCCTACGCGGCCGCCGTCGCGGCCGGCCGGCTGACCGCCCGGGTCACCGGCTCGCTGTGGTGGGACCGGGCACGCGGCACCGAGCAGCTTCCCGAACTTCTCGCCCGGAGCGAGGAGTTGACGGCCGGCCGGCTGCGCGCCGCGACCGTGAAGATCATGCAGGACGGCATCGCCGAGAACCACACCGCGGCGCTCCTCCACCCCTACCTCACCGCATGCGGCTGCGCCTCCGACAACAGCGGCATCTCCTTCATCGAGCCGGAAGCGCTGCGGCGGTACGTCACGGAGCTGGACGCGCACGGCTTCCAGGTGCACTTCCACGCGCTCGGCGACCGGGCGGTGCGGGAGGCGCTGGACGCGGTCGCGGCGGCGCGGGCCGCCAACGGCTGGACGGACAACCGGCCGCACCTCGCGCACCTGCAGATCGTCCACCCCGACGACGTACCCCGCTTCCGCCGGCTCGGCGCCACGGCCAACATCCAGGCGCTCTGGGCCGCGCACGAGCCGCAGATGGACGACCTCACCATCCCGTTCCTGGGCGCCGAGCGGGCCGCGCTGCAGTACCCGTTCGGCGATCTGCTCCGCTCCGGCGCCACGCTCGCCGCCGGCAGCGACTGGCCGGTCAGCAGCCCCGACCCGATGGCCGCGCTGCACACCGCCGTCCACCGCCGCCAGCCGGAGGCCGGTCCCGGCACCCCCGCCTTCCTGCCCGAGCAGCGCCTCGACCTGGGCGCCGCGCTCGCGGCCTACACCGCGGGCAGCGCGTACGTGAACCACCTCGACGACACCGGCACGATCCGGGCCGGCAACCTCGCCGACCTGGCCGTCCTCGACCGCGACCCCTTCGAGGACCCGGCGGACATCGCGGCCACCCGGGTGCTGCAGACGTACGTCGGCGGCGTCCGCGTGCACGCCGCCGACGACGCCTGAGCCCCTCCGGCGGAAGAGCGTCCAGACAACGGGCGGCCGGCACCGTGCCGGTGCGCTGTCGGCCGTGCGGCGGGGCTGTCGGTGACCGGTCGGCGAGGTGTCGGTGGCCGCTGGGACCGTGGGTGCCGGGCTGCCCCGCACGCAGCCGCCGCCACCAGCAAGGGAGTCCGTCACCATGTCGTCCACACCCGCCACCCCGCCCTGGGTGGGACGCGAGCCGGGACCTGGCCGGCGTCGATCCCGCGCCCGTTCCCGGCCGGCCCGGACCCGGGTGCGCCGGCACCCACGCGTGAGCCGGCCGCGGCACCCGGGGCCCGTGGCTCAGGGGCGTCCGGCGGGCGGGACCTCCTCGCCGGGCGGCACCGGGCCCGGCGGGGTGCCGTCGCCGAACGGCCGG
The DNA here is from genome assembly GCF_002920575.1 of Streptomyces sp. Ru73. Classification (GTDB taxonomy): domain Bacteria; phylum Actinomycetota; class Actinomycetes; order Streptomycetales; family Streptomycetaceae; genus Streptomyces. The sequence goes on along the minus strand of NZ_PQSQ01000068.1, from coordinate 27,692 downwards.
CCGCCGAGCTGTTCGCGGTGGTGCGGGGTCAGCCAGGCGGCGAGGTCGGGGCCGCGCGGCACGATCCGGGTCGGGTTGATGCCGGTGTGCACCTGGTAGTAGTGCCGCTTGATGTGGTCGAAGTCGACCGTGTCGCCGAATCCTGGCGTCTGGTAGAGGTCCCGTACGTAGGCCCAGAGCACCGGGTCCTCGGCGATCTTGTACCGGTTGCACTTGAAGTGGCCGTGGTAGACGGCGTCGAACCGCACCAGAGTGGTGAAGAGCCGGATGTCCGCCTCGGTGATGGTGTCCCCGACCAGGTACCGGCGGTCCGACAGCCGCCGGGACAGGTACTCCAGGCGGCGGAAGACGTCCTCGTACGCCTCCTCGTACTCCTTCTGCCCGGTCGCGAACCCGGCGCGGTACACGCCGTTGTTGACGTCTCGGTAGACGCCGTCCATGACCTCGTCGATCTCGGCGCGCAGCGGCTCCGGGTAGAGGTCGGGCGCGCCGGGCCGGTGCAGCGCGGTCCACTCGGTCGCGAGGTCCAGGGTGATCTGCTGGTAGTCGTTGGTGACGAGCTTGCCGCTGGGCACGTCCACGACGGCGGGCACGCTGACGCCGCCGGGGTAGCCGGTCTCCCGCGCGTCGTACGCCTCGCTGAGGTAGTGGATGCCGAGGACCGGGTCGCGGCCGTCCGGGTCCAGGGTGAAGCGCCAGCTGCGGTCGTCCTGGATCGGGTCGGCGACGGCCAGCGACAGCGCGTCCTCCAGGCCGAGCAGCCGCCGGGAGACCAGCGCGCGGCTGGCCCAGGGGCAGGCGCGGCTGACGACCAGGCGGTAGCGGCCGGCCTCGACGGGCCAGCCGTCCCGGCCGTCGGCGGTGATGCGGTCGGCGAAGTGGCTCCGGGACCGCTTGAAGGACTTCCTGCCGTACTCGGTGTTGCCCTCGGGGGCGCTCCCGTCGTCGCTGGCTGTGCTGGTGTCGGCGGAGCGGTGCGTGGTCATGACCGTCCGTCCTCCTCCCGTGTGCGGATGGCCGGGTCTCTGGTGGAGGGTTCCCGCCATGATCCGATTCTCACCGCACGTCAGCCGCCCGGGGCAGGGCGGCCGGGGCGCGTCCTACTGGAGCCAGAAGCCCGCGCGGCGCAGCCACAGGTCCAGCAGGGCCGTGTCGCCGTCGACGCGCGGGGCGTCGCCGCGGGCGGGCCGCCGGTAGAGCAGCAGCAACAGGTCGGTGAGGGGTGCCCGCACGGTGACGGCCGCGCCGGCTCCCTCGCCGGCGGGGCCGCGGTGCCAGGCCGGTGCCGCCCCCGTCAGATCGACACCCCACTCCTCGTCCGTGTCCGTGGCCCGGAAGCGGAGGGTGCGGCCGGGCCCCAGCAGGCCGGGCAGGTCCGGCCGGTCCTCGTACGCCTCGGGGAGCGCCGCGTACGTCATCCACTCGTCCACGGCGTCGCGCGCGACGTCCTCCGCCAGGGTGTACGCGGCGCCGACGGCCAGCGCCGCGTCCGCCCGGTGGACGGCCGTCTCGTACGCCATCCGCCGGGCCCAGAACGTCGGTGACACCTCGTCCTCGTCGTCGACGACGGTCCACACCACGGCGTCGGGCCCGGCCTCCCGCAGCGCACCGGCCAGCAGTGCCGCGCCCTCGGCGACCCATGCGTCCAGCTCGGCCGGGTCCGCCGCGGCGTACCCGGCCACGTCGTTGACGTCCTCAGGGACCGGCTCGGTCGCCCTGGTCCGCACGATCGTTTCGGCCCAGCGGTGGGCGTTGCCCACGTGCCGCAGCAGCTGGGCGAGGTTCCAGTCCGGGCAGGAGGGCACCCGCAGCCCCAGGTCGGCACCGCGGGCGAGGTCCCGCAACTGCCGTGTCTGGATGAGGATTTCCTCGCACAGCCGGTCGTGGCTCAGGGCGGACTTCGGGAGCGTCATGCCGCCAACGTACTCGGCGCCGTTCAGCCGGTCGCGCCAATAATGACGGTCGCGTACTGCTCCTCCGAGGTCACCACGCGCGGGATCAGGCCACCGCGGCGGAAGGCCTCGGCGGCCGGCGCCGCCTGGCGTGCGCTCGTCTCGACGAGGAGGTGACCGCCGGGCGCCAGCCACCGCGGGGCCGCGGCCGTCACCCGGCGCAGTATGTCCAGCCCGTCGGCCCCGCCGTCCAGCGCGGCCAGCGGCTCGTGGTCGCGGGCCTCCGGCGGCAGCAGGCCGACCTCGTCGGTGGGCACGTAGGGCACGTTGGCGACGAGGACGGCGATCCGGCCGCGTACCGAGACGGGCAGCGCGTCGTACAGGTCGCCCTCGTGCACCTCGCCCACGGTGCGGGGGATGTTGCGGCGGGCGCAGCGGACCGCTGCCGGGTCGATGTCCGCCGCGTGCAGCTCGATGCCGGGGTCCGGCGCGGCGGCGGCCAGTGCGGCGCCCACCGCGCCGGAGCCGCAGCAGAGGTCCACCACGACCGGCCGGGCGGCGCCGGCGGAGGCTGCGGTGACCAGCGCCGCGGCCTGCCCGGCGAGGAATTCGGTACGGCGGCGGGGCACGAAGACGCCGGGGGCCACGGCCACCCGGAGCCCGCTGAACTCCGCCCAGCCGAGCACCTGTTCCAGCGGCAGTCCGGCGGCACGCCGCTCGACGAGCGCTTCGAGGTCGGCCGGGGTGGCCGCGTGGGAGAGCAGCAGGTCCGCCTCGTCCTCGGCGAAGACCGAGCCGGTCGCGCGGAGGCGGCTGACGGCCGCGGAACGGAGGGTGGTGATGCGGGGAGAAGCGAGATGCGACATGGGAAGCCTTTCGGGTGCCTGGCGGACGCCGGGCGGGCTCCCTGCTGCCGGTCGCTACGGCGAAGGCGCCGCGTGGACCGCGCGGATGCGAGCAGGGAGGACCCGTCCTCGTACAGCGGTAATGGGTCTCACCTCCTCGTTCGCGGTCCAGCATGATCACTGGTGCCGGCAAGAGTACCTGATGCGCGGCCGCCCGTACGGCGGATTCCGGCCGTTGCGGGCGAGCCTGCGGCCGTCTCCTGGGGCTGACCGGCGGACCGCGCGAGCACCTGTCACGGGGTCTGGGTGGCGTGGTGGCACGTCGGCCCGCCGGCCCGGTCTCGGTGTCGGCCGACACTGTGAGACACATTGTCACCACTGCCCACGCGTCCCCCTCGCCATACCAAGAGGGGTACGAATACAGACACGCCGATGAACGGGTGAATAGGACAGGACAGCACACGCCGGGCGGTGTACTGGGGCCTTCCTCCCTTCCTTTGTTGTCAAATAGGAGAGAAATGCGCATCCGTGCCACCCTGGCCGCCCTCACCCTCGCCACCGCCGGTCTCGCTGCCGGTGCCGGCAGCGCCGCTGCCGCCGGCGACGACTCCGACGCCACCAACGCGAGCGGCAACGGTGCGTCGACGTCGTACGGGAACTCGGCCACGGCCGGCAGCCTGAGCCCTCAGGCCGGCCTGGTGCAGAACTCGCTCAACGACCTGTGCCTCGGCGTGCCGGCGAAGGTCAACGTGGGCTCGCTGATCGGCCTGATCCCGATCACCGTCCAGGACGTCAACGTGCTCGCCAACCCGCAGAACCAGCAGTGCGCCGAGAACTCGACGCAGAACAAGGGCGACGACTCGCTGTCGCACATCGTCGACGACATTCCGATCCTCTCGGAGAACGGCACCGGCAACGGCAGCTGAGCCGCGTACCGACTGCACTCCTCCGCGGGGCACCACCGTCACGGCGACGGCGGTGCCCCGCGGGGCGTTCCGGGCTCTTCACCGCGGGTGAGCAGCCGGTTCACCGCCGGTGAGCGGCCTTCCGCGGCGTGCCGTGCGGACATGCGGGGGCGGTGACCGGTGACCAGAATGGAAGGGCCGGGACCTGCGGCGCGCCCGGCGTCGCGCCGGCCGTCCGGCACGGGAGGTACTTCATGACCACTGCCGGAGACATCATGCACCCCGGCGCTCAGTGGATCGCCGAGGACGTCACCCTGGACCGCGCCGCCCAGCTGATGCGGGAGCTCGACGTGGGCGCCCTGCCGATCAGCGACGCCGACGAACGGCTGTGCGGCATCCTCACCGACCGCGACATCGTGGTCGGCTGCGTGGCCATGGGCCACGATCCGGCCCAGGTCACCGCGGGTGAGATGGCCAAGGGCACACCCCGCTGGATCGACGTGGACGCCGACGTCAGCGAGGTGCTGGAGGAGATGCGGGGACACCAGATCCGCCGCCTCCCCGTGATCCAGAACAAGCGGCTGGTCGGCATGATCAGCGAGGCCGATCTGGCCGGTCACCTCACCGACGATCAGATGGCCGACTGGACCGAGAGCATCACCGCACAGCGCTGACCGGCACCGTGCGCATGCACCGTCCTCCGAGTGGGTCCGCACCGCGGGCCCACCGCCATGTCAGCCCCGTAACCGGTACCCGCGGTCTTCGCGGTACCCGGGACACGGCGGGGGCCGATGGGCGTACGGTGGTCACCGGCGCGTGGCAGCCGCGCGAGGAGGTGGGCCGTGGAAGCGACGCTGAAGACGGTGATCGGCGGCGAGCTGGTCGAGCTGCCCGGCACCATCGCCGGCATCCGGGCCGTCCTCGACGAGGACCAGGCCCGGGCGTTCGACCGTGAGATCCCGCATGTGCCGGCGGCCGAGCTGCCCGCCCGGCTGGCCCGCTGGGCCATGGGCGGCACCGGCGCCGACCGGGAGGACCAGGAGCTGTTCGAGCGCCTGGAGCGGGGCGAGGACATCGGTGCCGTGCCGGCCGAAGACGACCGGCCGGAGGTGGCGTGAGCCGCCGTCGCCTGCAGTACGCACCGCCGGCCGACCAGGCCCGCGACGCCATGGAAACCGCGTTACGCACCCGGTTCGACGCCGGGATGCGGCGGCTCGCCGACGATCCGTACGGGCACGGCTCGGCGGCGATCGACAAGGACCGCGAGCGGCGGGAGGCGACCGTCGCGGGAGTGGTGATCCGCTACTACGTGAGCGAGAGCGTGCTGACGGTCACGGTCGTGCGCATCGTCTACTTCTGAGCCCGGTTCACCCTTTCCGGGCCGGTCTCCGTCCGGTTCACCGCCGGTACGCGCACGGGCCCCCGCCGTGCAGCAGCCGCTCGACCTCGTCGTGGGCGGCGTCGACGATGCGGACGACGGCCTGCGCGGCGTCGGCGGGGCGGCCCTCGGCCACCGCTTCGGCGACCTCCCGGTGCCGGTCGACGGCGGCCATGTCGAGGTCGGGCGGCATCAGGGCCAGTTCCCTGCGGGCCACCAGCAGTTCCTCCGTCACCTCGGCGAGCTGCGCGAACATGCCGTTGCCGGAGGCGGTCAGCAGGGCGCGGTGGAAGGCCGCGTCGGCCGCGACGAACGCCCCGCGGTCACCGGCCCGGGCGGCGTCCGCCATGGCGCGGGCGTGCCCGGCCAGCGCGGCGCGGGCTTCTGGTGCCGCGCCGGAGGCGGCCAGCGCCGCGGCCGACGGTTCGACGGCGGCCCGCAGTTCGGCCAGTTCGCGCAGCTGGGCCTCGCGCGCGGGCGAGGCCAGCCGCCAGCGGATGATCTGCGGGTCGTAGAGGTTCCACTCGGCGAGCGGGCGTACGGTGATGCCGACGCGGGGGCGGCTGGTGACCACCCGCTTGGACTCCAGGACGCGGACCGCCTCGCGCGCCACCGTGCGCGAGACGCCGTACCGCTCCTGTACGTCCTCCAGGCGCAGGACCTGGCCCGCGCGGATCTCTTCCGCGGCGAGCGACCGGCCGATGCGGTCGACCACCTGCCCGTGCAGGCCCTGAAGTTCCACGCCGCTCCCCGTTTTTCTCGTGTACCGGTGCGGGGCGGCCGGGCCGCGGCCGCTCCGCCCGATTGTCACACCTCCACCGGCCTCCGGCGGGCCGGGGTCAGAACGCCCGGCGGGGCGGCGTCGAGTCGCTGGCGCCGCGCAGGAAGTCCAGGTCGACGCCGGTGTCGGCCTGGGTGACGTGGCGGTCGTACAGGTAGGTCCAGCCGCGGTCCGCGTGCGGGCGGGGCGGTTGCCAGGCGGCCTTGCGGCGCTCCAGCTCGGCGTCCTCGACCAGGACGTCGAGCCGGCGCGCGGGGACGTCGAGGCGTACGGGGTCGCCGGTGCGGACGAGGGCGAGCGGGCCGCCGACGGCCGCCTCGGGCGCGACGTGCAGCACGCACGTGCCGTACGCGGTGCCGGACATCCGGGCGTCGGAGATCCGGACCATGTCGCGGACGCCCGCGTCGAGGAGCTTCTTGGGCAGCTGCACGTTGCCGACCTCGGGCATGCCGGGGTAACCCTTCGGGCCGTTGTTGCGGACGACGAGCACGGTGTCGGCGGTGACGTCGAGGTCGGGGTCCTCGGCGACGGCGAGGTAGTCCTCCAGGGAGTCGAAGACCAGCGCGGGCCCGGTGTGGCTGAGCAGCTTGGGGTCGGCGGCGGACTGCTTGATGACGGCGCCGCCGGGCGCGAGGTTGCCGCGCAGTACGGCCGTGCCGCTGCCGGCGGGCTGCACGGGCCGGTCGAGCGGGCGGATGACCTCGCGGTCGTACACCTCGGCGCCCTCGCAGTTGTCGAGCAGGCTGCGCCCGGTGACGGTGACCGTGTCGCGGTGCAGGTGGTCGCGGAGGTCGTTGATGAGGGCCGGGAGCCCGCCCGCGTACGCGAACTCCTCCATCAGGAAGCGGCCGGACGGCATCAGGTCGACGAGCAGCGGGAGTTCGGCGCCCAGCCGGTCGAAGTCGTCCAGTGCGAGGGGTACGTCGAGGCGGCCCGCGAGCGCGAGGAGGTGCAGCACGGCGTTGGTGGAGCCGCCGATGGCCGCGTTGACGCGGATGGCGTTCTCGAAGGCGGCGCGGGTCATGATGCGCTGCGGGGTGAGGTCGCTGCCGGCCAGCTCGACGGCGCGGATACCGGTCTCCTCGGCGAGGGTGCCGCGGCGCGAGTCGACGGCGGGCAGCCCGGAGCCGCCGGGGACCATCATGCCGAGCGCTTCGGTGAGGCAGGCCATGGTGGAGGCGGTGCCCATCGTCATGCAGTGGCCCGCGCTGCGGTTCAGCGAGCTCTCGAACTCGGTGAACTCCTCCTGCGTGATGGTGCCCGCGCGCAGCTCCTCGGTCATCCGCCACACGTCCGTGCCGGAGCCGACGTCGCGGCCCCGGAAGCGGCCGTTGAGCATGGGGCCGCCGGTGAAGACGATCGCGGGGACGCCCGCGCTCGCGGCGCCCATGAGCGCCGCGGGGGTGGTCTTGTCGCAGCCGGTGAGGAGGACGACGGCGTCCAGCGGGTTGGCGCGGATCTGCTCCTCGATCTCCATGGCGGCGAGGTTGCGGTAGAGCATGGTCGTGGGCCGCATGATGGGCTCGCCGAGCGACATGGCGGGGAACTCCAGCGGGAAGCCGCCGGCCTGGAGCACGCCGCGCTTGACGGCCTCCGCGATGAGCTGCAAGTGCCCGTTGCAGGGGGTGAGTTCGGAGTAGGTGTTGCAGATGCCGATGACCGGCCGGCCGTCGAAGTTGTGCCCCCCGCGGCCCATGCCGCGCAGCGCGTGCCGGGTGATGAAGCCGTTCTTGCCGCCGTCGCCGAACCAGGCGCGGGAGCGGAGCGGTGCGGCGTCACCGGCGGGCTGCCGGTCGTTCACGGTCATGTGAAGTCCTTCCGACGCACGAGGGGGCGTCCGCGGCCGAGCCGTGCCCGCCCCTGCCTTGAGGCTCAATGGTGCTATCAAAGCACGATAGATCCCGCCCACGTCCAGACCCGTGCACCGCTCCGTATCCGGCCCCGGCCGCGGACTGGCATCATGACCGCCATGCCCTTATTCGGCCGGCCGTCACGGCGCCCGCCCGACGGCACGCGCCGCACGGCCCGGAACTGGACGGTCGCCTCGGCCGTCCTCTTCGTCCTCGCGCTGGGCTTCGCACTGCGCGGCGGGTGGGCGATGTTCGCCTGGGACATCGGGGAAACCTGCCACCACCAGCACGGGCAGGACTGGGATCCGGAGTTCTCCCGCGAGTCCGTGTTCCCGATGTCCCGGCCCTGCAACGCCCACTACGACCTCGTGCCGTCCTACGTCAATCCGGCGATCGCGGTCTGCGCGGCCGGTGCCGCGGTCAGCGCCGCCATGGCCGTCGGTGCGGCGGTTCGCGAGAGCCGCCGTCAGCGCACGGCGTGCCGGACCCATACGTTGGGCTCGACGTAGACCGCGTGGTCGTGTGCGGTGTCGCAGTGGACCGGGGTCAGGGCGCCGGGGACCTCGATGTCGCCGTCGCGGTCGAAGGGGAGGCCGGTCCACTGGCGCCACTGGGCCAGGGAGCCGCTGACCGTCATCGAGGCGGGAGCGATCTTCTCGATGGTGCCGCCGGCCTTGACGTGGACGCGCAGCCAGGGGTCTTCCGGCAGGCCGTCGGGGCGCCGGCGGCGGACGTACTCGGCCATGGGGACGCGGGGTTCCCGGTGTTTGGCCGTCGGGCGGACCGGGGCCATGAGCACGTCGTGGCCCTGCCGGCCGGCCGCGTCGCGCAGGGCGGCGAGCATGCGGTACGACAGGCCACGGCCGAGGTACCCGGTGTCCACCGTGATCTCCAGCGCGCTGGCGACCGTCGGTGCGCGGCCGTGCCGCCGGTCGTCGAACGCCCACACCAGCACCCGGTCCCACCCCTGGTCCGGCGCCTCCTCCCGGCCGTCGAGCGCCGCGCTGAACGGCACGGCGAGCCCCCGTGCCACGACCCGGTCGCCGTCCGTGGCCACCACGCAGTACTCGGGGAAGTCCTCGATGACCCGGCCCAGCAGCGCGTTCGCCACGGGTTCGGGTGCCACGAACGCGGGCCAGGTGTCGGCCAGTTCGTAGAGCCGGGCGGCCAGCGAGGGCCGCTCGGCGACCGGTGTGATGCATATGTCGTCAGTGTCCGTCACGCCGCGGACTTTTCCACACGCCCGCCGCTCCGACCACGGGTTTTCCGCTAGTGGACCAGCTCACCGTCGCGGGCCACCACGCGCCCGCCGTGCACCACCATGTCCCGCTTCGGCGTGTCCACGACGATCTGGGGCAGGCACTCGCCGCGTACGAGGAGGAAGTCGGCCGGGGCGCCGGGCTGCAGGTCCGCGTGCGGCAGGTGCATGACGTCGGAGCCGCCGTCGGTGGCGGCGCGGTAGCAGTCGTTGAGCTCCTCGTCGAGGCGGATGTCGGTGATCAGGCCCAGCTGGTGTGCGCGGTCCAGCATGTCCCCGTTGCCGAACGGGCTCCACGCGTCGCGCACCCCGTCGGTGCCGAGGCCGACCGCGACGCCGTACTCGCGCAGCCGCGCGATCGGCAGCACGGTCGACTCCGAGTACGCCACCGTCGTCAGCGAGATGTCCAGCTCGGCCAGGTCGGCCGCGACGGCTCCGAGCTCGCGGTCGCTCAGGCCCGGCAGGCAGAAGACATGACTCACCGTCACCCTGCCCCGCAGCGACAGCGCGCGGGTCCGGTCGATGATGCCGCGCAGCGGCTCGAGCCCGTCCTCACCGCGGTCGTGCAGATGGATGTCCAGGCCCACTCCGTGCCGGTCGGCCATGCCGAAGAGGAGGTCGAGCTGCTCGTCGAGGGCGTGGTCGAAGCCGATCGGATCGATGCCGCCGATCATGTCCACCAGGCCCGCGCGGGCGGCTTCCTCCAGCAGCTTCGCGGTGCCGGGCTTCCGGATGACGCCGTGCTGGGGGAACGCCACGATCTGCACGTCGAGGGCGTGCTGCAGCCGGTCTCTGGCAGCGGCCACGCCTTCGGCGCAGGCCAGGTCGTACTCCGGCGCGACGTCCGCGTGCGCGCGCATCGCACGAGTGCCGGTGGCGACCGCGCGCGCCATCAGCCCGTAGGCGCGCTCTCCGACGGGTCGGCGCTGGGTGCGGAACAGTTCCGCGTCCTGGTCGGCGTAGTCCGCGATGCCGTCCGCCGGCTTGCGGGACACCCACGGCCCGCCCCAGGTCGTCTTGTCGGGGTGGACGTGCGCGTTCACCAGGGAGGGCAGCACGATCCGGCCGCCGCCGTCGACGACCTCGGCGCCGGCCGGGGCCGGGCGGTCCGTGATCCTGCCGTTGACGACCGTCAGGTCCACGGCAGTGGCGGCCCCGAAGGGCCGCACGTTGCGGAAGACGACGGGCCCGCCGGGTGTGCCGCCGGGCTTCCCGCCGGCGGCCGCGTACGCGGGTGCGGAGGGGTACGCGACGGCGGCGGTGCCCGCCAGGGCGGCCGCGCCGGCGATCACATGACGGCGGGACACTCCGCCGGGGGACGAGGGGGACGGCAGCGGTGCAGCACACATGGTGGCTCCTTGGCGAGCGCTCTTCGGGCGGGCAGCGACTTTGTATACCAAGGGGCAGGAAGACAACAAGGGATGCGCCAGAGAAGCGAAGAAATGACTGTTGGCAGCGTGCCGATACGTCGGCGAAGCGACTGCCGGTATACAACACCCGTCCGACTACGCTGCCCCGAATTCCCGCAGGACCGCTTCCGTGTGTTCCCCCAGGGCCGGGACCGGGCCCATCGCGGCTTCCGTGTCGGTGAAGGTGATCGGCGGGAGGACGGCATCGACGGGCCCTGCGGGCGTGCTGACGGTGCGCCAGCGGTCGCGGGCCGTGAGCTGGGGGTGGGCGATGAGGCCATGGACGGTGTGCAGCGCCGCGTTGCAGATGCCGGCCGCGTCCAGGCGGGCGACGAGGTCGGCCGTCGGCAGCGTCGCGGTCACCTCGCCCACGGTCGCGTCGACGGTGGCGCGGTTCCGGCAGCGGGCGATGTTCGTCGCGTAGTCGGGGTGTGCCGCGAGGTCGGGACGGCCCAGTACGTCCGTGGCCAGCCGCCGCCACTGGCGGTCGTTCTGTACGCCGATGAGCAGGTCGGGGCCGTCGGCGGTGGGGTACGCGTCGTACGGGACGATCGCGGCGTGGCCGAGGGAGGAGCGGGGCGGCGGGGTGCCGGTGTACTTGGTCGTGTAGAGCGGGTGGCCCATCCATTCGGTGATCGCGTCGAACATCGAGACCTCGACGTGCGCCCCTCCCCCGCCGCGTGCCCTGCGCAGCAGTGCGGCGAGGACGGCGGAGAAGGCGTACATGCCGGCGCCGATGTCGGCGACGGGGATGCCGGTCTTGGCGGCCGCCCCGGGCGTGCCGGTGACCGAGGCGAGGCCGGTCTCGCCCTGGACGAGCAGGTCGTAGGCGCGTTTGTCGCGGTACGGGCCGCTGCTGCCGTATCCGGACATCGACACGGCGACCAGCTCGGGGTGGCCGGCGCGCAAGGTGTCCGCGTCGAAGCCGAGGCGTGCCGCGGCGCCGGGTGCGAGGTTCTCGACGAAGACGTCGGTGTGTGCGGCGATGCGCAGGAGCGCGTCCCGCCCGGCGTCGGTCTTCAGGTCGAGGGTGACGGATTCCTTGCCGCGGTTGAGCCAGACGAAGTGGGCTGCCTGGCCGTGCACGGCCGCGTCGTAATGCCGCGCGAAGTCCCCGCCGTCCGGTCGCTCGATCTTGATGACGCGGGCGCCGAGGTCGGCGAGGTGGCGGGTGGCGAGCGGTGCGGCCACGGCCTGTTCGACGCTGAGTACGGTGATGCCGGCCAGGGGCGCGGTGGCGCCGTCCAGCGGACGCATGGATGCCTCCAGGGGGTCACGGGGGACGCGGCGGGTCGGGTCAGTAGGAGCGCGGCAGGCCCATGACGTGTTCGGCGACGTAGTTGAGGACCATTTCCTGGCTGACGGGCGCGAGCCGCAGCAGGCGCGCCTCCCGGAAGTACCGCTCGACGTGGTACTCCCTCGCGTACCCCATCCCGCCGAGGGTCTGGACGGCCCGGTCGGCGGCCTGAAAACCGGCGTCCGCGCACAGCCATTTGGCCATGTTGGCCTCGCGGCCGCAGCTCAGTCCCCGGTCGTAGCGCCAGGCGGCGTTGCGGGCCATCAGCCGGGCGGCGTCCAGCCGGGTCAGCGCCTCGGCGAGGGGGAAGGCGATGCCCTGGTTGCGGCCGATGGGCCGGTCGAAGACGACGCGCTCCTTGGCGTACCGGGTGGCGGCGTCCAGCGCCGCGCGGCCGAGGCCGAGGGCTTCGTGCGCGAGGAGGATGCGTTCGGGGTTCAGCCCGTCGAGGAGGTACCGGAAGCCGGCACCCTCGTCGCCGATGCGGCAGGCGTCCGGGACCCGCAGCCCGTCGATGGCGATCTCGTGGGAGGTGACGGCGTTGCGGCCCATCTTGGGGATGGGCCGGATGTCCATGGCGGTGCGGTCGATGTCGACGAGGAAGACGGAGAGACCGTCGGTGGGCTTCGCGGCCCGGTCGCGCGGGGTGGTGCGGGCGAGCAGCACCATCTTCTGGCTGTCGCCTGCCTTGGTGATCCAGATCTTGCGGCCGTCGATGACGTAGTGGTCGCCGTCGCGGCGCGCGAAGGTGGTGATGCGGGTGGTGTCCGTGCCCGCGTCCGGTTCGGTGACGCCGAAGCAGACGTGCAGGTCGCCGGAGGCGGCGGCGGGCAGCACCTCGCGACGGAGCGCTTCGCTGCCGTGCCGGGCGAGGACGTTAAGGCCGAAGATGGTGAGGTGCATGGTGCTGCACCCGTTCATCCCGGCGCCGGAGGCCGCGACCTCCTCCAGGAGCAGTGCGGCCTCCTGCACGCCGCAGCCACCGCCGCCGTACTCCTCCGGTACGGCGATGCCCAGCCAGCCGGCCTTGGCGAACGCGCGGTAGAACTCCCAGGGAAAGGCGGCCCGTTCGTCGTGGTCCGCCCAGTAGGCGGGGTCGAAGGAACGGGCGAGTTCGCGGGCGCCGTCGCGGATGTCCCGCTGCGCTCCGGTGAGGTCGAAATCCATCCTGCACGCACCTTCCGGGCCTGACGGCCCCTCATTGCGTACGTATATACGGACGATGGTTCGTATGCGAGCACAACGTAGGACTGTGGACCGAGGCCGTCAAGGGAGCCGGACGGGCTCCACGCGCCCCTCGGCGGGCGATAATGCCGCGATGAAGGAACACCGCACGGTCACCCGCGTGATGACGATCCTGGAGACCGCCGCAGCGCACAGCGGCGTGCGGCTCAACGCCCTCTGCGAGGTGCTGGACGCGCCCAAGTCCTCGGTGCACGGCCTGGTCGGCGGGCTGGTCGCGAGCGGTTACCTGGTCGAGCACGACGGCGGGTACGCGCTCGGGCCCGCGGTGGCGGCCCTGCTGTCCGCACCGCCGCCGGCCCTCGCCGACCTGGCCCGGCCAGCGATGGAACGGCTGCGCGAGGAGTTCGACGAGACGGTGATGCTGGCCGGGCCGGTCGGCGACACGGTCGTCTACCTCCAGGTCGTGGAGTCCCGTCAGGTCATCCGGTACTCGGCGCCGCTGCGCACCCGCCGCCCGCTGTACCCCACCAGCACCGGCAAGGTCGTCCTGGCGCACCGCTCCCCCGCCCGCCGCGACGCGTATCTGCGCGACCGCCTTCCGGACGCCGGGCGGCGCGCCGAGGTGGCCGAGGAGCTGTCCCGGGTCGCCGCCGAGGGCGTGGCGTACAACCGCGGCGAGACGCTGCCCGACGTGAGCGCCGCCGCCGGGGGCGTCTTCCAGCACGGCCGGCTGGTCGCCTGCCTGGCGGTCGCGGGCCCGACGGCGCGTATCGCGCCGCACCTCGACGCGATCGCCCGCACCGTGCGCACCACCGCCGCCGAACTCTCCCAGCGGCTGGCCTGATACACCCCCGCACCGCCCGCCACCAGGCCCGATGGGTACCGGCCGTTTGGGGGTCGAGTTCGCGACACGCAGTCGTGAAAACTCATAGAGTCACAATTAGCGCCATATTCTCCAGTTCTGTGCAGAAGCGTGACGACGTGGTCGTGTCAGGCATGGTTCCGGTAACGGCGGCGCGTCCGGCGCCCCCTGGAGGGGCGGCCCGCCGGCTGAAGGTGTGCTTCCTCCTCTTCAACCTCTACGGCATCGGCGGCACCATCCGCTCCACCGTCAACCTCTCCGGCGCCCTGGCGGAGGCCGGGCACGACGTCGAGATCGTCTCGATGATCCGGTCCCGGGCGACGCCGGCCCTGCCCGTCCACCCGCGCGTACGGATCGTGCCGCTGGTCGAGGCCCGCCGGGACCAGCCCGGCTTCGACCCGGCGCACGACCCGAAGGGCAACCCCTCGCGCGTCTACCCCGCCTGCGACGGCCCCTTCAAGCTGTGCAGCGCGCTGGTGGACGAGCGGATCGAGCGCTACCTGCGGGACACCGAAGCGGACGTGGTGATCGGGACCCGGCCCGGCATCAACGTCTACCTGGCCCGGTTCGGGCCCGCCCGCGCGCTGCTCGTCGGGCAGGAACACCTCACCCACGACATGCACCGCGCCGACCTGCGGGCGGTGCAGAACGCCGCGGTGGCGCACCTGGACGCCTTCGTGACGGTCTCCCGGCAGGACGCCCGGATCTACCGCGAGGCGCTGCCGGACGTCGCCACGGAGATCCGCTGCATCCCCAACGCGGTGCCGCAGCCGGACGTCTCGCCCTCCACCGGGCGGAACAAGCTGGTGGTCGCGGCCGGCCGGCTGATCCGCATCAAGAACTACCGGCTGCTGATCGACGCGTTCGCGCGCGTCGTGGAACAGCGCCCCGACTGGAAGCTGCGGCTGTACGGGCGCGGCCCCGAGGCACGGGCACTGCGGGCCCGCATCCACGAGCTGGGGCTGTCCGAGCAGATCACGATGATGGGCGCGCACGCGCCGATCGAGCCGGAGTGGGCCAAGGGCTCGATCGCCGCGGTCTCCTCGGACGGCGAGTCCTTCGGGATGACGATCGTGGAGGCGATGCACGCGGGGCTCCCGGTGGTCGCCACCGACTGCCCGTTCGGGCCCGGCGAGATCATCGCCGACGGGGTGGACGGGCTGCTCGTCCAGCCCGGCAACGCCGCGGAGTTCGCGGCCGCGCTGCTGGACCTGATCGCGGACGACGAGCGGCGCTCCGCGATGGCCGCCGCCGCCCGGGCCAAGGCGCTCGACTACGCGCCCTCGGCCGTCGCACACGCCTACCTCAAGCTCTTCGAGGACCTCGCCGCACGGACCGGCAAGGGCTGCGGGACGCCGGCGCGGCCGAAGCCGCACGGGGCGCATGCGCTGCGCGGAGGCTCCGGCGCGGCGGGGCGGGGCGGGCTGCTGCGGGCCGGCCGGGCGCTCGCCGGACGCGCGGTACGCCCCCTCCTGCAGCGGCCGGTGACTGCCGTGCCGCTGCTCGGTGTGGTGCGGCGGATCTCCCCCGCCGCTGCCGCGCGGGCCGACGGTACGGCACGCAAGCTGCGCCCCGTGGCGCGCTGCGCGGTCGCCGACGACGGCGCCCTGCACCTGACGTTCCCCGCGGCGGGCCTGACCGGCCCGGCCGATCTGCTGCTGCGCCGCCGCAATTCGGCGGAGGAGGTACGGGTACCGCTGCCGCCGCCCGTCCGGGAGGGCCGGGGCGGCCCGTACCGGGTCCGGCTGCGGCTGGCCCGTATGCCGCTCGCCGAGGGGCACTGGGAGGTGTGGGTGCGGCGGCGGGCCGACGGGGCGCAGCGGCACGTGCGGTCCACGATGGTCGAGCGGGCCGCGCTGGTCGGCCGGGGCCCGGAGGTGGCCGGCGGCGCGGTGCGGTCCTGGATCCCGTACGCCACCGACACCGGGCGGCTGACGGTGCGGGTGTGGCAGCGCGCCGCGCACGCGGAGGCGGTGTGGGTCGCGGTCGGTCCCTCGGTCACGTACGTGGAGGCCGAGCTGCTGGGCGCCGTGCTGACGCCGGACTCGGTGGTGACCGCGACGCGCCGCGGCGAACGTCCCACGGTGCTGCGGCTGCCCGCCACCGAGCTGGGCGCGGGCCGCTTCTGCTGCCTGCTGCCGCACGAGGACTTCACCGGGCGAGTGGCCGGGACGACGCCGCGCGAGCGGGAGTTCTGGGACCTGCGGCTGGTGCTGCCGGGCGGCATGGCCGTACGGATCGGGCGGATCGGCGGGGACATCGTCGCCCGCAAGGACATCGACTCCCACCCGTCGGCGTACCGGGGCGAGGGCGCGTCCAGGGCGCGGGTCCGGCCGTACTTCACCGACGCCAACGACCTGGCGCTCGTGACCGCTCCGGCACCGGCCCCGGACACGTCCGCGGCGCACGGGGCGGCGCCCCGGTGCGCGCACCTGCCGCAGGGCTGACGGCCTGCGCGGTGCCCCGCCGCCGGTCCGTCGGCGCGGGTGGCGGGCCGGGCGCGGCGCGGCAGGGCGCGTCCTCGGTCGCCGGACCGCCGGCGGGGCGTACCGCTCTCGGGGAGGGGCCGCCGGCCGGCCTCACCTCGCCGGCGGCGCCGTGCGGGCGGCACCGGCGAAGACGGACCAGGTCACCGGGCGCGCGGTGAAGGAGCCGAAGGCACGGATGCGCATGCTCGGGGCGCCGCGCCTGCGCGTGGTGCGGTGTCCGCCGCCGGCCGCCGGCTCGGCGCGGCCGGCTGCCGTGGCCGGGAAGGGGTCGCCGAAGACGCCGTGCCAGATCCGGATGGCCCCGGCGTGGTCGCCGTCCCGTTCCCTGCGGCGTGCCTCGGCGGCCTGCGCGGCCAGTGCGGCGAGTACCTCGGCGCGGGCGCTGCGCAGGTCCGCCGTCCAGTCCTCGGTCAGGTCCTGGGTCCCCGTGGGGTCCAGGACGGGGCCGGAGACGGCCTCGGCGGCGTGCGCGAGCGCCGTGGCGATCGCGTCGGTGTGCTGACGCGGGCCCGAGACCGCTTCGTACGCGAGCGCCTCCCACAGCAGCCCGCGCGTCTCGCGCAGCGCCGGGTGGGCGGTCCTTAACGCCTTGAGCATCCGGACCTGGTGGACGAAGCGGCCGTCGGTGGCGTGGTCGTGGCGGCCGATGACGCGGTTGAGCGTGCGGACGGTCGAGCGCTCCCAGCTGTCCCGCTCCCAGTCGGCGGTGAGCAGGTCGGTGCAGCGCGGGTCGGCGAGCGCGGGGGTCAGGCCGAAGGTGACGTCCAGGTCGGGGAAGGTGATCTGGAGGGCGCGCGAGGTCCGGTCGTCGTCGCCGAACCGGGAGCCGGGGAACGCCTCGGTGACCGCGTCGCAGAGCATCGCCATGGCGTCGGAGGCACCGCCGGGCCGCTTGACGAGGCGGGCGAAGCGCCGGTGGAAGACCATGACCATGCCGACGTCGTCCAGCGGCGCGATGCGGGTCTTGCGGGCGAAGCTGCCCTGGAGGCAGCTGCTCTCGATCAGGCCCGCGTTCTTCAGCGCCGCCGTGATCTGGCGGTGCCGGCGCCTGGCCCTCTCGTAGCGCCCGGGTTCCAGGGCGAGGGCCTGGTCGAAGTCGCCGAAGGCGGTCCTGGCGGTGTACATCATCGCGCGGGGCTCGTTTCTCTCGACATCAGCGGGACGAGGGGGCATTCCGGTTGTCCGCCGGCGACCGGGCCGACGGGGTGCGGGGAGGAGCGAGCGTAGCGGGGAATCGTTTCAGCGGAAGGGGTCGAACGTGTCACATCATGCATGGGAAAAATCGTTCCTCTCCGCCTCCGGCCGATGACCGCGCATACTGCCGCAGTTGCCTCGCGCCACTCCACGTCACTTCCGCCCGACGGGTTCCGGTTCCGCGCGCGCACGCCGAACCGACCGGGTGGCCGCCCGCCCGGCGAGCGGTGTGACGCTCCATTCAACTACGCATATATCTGTCGTGGAGCACCGCGAAACAGCTCGTCCTGATCGATGATGAACTTAATTCCCCCTTCCTCGACCGAAGTCGACAGCGCTCATTTCACGCCCTGTCGCCATCGGGACCACACCCGACCGCGGCCGGCAGCCGCTCGGCATATGCCAGAGGCATCGGGTGACAGCCCCGTCCGGACCACCCGAGGCAGCCTTCAGCCCGTCAGATCCTCGGCCAGGAGGTCCATCAGGAGCCCGTCGTGCCAGGTGCCGTCGGGGCCGCGCTCGTAGCGCCGCATGATCCCGACCGGCCGGAAGCCCACCTTCCGGTAACTCCGGATCGCCGCTTCGTTGTCCGCCGCCGGGTCGATCGTGATCCGGTGATGACCACGCTCCGTCAGCAGGTGGCGGGCGAGCGTGCGCACGGCATCGGTACCCAGTCCCCGGCCGTGCAGCGCGGACGTCAGATAGATGTCGATATTCGCATGGCGATAGTCCGGATCCGACTCCTCCGACCACTGGATCGCGCCAATGATCCGGCCCCCGTACTCGATCACGTAGGAGTACTGACCGGACGAGGCGAGGTCGTCGGCGACCGCGGCCACCAGATCCGCACCGCCCCGCCATCGGGCGTACACCTCGGGCTCGGCCCTGATCGCGGCCAGGGCGGGAACGTCGTCCGCCGTCGCGGGACGCAGCACCACGTCGGCGCCGTACAGAGTCGTCTGCATACGCCATGACGCTAGCGGCCATGCACCGCCGCCGCATCGGCGCGGACCGGCCGCCGCGATCTCGGGAGTTCGCGACGGGCTGTGCGGCAGCGGCCGGCCGCTACTCGGCGCCGCGTGCGGCATGCCGTTCGCGCAGCGCCGTCTTGAGCACCTTGCCGGCCGCCGAGACCGGCAGCGCGTCCGTGAAGTGCAGCTCGCGCACCCGCTGGTAGGGCGCGACGCGCTCCGCGACGTACGCCATCAGCTCGCCCGCCGTGGCCGTCGCGCCGCTCCGCAGTACCACGTACGCCGCCGGTATCTCGCCCGCCTCCCCCGCGGGCGCGCCGATCACCGCGGCCGCCGCCACCGCCGGGTGCCCGGCGAGGATGTCCTCCAGGTGCAGCGGATAGACGTTGTAGCCCTTGTAGATCAGCATGTCCTTGGCGCGCCCCGAGAGGAAGAGGTGGCCCCGCTCGTCCAGGCGCCCGATGTCGCCGGTGCGCAGCCAGCCGTCCGCGTACTGACCGGCGGTGAGTTCCGGGTGCCCCTCGTAGCCGTCGGTGATCTGAGGGCCGCGCGCCCACAGTTCGCCGGTCTCCCCCGCCGGCAGCTCGCGTGCCGGGTCGAGCAGGTCGCGGATCGACAGCTCGGTGTCCGGGAGGGCGACGCCGACCGTGCCGTGCGGCGTCCGCGCCGCGGGGTCCAGCGGGCACATGGTGAGCGCCATCGTGGCCTCGGTGAGCCCGTACCCCTCGGTGTACACCGCCTCCGGGAAGAGCCCGGCGAGCCGCCGCCGGGTCTCGGGGTCCATGGGCGCGGCCCCGGAGTTGACGTTGCGCACGCTCTTCAGGCGGCGCCCGGCGCTCGCCGGGGAGGCCAGCAGCGCGCGGTACATCGTGGGCGAGCCGCCGACCGATCCCACCTGGTGCGCTTCGATGTCGGCCAGGTAGCGCGCGGGGTCGAAGCGGGTGTGCAGGACGGCGGTGGTGCCGATGACCGTCTGGGCCACCATTCCGATCAGGCCCATGGCGTGGAAGAGCGGGGCGACGGCGAGCGTCGACTCGGCGCCGGGCACGGAGTGGTGCGGCGTCGCGGCCGCCTCGTCGCGCACGACGCCGAGCACGCCGCCGTCGTCGTACAGCCGTCCTGCGGCGCGTACCCACACGGCCTGGGCGGCGTTGGCGATCACGTTGCGGTGCAGCACGCGGACGGCCTTCGACCGGCCGGTGGTGCCGCCGGTGAACGCCAGGTGCGCCAGGTCGTCGGGGGCGCGGTGCGCGGGCTCGGCCGTGCCGTGCGCCAGGAGGTCGTCGGCGGACAGCACGGTACGGCCGGCCGGCGGCTCGGGGAGGGCGTCCGGCGCCACGGGGCCGCCCGGTCCCGGTACGACGGCGGTGAAGCGCACGCCCGGCCCGTCGGCGGCGTACACGGAGGGCAGGGCGCCCGGGTACGCGAGCACCGCGCGGGCGCCCGAGTCCGCGAGCTGCGCGGCCAGCGGGGCCGCCGGCTGGGCCGGGTTGGCCGGGCTGACGACCGCGCCGGCCAGCAGCGTTCCCCAGTACGCGACGGAGAACCACGGGGTGTTGGGGATCATCAGCAGCACGGTCTCGCCCGGTGCGATGCCGTGTTCGCGCAGGCCCCGCGCGCAGCGCAGCGCCCGGTCGTACAGCTCGGCGTACGTCAGGCTCCGCTGCCCGTCGGTCAGCGCGAGCCGGTCGGGCCAGCGCCGCGCGGCCCCGGCGAGCACGGCTCCGGCGGGCAGGGACGGGTAGGCCAGTGCGGTACGCGGCACGGTGCGACTCCTCGGGGGTGTCGGGCTCTGCGGTCTGCGGGTGGTGGCTGCGGGCGGTACCTCGGGGCTGCCGACGGTGGCGGGAGGGTGCGTTCGGGTGCGGGGCGGGGCGGCCTCAGCGGCTCGCCCCGCGGTCGGCCGAGCAGCTGGTCGCGCGGTCGGCTCAGCGGCCGGTCGCGCGTCGGCTCAGCGGCCGGTCCAGCGCGGCGGGCGCTTCTCGGCGAACGCGCGGGCGCCCTCCTTCGCGTCCTGCGAGGCGAACACCGGCTCCACGAGGGCGCGCTGGCGGTCCGCCGTCTCCCCGGCCGGCCAGGAAGGTGCCTCGGCGATCACCTGCTTGGAGACCTGGACGGCGAGCGGTCCGTTGGCGGCGACCTCGCGGGCCAGTTCCCGCGCGCCGGCCAGCGCACCGCCGGGTTCGGTGAGCCGGTTGACCAGCCCGTACGCATGTGCCTTCGGAGCCGGCAGGAAGGCGCCGGTCAGGGCGAGTTCCATGGCCACCTGGTACGGGAGCCGGCGCGGCAGCCGCAGCAGTCCGCCGGCCGCGGCGACCAGCCCCCGCTTGACCTCGGGCAGGCCGAACTGCGCGTCCTCGGCGGCCACCACCAGGTCGCAGGCGAGCACCACCTCGCACCCGCCGGCCAGCGCGTAGCCCTCGACCGCGGCGATCAGCGGCTTGCGGGGCGGCGCCTCGGTGATCCCGGCGAAGCCGCGCCCCTCGATACTGGGGCGCTCACCGGCCAGGAACCCCTTGAGGTCCATGCCGGCGCAGAACGTGCCGCCCGCGCCGGTGAGGATGCCGACGGCCAGGTCGTCGCGGGCGTCCAGCTCGTCCAGGGCCGCCGCGATGCCTTCGGAGACGGCCCGGTTGACCGCGTTGCGGGCTTCCGGGCGGTCGATGGTGAGGACGGCGATGCCGTCGGCGTACTCGGTGCGGACCACATCGGACATGACGGCTCCTGACGGCACGGTGGGCGCGATGGGCACGGAGATCGCAGGAAGTCGAACGATCGTTAAGCTAAGGCGGCATGCCCGGGCCTGTCCAGGTCCCGTCAGAAGGTCCAAAGCCCGTCGGCCGCCCGGCTTTTCCCGGCGGACGAGATCATCCCGCCCCCTGCCCCAGCCGATGGTTGGTCTGTAAACTTAACGCTCGTTCGCCGTCGTTCGGGCACATCGAAGGGACCGGGCTCCTGTGACAGCCGACGCAACAGCCGAGATCACCGGCACCGTGCAGTGGCGCGCCTGGCAGGACGGCGTACTGCCGCCCGTCGAACGCGTCCGGGACGGCCTGTGGTCCCTCCCCGTCCCGCTTCCCGACAATCCGCTGCGCTACGTCCTGGTCTACGCCCTCGAACTCCGCGACGGACTGGCCCTGATCGACGCGGGCTGGGACGCCGACATCTCCTGGCAGGCCCTCAACGACGGCCTGGCGGAGACCGGGTACGACGTGCGCGACGTCCGGGCCGTCCTCGTCACCCACAACCACGCCGACCACCTCGGCCTGGCCGGGCGGGTCCGCGAGGCCTCCGGCGCGTACGTCGCGCTGCACGAACTGGACGCCCGCACGGCCGGCCCGGAGCTGGACACGTACGACAAGTGGCGGCGCGGCTACGTCGGCCACCTCACCCGGCACGGCATGCCGGCCGCCGACGCGGACGCCACCGCCGACGCCATCGCCCCCGACCGGTTGCTCCGCGCGCCGCGCCCCGACGTGCTCCTCCAGGACGGCGAGCGCATCACCCTGCCCGGCCTCGGCCTGCGGGTCGTCTGGACGCCCGGGCACAGCCCCGGCCACTCCTGCTTCTACTGGCCCGACCGGCAGCTGCTGTTCTCCGGCGACCATGTACTCCCGCGGATCACGCCGTCGATCGGGTACCTGCTGCAGAGCACCGGCGACCCCCTCGCGGACTTCCTGCGCTCCCTGGACAAGCTGACCGGCTACGACGTCGCCGAGGTGCTGCCCGCGCACGAGTACCGCTTCCGGCAGCTGGACCAGCGGCTCGCGCACATCGCGCGGCACCACACCGAGCGCCTGGCCGAGACGCTGGCCGCGGTCACCGCCACCCCCGGCGCCACCGCCTGGCAGGTCGCCGCGCGGCTGAAGTGGTCCCGTACCTGGCAGGAGTTCGGCCGCCAGCAGCGCCGCTTCGCGCTCGCCGAGACCCTCGCCCACCTCAAGCTGCTCGCCGGCCGCGGCGAGGTCACCGAACACCCGGCGGGCCCGGAACGGCCGGCCACCTGGACACCGGCAGCGCCGGCCTGACCGGGACTCGGGACCGCCGGCCGGGACCGCCGACGGGGACCACTGACCGGGGCCGCCGACCGGCGCTGCCTGACCGGAACGGCCGGACCGCCCACGACGCGCACGGCCCGGCCGCCCGCGTCAGAGCAGTTCGAGCACCGTCGCGTTGGCCATCCCGCCGCCCTCGCACATGGCCTGGAGGCCGTAGCGGGTGCCGTTGTCGCGCATGTGGTGGACGAGGGTGGTCATCAGGCGGGCGCCGGAGCCGCCCAGCGGGTGACCGAGGGCGATGGCACCGCCGTTGGGATTGAGCCGGTCGTAGTCGGCGCCGACGGTGCGCTGCCAGCCCAGCGACACGGAGGCGAACGCCTCGTTGATCTCGAAGGCGCCGATCTCGCCGATCGACAGACCGGCGCGCTTCAGGGCCTTCTCGGTCGCCGGGATCGGGCCCTTGAGCATGGTCACCGGGTCGACGCCGGCCAGTACGGCCGTATGGATGCGGGCCATCGGCGTCCAGCCGTGCCGCCGGGCGACCTCGCCGGTCGTGATCAGCAGCGCGGCCGAGCCGTCTGAGATCTGCGAGGCGTTCCCCGCCGAGATCACCCCGTCCTCCTTGAACGGCGTCGTCAGGGCGGCGAGCTTGTCCAGCGTGCCGCCGCGGCGCACGCCCTCGTCGGTGTCGACGACCCGCTCGCCGCCGTCCCCGTCCGGGACGGTGACGGGCGCGAGCTGCCCGGCGAAGCGGCCCTCGTCGAGGGCGCGGGCCGCCTTCTCGTGCGAGTCCAGCGCGTGCTGGTCCAGCTCGGTCCTGGACAGCCCGAACTCCTCGGCGATCATCTCAGCGCCGATGCCCTGGTGGAAGCGGACGTGGTCGTAGCGCTCGGCGACCAGCGGCCCGTACGGCCTGCCGTACTCGTTCCCGGCCCGCGCTGCACCCATCGGGACCCGTGACATCGCTTCGACGCCGCCCGCCACCGCGATGTCGTACTGGCCGGCGATGACGCCGGCGGCGGCCTGGTGCACGGCCTGCTGCGAGGACCCGCACTGCCGGTCCACGGTCACGCCCGGCACCGACTCGGGCCAGCCGGCCGCGAGCACGGCGTACCGGCCGATGCACCCCGCCTGCTCGCCGACCTGGGAGACGCAGCCCCAGACCACGTCGTCGACCAGGGCCGGGTCCAGCCCGGTACGCCGGGCCAGCGCGTTCAGTACGTGTGCGGACAGGTCGACGGGGTGCACGCCGGACAGCGCACCGCCCGGCTTGCCCTTGCCGATGGGGGTACGTACGGCGTCGACGATGACGGCGTCGCGCATGGGGAGCTCCGTCCTGACGATAAGGAGGGGGAAGGGGGGCTGGTGAGCGGCTACTTCGGGGACATGCGGATGGCGCCGTCCAGGCGGATGACCTCGCCGTTGAGCATCGGGTTGGCGATGATCGCCTCGGCGAGCTGCGCGTACTCACCGGCCGTGCCGAGCCGCCGCGGATGCGGCACCTGCTTGCCCAGCGCCTCCCTGACGTGCTCCGGCGCGCGGCCGAGCAGCGGGGTGTCGAAGAGGCCCGGCGCGATGGTCATCACCCGGATAGCGCGCGCCGCCAGGTCCCGGGCGAGCGGCAGCGTCATGCCGACGATGCCGCCCTTGGAGGCGGAGTACGCGTGCTGGCCGATCTGGCCCTCGTACGCGGCGACGGAGGCGGTGTTGATGATGACGCCGCGCTCGCCGTCGACCGGTTCGTTCCGTGCCATCTCGGCGGCGGCCAGGCGCAGCACGTTGAACGTGCCGACGAGGTTGACCTGGACGATCCGTGTGAAGCGTTCGAGGGTGTCGACCGTGCCGTCCTTGCCGACGACGCGTACGGAGCCGCCGATGCCGGCGCAGTTGACGGTGACTCGCAGGGGGGCGCGGGCCGCGGCCGCTGCGACGGCCTCGGCGGCGCTGTCCTCGCTGGTCACGTCGCCGGGCACGAAGACGGCGCCGGTCTCCTTGGCGACGGACTCGCCGTCGGAGGCGGGCAGATCGAGCAGGACGACCTCGGCGCCGCCGGCCCGCAGCCGCTCGGCGGTGGCGCGGCCCAGGCCCGAGGCGCCGCCGGTGACGACGGCGGAGATTCCGGTGGTCTGCATGCGGGTGCCTTCCGGTAGGGGGCGTGCGGCGGTTCAGAGGCCGAGCGACTTGGCGATGATCGTCTTCATGACCTCGCTGGTGCCGCCGTAGATGCGCGAGACCCGGGTGTCGGCGTACAGCCGCGCGATCGGGTACTCGGTCATGTAGCCGTAACCGCCGTGCAGCTGCAGGCACTTGTCGATCACCCGACCGGCGGCCTCGGTGCAGAACAGCTTGGTCTTGGCGGCGTCGGCGGCGCTCAGCTCACCCGCGTCGTTCAGCTCCAGCGCCCGGTCCGCGAGGGTCTGCGCCGCCTCGGTCTCGGCGGCGCACTCCGCGAGCACGAACTTGGTGTTCTGGAACGAGGCGACGCTCTTCCCGAAGACGGTGCGCTCCTTGACGTACTCGGTGGCGAAGCGCACCGCGGCGGCGGCCGCCGCCGTGCTGCCCAGCGCGATGGACAGGCGTTCCTGCGGGAGGTTGTGGGTGAGGTAGGTGAAGCCCCGCCCCTCCTCGCCGAGCAGGTTCTCCGCCGGCACGCGGACGTCGGTGAAGGAGAGTTCGGCGGTGTCGGAGGACTTCAGGCCGATCTTGTCCAGCTTCCGGCCGACGGCGAACCCCTCGCTCGCGGACTCCACGCACAGGATGGACAGGCCGGCCCTGCGGTCGTCCGGGTCGGGCGGCGAGGTGCGGCAGACGACCAGCACCAGGTCGGCGAGGGCGCCGCCGGTGATGAAGGTCTTGGCGCCGTTGAGGACGTAGTGGCGGCCGTCCGCGGAGAGCCGGGCGGTGGTCCGCATGCCGGCCAGGTCGGAGCCGGTGCCGGGCTCGGTCATGGCGATGGCGGTCATCATGTCGCCGGAGGCGAAGCGGGGCAGCCAGCGGCGCTTCTGCTCGTCGGTGGCGTACGCGAGCAGGTACGGCAGGATGAGGTTGGCGTGCACCGAGTATCCGCCGAAGGAGACGCCGGCGCGGGCGGTCTCCTCCATCACCACCGCGCTGAACTTGAAGCTCGCCTCTCCCCCGCCGCCGTACTCCTCGGGCACCTGGATGCCGAGGACGCCCAGCTCGCCGAGGCGCCGGTAGAACTCCCGGTCGGGGTGGCCCTGTTCCTCCCAGGAGGGGAAGACGGGGACCACTTCCTTGGCGATGAAGCTCCGCAGGGTCTCCCGGAACGCCTCGTGGTCCTCGTTGAACACCGTCCGCTGCACGACAGGTCCCCTTCCGTAGCCCTGTGGCGCCTCTGTTGACGAACGATCGTTAAGTTACGGGTGCACCGAAGTCCTGTCCAGGGAGCGGGCGGCAGCTCCGGGACCTCTGAGCCGCGTCGCTCTACCACGCCTGCCGGGACCAGGGACGCAGCGGCCCATCCGTCCCATGCACCACCCCGTTTCCCCGGATGGCTCCCGCGCACCCGCCGCCGCTGCCGTCCCCGCGGGGGCACGGCACGGGCGGGCCGGACACGCGGACCGGCCCCGGAGGGACGCCGCTGGTCGGCGGGGCTGCGCGCGCGGCCGGCCATGGCGGACCGCGGGGCGGGGCGCTCGGGCGACGGCTGCCGCCCGAGCCGGACACCTGGCGGCAAGTCGGCGCAAAGGGACCGCTAAAGGTCCGAGACTGATCGGCCGGTCCGGCGGGGGCCGCGCGTCCTGGCGTGGCCGTCGCTCACCGGGACCGGTTCACCAGAGCCATCTCTCCAGGAACTCGACCCAGATGTAGCCGACGACGCCGTCGAAGGCCGGCGGGTCGATGGCCTTCAGCTGTACGGCCAGCCGCCCCAGCTCGGCGACCGCCGCGTCCTCGTCGCTGTGCGGGTCGTTGAGCACCGCCGACCGGCTGACGTGCAGCCCGTAGTGGTGCAGCGTGCGCAGCCACAGCTCTATCGAGGAGTTGGCGAACCACGCCTCCCCGTCGGGCAGCACGTAGTACACCGCGCCGGAGCCGGGATCGACACCGAACGCCCAGGTCAGGGCGGGTGACCGGCTGCCGTGCGAGTTCTGCGTCAATCGGTACAGCAGCCGGCCGTCACGGGTGCGCAGCTGCGGCTCGGACTCGTGCTGGAAGCACGCCGTGCCGATGAGGTTGTCCACCACCGGTATGCCGGTGGTCACCAGTAACTCCTTCTGCCGCTTCGGTATCCGCCACCCCGCCACGGCGTCCGGATCGGCCCGGACGACGTGTCCGGCACCGGCCCACGCCACCAGTTCTTCATATTTAGGCACAGGAGCCCCTCCCCCCACGGCTGACCGCACGCGGCGGGACTCTACCGGGAACAACCGTCCGGCGAGTCGGACATCTGACCAGACGGCACGGCGCGAAGGAGCAGACCGGGGCGGGAAAGAGAGTTGAACGGTCGTTAAGCGGGGTCGCCCGGGGCGGTCAGCGGGCCCGGCGCGGAAGGCTGCCGGCCGGCCGGTACTCGACCAGGACGAGCGCCAACTCCACGTAGCGCTCGGCGAGTTCGTCCACGCCGACGTCACCGCCCTCGTGGTACCACTGGGCCACCGCGTTGCACATGGCGATCACCCCGCGCCGGGCGTCCTCCGGGTGCGGGGTACGGAAGACTCCCTGCGACACGCCGGCGTCGACGACTTCGTGGAAGAGCCGCGAGCCGTCGTACTGGCGCTGCCGCGCTTCCTTCAGCCGGTCCTCGGAGAGGTGGCGCCACTCGGTGAGCAGCAGGCTGCTCTCCAGCCGGCGCTCGGCGCGGTAGCGGACGGTGGCCCGGACCAGGGCCGCCAGCCGCTCCCCCGCGTCCTCTCCGGCCCGCGCCAGCTCCTCGTCACAGGAGGCGAAGTACTGGACGCTGCTCTCGTGCAGCAGGGCGTGCAGCAGTTCCTGCTTGCCGGAGTAGTAGTGGTACATCGCGGAGAGGCTGACCCCGGCCCGCCGGGCTATGTCACGGATGGACGCCGCACCGTACCCGCGTCCGGCGAACTCGTGCCGGGCGGCGTCGAGAATGGCCCTCTGACCGGCAGGCTGCACCGGCGCCCCCTCCTGACGGAACCCGGCGGCCGCGCGATCGGCGCGCGCCGGACTGAACGAACGTTGGCTCAGTGTACGGGGGCGGCGGGGGCACCCGTCCCCGTACGCAGCGGAACGCCGCCCGGCCACGCAACCGGGCGGCGTTCCGTAGTCCTTCTTTCGGCCGTCAGCTCTGGACGGGGAGGCCGGAGAGGCGTTCGACGCCGCGGAGGAGGGCCGAGTGGTCCAGGCCGCCGTCGCCCTGGGCGCGCAGGGAGGCGACGAGGTTGGCGACGACCGAC
>NZ_PQSQ01000067.1 GCF_002920575.1 Streptomyces sp. Ru73 | reverse complement strand
TCCACCAGCCCCTCGATCTGCAGCTGCTTGAGCGCCTCGCGGATGGGGGTGCGGCTGACGCCGAAGGTCTCGGACAGCGCCATCTCCGACAGGCCGGAGCGTGGCGGCAGCTCCCCACTGATGATCATCTGCCGCAGCTCGTCGGCGACCCGTGCCTGCATGCTCGTCCGCTGCAGCCGCTTCCCGCTCTTCCCCGTGGGCTCTTGCATGGCACCAGAGCCTAGCGGGCTCAGCCCGCGTCCGGGCCCGGCCGGTCGGCGCGGGGCCGGACCCGGATGCCGTACTGGGCGATCTTCCGGTAGACCGTCGCCCGGCCCACGCCCAGCCGGGCCGCTGCTCCCGCCACGGTGGCGTCCGGCTCGGTCAGACAGCGCACGATCTCGTCCCGCTCCAGCACCTGGAGCCGGGTCAGCCGGTGGCCGCCGTCGGCCAGCACCTCACCGGGCAGATGCCGCAGGTCGACGGTGTCCGCGCGGGCGGCCGCCGCACGCACCACCCGGCGCAGCTGGCTGACGTTGTCCGGCCAGGGGAACGCGGTGAGCGCGTCCGCGGCGGCGCGCGTGAAACACACCGGACGGCCGCGCCGCTGCCGGGCGAAGTGGTGGGCCAGCGGCAGCACGTCGTCCGGGCGCAGCCGCAGCGGCGGCACCTCCACCACCGTGTCGACCAGCGAGCGGACCGGCTCGGGGATCGCGTCGTACTCCTCGGCGGTGAGGACGAACGGCTGTGCGCCCGTGGTCCCCGCCGCGGCCGCCGTACCGTGGGGCGGGCGGCGCAGCCCGGTGAAGATGTCGGCCAGCTCGGCCGCCGTCCAGGCCGGCAGCGCGTCCACCCGCGAGACGATCACGCAGGTGTGTGCCTTGCCCAGCTCGGCCGTCCACAGCGTCAGCCAGGACTCGACGTCCTGCGCAGCGGGCGGCCGGGCCCGCAGCAGCCGTTCGCGGCTGACCAGGCCCTGCCGGGCGGCCGCCGCCAGCGCCCCCTTGCCGGCGCCCCGCTCGCCGACCACCGCGACCACCCGCCCGGCGGCCAGCGCGGTGCGCGCCTCGGCCACCGCGTCCTGCCAGCCGCGGGAGAGCGGCGGCCCGTCGTCGCCGTCCTCGGCACGGCCCGCCTGGTACACCCGGAAGACCTCACCGCGCGGCTGCGCCGGCACCGTACGGCCCGACGAGCGCGCCAGCATCAGCGCTGCCGTGTTCCCGGCCGCCGCCTGGGCGAGCGCCAGCAGCAGCGCGGGGGAGGACCGGGACCAGGTGGTGAGGTTGACACTGCCCGCCAGCCGCCCGGTCGACGGATCCAGCACGGGGACGGCGGCACAGGTGTAGCACCGCAGCCGGGTGCAGTAGTGCTCCTCGGCCCTGACCAGGGACGGAGCGCGGTCGGCGAGCGCGAGGCCGAGCCCATTGGTGCCCGCGTTGCGTTCGGCGAAGTAGAAGCCCGGGGCGAGGTGCACGCGGTCCAGCGAGCGGGCCATCGCCGTGTCGTCGCAGAGCCGGCTGAGGACCAGGCCCTCGCTGTCGGTGAGCATGAAGCTGACCGGCTCGCCCGCCAAGGTGGTGCTCAGCTGCTGGAGGACCTCCTGCCCGCAGGCGTAGAGCAGCGAGTCGGTCTCCAGCGAGCCCATGTACACCGGCTGCACCTCGTCGGCCGGTACGCCGTACCGCTCGCTGCGCTGCCACGACGCGCGCAACCGAGGGGCGATGGCGGCCGGCGCGCTCCCGGCGGCCGGCGGTGCGGGGCGGAATTCCTCCGGCGGACGCTGCGAGTTTGCCATCTCGACCTCCACACGACGCGGCGCTGCGCCTGACCCGGTTCAGGTTACTGAGCGCGGCGGCCGGAACCGGACCCCGCGGTGTCTCAAAGTGAGACATGCACGGGGTCCTCGGGCCGCACCCCGGTGCCTAGCGTCATTGCCCGAGAGCCGCAGCACCCCATGTGAGGTGGAGGGACCATGTACAGCAAGGACGGCGAGAGCTACTTCATCGTCGACGCGCACGTCGCGCTGTGGGACGCCCGACCGGAGAACCAGCGGAACATCCACGGCAAGCAGTTCATCGACTGCTTCTACGACTACCACCGCAACCTCGGGCCCGAGTCCGAGCACTGGCCGTACGAGGAATTCCTGTACCAGGGCGGCGAGCGCCTGATGAAGGACCTCTTCACCGACGGCTGTGTCGACCACGCCATCTTCCAGCCGGCCCTGCTCAGCGCCTTCTACCGCAACGGTTTCGGACAGACGGAAGAGGCGTTCGCGCTGACGCGGAAGCACCCGGACAAGCTGACGTACAACCACTGCTTCGACCCGCGGTTCGAGCAGCAGGGGCTCGACCAGCTGCGGCGCGACGCCGAACGCTTCCAGCTCAAGGGCGTCAAGCTCTACACCGCCGAGTGGAAGGGCGACTCGCGCGGCTACAAGCTCAGCGACCCGTGGACCTACCGCTACCTGGAAGCCTGCCAGGAGCTGGGCATCAAGAACATCCACATCCACAAGGGCCCGACGATCCGGCCGCTGGACCGGGACGCCTTCGACGTCGCCGACGTCGACGCGGCCGCCAGCGACTTCACCGGCCTCAACTTCGTCGTCGAGCACTGCGGCCTGCCCCGCCTGGAGGACTTCTGCTGGATCGCCACGCAGGAGCCCAACGTGCACGCGGGCCTCGCGGTCGCCATCCCGTTCATCCACACCCGGCCCCGCTACTTCGCGCAGATCATCGGCGAGCTGCTGTACTGGCTGGACGAGGACCGGATCCAGTTCTCCAGCGACTACGCGCTCTGGACGCCGCGCTGGCTCATCGAGCGGTTCGTCGACTTCCAGATCCCCGCCGACATGGACGAGTACCCGCCGCTGACCGTGGCCCAGAAGAAGAAGATCCTCGGTCTCAACGCGGCGGCCATGTACGGCATCGACGTACCGGAAGCGCTGCGCCTGCCCGAGCCCGTGGCGGCCTGACATGACGACCACGGCACTCACCCTGGAGCAGGCGGCGCGCACCGCACTGGACGAGGTGTACGACCCCGAGCTGGACGAACCCATCACCGGCCTCGGCTTCGTCCGCTCCCTGGAAGCGGGCCCCGACGGCCGGCTGACCGTACACCTCCGCCTGCCGACCTCCTTCTGCTCGCCCAACTTCGCCTACCTGATGGCCTCCGACGCCAAGGACGTCCTCGGCCGGCTGCCCGGCGTACGCGAGGTGCACGTCCTGCTCGACGACCACCACGACTCCGACATGATCAACCGCGGACTGGCGGCCGACGCGGGCTACGTCGGCACCTTCGGGCCCGAGGCGCAGGACAGCCTGGACGAACTCCGGCTCACCTTCCGCCGCAAGGCACACACCGCCGCGATGGAACGCGCACTGACCCGGCTGCTGCGCGACCGGCCGGACCTGGCCGAGACCGACCTGTGCCACGTCGTCCTCGCCGACCTGCCCGACGCGCCCGCCACCCACGCCCTCGTACGGCGCCGCGCCGCCCTCGGCCTGAGCACCGCGCCGACGGCACCCGCCCTCGTCGACGACCACGGTGCGCCGTACCCGGCCGAACAGATCCCGGTACGGCTGCGGTTCGCCCGCTCCGTCCGCATCTCGATCGACGGCAACGCGCACTTCTGCCGCGGCCTCCTCCGCACCCGCTACCCCGACGCGGCCGCCGGCCAGGCCCCGCGCACCCCCGACACGACCCGCCCCCGCACCCCGAAGGGACCTACCTCATGAAGGCCGTACAGGTCGTCGGATACGGCGAGAAACTGCAGCTCACCGACGTGCCCGTGCCGGAGGTCACCGGCCCGTACGACGTCGTCGTCAAGATCGGCGGGGCCGGTGTGTGCCGTACCGACCTGCACATCCTCGAAGGACAGTGGGCGCAGAAGTCGGGCGTCACCCTGCCGTACACCATCGGGCACGAGAACGCCGGCTGGGTGCACGCGGTCGGCAGCGCCGTCACCAACGTCTCCGAGGGCGACGCCGTCATCGTCCATCCGCTGATCACCTGCGGGCTGTGCCGCGCCTGCCGGTCCGGCGACGACGTGCACTGTGAGCAGAGCCGCTTCCCCGGCATCGACACCGCCGGCGGCTACGCCGAGTACCTGAAGACCTCGGCCCGCAGCGTCGTCCGCATCGACGACTCGCTGCGCCCCGCTGACGTCGCGGCCCTGGCCGACGCCGGACTGACCGCCTACCACGCCGCGGCCAAGGCGGCCCGCCGGCTGCGCCCCGGCGACCGGTGCGTGGTGATCGGCGCCGGCGGTCTCGGCCACATCGGCGTCCAGGTGCTCAAGGCCCTCACCGCCGCCGAGCTGATCGTCGTCGACCGCAACCCCGAAGCGGTGAAGCTGGCCGAGTCGATCGGCGCCGACCACGGCGTCGTCACCGGCGGCGAGCACGTCACGGAAGTCCTCGACCTGACCGGCGGGCACGGCGCGGAGACCGTCATCGACTTCGTCGGCGAGGGCGGCGCCACCAAGGACGGCGTGGCGATGCTGCGCCGCGCGGGGGACTACCACGTGGTGGGCTACGGCGAGAACATCGACGTCCCCACCATCGACATCATCTCCGCCGAGATCAACCTCATCGGCAACCTCGTCGGTTCCTACACCGACCTGTGCGAACTGATGACCCTCGCGGCACATGGCCGGGTGCGCCTGCACACCACGGCCTATCCGCTCGACCGGTTCCAGGACGCCCTCGACGACCTGGACGCCGGCCGGATCCGCGGCCGGGCGATCCTCGTGCCGTGACCACGGTGCACCGCGTCCGCCGGGCTCCGGCGGACGCGGGCCGCTGAGCGGCGCGCCGGGAACAGCGCAAATGACGCCTGCCCGGCCGGGCGGCCGCGTGCCATGCTGGCAACCATCGTGCGCCTGTACGCGGTACACGGTGCGCGTTCCTGTCCCGTGTGCGTTCCGGGAGGCACGGTCATGTCGTTGCAGCTCCTCTCGGGCCCCCGGCCCGCGCGCCGCCGTCGACGGTTACGCGCCGCCGCGGTGGCCGTCGCCGTGGCACTGGCACTCCCGGCGGCCGGCTGCTCCGGCGGGCACGAGAGAAGGAGCGACGACGACACCTTCGTGTACCTGTCCAGCAGGGGACTGGTCACCGAGTGGGACCCGGCGCGCTCCTACTCCGACGAAGTCGTCGCGCTGTCCAACATGTACGAGACCCTCACCCGGTACAACGCCGTCACCCGCAGGACCGAGGGCGTGCTCGCGACCCGGTGGAAGGCGTCGGCGGACCGCCGGACCTGGACGTTCACCCTGCGGGACCACGTGCGGTTCCACTCCGGGCGGCCGCTCACGGCCCAGTCGGTGAAGGCGGCCGTCGAGCGCACCATGAAGCTCAAGGCCAGCGCCTCCTACGTGTGGGACCCGGTCGAGAAGATCACCCCGGTCGGCACCCGGCAGGTCCGCTTCCAGCTGTCCCGCCCCGCGCCGCTGGACATCATCGCCTCCGCCACCTACGCGGCGTGGATCTACGAGGTCTCCGACGACACCAAGGCCTACCGGGCCACGGCGCGCGGCACGGGCCCGTACACCGTCGCCTCGTGGAACCCGGGCAGCGAGAACGAAGTGGAGCTGACCGCCTTCAAGGACTACTGGGGCGGATGGCGCGGCAACCGCTACACGAAGGTGGTCTACCGGTCGGTGCCGCAGTCGTCCACGGAAGCCCAGCTCATGACCGCGGGCGAGGGCACCTACGTCGGCGGGCTGCCGCCGCAGCTCGTGGACACACTGCGCGGCCGGCCGAACCTCACCGTGTACGAACGGCCCTCGTGGCAGACGCTGATCGGCCTGATGAACACCCAGAAGAAGCCACTGGACGACATCCGGGTGCGCCGGGCCGTCGCGGACGCGCTCGACCACCGGGAACTCATCAAGGCCAGCCGGGGAGCCCTCGTGCCCTCCGACGGGCTCATCCCCAAGGGTATGTTCGGCCACGCCACCACCCTGGACCTGCCGGGCGACCGCACCCGCGCCCGGAAGCTGCTGAAGGAAGCCGGGTACGGGCCGGGCAGCGGCCGGACCATCACACTGGAGATGACGTATCCGGCGGGCGAGGACACCATCCGCACCCTCGGCGACCTGATGAAGTCGCAGCTGCGCCCGTTCGGCATCGACCTCCGGGTCGAGGGGCTCGCCTGGTCGTCGGCGCAGTGGCCGCGCGCCAAGAACAAGAACCCGGCCAAGCGCCAGGACATCTTCGTCATGTGGTGGTGGCCGGACGACCCCGAACCGCTGTCGTACTTCCGCAACGTGTTCCGCACCGAGAAGGAGATCTCCTACAACCTCGCCTACTACTCCAATCCCCGGCTCGACCGGCTCATCGACCGGGTCGGCGCGCTCACGGCAACGGACCCGCGCGAAGCGGTGCGGACCTACCGCAGGATGCAGGAGATCCTCATCAGGGACGCGCCGGTGCTCTTCCTCGGCACCAACACCTACCAGCGGGTGCTGAACAGCAGCGTCAGGGGGTTCGTCGACAACCCGGCCTACGCCAATGTCGTGTTCGTCCACGACCTCACCCACCACTGACCGCCGTCACCCGCCGGGGAGGTGGACATGAAGCGCACCCGGGACGGCCGCGGCCTGCCGGTGCTCCGTTACGCGGCCCGCCGTGCGGCGCTCTCCGCCCTGGTCGCCGTCGGAGTGGTGGTACTGACGTACCTCATCGCACGCGTGGTGCCCAGCGACCCGGCCGGGGTGTGGGCGGGGCCGCGGGCCTCGGCGGCGGAACGGGCACGGGTCCGCGCCCAACTGGGGCTGGACCGCCCGGTCGCCGAGCAGATCCTCACGTACGTGACCGGGATCTGGCGCGGCGACTGGGGCCTGTCCGTCGGCACCCACCGGCCCGTCCTCACCGACCTCCTCACCCTGCTGCCCAACACCCTGCAGATGGTGCTCGCCGGGCTGGTCATCGGGCTGGCGGTGGGCATCCCCGCGGGAGTGGCCGCAGTGCGGTGGTACGGCAAGGCCCCCGACCGGCTGGTGCGGTACGGCGCGCTGCTCAGCGCCTCGATCCCGACCTTCTGGCTGGCACTGCTCCTGCAACTGCTCTTCGCCGGCCGGCTCGG
Organism: Streptomyces sp. Ru73; assembly: GCF_002920575.1. Taxonomy (GTDB): domain Bacteria; phylum Actinomycetota; class Actinomycetes; order Streptomycetales; family Streptomycetaceae; genus Streptomyces. The sequence continues at coordinate 37,501 of NZ_PQSQ01000067.1, read as the reverse complement.
GCTGCTGCCGATCGCCGGCAGCCACGATCGCGGGGTGCTCGCCGCGCACCCGGTGACCACCGTCACCGGTCTGCCGCTGGTCGACGCCGTCCTCACCGGCAACGGCGCGGCGGCCGCCGACCTCTTCGACCACCTGCTCCTGCCGGCCCTCGTCGTGGCCTCCTACCCGGCGGCCGTCGTGGCCCGCATGGTGCGGGCGAGTCTGCTGGACGCGGCCGGCGAGCCGCACATTCAGATGGTGCGTTCCCTGGGCTTCCCGGAGCGTGCGGTCCTCGGCCGGTTCGCACTGCGGCTCGCCTGGAACCCGGTCCTGCAGCTCCTCGCGCTCATCTTCGGATACTCCCTGGTCAACACCTTCCTCGTGGAGGCGGTGTTCGACTATCCGGGGCTCGGCCGGTACGCGGCCGACGCGGTGCAGTCCCTCGACACACCGGCCGTCGTCGGCGTGACGCTCCTGGTCGCACTGCTGTACCTCGCCGCGAACCTGGCCGTCGACCTGGCCCAGGCGGCCCTCGACCCGCGCATCACCCTGCGGTGAGGAGACGGCGATGACACACGGCAACCGGGGCGGCCGCACGCCGCTGGTCCTCGTCACCGTCGGCGTGGCGCTCGTCGTGGCCGTCGTGGTGTTCGCACCGGTGCTGGCCCCGTACCCGGCGGACGCGACCGGCGGCACCGAGACCGGACGGATCCTGCGCCCGCCCTCGGCGGCCCACTGGTTCGGCACCGACGAACTGGGCCGCGACGTGTTCTCCCGGGTGCTCTACGGTGCCCGCGTCGGCCCGTTGGTCGCCGTGGTCGTGGTGGCGGTCTCACTGGTCGTGGGGACCGCGACGGGGCTGGTGGCGGGCTACTTCGGCGGCTGGATCGACGAGGCACTGATGCGTCTCACCGACGTGTTCCTGGCGGTGCCCGCGCTGCTGCTGGCGCTGGCCCTGGCCACGGTGCTGACGCCCGGCCCGGTGGGGCTGACCGTGGCACTCACCGTGACCTGGTGGCCGTGGTACGCGCGGCTGGTGCGCGGCGAGACGGCCTCGGTCGCCGGCCGCCCGTACACCGAGGCCTGCCGCACCCTCGGCCTGGGCCACCGGCGCATCCTGCTCCGCCACGTCCTGCCCAACGCCTCGACGCCCCTGCTGGTCCAGGCGTCGACCGACGTCGGCGGGGTGCTGCTCGTCACCTCCGCGCTGTCCTTCCTCGGCCTGGGACCGCAACCGCCCACCCCCGACTGGGGGCTGATGGTGGAGCAGTCGCAGAACTACTTCACCACCCAGTGGTGGCTCGGCACCTTCCCCGGCCTGGCCATCATGGTCGTCGCGGCCCTCTTCTTCCTGCTCGGTGACGTGCTGCGGGACCGCCTCGACCCGCGGCACACCCCACGGATGCGGCCATGACCCCCGCACGCCTCCTCGAACTGCGCGACGTGCGCGTCTCGTTCGGCCACGAGACGGCCGAACCGGTGCTGCACATCGACGAACTGGCGCTGCACCACGGCGAGTTCCTGGGCCTCGTGGGGGAGAGCGGCGCGGGCAAGACGACGACGGGGCTGACGGTGCTCGGACTGACCCGCCACGCGGGCGCCCGGGTGACCGGCAGCATCCGGCTGGCCGACGAGGAGCTGGTCGGGATGGCGGGACGCCGGCTGCGCCGGCTCCGCGGCTCCGTCATGGCGCTCATCCCGCAGAATCCGGCCGCCGCCTTCAGCCCCGTACTCCCGGTCGGCGTCACCGTGCTGCGCACCCTGCGGCTGCACGGCTGCGGCCGCGCGGAGGCGAGGCGCCGCGCCGTCGCCGGACTGGAACGCGTCGGCCTCCCCGCCGGGCACCTCTCCCGCTACCCCCACCAGCTCTCCGGCGGACAGCTCCAGCGCGTGGCCATCGCCCTGGCCTCGGCCCTCAGGACGCGGCTGCTCATCGCGGACGAGCCGACCAGCGCGCTGGACGTGACGACGCAGGCGCAGATCTGCGCACTGCTGGCCGAACTGCGCGCGGCGCACGGCACGGCCGTGCTGTTCATCAGCCACGACCTCGCGCTGCTCGCCGGACTGTGCGACCGGATCGCGGTGCTGCACCGCGGCCGGGTGATCGAGGACCGCCCCGCAGCCGACCTGGTCGCCACGCCCCACGACCCGCTCACCCGTCGCCTGCTGGCGGCGGCCCCGCGGCTGGGCGGGCTGCCGGTGCGCGGCGAGGAAGGACGTGACGGGAGCGGGGGAGGCGTGGTCGGTGGTGCTTGAAGCGCGCGAGCTGACCGTGGTGTACGACGGCACGGCGGTGGTGGACCGGGTGAGCCTCACGCTGCCCGAAGGGCCGTACGGCCTGGGGCTGATCGGCGAGAGCGGGTCGGGCAAGACGACGGTGGCCCGCTGTCTGCTGGGGCTGGTGACGCCGACGAGCGGCACGGTGTGTTTCCGCGGCGCCGACATCAGGGGGATGCGACGGCCGCACCCGTACCGGCGTGCGGTGCAGATCGTCGTGCAGGACACCGAGGGCGCCCTCGATCCGCGGATGCGGGTGGGCCGGGCGATCGGTGAAGTGCTGCGGGCGCACCGGATGGTGCCGCGCGGCGCCGAGAAGAGCCGGGTCACCGAACTGCTGGCGGACGTGGGTCTGGCCGCCGAGCACGCCGCGCGCTTCCCGCACCAGCTCTCGGGCGGCCAGCGGCAGCGTGCGGCGATCGCCCGCGCGCTCGCCGTACGGCCGCGTTTCCTGGTCCTGGACGAACCCACCAGCGCACTGGACACGACCGTGCAGGCCCGCATCCTCGGCCTCCTCCGCAGGCTCCGTACCGAGCACCGGCTCTCCTGCCTGCTGATCTCGCACGACCTCGCGGTGGTGGAGCAGCTCTGCCCGCACGTGCTCGTCCTGCACCGCGGCCGGGTGGTGGAGGAGGGCGCCCTCACCGACGTACTGCACCGTCCCCAGCACCCGGCCACCCGTACCCTGCGCGATGTCGTACCGCGTCTGGCGCCCGTGTCCCCGCCGTGACTTGACGTGCCACGCCATCGCTGGGAACGTTCTCAATCAACGGTTGAGAACGTTCCCAACCCAAGCCGCACGGGGCGCTCTCCAGCCGGGTCCGGGCCGCAGCAACAAGAAGGAAGGTGGCACATGTCCGCAGGGACCGGGAGGCCGGCCGCACGCGTCGTCGTCGTGGGCGGCGGCATCATCGGCGTCTCCACCGCCGCGCACCTGCAGCGCGACGGCGCGTCCGTGGTGCTGGTGACCGAGGCCGAGCTCGCGAGTGGCGCGTCCGGCCGCTCGCTGTCCTGGCTGAACTCGGCGGGCACCCGCTCGGCCGCGTATCATGCGCTGCGCATGGTCGGCATCGACCGGTACCGCACGCTGTTCGCGGCCGATCCCGGCCGGGAGTGGCTGCGGTTCGACGGCGCGGTGTACTGGGCGCCCGCCGGGCAGCGGGAGAAGGCCGAGCGGCGCCACCGGCACGAGGCGGCACACGGCTACGACTCACGCCTCGTCGAGCCGTCCGCCGTGCCCGAGTACGCCCCCGGAGTGGATCCGGCCGCGGTGCCCGAGGCCGCGGTCGCCAACCGGGGCGAGGGCTGGGTGTCGCTGCCGGAGCTGATCGCGTACCTGGCCGGCGAGTTCACCCGGCACGGCGGCGAGCTGGTCACCCACGCGGGCAAGGCCGACGTCGTGCTGGACGGCGGCGCGGCGCGGGGCGTCACCACGGCCGGGGGACACCGCTTCGACGCCGACGCGGTGGTCCTCGCGTGCGGCGCGGCCACGCCCGCGATGGTCTCGGACCTCGGCGTGCCCCTCCCGGACGGCTCGCCGCTGTCGATGCTGGTCGTCACCGAACCCGTGACGTCCGAGGTCACCGCGGTGCTGAACACCCCGCGCGTCGCGGTGCGGCCGCACCCCGGCAACAGGTACGCGCTCGACCACTCCTGGTACGAACCGCACATCGCCGAGGCCCCGGACGGTACCTGCACGATCGACGAGGCGGTGGTGAAGGAGCTGGTCGCCGAGGCGTCCGCGCTCTTCGCCGGGGACGTCACGCTGACCGCGGCCTCCTGGCGGCTGGGCCGCAAGCCCATCCCGGCCGACGGCGAGCCGGTCTTCGGCGAACTGGCCGAGGTGCCCGGGTGCTTCGTCGGCTTCACCCACTCCGGAGCCACCCTCGGACTCATCGCCGGCGAACTGCTGTCGTACGAGGTCCGCACCGGCACCCGGCACCCGATGCTGGAACCGTTCCGCCCGGAGCGCTTCGGACGCTGACGATCGCCTGGCCTACAGTGGTCCGATGCCGCTCGTCGAAGTCACCCACGCGCCGCACGTCCCGGAAGCGACCCTCCGCGAACTCGGTGCGGTACTGCCGCACTTGGTGTCCCTGGCGGTGGAGTGCCCGGAGGAGCCGTACGACGGTGATCTGCAGCCGGGTGATGTGGAGATCCGGTTCCGGCGGCTGGGACCGCTCGACCGCTGCGGGCTGGACGTGGTGATCGAAGTGCGGTCCAAGTGGTTCGAGAGCCGGGCCGGCAACCGCCAGGAACGCACCGACCGGCTGCACACGGACATCGCCGCCGCGACCGGCCTCCGGGACTTCGGGGTCTATCTGTCCCTGCCGGTGGCCGCGTGGTCGCAGGGGGACTGAAGAGCAGCCGTACGCGAGGACGTGCGGCGCGGGCTGCGGTGCGGGAAGTGCACCGCAGCCCGCGCGTGCGCGGTGCGGGGGCCTTCTCAGGCCGGGCTGTTGCGCAGTTCGGTGAGGGTGTCCGTGGTCAGGGGGAGGGGCGTGCTGTCCGGGTCGACGAGCACCACGGTGCAGGTGGCGGCGCGAGTGAGCGCGCTCGTCAGGCTGCCGTCGGCGAACTGGGTGAGGGGGCCGCGCGGCGAGCGGCCGATGGCGATCGTGCGGGCGTGTACCTCGGCGGCGTGCCGGGCGAGTGCGCGGCCGGCGGCGGCGTGGTCGCCGACGCTGGTCAGGATCTGGCCGGTGGCGGGGACGCCGCTGGCCGCCAGACGGTCGAGGTGGGCGGTGACGGCGGCCCTGGCCTGTTCGGTGGTCTCGATGTCGACGGCCTGCTCCTCGACCACGGCGGTCTGCTGGACGTGCACGACCTCCAGCGGGCTGCCGGTGTCGCGGGCGAGCCGGGCGGCCGCGTCGACGATGGCGGCGGCCCGGTGGTGGGCGCCGACGGCGACGATGACGCGGGGCGCGTCGGTGGCGGCCCGGGCGCCCACCGGGGTGAGCGCGGGGGCCACGGGCTCGTTGTCGCCGGTGTCGGTCTCGGCCTGCCGCAGCAGGCGATGGCCGCTGGCGAGCACGGGGATGGCGAGCAGGAAGGTGGCGGCGCCGAGGTAGAAGGGCACGCCGAGATCGGTGGCGTCGGCGAGCTTCCCTGCGACGTAGGGCGCCAGGCCGCCGCCGATGAAGCGCAGGAAGCCGTACGCCGAGGAGGCCACCGGCCGCTCGACGGGGGAGACGAGCATGACGGCCTGGGTGGTGAGGGTGTTGTTGATGCCGATGAAGGCGCCGCTGACGATGACGGCGACGATCACGACGGTGGGGGTGGTCACGCCAGCGGCGATGACGGCCATCACGATGCCGAGGCCGAGCAGGTTGGCGTACAGCACGGGCGCTGTGCCGTACCGGGCCTGGAGGCGCGGCGCGAAGAACACACTGAACGCCGCCACCAGCAGCCCCCAGCCGGTGAACACCAGCCCCAGCTCGTGGGCTTCCAGCTTCATCGGGTACGGCGCGTAGCCGAGCATCGTGAAGAAGCCCCAGTTGTACAGCAGGGCCATGATGCCCATGGTCAGCAGCCCGCGGTGGCGGAGCGCCCTGAGCGGTGCGACGGGCGAGGTGCGCTGCTTCGGCCTGGGCAGGCTGGGCACGAAGGCGAGGGTCGCGGCGAGGGCGATGGCCATGAGGACGGCGACCCCGAAGAACGGGCCGCGCCAGCTGAGGGCGCCCAGCTCCCCGCCGAGCAGCGGCCCGACGGCGATGCCGAGGCCGAGCGCCGTCTCGTACAGGATGATCGCGCCGGCGAAGCCGCCGCTGGCCGAGGCGACGATGACGGCGAGGGAGGTGGCGATGAACAGCGCGTTGCCCAGCCCCCAGCCGGCCCGGAAGCCCACGATGCCGTTGATGGAGCCGGTGGCGCCGGCCAGCGCCGAGAAGACCACGATGATGGTCAGGCCGATGACCAGGGTGCGCTTGGCGCCGATGCGGCTGGAGACCCAGCCGACGATCAGCATGGCGACCGCGGTGACGATCAGGTAGCTGCTGAACAGCAGCGATACCTGGCTGGGCGTGGCGTGCAGGCTCTCGGCCAGTGCGGGCAGGATCGGGTCGACCAGCCCGATGCCCATGAACGAGATCACGCAGGCGAACGCCACGGCCCAGACGGCCTTGGGCTGCCGGAAGGGACTGGCGGCCTTTCCTTGCGGTGCACTCATGTGCGGTTCACTCCAGCCGATGAGAACAGGTGACGAGGGGACGGTCACTGCACGGGGCGGTTGTCCGGTGGAACCGTCAGCGGCCCTGGCGGTCCTGGATCGCGCGGGCCAGCGCGGGCAGGGCGATCCGTACCGCCTGCTGTTCCGGCTCGCTCAGCTCCTCGATGAGCAGCTGAAGGGCGTGTGTGCGCTCGGCACGCCGCTGCCGGAAGACCTCCAGGCCGGTGTCGGTGACCTCGACCAGGACGCCGCGCGCGTCGCTCGCGTCGGCGGTCCGGCGGACCAGGCCGGCGCGCTCCATGCGGGTCACGAGCTGGGTCATGTTGGGCTGGGAGACGCCCTCGGCCCGGGCCAGTTCGCTGAGCCGGTACGGGCCCTCGCGGCCCAGGCGGCCGAGCGCGGAGGAGGCCGCCGTGCTCAGCCCGCCCGCGTTGGCGCTGTGCCGCACGTGCCGGACCAGCTGCTCGACGGCGATCATCAGGGCCTCGGCCGACACGTCCATGTCCATAACCCGCTTATGCATAGGGTCATGATGCATCTACTTGTACTATGAAACAAGAGTGTGGCGGGAGGTCGCACCGCACGCCGCGGCCGGGACGGTCATGACCGGGTCCGTGGGCCGCCGGCCCGAACGAGCGGTCGTGAAACGGGCACCGCGAGAGCCGAAACGGGCGGACCCGGTCACCGGTACGGCGGCCCGACGTCCTGGCCCCATGGTCCGGCGCGAGGCGAAACGGGCACCGTATCCGCCGCGAAGAGGCTAGTCAGCGCACCAGACGCTTGTTTGAATCACTCCCGATTGCCCGAACGGGCAGGGTGCCGACCTGGACGCAGGAGGAGTGCGATGGACGCCGCGGGACGCCGCAGGGGCATGCTGGAACTGGTCCGGCGTACGGGCTCCGTCGACGTCGTCCGGCTCGCCGAGGACTTCGGGGTCTCGAAGGAAACGGTCCGCCGGGATCTGAACGTACTGGAGGACCAGGGGCTCGTACGCCGTACGCACGGCGGTGTGTACCCCGTGGAGAGCCCGGGCTTCGAGACCACACTGGCCTTCCGTGCGACGCAGCAGGTCCCGGAGAAGTCACGCATCGCGGCCGCCGCCGCCGACCTCCTCGGGGACGCCGAGACCGTCTTCGTCGACGAGGGCTTCACCCCGCAGCTCATCGCCGAGGCGCTGCCGCACGACCGGCAGCTGACGGTGGTGACGGCCTCGCTGGCGGTGGTGAGCGCCCTCGCGCCGCGGCCGAAGACCGCCGTGCTGCTGCTGGGCGGCCGGGTCCGCCACGGCACCATGGCCACCGTCGACCACTGGGCCGTCCGCATGCTCGCCGACTTCGTCATCGACCTGGCGTACATCGGTGCCAACGGCATCTCGCGCGCCCACGGCCTCACCACGCCCGATCCCGTGGTCGGCGCGGTCAAGGAGCAGGCGATGCGGTCGGCCCGGCGGCACGTCTTCGCCGGTGTGCACACCAAGTTCGGCACCGCGAGTTTCTGCCGGTTCGCGAACGTGGCCGACCTGGAAGCGATCGTCACCGGCAGCGGCCTGTCGGCGGCGGAGGCACACCGCTACCAGCTCATGGGGCCCAAGGTCATCCGTGTGTGAGCCGCACCTGCACGCCCCCGGCACCGTCCACCGTCCCCGAGTTCCTGGAGCCCCCATGCGCAGTCAGAACCGCCGGAGGATCTGCGCGACCATAGCGGCCGCCACCGCGAGCGCCCTGCTCGCCGGATGCGCGGGAGCCGGCGGAGCCGGCACCGACAGCGACGCCGTGAACGTCCTCATGGTGAACAACCCGCAGATGATGGACCTGCAGAAGCTCACCGCCAAGTACTTCACCAAGAAGACCGGCATCAAGGTGAACTTCACCGTGCTGCCCGAGAACGACGTCCGCGACAAGCTGAGCCAGGACTTCGCCAACCAGGCGGGCCAGTACGACGTCGCCACCCTCAGCAACTACGAAACACCGATCTACGCCCGCAACGGCTGGCTGCGGAACCTCGACGCCTACGCCCGGCACGACAAGTCGTTCGACCGCGCCGACATCCTCCCCTCGGTGCGCGAGGCCCTCAGCGACGCCAACGGCACGATGTACGCCGAGCCCTTCTACGGCGAGTCCTCGTTCCTGATGTACCGCAAGGACGTCTTCGCCGAGAAGGGCCTGAAGATGCCCGCGCACCCCACCTGGCACCAAGTGGCCGAACTGGCCGCCAAGGTGGACGGCGCCCACAAGGGCATGCGCGGCATCTGCCTGCGCGGGCTGCCCGGCTGGGGCGAGCTGATCGCCCCGCTCACCACCGTGGTGAACACCTACGGCGGCACGTGGTTCGACAGCAAGTGGCGCGCCCGGCTCACCGACCCGGGCTTCACCGAGGCGGTGAAGACCTACGTCGACCTGGTGCGCAAGCACGGCACGGCGGGCGCGGCGCAGTCCGGCTACGCCGAGTGCCTGAACAACATGACCCAGGGCAAGAGCGCCATGTGGTACGACGCCACCGCCGGAGCCGGCTCGCTGGAGGCCGCCGACTCCCCGGTCAAGGGCAAGATCGGCTACGTCGCCGCGCCCACGGAGAAGACCAGGTCGGCCGGCTGGCTGTACTCCTGGGCCTGGGGCCTGCAGTCGGCGTCCAAGAAGCCCGGCAAGGCGTGGAAGTTCATCTCCTGGGCGTCCAGCAAGGAGTACGAGCGGCTGGCCGGCAAGGAGTTCGGCTGGGCCGACGTACCGGCCGGCAAGCGCGCCTCCACCTACCGCAACGCCGAGTACCAGAAGGCCGCCGGGGCGTTCAGCGAGGTCGCCCGCAAGGCGATCGTCGAGGCCGACCCGCGTGACCCCGGCGTCCAGAAGCGCCCGGCGCCCGGCATCCAGTTCGTCGGCATCCCCGAATTCCCCGATCTGGGCACCAAGGTCTCGCAGGAGATCAGCGCGGCCATCGCGGGACGCCAGTCGACCGACGAGGCACTGCACCGCTCGCAGGAGCTGGCCGCCGTCGTCGCCAAGGACTACGAGGGGCGGGACACCCAGTGAGCACCATCGCGACCACCACCACGGCGGCCCGGGGCCGCCCGGCACCGGCGTCCGGCGGCCCGTCCGGCCGGCTGCGCGCCTGGGCGACCCGCGCACCGCTGCTGCCGGCCCTGGTCTTCCTGATCCTGGTCACCCAACTGCCCTTCGTGGCCACGCTGGTGATCTCCTTCTTCAAGTGGAACGCCTACTATCCGAAGGAGCGCAGCTTCGCCGGGTTCGGCAACTACCAGGAAGTGCTGAGCGAACCGGCGCTGCGTGACTCGGTGCTCACCACGATCCTGCTGACCGTGGTCGTCGTCCTGGTCAGCCTCGTGCTCGGGCTCGGCCTCGCACTGCTGCTGGACCGCACGTTCAAGGGCCGTGGCATCGTCCGTACGATGCTGATCGCCCCGTTCCTGGTGGTGCCGATCGCCGCGGCCCTGCTGTGGAAGCACGTGCTGTACAACCCCGAGTACGGCCTCTTCAACGGCCTGCTGCACTGGGTCTTCGGGGACGGCGCTGCGCAGCCCGACTGGATCGCGGAGATGCCGCTCGGCGCGGTCGAGGCGGCGCTGGTGTGGCAGTGGACCCCGTTCATGATGCTGATCCTGCTGGCCGGGCTGCAGAGCCGGCCGGCCGACGCCATCGAGGCGGCTCGCATCGACGGCGCGGGCGCCTGGCAGATCTTCCGCTACCTCACCCTGCCGCACCTGCGCCGCTACCTCGAACTGGGCGCGCTGCTGGGCTCGGTGTACGTCGTGCAGAACTTCGACGCGGTGTACACCATCACCTCGGGCGGCCTGGGCACCGCCAACCTGCCGTACACGATCTACCAGACCTTCTACCAGGGGCACGAGTACGGGCGGGCCTCGGCGTCCGGCGTGCTGGTGGTCATCGGCTCGCTGATCATCGCCACCTTCGCGCTGCGGGTGGTCTCGTCCCTGTTCCGTGAGGAGTCCGCCGCATGAGCGCCACCACCACCGGCGTACGCCGCACCGAGGCCGCGACGCCCCGCGTCCGCCGCCCCCGTACCGCCAACACCCTGCTCGGCCTGCTCGCCTGGCTCCTCGCGATCGCCTTCTTCCTGCCGATCGCCTGGATGGCGCTGACCTCGCTGCACTCCGAGCCGGACGCCGCCACCAACCCGCCCTCGATCGGCGCCCCGCTCACCCTGGACGGCTACCGGGAGTTCTTCGGCGTGGGCGGCGGGGCGAGCCCCTGGCCCGCGCTCGCCAACTCCGTGACGGCCAGTGTGGTCTCCACCCTGCTGGTGCTGGTCCTGGCGCTCCCGGCGGCGTACGCGCTGTCCATCCGGCCGGTGCGCAAGTGGACGGACGTGCTGTTCTTCTTCCTGTCCACGAAGATGCTGCCGGTCGTCGCCGGGCTGCTGCCGATCTACCTCTTCGCCAAGCAGACCGGCTTCCTGGACAACGTGTGGCTGCTGGTCGTCCTGTACGCCTCGATGAACCTGCCGATCGCCGTGTGGATGATGCAGTCCTTCCTGCGGGAGGTGCCGGTCGCGCTGATCGAGGCAGCCCGGGTGGACGGGGCGCGGCTGCCGACGATCCTCGCCCGTGTGGTCGCGCCGATCGCCGCGCCCGGCATCGCCGCGACCGCGCTGATCTGCTTCATCTTCAGCTGGAACGAGCTGCTGTTCGCGCGGGTGCTGACGGGCGTGGTGGCCGAGACCGCGCCGGTGTTCCTGACCGGCTTCATCACCAGTCAGGGCCTGTTCCTCGCCAAGGTGTGCGCCGCCTCGCTGGTCATCTCCCTGCCGGTGCTCGCCGCGGGCTTCGCGGCCCAGGACAAGCTCGTCCAGGGCCTCTCGCTCGGCGCGGTCAAGTAGGGGCCGCGCGCTCAAGTACGGCCGCGCGTCAGGGAGTACCGTGCGAAGGCCGCCCGGCGGACGAGTGCCGGGCGGCCCGTGGCGCTGGTGAAGCGGACTAGCGGATGTTCACGTCGATGCACGCGTAGAAGGCGTTCGAGGTGTCGGCGATGTTCCACACCGCGAGCACCTTGTGCCGGCCGGTGAAGCTGCCGAGGTTGACCTGGTGCGAGACGGTCTGCGGCGGCTGCTGGTTGTGGCCGTCGATGGTGGCGACCTTGGTGCCGTCGACGAAGTACTCGTAGTTCGAGGTGCGGTGCCGGGCGGTGAACGTCCAGGTGAAGGTCTGGGTGCGGCTGACGTCGCTGACCTTCCAGCCCTTGCTGTCGTCGTCCAGCTCGGCGAATCTGGCGTTGCCGCCGCTGCAGCTCTTGAGGCCCTTGGGCCCCTCGACGCTCTGCGGTTCGTACTTGATCGCGCCGCACGGGACGGTGCCCTGGGCGCACTGGGCCTGGCGGCTGGCCGGCCCGTTGACGTACCCGTGGGCGGACGCCGACGCGGCCGGCAGCGTCACGGCGAGGACGGGCGCCAGGGCCGCACCGATCACTGCGGCCAACTTCCGCTTGCTGTCCATGCGTTCTCCTTCATGAGGTGGTGCATGGGATGGGGGGTTTGCGCGAAGTCGTCCGGCGTCCGACGGGTGCGGCAGCCGGATTAGTCTAGACCATAGCGCTTGACCGGCCTCCGTCAAGCGTCCCGTCGCCCCGTCGTCCCGGGCGCCTCCGGCCGGACCCCCGGCCCGGCGTACGTCGTCTGCGCGGCCCGGCTCGCGGGCCCTCGCGGCGGGACGGAGACTGGCCCCGCGCGGTACCGGCGGACGCCTCCGGTGGCTTGCGCGAAGACCACTCGAAGGCGAGCGAGGAGCGGACATGGGGCACGGCGGAGACGTCATCCAGGAGCTGACCACCGATCACCGGGAAGTCGAGGAGATGTTCGCCCGGATCGAGGCGCTGCCGGCCGGCGACCCGCAGCGCAAGGAACTCGCCGACCAGGTGACCATCGAATTGGTACGCCACTCCATCGCCGAGGAGATGCACCTCTACCCGGCGGTGCGCCGCTGCGTGCCGGACGGCGACAGCATCGCCGACAAGGAGATCGAGGACCACACCGCGGCCGAGCGCACCATGAAGGAACTGGAGAGCTGCCGGGCCGACGAGCCGGCGTTCGACCGGCTCACGAGGACGCTCATGAACGAGATCCGCAGCCACGTCGAGGACGAGGAGAACAACCTCTTCCCCGCGCTGCGCCGCGGCGCGAGCGCCGAGGAACTCGCCGAGCTGGGCGAGAAGGTCCGGCAGGCGAAGAAGACGGCGCCCACCCGTTCGCACCCCGCCGCCCCCTCGGGCCCGCCGGCGAACAAGATCCTGGCCCCCGGCGCCGGCCTCGTCGACCGGGCCCGCGACGCCCTCTCGGGCCGCGGGAAGGACCACTGACGCACGACCGGGCCGCGGGCCGGACCACTGGCGCACCGCGGTACGGCACCGCGGGCGATGGCTTTCCCCGTGGCGAAAGCCACCCGTCCGTCGTGATGTGCGCCATTTCCGGGCCGGAAGGGGCGGGGATACCGTTTCCGGGTTCTTCGCCCCCTTCCGTACCCGGACGGCCCAGCAATGCCCGCAGACCTCTCTCCGCTGATCGCGGCGACGGCCCAGTGGCTGACCCGTGCGTACCCGTCGGGCGGTGGCCCCATGAGCGCCGCGCTCGCGGAGGCACAGGCGCGCCAGGCCGTGACGGTCGCGGCGTGGCTGCGGTACCCCACCCCGATGGACGTCGAGCTGGTCATGATGGCCGGGCCGGGCGGATCGGGCCGGCTGGACTGGCTGACGGGCGCGGACGCGTCCGGCCAGGACGGTGCGGACGGCGCGGACGGTGCGGAGGAGGCATGGCGCACCTGGGTGGACGAGGTCGTCGCGAGCTGGGCGGCCGCGCTGCTCGGCGATCCGGAGCTGGCGGCCGCAGCGGTGGACGCCCTCGCCGGCTCCTCGCACCTGCGGCAGGCGCCGGTCGAGTTCCGGCGCCTGACCGCCCCCGACACGGGCGACCACGCGGCCGCGGCGCTGCTGCGCCACCCCGATCTGCTCGCCCCCGTGGCGGAGCTGCACCGTCTCCAGCTCCTCGACCACCTGGGGACGGAACCGGTACCCAACGGCTGACCGCCGCGCGTGCCCCGCGCCCGCGCCGGCGGCAACGGCGCGCAGGCAGGAGGTCTGGTGGAGCTGGACGCGGTGGCCGACGAGCTGTACGGGCTGTCGCCGGGCGAGTTCACCGCCGCCCGCGACGCACGCGCCAAGAAGGCCCGGGAGGCAGGTGACCGTGGGCTGGCGGCCGACATCCGCCGGCTGCGGCGCCCGACGGTGGCGGCGTGGGCCGGGAACCTCCTGGTACGGGAGCGGCCCGACGAGGTCGGCCCGCTGCTGGAGCTGGGGGAGGAGATGCGGCGCGCCCACCGGAACCTGGACGGCGCGCGGCTGCGGGAGCTGTCCGCACGGCAGCGGCAGCTGGTCTCCGCGCTCACCCGGCAGGCGCAGCAGGTGGCAGCGGCGGCCGGGCAGCGCCTCGGCGAGGCGGCGCAGCGCGAGGTGGCCGGCACCCTGCACGCGGTACTCGCCGACCCCGAGGCCGCCCGGCAGTGGGCCGAGGGCCGGCTCACCCGTGCCCTGCCGGCCCCGACCGGCTTCCCCCTGGCCGGCGGAACGGTACCGCCCCCGCCGCCCGCCGACCGCACCGAGGAACCAACGCAGAAGCCAACGCGGAAACCCACGCAGAAGCCGACGAAGAAACCCACGCAGGAAACCACGCAGAAGCCGGGCAAGCAGCCGAAGGAGAAGGCCTCCGGGAAGGCCACGAAGGAACAGGCCGCTGAGGAACCGACCGCTGAGGAACCGGCCGGGAAGGAACCGGCCGGGAGGGCGACGGGGAAGGCGGCCAGGAAGTCGGCCAAGGCGCCCGGCAAGTCCCCAGGCAAGACCCCCGCCAAGTCCCGCGACAGCGCGTCCACCCCCAGCCGCGTGGCCGACCTGGCCGCCGCGCGGGAACGCCGTGCGCGGCGGGAGGAGGCGCGGCGCGCGCGGCAGGAAGCGGAGGAGGCCGAGAGCGCACTCCACTCCCAGGAGGACGCGCTCGGCGCGGCGCGGCGGGAGCGGGCGGAGGCCGAGGACCGGCGGCAGCGGGCCGAGCGGCGGATCGCCGAGCTCAAGGACCTGCTCAAGGACGCCGAGCGCGAGGAGAAGGACGCACGGGCGGCCCGCCGTACGGCCGACGACCGGCTGCGGAAGGCCGAACGGGCGACGCGCGAGGCACGCCGCGCCGCGGACCGCGCGGCCGATCGGGCGGAACGGCTGGCCGACCGTACCGGCCGCTGAACCTCAGCCCGGTGCGACGCCGAGGTGCCGCAGTGCCGACCGCGCCGCGCCCGCACCGCACATGCCGTGCGCGCCGGGTCCCGGGGGAGTGGCGGCCGAGCACAGGAACACCCCGGGCAGCCCCGTGGAGTACGGGTCGGACGTGGGCCGCGCCCCGAAGACGAGGCGGGGGACCGTCTCCGCGCCGGTGAGGATGTCACCGCCGGCGAAGTTGGGGTTGGCGGCGGCGAAGTCGGCGGGCCGGGTGACCCGCATGCCGACGACGCGTTCCCGGGTGCCCGGCGCGAAGCGTTCCAGCTGGCGCAGGACGGCCTCGGTGGCGACACCGTCGTAACCGTGCGGGACGTGCGCGTACGTCCACACGGGGTGCACGTTCCCCGCGGAGCGGGACGGGTCGGCGAGGTACTGCTGGCAGACGAGGACGAAGGGCCGCTCCGGCATCCGCCCGGCCGCCACCTCCCGCTCGGCGCGCGCGATCTCCGGCAGTGTGCCGCCGAGGTGCACCGTACCGGCGCGCCGCGCGTGCGCGTTGGTCCACGGCACGCCGCCCTCGACGGCCAGGTCGACCTTGTACGCGCCGGGGCCGCGGCGGAACCGCCCGTACGCGGCCCGGGTGCGGCCGGGCAGCCGGTCACCGTAGATGCGGGCCACCTGGCCGGGGTCCAGGTCGAGGAGGGTGACGTCGGCGGGCGGCAGCTGCGCCGCGTCGGTGACGCGCACACCGGTGTGCACCTCGCCGCCGTGCGCGCGCAGCACCTTCTCCAGGCTGCGGGCGATGGCCTGCGACCCGCCCTCGGCGACGGCCCAGCCCGCGCGGTGCCCGGCGGTGAGCAGCCCGAGGCCGATGGCCGAGCTGAACGGCTGGGAGAGCGGGCGCAGCGCGTGTGCCGCGACTCCGGCCCACAGGGCCCTGGCCTGCGGGGTGCGGAAGAAGCGGCCGAGGAGGCCGGCGGGCAGCGTGGTGGGCGCGCCGAACCGCGCGAGCAGCAGCGGATGCGAGGGAACCGCCAGCAGCGGGCCCATGACGTCCTCGGCGAGCGCTTCCCACCGCCGGGCCGGGGCCATCAGCGCCCGGTACCGGGCCGCGTCGGCGCCGAGCAGGCGGGCGGTCTCCTCGACGGAACGCAGCAGCACGCCTGCCGAGCCGTCGTCCAGCGGATGGACGCAGTCGACCTCGGGCAGGCGCCAGCGCAGCCCGTGCCGTTCCAGTCCGAGGGAGCGCAGCGCGGGGGACGTGACCGCCATCGGGTGGATCGCCGAGCAGTGGTCGTGCAGCAGTCCCGGCAGCAGGGCCTCGTCGCTGCGGGTGCCGCCGCCGACCTCGTCGGCGGCCTCCAGCAGGGTGACCCGCACCCCGCTCTTCGCCAGCAGCGCGGCGGCGGTGAGGCCGTTGGGCCCGCCGCCGACGACGAGCGCCGACGTCATGAGGCGGCGCCCGAGGCGGCGGCCGGGGTGTCCTGCACCTTCACATGCCCCTTATTGATCATGGACGAAGTGGTGTCTGCATCATAGGGGCACCGCATTCGGCGGGTCAGTCCGGCAGGTCGCCGTCGCTCCGGCCCGTCAGCCGTCCGCCGGTGGCATCGTGGGTGACGGAGCGGGCCACCGGGAAGCTGGTCGCTATCCGGTAGGCCAGCCCGGCCGGTACCCCGAGGAGCCTGGCGGCTTCCTCGTATCCGATGCCGGCTATCAGTAGACGGAGTATCTGTTCCTGTGTCGGCATGCCCGGCACCTCCTCCGTTCCGCACTTCCGCGGGTTGCCGGGCGGGGCGGCGCCAAACCGGGGCTCATCCGAAGGGAGTACGTACGAACATGGCGGGAGACGACGCGGCAGGGGACGGGCCGGTGGACGTGTCCGTGCTGGTCGGGCTGCAGGCGGCGGGGAAGTCGACCTTCTACGCGCAGTGTCTGGCCGGCCGGTACGCGCTGGTCAGCAAGGACCTCTTCCCGCGCTCCGCCCGGAACAAGCAGCGGCGGCAGCTGCGCCAGGTGGCGGAGGCACTGGAGGAGGGCAGGCCGGTGGCGGTCGACAACACCAACCCCGCTCCGGAGGAGTGGGAGCCGCTGGTGGCCGTCGGCCGCGCCCATGGTGCGACGGTGACCGCGTACTGGTTCCCGCCCGACCTCGCGGGCTCCCTGCGGCGCAACGCCGCACGGCAGGGCCGGGACCGGGTCCCGGAGGTCGGCGTCCGTGCCACCGCCGAGCGGCTCCGCGAACCGACCCGCGCCGACGGGTTCGACGCGGTGTACGAGGTGCGCTTCGACGGGCACGGCGGGTTTACGGTACGGCCGGCCGGCCCTGAAGGTGACGATGCGTCGGGGGTGCGGCGGAAGCCGTAGCTGACAAGGCGTCAGCGCTGGTAACTGCCGTCGTCACAGGGGCCGGTGGCGGCGGGACACCGCCTTGCGCAGGCCGTACACCGCGGCGCCGAGCGCCATGACAGCGGCACCCCACAGCACCGAGGTCAACGGCAGGGCGAAGGCCAGGGCCAGGCACCCCGCGGCGCCGACGGCCGGCACGATCCGGGCCGGCCGCCCCTCGTCGGGGCCGAGCGTCCAGGCGGAGGCGTTGGCGACGGCGTAGTACGCCAGCACCCCGAAGGAAGAGAAGCCGATGGCGCCGCGCACGTCCATGGTGGCCGCCAGCACCGCGACCACCGCACCGATCACCAGCTCGGCCCGGTGCGGTACCCGGTAGCGCGGATGGACGGCGGCCAGCACGTGCGGCAGATGCCGGTCGCGGGCCATCGCCAGCGTCGTGCGCGAGACGCCGAGCAACAGCGCCAGCAGCGAGCCCAGCGCCGCGACGGCTGCGCCCGCCCGCACCACCGGGGCCAGGCCCGGCACGCCGGCCGCGCGCACGGCCTCGGAGAGCGGTGCGGCGGCGCCGGCGAGCCGGTCCGGGCCGAGCACCGCGAGGACCGCCACCGCGACGGCCGCGTAGGCCACCAGCGCGATGCCCAGGGCCAGCGGGATCGCGCGCGGGATGGTGCGCCGGGGATCGCGGACCTCCTCGCCGAGGGTGGCGATGCGGGCGTACCCGGCGAACGCGAAGAACAGCAGCCCGGCCGCCTGGAGCACACCGCCCGCCGTGGTGTCGGCGCCGATGGCCAGCCGCGCGGCACCGGCCGTGCCACTGCCCAGGCAGGCGACCACCACCGCCGCGAGCACCGCCAGCACGGCCGCGACGATTCCCCTGGTCAGCCAGGCGGACTTCTGTACGCCGAGGTAGTTCACCGCGGTCAGCGCCACCACCGCGGCGACCGCCACCGCGTGCGCCTGGCCCGGCCACACGTACGAGCCGACCGTCAGGGCCATCGCCGCGCAGGAGGCGGTCTTGCCGACCACGAAGCCCCATCCGGCCAGGTAGCCCCAGAAGTCACCGAGCCGTTCGCGGCCGTAGACGTAGGTACCGCCGGACTGCGGGTAGCGCGCGGCCAGCCGGGCGGAGGAGGTGGCGTTGCAGTACGCCACCACCGCGGCCACCGCCATGGCCGGCAGCAGCCCGGAACCGGCGGCGGCAGCGGCCGGTGCGAGCGCGGCGAAGATGCCGGCGCCGAGCATCGACCCCAGCCCGATCAGCACGGCATCGCGCACGCCCAGCCGGCGCCGCAGCTCCGCCGCTCCCGCGGCCCCCGTCGACGTACCCATCGCTCGCTCCTCCACCACGGACGTACGGCATCACACAACCACCGGGGGCGCAGGATAGGAGGTCAGGACAGGGCGCGGCGAACCAGCGCGTCGAAGGCGCCCGGATCGTCGTGCTCGACCACCGGGTACCCGGACCCCGGGTCGCCCTCCCAGCGCAGGGAGATGCCCGGACTGTGGACGTCGGAGCCGTCGGGCAGGAAGTAGTGCGGGCTGCCCTGCACCTGCTCGCGGTGGGCGCGGTAGTCGCGCATCATCGGGCCGCGGGCGCTGCCCGTGTCGAGGGCCTCGGCGAGCGCGTCGGTGTCGACGGCGGCGCACCCGGCGGCGACGTCCAGGATCTCGTGATGCAGCGCGATGCACCGGCTGTCGCGGAAGAACGCCAGCCGCAGCGCCATGTCCAGCTGCTCGGCCGCCTCGTACGACTGGGCCTTCGCGGCGTGCACGGCCTCGTTCGCGGGGGCGACGGTCACCGGCCAGGCCGACGGGTCCCGCTGCCACATCCGGAACTCCAGCTCCGGGGCGAGCGGCCCGACCACCGGGATCTCCGCGTCCAGGAAGCGCTTGGGGATCGGGAAGCGGTTGACGTCCTCCAGCAGGAAGAGGCGGTGGTCGACGCGGAGCCGGCCCTCGGCACCGGCTCGCTTGCGTGCCGCGTACAGGCGGGCGAGACCCACCGTCGACCACGCGCATGCCACGTCCGTGTAGACGACCACCGTGCCCGGTGCCACCTGGACAGTCACGATCAACTCCTTGCCTCGGCCCGCGCGCCGGCTGCGACGCCACGCGGGGCTCACGGGTGTCCGCCCGTACCAGTGCCCGTGCGGCGGCAGGTCATGACCCGCGCCGGGCCGGACGGGTGACGACCGCCATGTCCCGCACCGCCCTGCTGCCCGTGGACGTCCGGAGGCGGGGAAGGGCTACTTCGCTGCCGGGGCGTCCGCCGTGGCCGTGCGGCCGAGTGTGCGGTCGAACACGGTGAGCAGGAGGTAGAGCACGCCGGCGCCGAGCATCACCCACGCGAGCTGGTGCACACCGCCGGTGTCGGCGCGCTGTCCGAACGACGCGGCGGTCGCCGAGGAGGCCACCATCGAGCCGATGTAGGCGAAGGTGCGCAGCAGCCCGGCGGAGGAGGCGGTGCGCTCCGGATCGGCCTGGAAGTAGACGGAGTTCTGCAGGGCCAGGTTGTTCAGGCCCTGCGGGACGCCGAAGACCAGGGCGACGAGCAGCAGCATCCACAGCGGGCTGCCGCCGGTGAGCGTGAGGATCAGCAGGCAGGCGACGATCTGCCCGGCGGCGCCGAGGAGCAGTTTCCCGCGTACGCTCCTGCGGCGCCCGGAGACGAGGGACACACCGATCGCCACCAGGAACATCGGGATCTGCACCAGCCCGGCGTGGAACGGCGTCAGCCCGTAACCCTCCTCGGTCCACTGACTGAACCCGTACAGGAAGGCGTAGGCCACGACGTAGGCGACCAGCGCGCGGCCGTACGTGGCCAGCAGCGGTGTGTTGCCGCCGAGCACCCGCAGGTCGATGAAGGGGGTGGCGGCCCGCAACTCCCGTACCGTGAAGGCGGCCGCCGCCACCGCGGCGATCACCAGCAGGTACCCGTCGCGCAGATGAAGGTTCATCAGGAACAGCAGCAGCGAGACGAGCATCGCGGCGAACAGGCCCATGCCGGGCAGGTCGAGCCGGGCGGCCGACTGCCCACGCCGCGGGGCCCCGCCGGTGCCGGCCGGCCTGGGCAGCCGCCACAGGCCCAGCAGTACGGCGGCGACGGCCAGCGGCACGTTCAGCGCGAAGGTGGCGCGCCAGCCGCCCGCGGCGATCAGCAGGCCGCCCAGCAGCGGACCGATCACGGCGATGGTCTGGTTGGCGACCGCCAGCGCCGTCAGCACCCCGCCGGGACTGTCCCGGCCGGTGCGCTCGGCCTCGCTGCGCAGCAGTGCCATCGCGGCGGGGTAGCCCGCGCAGGTGCCGAAGCCGAGCAGGACGCGCGCGGCGATCAGTACGCCCAGGTTCGGTGCCAGGGTGCCGACGACACCGGCGACGCCGACGAGGGCCGTGCTGATCAGGAAGAGCCTGCGCGGGCCGAAGATGTCGATCAGCCGGCCCACCACCGGCTGCCCGAGCGAGGTGGCCAGGTACAGCGCGGACACCAGCCACGCGGTCTGCGAGGCCGGGGCGCCCAGTGCCCTGCCGATGGGGACGAGCGCGACGGAGATGATGGTGGAGTTGACCGGGTTCAGGACCGAGCCGAGCAGCATCGGCGGCAGCAGCCGCCGGTCGAAGCCCGGCCGGTCCGTCTTCCGTATCCCCGTCGTCGCGTCAGTCACGGGTCAGCCGCTCCAGTACGGCCATGGCGGCGAGCACCGTCCGGCGTTCTTCCTCCGTGCACCGGTCCTGGAACTGCGCGGCGAGCCATTCCGCGCGGGACCGCCGACCCTCCGCCACCCGGCGGCGGCCCTCGTCGGTCAGCGTGATCAGCATGCGCCGCCTGTCGTGGGGGTCGGGGCTGCGTTCCACCAGCCCCAGCGAGGCGAGCGCGGAGACCGTGGCCGTCATCGACTGGTGCCGCATCCCCTCGGCGGCGGCGAGCTCGCTGGCGGAGACGCCCTCCATGCCGGACAGCCGGGTCAGGACGGTGGCCTGGCTCAGAGTGAGCTCGTGGACCTCGGAGGCGTTCAGGATGCGCCGCCGCAGCCGGCTGATGACCGCACGGACCTGGCGCGATGCCTCGACCGCCGAGGCGGACAGGTTCGGGTTCCCGCTCATACGGCCCACGGTAAAGCGTACAGGCTCAGCTGTACAGCTGAGCCTGTACAACTCGCGTACGAGGTGTCTACAGGAAGCTGACGTTCTGGGCCAGGGCGAGGTGGCTGGAGTAGTTGATGGTGTTGGTGGCCCGGCGCATGTAGGCGCGCCAGGCGTCGGAGCCGGACTCGCGGCCGCCGCCGGTCTCCTTCTCGCCGCCGAAGGCACCTCCGATCTCCGCGCCGGAGGTGCCGATGTTGACGTTGGCGATGCCGCAGTCGGAGCCCTCGGCGGAGAGGAAGCGCTCGGCCTCCTGCTGATCACGGGTGAAGATGCTGGACGAGAGGCCCTGCGGGACGTCGTTGTGCAGCGCGATGGCCTCGTCCAGGGTGTCGTACGTCAGGACGTACAGCACCGGCGCGAACGTCTCCGTGCGGACCACGTCCGACTGCTCGTCCACGCGCACGATGACCGGCTCGGCGTAGGCGGCACCGGGCGCCGCGTCGGCCAGGCGCCGGTTGCCGCCCGCGAGGACCTTGCCGCCCGCCGCCTGTGCCCGGGCAACGGCGTCCTGCATGGCGTCCAGGGCCGCGGGCGAGATGAGCGGCCCGACGAGCGTGGTCTCGTCGAACGGGTCGCCGATGGGCAGCTTCTGATACGCGGCGGTGAGCCGCGCGAGGAGTGTGTCGGCGATGTCGCGGTGGACGATGAGCCGGCGCAGGGTGGTGCAGCGCTGGCCCGCGGTGCCGGCGGCGGCGAAGACGATGCCCTGGACGGCGAGGTCGAGGTCGGCGGAGGGGGCGACGACGGCGGCGTTGTTGCCGCCGAGTTCCAGCAGGCTGCGGCCGAAGCGGGCCGCGACGCGCGGGCCGACCTCGCGGCCCATCCGGGTGGAGCCGGTGGCGCTGACGAGCGCGACGCGCGGGTCGTCCACCAGCCGCTCGCCCACGGCACGGTCGCCGAGGAGCAGCCGGTGCACGTCGCGCGGGGCTCCCACGTCCTCGGCCGCCCGGGCCAGCAGCCGGTCGCAGGCGAGCGAGACCAGCGGGGTGAGCTCGGACGGCTTCCACACCACGGTGTCGCCGCAGACCAGGGCCACGGCGGTGTTCCACGACCAGACGGCGGCGGGGAAGTTGAACGCGGAGATGACACCCACCACGCCGAGCGGGTGCCAGGTCTCCGCGAGGCGGTGCCCGGGGCGCTCGGAGGCGATGGTGCGCCCGTACAGCTGCCGCGACAGACCCACGGCGAAGTCACAGATGTCGATCATCTCCTGGACCTCGCCCAGCGCCTCCGAGCGGATCTTGCCCGCCTCGATGGTGACGAGGTCGGCCAGGTCACCCTTGTGCGTACGCAGCAACTCGCCCAGCCGACGCACGAGTTCGCCGCGCCGGGGCGCAGGCGTGGTGCGCCAGCCGAGGAAGGCCGCGTGGGAGGCGGCGATGGCCTCGTCGGCCTCGTCGGCGGTGGTGGCCCGCAGCCCGAACAGGTCCTCGCCGGTGAGGGGCGTCCGGGCCGCGAAGTCGTCCCCGCCGGGCAGGGCGACGCCGATCCGGTCGATGCTCGTACGGGCGCGTGCGCGCAGGTCGTCGGTGCTGGGCAGGGCGGAGGCGCCGGCAGTGGTCATGATGCTCCTTGGTCGTCGCGTGGTACGGGTACAGGTGCCGGGAGGATCAGCCGGGCGTGCCGTCGAGCCCCAGCTCTCGGGCGACGCGGACGAGGGAGTGCTGCTGCTGCCGCTCGTACAGCGCGAACGGGTCCAGGACCTCCCGGCCGATGGCGCCGGAGAGCCAGTCGCTGTCGTACGCGGCGCCCGCTTGGTCGTTGTCCCGGGAGCCCTCGTCGCTGAGGTTGGACTGGAAGATGCCGGCCGCCGAGCGCGGCAGGAAGTCCTCGTAGACGATCGGTTCGGCCTCGATCCAGCCCTGGTCGAGCAGGCCGGCGAGGGCGGCGGGCGGGCGACCGCCGGTCCGCGGGCGGTCCGCTGGCACCCGGTAGGTGAAGTACCCCAGCCCCTCCGCGGCGAGCGCCCGCTCGGTGTCCGGGAAGTGCTCGGCCCACAGCGCGCGGGCGATCTCGCTCCGGTCGGCGTCCGCCCGGCGTGCGGCCTCCTCGTCGACCAGGCCGAGCAGCCGGTCGTAGCGGGCCCGGCCCTCGCGGGTGAGGGCGATGCCGCGCGCCTCGACCTCGCCGAACCGCACCCGCAGCGCGCCGCTGATCACACTGCCGGCCGGGGTGCGCATGGCCCGGGGTTCGGCCAGCGCCCGGAAGGACGTCTGGCGCAGCAGGACGTCGGGCCCCTTCCAGGCGGGCGGGCCCTGGATGGTGTCGATCATCTCGATGCCGCGCTCGGTCATCCGCCGGTACAGCGCGTCGATGTCGAGGACGCGCGGGGTGAGGTGGTTGATGTGGGTGCTGCGTACGCCGCCGATGTCGGCGGCGACGGCGGAGACCTTCTCCAGCGTCTCGTACCACGTCTTGTCGACCGGCTCGGGGGACAGCTCGAAGGCGCCGACGGCGAGTTCGAGGAACCGCTCGGCGTCCTCGTCGGGTAGCTCCTTCGCGGCCTCGGCCCGGTCGGCCAGCGCGAGCAGTTCGGGCGGGAACAGCTCACGCCCCGCGAGGAAGGTCTCCAGGCGGGAGCGCAGCCCGGCGTCGAAGAACCGCGGGTCGGCGGGGGTGAGCATGGAGGTGAAGACGCGGAACGGGTTGCGGGCCAGCTCCTCGCCGTCCACCGGGCGGAACGCGGTCGACACGACGGGTACCGCGCTGGCGGCCGCCTCCCGCAGGTCGTAGAAGCCGACCGGATGCATGCCGAGCGCGCCGAAGACGCGGGCGACCTGCTGCATCTCCTGCGGTGTGCCGACGCGGACGGCGCCGTGCCGCTCCGCCGTCACCCGGCCGATGGAGCCGAGCCGTTCGGCGTCGGCGCCCCGGTCGCGCAGCACGTCCTCGTTCACCTCGCGCGAGACGTCCACGAGCGTGGTGTACGCGGGGACTTCCCGGCCGTACATGTCCGAGAGGCGGGCGGCGAAGGCGGCGCGCAGCTGCCACTGGCTGATCATCGGTGGGTCTGCCTTTCCATCGGGGACTGCCTCGGGCGGTCGGTCACGGATCACACCACGTGGGCCTCGGGGCGGATGCCGGCCCCGGCCCGGAAGCGGTCGGCGCTGAGGGGAGAGACGTCGACGAACGGCGTGCGGTCCAGGTACAGGTCGCGCACGATCTCGCCGACGGCGGGTGCCTGCAGGAAGCCGTGCCCGGAAAACCCGGTGGCGTACAGGAAGTTGGACAGCTCGCCGGAGCGCCCGATCAATGCGTTGTGGTCCGGGGTGACCTCGTACAGCCCGGCCCAGCCGTCGGCGATCTCCATGTCGGCCAGCGCGGGGGCGCGGCGCCGCGCCGCGCCCCGGAAGAGCGGGAGCCAGTCCGGGGTCCAGGTGGTGTCGAAGCCGTCCCGTTCGCGCGGGTCGGCCAGGCCGAACAGCAGCCCGTCGTCACTGTTGTGGAAGTAGGCGGAGGAGGTGAAGTCGATGGTGAACGGTATGCGGGGCGCCGGGGGAGCGAGCGGCCGGGTGACGGCGAGCTGGCGCCGGACGGGGCGTACCGGCAGGTCGATGCCCGCCATGTCACCGACCTGCCGCGACCAGGCGCCCGCCGTGCAGACGACGGTGGCGCAGGCGATCGAGCCGCGGTCGGTGTGCACGGCCGTGACCCGGTCGCCGGACGTGCCGAGACCGGTCACCGCGGTGTGCGTGGCGAAGACGACGCCGGAGCGGGCCGCGGCGTCGGCGTAGCCGCGTACCACCAGTCCGGGGCGGGCGTGGCCGTCGGTGGGGGAGAAGACGGCGGCCACCAGCCCTTCGGTGGTGACGTACGGGCAGAGCCGGCGGGCCTCTTCGGGCGTGACCATACGGCTGGGCACGCCGAGCCCGTTCTGCGTCCGCACGCTCTCCTCGAAGCCGGCGGCCTGTTCGTCGGTGGTGAGCAGGAAGAGGTAGCCGACCGTGTCGAGGCGGATGTCCGCACCGGGGCGGTGCGGAAAGTCCTGATAGGCGCGCAGGCTCCGGCTGCCGAGCGCGATGTTCAGCGGGTCGGAGAAATGGGCGCGCACCCCGCCGATCGGCTTGCCCGAGCTGCCGCAGCCGAGATCGCCGCGCTCGACCACGACGATGTTGCGGACCCCGGCTTCGGCCAGGTGGAAGGCGGTGCTGGTACCCATGACGCCACCGCCGACGATCACGACGTCGGCGGCCGGCGGAACGGTGGGGCGGGCGGCGCAGACCGAGGAGGAGGACAAGGGCCGATCCCTTCCGTGCATGGCTCGGTGTGGGGCGCAGTGCAGGGCGGAGAGTGCTGATCAGCTGTCTGCCCGACATCGTGGCGCAACCCGACCGTTGACGTCCATGAACAGTTGCTGCACCTGATTCATCAGGATCTCTATATGGTGAGGTGCTCCCCATGGACTGGACGAGTTCCCAACTGCGGTCCCTGGTCGAGCTGACCAGGCGCGGCACCATCACCGCCGTGGCCGAGGCGCTGGGGTACACCCCGGGCGGCGTCTCCCAGCAGATCGCCGCGCTGGAGAAGGCCACGGGCATGGCGCTGCTGCAGCGGGTGGGGCGGCGGGTGGAACTGACCGACGCGGGACGGACCCTGGCCCGCCACGCCGAGCGGATGCTGCTGACCGAGGCGGAGGCGGTCGAGGCGCTGGAGCGCAGCCGCAACGAGATCTCCGGGGTGCTGCGCGTCGGCCTGTTCGCCACCGCGGCCGCCGAGATCCTGCCGCCGGCCCTGCGGCGGGTCCGTACGGCCCACCCGGAACTGGCCGTGCACAGCCGCGACATGGACGTGGACGAGGTGTACGACGCCGTCGCCTCCGGCGGCGTCGACCTGGCGCTCGGCCTGGACTACCCGGACGTGCCCATTCCGCGGGACCCGTCGCTGCGGGTGGTGCCGCTGCACCGGGAGCGGTTCTCGCTCGCGGTCCCGGAGGGGTGGCTGCCCGGCCGTACGCAGGTGTCCCTCACCGAGACCCAGCACCTGGGGTGGATCCTGCCCTCGGCCACCAGCTACTACGGCCGTGCCGTACGCACCGCCTGCCGCCGGGCCGGCGTCGAGCCGGACGTCCAGCACGAGGTGACGGACACCGCGGCCACGCTCGCGCTGGTGGAGGCCGGCATCGGCGTGAGCACGGTGACGGAGTTGATGCTCAGCCTGCGGGCCTCGCGCTTCGCCGTACTGCGCCTGAAAGAGCGGCTCGAACGGCACATCGTCGTGGTGTTCCGCTCCACGGCCGGGCAGCGCCCCGCGGTGCGGGCGCTCGTCGACGTCCTGCGCGCGGTCTCGCCCTAAGCCGGCTCCGCAGAGACCGGCTCCGCCGGCCCTCAGGGCGGCAAGGTGCCGGCCTGGGACGCCTTCTGCCGGTGCGGGGCGTGCGTGAGGGTGTCTCGCCAGTGGTGGCCCACGCCACGACGGTGGCCCGTCGCGCCGGAGACCGCCGGCATCCTCAGCCTGGTCGCCGCCGTCGCCCGGGACCTCGCGGTGCCCGCCGTACTGCTCTCCTTCCTGGTGGCCGGGGCCGCCTCGCTGGTCGTCACCGTGCTTCCAGCAGTTCGGGCGAGGGCCGGAAGCCGGCCCGGCGGTAGAGCGGGGCGCTGCGCTCGGACGGCCAGACGATGAGGACGTCCGTCCCCGCGCGCCGGGCGTGGAGCCGCAGGGCGTCGAGGAGGGCGGTCCCGAGCCCTCGATCGCGCCGGGACGGTACGACGTAGAAGTTCGTCACGTAGCCGACCGGCGTGTTGTCCTCGTACGGCTCGGGCACCCGCTCGACCAGGTGCAGGAAGACGTGGCCGCAGACCTCGCCCCCGCACTCGGCCACCCAGGCCGGCCAGCGGCCGCCGGCGAGCCGTTCCCGTATCCACTCCTCGGCCTCCCGCACCGGCCGGGCAGTGGCCGGCGGCGCGCCGTCGTGGTCCTCCTCCTTGAACGCCCAACGCAGCCGGGCGAGTTCGGGGACATCGGCAGTGCGGGCCCGTCGTACGCGGACGTCTGTGGTCAGCGGCATGTCCGTGGTCATCCGGACAGTCTCACGCACGCCGCCGCAGCGCCGCCCGTGATTTCCGCGGCGCTCCGTGAGGAGGACGCCGCGGTACGGGAGGGCGCACGGCCGAGGGCCGCCGCCCGGCCGGTACGCGGGGGCGGCCCTCGGTGTGCGTCGGGCGGGGTCAGGCCGCTGCGGCTGCCAGGGGCGGCCGGTCGGCGTCGTGCAGCGCCGCCACCAGCGAGGTGCGGGCGCGGGCCACCCGGGAACGCACCGTCCCCACCGGGCAGTTGCTGAGCGCCGCCGCTTCCGCGTACGGCAGCCCCACCAGCTGCGTGAGGACGAACGCCTCGCGGCGCTCGTCGGGCAGTGCGGCCAGCAGGTCGGCGAGCGCGACGCCGTCCTCGAAGCCCGGCAGGCCACGGGCCTGCGCGCGCTCGGCGGCGGACTGCCAGTCGTCGGTGTCCGCGAGACGCGGGCGCGTCGCGGCGTGCCGGAGGCTGTCGACCACCGCGCGCCGCGCGATGGCCAGCAGCCAGGCCCGCGCCGAGGAGCGGCCCTCGAAGCGGTGCAGGCTCTTCAGCGCCCGCAGGAACGTGTCCTGAGTGAGGTCGTCGGCGGCCTGCGGATCGCCGCCGAGGTACGTGACGTACCGGCGCACGTCCCGTTGCAGGGCTCGTACGAACTGTTCGATGGCCTCGGGGTCGCCGGCGCGCGCGTCCAGCGCCCAGGCCGTGATCGCCTCGTCGCGCGCGGCGCGCAGGGCAGGGGTCATCACCTGGTGTCCTCGTGTCCTTCTCGAAAGAACCGGAATCCGGACCGGCACGGGCGGAGCTCCGCGCGGGTGCGAGCGCACCGGGCAGGGGGAACCACCGGCGGGTCCGGTGAAGGGAACGGCCGGGCGCGCGCGGACGCACGGAGGCGAGGGCGCGCGGGCGGCCGGTGCCCGGGCCGGCCGGGCGCTGGGCCCGGTACGGCGTCGGGGAGCCGGCTGTCAGACGACAGCGGTCCCGGCCGGCGGGCCCCGGGTGGTGAGGACGTGGACGAGGAGGAGCCGGCGCGGCGCACGGACCGTCCGGGCGCGGCGCGCGCGGATGCGCGGGCGCCGCGGCGGTACGGGCAGCACGAGCAGCAGCCGCAGCGGGGCGGCGAACCAGCCGGCGAGGGTGCGCAGGATGCGGAAGGCGGCGCGCTCGCCGTACGCGAGCCACAGGCCGCAGAGGACGGCGGCCAGCAGGTGGGCGGCGAACATGCCGGTGGACGACATGCCGGCCATGTCGTGTGCCATGCCATGAGGCATGCCATGACGCATGCTGTGGCTCATGTCGTGGTGCATGGCGTGCGTCGGCGCCGGCGGGCCGTCCGCCGTCTGGGCCAGGGAGAACGCCGTGTGCAGTACCCCTTGCGCGGCCACCGCCACGGAGACGACCAGGGGGAGGCCGCGCTCACGGCCGGCCAGGCACCAGGCCGTGCCGCCGGCCGCCGCGGCTCCGGCGGCAAGTGCCCACCACGGCAGCGGCAGGCCGGACATCAGTACGTGGCCGGCGGCGGCGAGCAGCACGCAGACGGCCGCGAAGACCGCAGCCCGCACCGCGCGACAACACCCACCGGCATCCATGGCGTCTCATCCTCGCATTCGCGTTTCCGGCGCCGCGGGGCGGGAAGCGAGGGAAGCCCACGCATGCGCCGTGACTCTTATTGCACATATATTGCAAGTGCAGCATTGAGGCAAAAGGGCAGAAGGAGTGAGGCATGGGTGCACCGGTGGTCCTGGGCATCGAGTCGTCGTGCGACGAGACCGGCGTGGGCATCGTGCGGGCCGGCAAGCTGCTCGCCCACGTGGTCGCGTCGAGCATGACCGAGCACGCACGGTTCGGCGGCGTCGTCCCGGAGATCGCCGCCCGCGCGCACCTGGAGTCCTTCGGCCCCGCCGTCAGGCGCGCCCTGGACCAGGCGGAACTGCGGCTGAGCCAGATCGACGCGGTCGCCGTCACCACGGGCCCTGGCCTCTCCGGCGCCCTCCAGGTCGGCCTCGCCGGTGCCAAGTCCCTCGCGTACGCCGCAGGGCTGCCCCTCCACGGCGTGCACCACCTGGCCGGCCACGTCGCCGCCGACACCCTGGAGCACGGCCCGCTGCCCGAGCCCTGCGTCGTACTCATCGTCTCCGGCGGCCACACCTCCCTGCTGCTCGTCCGGGACCTGGTGCGCGAGCCGATCCTGCACCTGGGCGACACGCTCGACGACGCGGCGGGCGAGTGCTTCGACAAGGTGGCCCGCATCCTGGGCCTGCCGTACCCGGGCGGCCCCGCCATCGACCGGGCGGCGCGGAACGGCGACCCGCGCGCCGTCGCCTTCCCGCGGCCGCTCACCCGGCCCGGCGACGACCCGTACGCCTTCTCCTTCTCCGGGCTGAAGACGGCCGCGGCGCGCTGGGCAGAGGGCTGTCGGCAGCGCGGCCAGGAGCCGCCGGTCGCCGACGGCGCCGCTGCCCTGCAGGAGGCGGTCGCGGACGTACTGACACGGAAGGCGCTCGCGGCCTGCCGCGCGTACGACGTGCGCACGCTGATCGTGGTGGGCGGCGTGGCCGCCAACTCCCGGGTCCGCGCCCTCGCGGAGGAGCGCTGCGCCGCGGCCGGCGTCGAACTGCGCGTCCCGGCCATGACCCTCTGCACCGACAACGGCGCGATGATCGCCGCCGTCGGCGACCTGCTGGTCCGCTCCGGCGCCGAGCCGGCCCCGCTGGAGCTGTCCGTCGACCCCTCCGCACCGCTGGAGTACGCCGCACTGACACCGCTCGCCCGCACGGCCGCCCCCGCGGCGGCGTGAGGCCGGACGACAGCCCCGCCCGCCCTTCGACCACCGACCGCTCCGGAGCCCGCCTTGCGCACCGCCGACATCCGCCGCCGCTTCCTCGACTTCTTCGCCGCCCGCGGCCACCCGGTCGTGCCCAGCGCGCCGCTGCCCACCCCCGACCCCACCCTGCTCTTCGTCAACGCCGGGATGGTGCCCTTCAAGCCGTACCTGACCGGCGAGCAGCCCGCGCCCTGGCCGCGCGCCACCAGCGTCCAGAAGTGCGTGCGCACCCTGGACATCGACGAGGTCGGCCGAACCACCCGGCACGGCTCGTTCTTCCAGATGTGCGGCAACTTCTCCTTCGGCGACTACTTCAAGGAGGAGGCCGTCGCCCTCGCCTGGGAACTGTCGACCACCCCACAGGACCGGGGCGGCTTCGGCCTGGACCCGGACCGGATCTGGGTCACCGTCCACCACACCGACGCCGAGGCACGCGACCTCTGGCGCCGCATCGCCGGACTGCCCGACGAGCGGATCGTGGGACGCGGCGATGAGGACAACTTCTGGTCCATGGGCGTGCCAGGGCCCTGCGGCCCGTCCTCCGAGCTGTACTACGACCGGGGCCCGGCGTTCGGCCGCGAGGGCGGTCCGGAGGCCGACGAGGACCGCTACATGGAGTTCTGGAACCTCGTCTTCATGCAGTACGAGCGCGGTGAGGGCCCCGGCAAGTCCGGCTACCCGATCCTCGGCGAACTGCCCCGCCGCAACATCGACACCGGTCTCGGCCTGGAGCGGATGGCCACCCTCCTCCAGGGCAGGGACAACCTGTACGAGACGGACGAGACCCGCCCGGTCCTCGACCGCGCCGCCGAACTCGCCGGCGTACGGTACGGCGCCTCGCCCGAGGACGACGTACGCCTGCGCGTCGTCGCCGACCACGTCCGCACCGCGCTGATGCTGCTCGCCGACGGCACCACACCCGGCAACGAAGGACGCGGCTACGTCCTCCGCCGCATCCTGCGCCGCTCCGTCCGCGCCATGCGGCAGCTCGGCTTCGCCGACCCGGCCCTCCCCGAGCTGCTGCCCGTCGCCCGCGACTGCATGGCGCCCGGTTACCCCGAGGTGGCCGAGGGTTTCGCGCGCATCGCCGACCGCGCGCAGGGCGAGGAGGACGCCTTCCGCACCACCCTCAAGCAGGGCACCACCGTCCTGGACACAGCGGTGGCCAAGGTGAAGGCCGAGGGCGGGCGCCTGCTGCCGGGGCAGCAGGCGTTCCTGCTGCACGACACCTACGGCTTCCCCATCGACCTCACCCTGGAGATGGCCGCCGAGCAGGGCGTGGAGGTGGACCGCGAGGGCTTCACCGCGCTGATGACCGAACAGCGCGAGCGTGCCCGCGCCGATGCCCGCGCCCGGAAGTCCGGCGCCGCCGCCGACACCTCCGCACTGCGCACCGTGCTCGACGCGCACGGCCCCACCGACTGGCGCGCCTGGCACACCCTGACCACCGAGTCCCGGGTACTGGCCCTGCTGGGCACCGCGGGCCCCGTACCGGCAGCCCGCGAGGGCGATATCGTCACGCTCGTCCTGGACCGCTCCCCGTTCTACGCCGAGTCCGGCGGCCAGGACAGCGACGCCGGTACGGTCTCCGGCGCCTCGGCCGAGGCCGAAGTCCTCGACGTACAGCGCCCGTTGACCGGACTGATCACCCATCAGGTCCGGATCACCGCGGGCGAGCTCGCCGTGGACGACGCGGTGGTGGCCGCCGTCGACCCCGAATGGCGGCTCGGCGCCCGCCAGGCCCACTCCGGCACCCACGTCCTGCACGCCGCGCTGCGCGAGGTCCTCGGCCCCACCGCGCTGCAGTCCGGCTCCTACAACCGGCCCGGCTACCTGCGTCTGGACTTCCCCTGGCGCGGCGCCCTCGCCCCGGCCGTCCGCGGCGAGATCGAGGAGTGCGCCAACCGCGCCCTCCGCCGCGACCTGCCCGTCGACGTCCGCTGGATGACCCTGCCGCAGGCCAAGGAGCTGGGCGCGCTGACCCTGTTCGACGAGACGTACGGCGAGCAGGTGCGGGTCGTGGAGATCGGCGGCGCCTGGTCGCGCGAGCTGTGCGGCGGCACACACGTGGAGCACGCCTCCCAGATCGGTACGGTCGCGCTGACGGCGGAGTCCTCGGTCGGCGCCGGGATGCGCAGGCTGGAGGCCGCCGTCGGCCTCGAGGGCTTCGGCTACCTGGCCCGCGAGCGCGACCTGGTCACGCGGATCGCCGAGCAGCTGAACGCGCCGCGCGCCGAACTGCCCGACCGCATCGCGGGGTTGCTGGACCGGCTCAAGGCCGCCGACCGCGAGAACGCCCGGCTCAAGGCACGCGCCACGGCGGCCCGCGCGGCCGAACTGGCCGCCGCCGCGACCGGCACCGGCCGCATCGCCCTCGTCACCACGACCGTCGACGGCACACCCGACGAGGCCCGCGCCCTGGCCCGCGCGGTCCGCGACCGCCTCCCCGCGGACCGGCCCGGCGCGGCGGCGGTGGCCACCGCGGACGGCGTCCTCGTCCTGACGCTCAATGAGCGGGCCCGCGAGACCGGCCTGAACGCCTCGGCCCTGGTCAAGCGGCTCCTCGGCGGCCGCGGCGGCGGCACACCGGACACCGCCCAGGGCGGCGGCATCCCGCCCGCCCGCGTCCCGGCCGTACTGGCCGACCTGCCGGGGCTGCTGCATGCCGAGGACGCCTGATCCTGGAGAGCGGGCCGTGCGGTGTGGGGTGTGCGGCGCGTGGCGTGGGGTGTGCGGCGGCGGGCCGGGACGCACCGTGGCCCGCCGCCCGTACCGCCCCGGCTCGGCCGGTCCCGCCTCGCGCCCGTCAGCCGGCCGCCGCGGAAGCGCCCCGGTCGCCCCGCGCGCTTCGGCGTGCGACCGCGCCCAGCGCGATGTCCGCCACCAGGAAGACCACCAGCGGAATGCCCAGCAGCGGCACGAACCAGCCCAGTACGGCGACGGCCGCCGCGAGCGGAAGCCCCAGGCGCAGCGGGACGTTGCGCCACGCGCCGCGGGGCACCGGACGTCCGAAGGCGGTGCCGCGGCCGCGCTGCCACCACATGCGGTACCCCAGGAGGATCAGCACGACCAGCGCGAGCGCCAGCGCCGCGAGCACCACCTGATTGACCAGGCCGAACAGCGTGCCGGTGTGTGCGTCGACGCCCCACCGGGTGAGCTTCGCGAGCACCGGGTAGTCGGCGAACCGCACCACGTCGGTGACCTCGCCGCTGCCCGGATCGACCGCGACCGCGTCCTGCTTCTCCGGCCAGCTGCGCCCGATCTGCTGCACGACGTACGCGGACGAGTCGCCGGCCGGCGGCACGATCTCCACCGGGTCCGACAGCCCCTCGCCGCGCGCGGCCTTCAGCACGGCGTCAAGACCGACGTCGCCACCCGTGCCACCACCATGCATCGGCATGTTCCGCATGTCGTGCCCACCGTGTCCACCGTGTCCGGCGGACATGTCGTGACCCGCGTGCTCCCCGCCCGGCGCCGCGGCCGCCGACACCGCGGGCGTCGCCTGGCCGAGCGCGTCCCGCAGGTCGCTGATGTGCGCGCCCGCATACGCCGACCAGGTCAGACCGGTCGCCGAGAGGAAGAACAGGCCGGCCGCCGCCCAGACGCCCACCGCACCGTGCAGCGACAGGGCCCGGCGACGGCCGGACACACCACGGACCCGGCGCTGTGACCGGCGCCGCCCGCACCACAGCAGCAGTCCGCCGCCCGTGATCACCCACAGCCAGCTCGCCGCGAACTCGCTGTAGAGACGACCCACTCCACCGAGGTGCAGATCGCGGTGGAACTCGTCGATCCAGGTGCGCAGCGGCAGCGCGCCGGTGGATCCGTACTGCTCCAGCGCCCCGCGCACCTCGGCGGTGTACGGGTTCACGAAGACGGCGAGCGTATGGCCGGACGCCACGCCCGGCACTCCGGACAGCAGTACGCGCGTCGTCGCGCCGGGCTCCGGCGACGGCCGGACCGCGCTGACCTTCCCCTCCGGATGGGCCGTGCGGGCAGCGGCCACCTGCCGCGCGACGGGCAGCTCGCTCGTGCCGACGGGAACGCGCAGCTCATGGGCGTACACGACCTTCTCGGCCTGGAAGGAGCAGGCGTACAGCAGGCCGGTCACGGCCGCGACGAGCAGGAACGGCGCGACGCACACCCCCGCGTAGAAATGCAGCCGCAGGACGAGCGGCCGCAGGGCGGAGCGGACGGACCGGCCGGCGGGCGGCCTTCCCGCCGGGTCCTCCTGGTCCTCTCCCGGAGTGCGGGACGCGGTGGTGAGGGGCATGTGCGGATCTCCTGGTCGCGGTGACGGTACGGCCGCCCGGAGGCGAGCCGGTCCAGGAGTCGGCCCGCCCGGCGCAGGAGTTCCGCACCTCCGACGTGACGCGCAGCACACTGCCGACGCTCAGCGCACTGCCGATGCGCAGCGCACTGCCCGGGCCGGTCAGAGCCGCAGCACGCGCCGTACCAGGTCCAGGGCCTGGTCGGCCCAGCCCAGGACGGCCAGGCCCTGGGTCAGGTTGCCCGGTGGGTGGTTGATGAGTGTGTCGTGGCGGATGAGGCGGTCGAAGTCGACGAGCACGGGGTCGGGGCGCGGCGTCTTCTCGTCCGGACGGCGGAACTCGACGTTCGCCAGCCGCATCACGTTGATCGTCTCCTGGGCGAGGATGCCGTAGGCGACGGTGGTCGGATGGATGCCGTCCAGCGAGAACAGGCCCCCGTCGACGCGCCGTTCGCCGTCGCCGGCGAGGAAGTGCGTGTTGGGCGGCGGGGTGAGGGCCTGCAACCGCGGCGGCAGCACGTACGGCTGCCACCACTCGGGGCGGGCGAGCGGATCGTCGGCGTACCGGCGGGCGGCGAGACGGTCCAGGAGGCCGGCCGTGTCGAGGAGGTACCAGTCCTTGCCGTCCTGCCGGGCCTGCCGGACCTCCGCGGTGATCGCGTCGTTGTACCGGTCGATGGCCCGGTCGACGTCCTGGGCCTGCTGCCCCGTGATGTGCGGGTCCTGGCGCGGGTCGAAGTCCCGGTCGCCGATCCAGGGCCGGGTGTAGTACGGGAAGTACGCGGAGCCCGGGCGGGTCTTGCCGCCGACGCCGCGCGCGAGCGGCGCGATCGTCACGTGCGGCACGGTGCACCAGATCACGTGCCGCACCTTGACGGCACGCACCTCCTGGGCAAGCAGCCGCAGTTCGGCCGTGAAGTGCTCGGGCCGCCACACGGTGAACGCTTCCTTGCGCGCCGGGTCGTCGTAGCCGTCACCGCTCCAGACGACGCGCAGCCGGGTGACCACAGGAAGGGCGTTGTTGGCGCCGAGGAATACGATCAGCGTCTCGATGCCGTGCTCCGGGTCGGTCGCACCCACCTCGTCACCGAGCTTCCGCACCGCGCCCAGTTGCGTCAGCGCGCCGGCCTCCGGCGGGAAGGCCGGCAGCACGCGCAACGCGGCACGCTCGGCCGCGTGCTCCACCACCTGGTCGAGCAGGTTGTCGGTGGGGGCGCTGATCGTCCGGCGGCACACGTCGGCGGACTTGGCCAGCGCGTCCCGCAGGTCCCAGCCGAAGGCCGCCAGGTTGTGGTGCACGGCGGTGGTCCGGGGCACCACCGTGCCGGGCCCGCGCTCCCAGTAGTCCTCCACCCGGTCCATGAACCGGTGCGCCCGGAAGAGCGCCGGGGCCGCCTCCCACCAGTCCACCTCCCGCCCGTAGTGCGCCTCGAGGTCGCGCAGGAGCAGCTCGATGTTGAGCGGGAGCCCGCCCAGACCGTGGAAGGACGCCTGCCGGAAGTGCCGGGCCCAGCCCATCTCGTACGCGATGAGCGCGGGGAAGGAGAGCTCCGTGCGGAAGACGGCCCCGCTCTGGAACCCCTGCGCGAGCGAGTCCCCGACGGCGACGAGCCGGTGCCGCGGCTCACCCCGCCACCTGTGCGGCACCTCGATCCCCAGCGTGGCGTCCACGACCGGCGCCCGGCTCTCCTGCTGCTGCGGTTCGACGGCCATGGTTCCCCCGGTGGCGCGATCGCTGTCGCGGCCCGCGCGGCACGGCCCGCGCGCGCCCGATAGAGGTCCTGCACCGAGCGTGCAGCAGCAGGACGGCGGCGTCCAGCGGTCGGACACGCCGTACCGGTGTGCCTGCGCACAATGCGGCGCCCGCCCCCGCTCGGCGGCGGGGGCGGGCGTTCCCGGCTGTCGGGGGGCGCGGTCAGCCGAGGTCGAGCCTGCCGTCGATGCGGCGGGGGATGCGGTACGGGTTGGCGTCCTGGAGGGGCGGGGGGAGGAGGGCGTCGGGGACGTTCTGGTAGGCGACGGGGCGCAGGAAGCGTTCGATGGCCAGGGAGCCCACCGAGGTGGTGCGGGCGTCGGAGGTGGCCGGGTACGGGCCGCCGTGGACCATGGCGTGGCCGACTTCCACGCCGGTGGGCCAGCCGTTGAACAGCACGCGCCCGGCCCGGCGTTCGAGCACCGGCAGCAGTGCGCGCGCGGCGTCGAGATCGGTGTCCGCGGTGTGCACGGTGGCCGTGAGCTGTCCCTCCAGCGCTTCGAGTACCTCGGTGACGTGCTTCAGGTCGCGGCAGCGGATCAGCAGCGAGGCCGCGCCGAACATCTCGCGCTGCAGCTCCGGGTCGGCACGGAAATCGTCACCGTCCACGGCCATGAGCAGGGACCGGCCGGCGCTCGCGGTGTCCGGCTGCGCACCGCGCGCCAGGACCCGGACGCCGGGCCGTGCGCCCACCGCTTCCGTCTCCCGCCGGTAGGACTCCGCGATGCCGGTCGTGAGCATGGTGCCGCCGGCGTTGCCGTCGATGGCGCCGGCAGCACGTGCCGCGAAGGCGTCGAACCCATCGCCCTCGACGGCGAGCACGAGCCCGGGGTTGGTGCAGAACTGGCCCGCGCCCAGCACGAGCGACTCGGCGAACGCGTCGGCCAGTTCCTCCGGGCGTTCGGCGAGCGCGCCGGGCAGGAGCACGACCGGATTGACGCTGCTCATCTCCGCGTACACCGGGATGGGCACGGGACGCTCGGCGGCGGCCCGTACCAGCGCCCGGCCCGCCCTGCGGGAACCGGTGAAGCCGACGGCCTGGATGCGCGGATCGGTCACCAGCCGGGTCCCGGTGTCGTGCCCCGCGCCGACGAGCAGCGAGAAGACGCCCTCGGGCAGGCCGGTGTCGGCGATGGCGGCACGGATGGCGCGGGCGGCCAGCTCGGAGGTGCCGAGGTGTGCCTCGTGCGCCTTGACGACGACGGGGCAGCCGGCGGCCAGGGCCGACGCGGTGTCGCCGCCGAGGACGGAGAAGGCGAGCGGGAAGTTGCTCGCGCCGAACACGGCGACCGGGCCCAGCGGGATGCGGCGCTGCCGGATGTCGACGCGCGGCTGCGGGGCGCGGTCGGGCTGCGCGGGGTCGATACGGGCGCCGTGCCAGCTGCCCTCGCCCAGCACCTCGGCGAACATCCGCAGCTGACCGGTGGTGCGGGCCACCTCTCCGGTCAGCCGGGCGGCGGACAGCCCGGTTTCGAGCCGGGCGCGCTGGACGAGCGCCTCACC
>NZ_PQSQ01000066.1 GCF_002920575.1 Streptomyces sp. Ru73 | reverse complement strand
ACTGGGCGGCGCTGAGCTAGGTGCGCTGGAGGGGGTCGGGCCGAGCGCGGGGGCTCGGTTGCCGCCGGCCGTCTGTCGTCGGGATGACGGTGACCGTTGTTGCTGCTGCGGCAGGGGTAGGGGCCCGGCGTACGGCACTGAGCCGGGACCGCGAGGGGGCGCTGGGTGGGTGGCCGTGCCAGGGCGCAAGGGCCGGTTTCCGCCGGCCGTCTGCTGATGTGACGGTGACCGACACTGCTGGCCCGGTCCCGCTGGTCCCGTCCCGCTGGTTCGGTGGCGCGACGGGGGA
This sequence comes from Streptomyces sp. Ru73, assembly GCF_002920575.1. Taxonomy (GTDB): domain Bacteria; phylum Actinomycetota; class Actinomycetes; order Streptomycetales; family Streptomycetaceae; genus Streptomyces. The sequence continues at coordinate 45,136 of NZ_PQSQ01000066.1, read as the reverse complement.
GGGGCGTCGGGTGCCGGCGTACCGGCTCTGGCCCCCTCTTGGCCGCCCGTCCCGGCGACCGCCGGGACGGGCAACGTCTGACCGGCCACCGCCCGCAGACCGCCGACCATCGCTTACTCACCATCGGTCGTCGGCAGTGGGGCGTCGGCTGATGGCCGGCGATGGCGGAGCGCCGACCGTCGGTCGCCGACGCCACGGCCACGGCCACTGCCCGCCACCGGCCACCGGCCAGCGCCCATCGGCACCGGTCGGCTGACCAGTCAGCCGACCGCCGGTCGAGGCCGCTCACCCCGTCACCGGTCGTCGATCCGCAGATACCGCAGCGCCCGGGCGACCAGCGCCATGATGTCCGCAGGCGCACCCTCCGCCCCTGCGTCCGCAGGCCCTCGCTCCGGTGTCGGGGCCGGGGCCGGGGCAGGGGCCCGCCCCTTCCCCCCGTCCCGCCGCGCGGCATCGGCGCGCGGGGCGAGGCGCGCCGCATCGCCCTCCTCCCGCGCCCAGTACTCCATCGCCACCGTGATCGCATCGATCAGCGCCGCGGCCAGCAACCGGGTCTCCATGCTGTCGGGGTCACCACCCGTACGCGGGGCGAGTACGGGCGCGAGCCGGTCCTGCATCTCCCGCCCCGCCGCCAGCCACCGCGTACGCAGTGCCGGCACCGCCCCCATCACCCGGAGCAACCGCCGTGCCCGGTCCGCGTCGGCCAAACGCCGCAAGGACTCGGGCGCGGCAAAGGCCGCCTCGACGGCCTCGGCCAGCGGCTGATCGGCCGGCAGGGCCGCCAACCGGTCGACGAGCCCGCTGACGCTGGAGGTGAACACCGGGGTCAGCGCATCCTCCTTGGCCGGGCAGTACCGATAGAACGTCCGCAACGAGATCCCGGCCGCCGCCGCGATGTGCTCGACCGTAGTCGCCTCGTACCCGTGGTCGGAGAAGAGCGTGGCCGCCGCCTCGGCGATCGCCATCCGCGTCGCCTGGCGCCGGTCTTCGCTGAACGACGGCCGCCCGCGCCCCGCTGCCATCCGCGCCCCTCCCTTCCCCGTAACCCCGGGGGCAGGGCGCCAGCTCCTGCCGCCCGCCCCGGTTGTCATGCCCACCCGGTAGCCAAGTGGGGTCACTCTGCCACAGCCAGGCCCGCCCCCCTTATTGGCCTCACTGGCAATTGGCCTTATTGGCATGGCGTGCCACTTAATCTAAGTTGACTGCCAGACCGCCGAGTTGCTTCTCCCTTCCCGCTCTCTCCACGAGGTTCCGCCGCCGTACGCATCACTCATCCCCAAGGAGCCGGCCAATGCCGACCACGCCTCGTACTCCCTCCGCCCGTACGCCCGACTCCGCCTCCGCGCCCCGCACTTACCTCATCACCGGAGCGGCATCAGGCATCGGCAAGGCCACCGCCGCCCGCCTCCGTGCCGCGGGCCACACCGTGATCGGGGCCGACCGCACCGCCGACGCCGACGGAGTCGCGATCGCGGCAGACCTGGCCACGGACAGCGGCCGCACCCAACTGGCCGACCAGGCCAGCGAACTGTCCGGTGGCCGCCTCGACGCCGTCATCGCCTGCGCCGGCCTCGCCCACTTCGCGACCACCACCGTCAACGTCAACTACTTCGGCGCCGTCGCCACCCTGGAACTGCTGCGCCCGCTGCTCGCCGCCGGCACTGACCCCCGCGCGGCCGCCGTCGCCTCCGTCGGCGCCGTCCATCCCACCGATCCGGCCATCGTCGACGCGTGCCTGGCCGGCGACGAGGCCGCGGCCACGGCAGCGGCACAGCACGCCCTCGACCGGGGCGAGGGGCACCTCATCTACGGCTCGTCCAAGGCGGCCCTCGCCCGCTGGGTACGGCGCGCGGCGGTCACCGACGACTGGGCCGGCGTCGGCATCCCCCTGAACGCCATCGGCCCCGGCACGGTGCTGACCCCGATGACCGAGGGCATGCTCGCCGACCCCGACGTACGCAAGGTCGTCGACACCACTGTCCCGATGCCGCTCAACGGCCACGCCCGCCCCGAACAGATCGCCCCCCTCCTGACCTGGCTCACCTCGCCCGAAAACACCCACGTCACGGGCCAGTTCCTCTTCATAGACGGCGGCGCCGAAGCCCTCCTCCGCCCCACCCCCTAACCGCTTCCCCCCCCGCCTCCGCCCCCCTCCCCACCTCCCCCGCGCTTCCCGTATCCCCACTTCGCCCCCGCAGTGCGCCGTCACGCCCCCGGACGCAGAACCCGCACACAGGTCAGGCGCTAGGCGGCAGGGCCCGAACCCCCGCCGAACCGCCCCACCTTCCCTCGCAGAACACCCCGTCCACCCGCCCCCGGGTTCTCAGGCCCGCCCGCGGGTTCGCAGGCCCGCCCGCGGGTTCTCAGCCCAGCCCCCGGGCGCGAAGCTCCGCGTTCTGGCGCATGACGCCCCGGCGTCAGTCCGTCCCGGCAGCGGCCTGGCGCGATGAGGCGGTGATGACCTGGAGGCCGTGGTCGGTGAATTCCTGCCGGGTGGATTCCTCCGCCCGGTCGTCGGTGATGAGGGTGTCGAAGACGTCCGCGTCACCGACCCGGGCGAAGCAGCGCTCTCCGATCTTGGACGAATCCGCGACGATCACGGCTCGCCGGGACCGCTCGGCCATGAGGCGGTTGATGCGGGCCTCGCCCTCGTCGTGCACCGTGGCCCCCATCTGCGGGTCCACGCCGTTCGCGCCGATGAACGCGATGTCCACCGAGATCTGTCGCAGCACCAGCTCACTGAACGGCCCGATCAGCTCGAACGACCGCGAGTGCGCCACCCCGCCCGTCAGCACGATCTTGATCTGCGGCCGTACGGCCAGCTCGTTGGCGATGTTGAGCGAGTTCGTCACGATCGTCAGGTGCGGCTGCGGACCGGCCTCCGCGAAGTCCGGCCGGGTCGCCAGCACCCGGGCGATCTCCGTGGTGGTCGTACCACCGCTGAGCCCGACCACGTCACCGCGCTCGACCAGCCTGGCCGCCGCCTGTGCCACCGCCTCCTTCTCCGCCGCACGATGAGCATGCTTGTAACGGATGGGCAGGTCGTACGCCACGGAGCTCAGCACCGCACCCCCGCGCGTCCGCGTGAGCAGCTGCTGCTCGGCCAGTGCGTCCATGTCACGGCGCATGGTCGCGGCCGATACCTCCAGCGCGGTCGCCGCCTCCTCGACCTCCACCCTGCCGCGTTCCCCGAGCAGCTCCAGCAGGGCATTCATCCGTTCATGGCGCTTCATACGGAGACCTTAACCGTCCCGGATCGTTCCCCTTCCGAGCGCTCACGGCCTCGCCGCCCGCTCTCCACCACGCGCTCTCGACGCCCCCCTTCCCGCCGGCACACTCTCACCGGCGAACGCCCAGCCGCACACTCGCAGCCACACACTCCCAGCCGTAAGCGTCGTGGCCCCGACCGCACACTCCCAGCCGGACGCTTTCAGCTCCCTGCGCTCACCGGGGGCCCAGCAGCCCGCGCGCCCTGTTCAGCCGCAGTCCGAGTCGTGGGTGCGCACTGTCCAGCCGCAGCCCGGAGCCCTCGGTACGCACTGCTCAGCCGAGCGGGCTTTTGGTCCCGCGTGCGCACGGCTCCGCGGAGCCCTCGGAACCCGGGTGCGCACTGCAGCCGCAACCCTCGGAACCCGGGTGTGCGCTGCTCAGCCGCAGACCGGAGCCCGCCGGGTAGGCACTACTACTCAGCCGTGGACTTTGGACTCCCGTGCGCCCGCACAGCCGCAGGCCTTCGGACCCAGGTCCGCGCTGCTCACCGTAGCCCGAAGTCCCGCCCCTATCGTCCGTCCCGCCTCGCTCGCATACCGCTCAGCCGCAGGCCGGTGTTGCCGGTGCGTACTGCTCGGGCAACGCGGTCTTCGCGCTGAGGGTGGTCAGTAGCCGGGCGGCCTCCTCGGTCACTGCCTCCCTTGCGGGGCCGACGTATTTGCGCGAGTCCACCAGGTCCGGGTTCGCGGCCAGTGTGTCCCGCAGGGAGCGGGTGAAGACCGAGACCAGGTGGGTGGATATGTTGATCTTCGTCATGCCTGCGGCGATCGCCCGGCGGAGCTCGTCGTCCGGTACGCCCGAGGAGCCGTGCAGTACCAGCGGCACCGGCAGCTTCTCGTGCAGCGCCGCGATCAGCTCCTTGTCGAGCACGGCCGTACGCTCCCGCATCGCGTGCGACGAACCGACCGCCACCGCCAGTGCGTCCACCCCCGTGGCCGTGACGTACGACAGCGCCTCGTCCGGATCGGTACGCACGCCCGGTGCGTGGACGCCGTCCTTGCCGCCCACCTCGCCGAGCTCCGCCTCGACGAAGATCCCGCGTTCGTGGCACCAGGCGGTCAGCTCCGCCGTCATCGCGACGTTCTCCTCGTACGGGAGGGCGGAGGCGTCGACCATCACCGAGCTCACGCCGGCCTCGACCCCCTCGTATATGAAGCGGTGCTGCGTGATGTGATCCAGGTGGACTGCCGTCCGCGCGGACGAGGCCGCCGCGAGGGCGAGGGTGGCGCGGGTGATCGGCGCCAGACTGCCGTGGTAACGGACGCAGTTCTCGCTGATCTGGAGGATGAGCGGGATGCCGGTGCGCTCGGCGGCGGCGACGAGCGCTTCCGCGGTCTCCAGGTGAATGACGTTGAAGGACACCGCGGCGACCCGTGCCTCATCGGCGGCCCGGACGATCTCTGACGTAGGGACGAGGGGCATGGTGCCGGCCTCCCTGGGGATGTGCGGCACTTGGGCCGCGTAGGACGGGTGGGCTGGGCGGTGCGGGCGGCCGGTGGTGGCCGTGGGCGGGGGCCCCTCTCAGGAGGCTGCCGCCGTGTCGAGCATGACCGAGCGGGTGAGGCTGCGCGGGTTGTCGGGGTCAAGGCCGCGGGCGCGGGCGCGCTCCAGCGCGACGCGGTGGATCAGCACGAGGTCGGCGAGCGGGTCGCGGGCGTGGGCCACGAACCGGGCGCCGGTCCGGCCGACTTCCTCCGCCAGCCCCTGCGGTGCCTCGCCGAAGAGCCAGGTGACGCGGCCGGGCGCGGCGATGGATATGGGGCCGTGCCGGTACTCCATGGCCGGGTAGGACTCGGTCCAGCTCTGCGATGCCTCGCGCATCTTGAGCGCTGCCTCGTTGGCCAGGCCGACGGTCCAGCCGGTGCCGAGGAAGGTGAACTGCTCGGCGTCTATCCACTCCTGGGCGACGGGAGCCGTCAGTGCGTCCTCGGCGTCCCGGATCGCGGCGGACAGGTCTTCGCCGAGGTGTGTACGGAGCAGGGCCAGGGCCGTGGTGGCGAACCGCGTCTGCACGACGGAGCGTTCATCGGCGAACGGCAGCGCGACGACTTCGTCGGACAGCTCCTTGGCCGGGGTGTCCGTGTCGCCCAGCAGGGTCACCGTGGGGATGCGGCCCCGCACGGCGTCGAGTATGCGGAGGACTTCCGTCGTGGTGCCGGAACGGGTGATCGCCACGACCATGTCATAACCGCGGTCGGTGCCGAGGAACGCCTCGGAGGCGGGGAAGGCGTCGGTGACGCCGGCGCCTGCCGCTTCGCGCAGCGCGGCGTAGGACTGCGCCATGAACCACGACGTGCCGCAGCCGATGACGGCGACGCGCCGGCCGGCCTTCGGCAACGGACCGTCCGCACTGCCGAGGCGCGCGGCCTCGCGCCATGTCTCCGGCTGGCTGCGCAGCTCCTGCTCCATGTGCGACGTGCTGCCCATGGCTTTCCCCACCCTTCCGTCCGCCGCCGACTGGCGCTGGATGATTGCCTGAACCCTCGACTGCTGCTCGAAACTGCAACTTTTGGCTTTACTGCAATCAACTGTACGCAGAATCGCGTCACGCCGCCATCCCTCGAACGAGTGAGCGGGGGTGGGTGGGAGGCATGAAAAAAGAGGGGTGCGCGAGCCGGGCGTCGGCTCGCGCACCCCTCTTTCCGGGTTCCGAGGTTCCGGGGTTTCTTCCGGGGCTTCGTCAGGCGGGAAGCTGCTGGCGGTAGGGCTCCAGGCCGGGAACGGTCTTGGTGGCGATGAACTCGGTGATCCGGTATTCGCACACGCCCGCCGCGACGAACGGGTCCTCCTGGGTGATGCGCTCCGCCGTCGCGCGGTCGTCGACCGACGCGATGATGACGCCGCCGTCACGCGGCTCCTTGCGGCCGGAGGCGAGGAAGTGCCCGGCGGCGTAGTGCTGCTCCAGCCAGGCGATGTGTCCGTCGAGCGCGGCGTCCACGCGGTCGAGAGGGGCGGTGTAGGTCAGCTCAAGTATGAACATCCCTGCAATATAGGACAGGTGTTGCAGAAGGCTGTCGCCGCGGTGCGGTTGACCGGAGCTGGCAAGTGGTCCGTTCGCAGCAGCGGGTGGGGCGTCGCGTGGCGGGCGGTCGGCGGGCCACCGAGGATGGAGCCGCACCGGTTTCCGCACGGGAAGGAACAGCAATGATGCGTCGCCTCACTGTCATGCTCACCGCCCTGTTCGCCGCAGGACTCCTCGCAACCGGGTCCGCCGCCGCAGCGGACCCCGGGGACGGGCCGGACCAGCTGACCCCGCGCGAACAGGCGGGCCTCGAATTCGCCGGCGAGGTACTCGGCGGGCTCTTCGGAGGCGGCCAGGGCTGATACGGGGGCCGCTGCGGCGGGCGGTCCGGTCGGCTGCGGGATACGGACCACGTCCCCGGCCGGGGCCTCGGCCGGTGCGCAATCACCGGCCGCCCCGCCGTCCGCCGCCTGACGCTCACCGGCCGCCCGGCACCGCCTCGACCGCCCGCTCGGCGGATGGCACTCACGGGCGCCGCCCGGCTCGCCCGCCCACCGCAGCGCGCTCATGAGCCGGTCACCTCGTTCGCGATGTGATGCGCCCAGTCGCGGACCCGGAACATCTCCGGGTGGTCGGCCAGCAGATCGCGGGCGGCCGACGAACGAGCCGCGCCTCCTCGGTCGAACAGGCCACGGGGGAGGCGGCCGGGACGGCCGCCGACCGTGAGGTGCCCGCGGGCACCGGTCTGGTTCATCGCCCGACGTGCCGAGGGCACCGGCGGTACGTCGGCCCCGCCGTCCTTCGATGCATCCGATGCGTCCGAGGTGCCGCTGCTGAAGAACCAGACGGGGCGGGAGCGCAGTTGCGCGGAGTGCCGGCGCGCGAAGCGGCGGGCGTCGCGGTGCCAGCGGTTCGCGCGGAGCTCGCCCCCGAGGACGACGGCGTCGTACGGGCCCACGCTCACGATCTCCGCGGCCGGGCGCACCTCGACGTCCAGGCCGTCCTCGCGCAGCACGGCGGCCACCTCTTCCGCGATGGCCTGGGTGAACTCGGTCTTGGTTCCGTAAGCGATCAGGACGCGGTACTTGGCCATGACCATGGGTCCCTGAATCTGGGTCTGGGGATGAGGATGGGGCTGGGGTTCTGGTTCCTGGCTGCTGGTTACTGGGTGCGCGGGCTCCTGCGTCTTCAGGGGGGAGTGGGGTTGTGGGGGCCTCCTAGGGGCGGGTGTGCGGTACGCGCGTCCGTAAGGGCTGCGGTCAGCGGCACCGGCAACGGGGCGGCGTCTCGTGTTCCGGTAGGTGTGCCGTTCCCCGTGCGTACTCCGCTTCCCGTACGCGTTCCGCGATGACCGCCGCCTGGATGCGGCGGCCGACTCTGAGCTTGGCCAGGATCGCGGAGATACGGTTCTTTACGGTCTTCTCGGCGAGGTAGAGACGCTCGGCTATCTGGCGGTTGGTCAGGCCCTCCCCGATGAGGTCGAGGATCTGCCGCTCCCGTGGGGAGAGGCGCGCCACCTCGGGCGGGACGGCGGTCGTCATCGGACCGCGCACACGGGCCAGTACGCGCGCGGTGACGTCGGGGTCCAGCGTCGAATGCCCGGCCGCCACCGCCCGTACGGCCGCCACCAGGTCGGCGCCCCTGACCTGCTTGAGCACGTAGCCGGCGGCACCGGCCATGATGGCGTCGAAGAGCGCCTCGTCGTCATCGAACGAGGTGAGGATCAGGCACGCCAGGCCGGGGAGCGCCACGCGCAACTCCCGGCACACACGGATGCCTTCGTGGTCGGCGCTGTCGGTGCGGGAGCCGAGGCGTACGTCGAGCACCGCCACGTGCGGCCGCAGTGCCGGGGCACGCGCGAGCGCCTGACGGGCAGTGGCCGCCTCGCCCACGACGCTCATGTCCGGCTCGGCGTCCAAGAGGTCGCGCAGGCCGCGGCGTACGACCTCGTGGTCGTCGAGCACGAAGACCCGGATACGGGGCTGCCCTCGGGGGCGCTCCCCGCCGCCGGTATCCAGGGCGATGCGCCCGGCTCCGCCCTCGTGCTGTGCTTCTTCCCCGTACTGTGCGCCGCCCTCGTGTTGTGCTCCGTCGCCGTTCCGAGGTTCATGCCCGTGCTGTGCTCCGCCCCCGTGTTGCCGGTCGTCGGTCCTCATCTCGGCCGCCCCTCCGCCGTTCCCCCGCCCGTCCCCGTGCCGTCCTCTGCCAGCCTCGTACGCGTCCGGGCGCACCGCCATGGCTCTACCGGCCTCATGAGGGCCGGGAGGGGCGTCAGAGCGCCACGGCGGGCGCTTCACGGGCCTGTTGCCGGGTTCGCGGGGGAGGCGGGTGGCCGGGGAGCGGGCGGCGTGGCGCAGGGCGGGGAGGGGAACGGCGCGGCATCGTGAGCGCTCATGTGGCGCCGGCGCCCGCAGCGCCGGTGGCACGGGCCCTTCCTGCCACGTCCGGAGTGACGCCATGACCGTTTCCGTCGTCCTGTTCACCGCCGATCTGCGACTGTACGACCAGCCGCCGCTGCGCGCGGCGTTGCAGCGGTCGCAGCAGATCGTGCCGCTGTTCGTGAGGGACGACGCCATCGCGGCCACCGGCTTCGCAACGCCCAACCGCACGGCCTTCCTGGCCGACTGCCTCACGGACCTCGATGCCGGGCTGCGCCAGCGGGGCGGCAGGCTCGTGGTGCGGTCGGGCGAGGTGGCCGCGGTCGTCCGCGAGGTCGCCGCCGAGGCGGACGCGGCCGATGTGTACATGTCGGCCGACGTCAGCGGCTACGCGCAGCGCCGGGAGGACCGGCTGCGCCGGGCCCTGGCCGCCGAGGGACGGCAGTTGCACGTGCACGACGGCGTGGTGACCGCCGTACCGCCCGGCGCGGTGACCCCGCAGTCCAAGGACCACTTCGCCGTGTTCGGGCCGTACGCGCGGCGGTGGGAGCAGCAACACCTGAGGAAGCCACTGGGCGCGCCGCGGACCGTACGGGTGCCGGACGGCATCCGCTCCGAAGAGATCCCCTCCCGGACGGCCGTGCGGGAGGTGTCGCCGGGGCTGGCCAAGGGCGGCGAGACCGAGGGGCGGGCGCGGCTCGCCGCCTGGGGGCGCGACGGCATCGCCGCCTACGAGGACACGCACGACGACCTCGCGGGCGACGCCACCTCCCGGCTCTCCGCGCATCTGCACTTCGGGACGGTCTCCGCGGCGGAGGCGGTGCACCGGGCGCGCGCGAGGGGCGGCCCCGGGGCCGAGGCCTTCGTGCGGCAACTGTGCTGGCGGGACTTCCACCATCAGGTGCTGGCCGCACGGCCGCGTGCGGCGACGGAGGACTACCGCACCCGGCACGACCGGTGGCGCACCGAGAAGGGGGCGCGCACGGAGGTCGAGGCCTGGCAGCAGGGGCGTACGGGCTACCCGGTCGTCGACGCCGCCATGCGGCAGCTGGCTCACGAGGGCTGGATGCACAACCGCGGGCGGCTGCTGACGGCGAGCTTCCTCGCGAAGACGCTCTACGTGGACTGGCGGGCGGGGGCCCGGCACTTCCTGCGGCTGCTGGTCGACGGCGACCTGGCCAACAACCAGCTCAACTGGCAGTGGGTGGCGGGCACCGGCACGGACTCGCGGCCCAACAGGGTCTTCAACCCCGTCACCCAGGGCAAGCGGTACGACCCGGACGGCGCCTACGTACACCGCTGGGTTCCCGAGCTCGCCGGCATCGGGGGCGCCGCGGTGCACGAGCCGTGGAAGCTGCCGGCCCGTGAGCGCGCACGGTACGACTACCCGGACCCGCTGGTCGATCTCGCGGACGGACTGGCCCGCTTCCGGCGCGCCCGCGGCAAGGAGTGAGCACACGGACGCGGCGTTCGTCGCCGCCTCGGGTGGCGTGAGTCCGCACCCCTGTAGGCCCGCGTCCGTAGCCCCCCGAAGGGCAGCCGTCAGAAGCGCTTGGTCTTCGGGGACGCGGCTCGGCTCCACGGGGGCCAGGGGGCGAGGCCGGGCGCGTTGGGGGAGCCGGTGGCGGTGAAGGCGGCCAGGGCGCTCCCGAAGGCGCGGGCCAGCGCGTGGTCTTCGGGGGCGACGGTGCCGAGCATCGGGGCCTCGGGATAGGCGTCGAACGTGCCGAACAGGAAGGGCAGCTCGGCGCAGTGGGTGGCGCCGAGGCCGTGCGGGTCGGGAACCGGGCGGCGGGTGAACCGGTACACGTGGGCCGGGGTGCCCTGGGCCGCGCGCAGACCGGCGATCTCGCGGACGCCGTCGCCGAAGACCCGGCCGGTGAGCGGGCCGACGCGGGACCGGTCCACCGCGGCGAACGCCAGGAAGGCCGTCATCTCGTCCTCCGTGGCGCCGAGCAGTAGCTCCTTGTTGCCCAGCGCACCCTCGGCGACGGCCTCCTGCCAGGTGCGCGGCACGCCCGGCCCGCCGAGCACCGGGTACATCGGCGGCGCCACCTCGCCCGGACGTGCCGAACGGGCGGCCAGCTGTCCGTAGGCGGCCACCAAGTGCCCGGCGGGCAGCATGCGCAACGCCCTGCCCAGGGCGGCCGGATCGCCGACGGGGTCGAGGCCGAGGATGCGCAGGTACGCGGAGGTGTTCTCGGCGGCGTCCGCCGGGTCCTGCGGGCGCAGGCCCCACGGCCCCGACTGTGCGATCACCCGCTGCACCAGATCGCCGGTGGCCGGATCGAGGGCGAGGGAGAGGGCCGCACAGGCCCCCGCCGACTGGCCGCCCACGGTGATGCGTCCGGGGTCGCCGCCGAACGCCGCCACGGTGTCGTGCACCCAGCGCAGCGCGGCGGCCTGGTCCTGGTTGCCCAGGTTCGCGGCACCAATGGCGGGCAGGTGGAGGAAGCCCAGCGGGCCCAGCCGGTAGTTGGCGGTGACCACGACGATGTCCCCGAGTGCGGCGAGCCGGGCGCCGTCGTACCAGTCCCAGCCGCCCGAACCGCTCGACCAGCCGCCGCCGTGGAACCACACGAGTACGGCGCGGGGCGGCGCCTCAGGGGCCAGCGCGGCGGCGGGCGTCCACACGTTGAGGTTCAGGCAGCCGTCCTCGTCCCAGTCCGGGGTGCGCGGCCCCATCACGGCCGCCAGCCGGGAGGCGGCCTGCGGCGCCGAGGGGCCGGGGCGCGCGGCGTCGCGCACGCCCTGCCGGCCGGGGTGCGGCAGGGGAGCGGCGAACCGGCGCTCGCCCACGGGGGACGCCGCGTACGGGACGCCCCGGAAGGCGGCGACCGGAACCGCGGCCTCTCCGGGGGCCGGCACGGGCTGCTCCCGTATGCCGCGCACCTTGCCCCTCCCGGTGGTCACCACCGGCCGCGCTTCCTCCGACGCCGTCATCGCCGCCCCTCCTGTGCCGCTGCTGTCCGATCCTGGTGCTGCTCGGCCGGTTCCCGGCCGTTCTCGCTCCGGTCCACCGTGCGTACCGGCCGCCACGGCGGCCCGGTAGCGTGGCCGGAACCATGACGATCAACGGAACCGTCTCCCGCGACGACGAACTGCGCAACTGGCCCGCCGACGAGGCCGCGGCCCGCGCCGCCCAGGATCGGCTGCGCCGCCACGTGGTCCTGGACGAGCCGGGGCCCGCACCGGACTTCGACGGCACGGTGGCCGGCGTGGACGTGGCGTACGACGACGAGCGGGGCGTCGTCGCGGCCGCGGCCGTCACGCTGGACGCCCGTACGCTCCGCGTCGTCGACGAGGCGACGGCGGTCGGCCCGGTGTCCTTCCCGTACGTCCCCGGGCTGCTCGCCTTCCGGGAGATCCCGACCGTGCTCGACGCGCTCGACGGGCTCGCCCGGGTACCGGACCTCGTGGTCTGCGACGGCTACGGACTCGCCCACCCGCGCCGCTTCGGGCTCGCCTGCCACCTCGGAGTGCTCACCGGCCTGCCGGTGATCGGCGTCGCCAAGAACCCGTTCACGTTCACCTACGAGGCGCCGGGGCCCGAGCGCGGTGCCACCTCGGCGCTGCGGGACGGCGGCGAGGAGGTCGGCCGGGCCCTTCGGACGCAGCCGGGCGTGAAGCCGGTCTTCGTGTCCGTGGGCCACCGCGTCGGGCTGGACCGCGCATGCGCCCACACGCTGCGGCTGGCGGCCTCGTACCGCCAGCCGGAGACCACCCGTGCCGCCGACGCGCTGTGCCGGCGGGCGCTGGCGGAGGCCTGAGGCGGCCGCTCAGCCGCGTTCCTCGACCACCCGGAAGCGGATACCGGCCCGCCGCAGCCGGTTCGTGAGCGCGTCACCCATGGCGACCGCCGTCGTCACCTGGCCCGCCGTGTCGGGGAGTTCGTCGTACGCCAGGCACAGGGCCGACTCGGCGAGCATCTTCGCCGTCTCGTCGTAGCCCGGGTCGCCGCCCGACACCTCCGTGACGACGCGCCGGCCGCCGCCCTCGCCCACGAAGCGGACCTTGAACCAGCTGCTCGCGCGGCGCGCCGCGTCCGGGCCGTCGCCCGGCGAGAGCCGTGCCGACAGCCATTCGCGCACCGGCGCGACCTGCGCGGCGCCGTACGCCGCACCCGCGCCCAGTACGCCGCCGACCACGACCGGAAGCCGCTTGACGCCGGCGTAGTGGCGGTAGCGGAAGTCCGGCCCGTACCGCTCGAGGGCCGCGGCGGAGCGGGCGATCACCTGCGGGTCCAGGGTCGGCAGCGGCACGCCCCAGACGCCCTGCTCGCGGATCGGCGCACCCGGGAGCGCGCGTACCGTGCGGCCCACCGGGCGCGGCTCCACGCGCTGCCTCTCACGGGCGGCGCGCACCATGCCGAGCGGCCGGGACATCACCGTGAGGGCGGAGGCCAGGGTGCCGCCCGAGAACGTGCCATTGGTGCGCACGATGCCGGTCATCCGCAGCGGTACGCCTTCGGGCAGCAGCCCCACCGTGTAGAGCACGCCGAGGTCGTGCGGGACGGAGTCGAAGCCGCAGGCGTGCACCAGACGCGCGCCCGAAGCGCGCGCCGCCTCGTGGTGGCGCACGTACATCTGGTCGATGAATTCCGGCTCACCGGTGAGGTCCACGTAGTCCGTGCCCGCCTCGGCACACGCCGCCACCAGCGGTTCGCCGTACTTCAGGTACGGGCCGACGGTGGTGGCCACCACCCGGGTGTCGGCGGCCACGGCACGGAGCGACTCGGGGTCGTCGGCGTCGGCGTGCAGCAGCGGCAGGTCGGCGCAGTGCGGGTGATCGGCCGCCAGGCCGGCGCGGAGCTGCTCCAGCTTGGCCTTGTTGCGCCCGGCCAGGGCCCAGCGGCAGCCCTTGGGGGCGTGCGCGGCCAGGTAGGCGGCGGTGAGCCGGCCCGCGAAGCCGGTGGCCCCGAAGAGGACGACGTCGTACGTCCGCCCCGCGTCGTCCTGTCGTCCCATGATGGCCCCTCCGTGTGAGCGAGTGCGGTGCGAGCACTTCCTTGTGGTCGAGAGCGCGGTCGTGCCCGTGGCCGGTGTGCTCGTCCCGACAGCCGGTGTGATCGTCTCGACAAGAGTCGCACGCTAGGGACGAGTTGTACGTGGCGTCAACACGCCCTTGGTGCCGCAGCCCCGCCCGCCCCCGTGGCAGGATCGCCGCATGCCCCTCCCCGCACCGCTCACCGGCGTCGTACCGCCCCTGTGCACCCCGCTCACCCCGGACGGCGAGGTGGACACCAGGTCGCTGGCCGCGCTCACCGGGCGGCTGGTCGACGCGGGGGTGCACGGGCTCTTCGCCCTCGGGTCCAGCGGTGAGGCGGCGTACCTCACGGACGCGCAGCGGCGCACGGCGCTGGACACGGTCGTGGAGACGGCGGCGGGGCGGGTGCCGGTGCTGGCCGGGGCCATCGACATGACGACCGCCCGGGTGCTGGAGCACGCCCGCGCGGCCGAGGCGCTGGGCGCGGACGCCGTCGTGGCCACCGCGCCGTTCTACACGCGCACCCACCCGGCGGAGGTCGCCGAGCACTTCACGCGGCTGCGGACGGCACTGGGCGTCCCGCTGTTCGCGTACGACATCCCGATGGCGGTGCACACCAAGCTCTCCGCCGACGTGCTGCTGTCGCTGGCCGCCGAGGACGTGCTGGCCGGGCTGAAGGACAGCAGCGGGGACGACGGGGCGCTGCGCCGCCTGCTGGTGCGGGTGCGGGAGGAAGGCATCGGCTTCTCGGTGCTGACCGGGTCGGAACTGGCCGTGGACGGCGCCCTGCTGGCCGGTGCGCACGGCGTGGTCCCCGGGCTCGGCAACGTCGACCCCGAGGGCTACCTGCGGCTGTACGCGCACGCCAGGGCGGGCCGGTGGGACGAGGCCGCGGCCGAACAGGACCGGCTGGCGGCACTCTTCGCCCTCACCGACGTCGGGGACGAGGCCGTGATGGGGCGCAGCTCCTCGGCGCTGGGCGCCTTCAAGGCGGCGCTGCACCTGTTGGGCGTCATCGACTGCCCGGCCACCGCAGCGCCGCAGCTGCCGCTCGGCCCTGCGGCCGTGAAGACCGTCCGCCGCCTGCTGGAGGACGCGGAACTCCTCTGACACGGGGGCTGCCCGCCCGGCGCCTCCTCGTGTACGGCGAGGCGTGCCGCCCTGAGGGACGGCGGCCGGGGCTCCCCTTTGCGGAACGGCGGCCCGCGCTGCCTTTCGTGCGGCACGGAGCGCACCGTTTCAAAGGCCGGCGGGCCGGCGCCCCCTCAGGAGGCAGGCTGCCACCCCGCACCCGGAGCCGGATTCCGCCCCCGGAGCCCAGCACCTCCTCACTCCGTGCGGTCCGCCTCGCGGCCCAGTGTGATGCCGCGGACGCCCTCCAGTTCGGAGAGGCGTTCCACCAGGTGGTGGGCGGAGGCGGTGCCTTCGAGGCGGAGGAGGACTTCGGAGGCGACGCGGTCGGGGGCCTCGGTGTCGGTCTCGACCTGGATGTCGGCCACCTGGAAGCCGCTGCTGGTGCACATCTCCAGCATCCGGCCCAGCAGGCCGTGCTGGGCCCGGTAGGAGAGCCGCAGTTCGAAGGTCTCCACGGACGGGGCCAGCGACATGCGGTCGGTGATCTTGGGGAAGCCGCGTACGACGAGGAAGTGCACGGCCGTCGAGGCGAGCGCGAGCAGCGGCAGGCCGCCGCCGCAGGCCATGCCGATGGCACAGGTCAGCCAGACCGTGGCGGCCGTGGTCAGGCCGCGTACGGCGTCCTTCTTCACGAAGATCAGGCCACCGCCGATGAAGCCGATGCCGGAGACGACCTGCGCGGCGACCCGGGAGGGGTCGAGTCCGATGCCGTGGATGCCGGTGACCGCCCCGAAGCCGTGTATCGACACCTCCATGAAGAGCGCGCTGCCGACGCCCACGAGGGTGTGGGTGCGCAGGCCCGCGCTCTTCTGGCGCGCCTCGCGTTCCAGCCCGATGAGGGAGGACAGCAGCAGTGCGATGGCCAGCTCGGCGATCTGGCGCCAGCCCTGGCCGGTGCCGGGGTCGAACAGTGCGGCGGCGAGGTGGGTGGAAGGCATCCGGTCATTCTCACCGCTGACGGCCGGGAGGCAACGGCGGTGGGGGCGACCCGCCCGCGAAGCCGCCCGGAAAGCGGCCCCGAGCGTGGCCCGGGAAGCGGCCCGAGAGCCGCCCGGAGAGCGGCTGCGGTGCCGGCGGGGGAGCGGCTGCGGTGCCGGCGGGGGAGCGGCTGCGGTGCCGGCGGGGGAGCGGCTGCGGTGCCGGCGGGGGAGCGGTGCCGAGGGCGGCCCGGCGAGCGCTCCGTAAGCCGCCGGGCAATGCCCCGGCCGCAGGGCCCGCCCCGGTCGCCCGGAGCCACCGTGACCAGCGCCCCGCCCTCGCCCCTGCGCCGTCCCCCTCCCGCTCCCGGAACCTCCCCGTGAGGGCTTGTGGAAAGTGGAACACGTTCTTAACATCTCGAGTGTTACAGCATTGGTGTCACAGACACCGCTCTGGATCTGGGGGCGCAATGGCGCAGACAGGGAACGGCCCGCTGAGCGGAGTGCGCGTGGTGGAACTCGCCGGTATCGGGCCGGGCCCGTTCGCCGCGATGCTCCTCGCCGACCTCGGTGCCGACGTCGTGCGCGTGGACCGCCCCGGCGGCTCCGGCATCAGCATTCCTCCGGCGCACGACCTCACCAACCGCGGCAAGCGCTCCGTACTGGTCGACCTCAAGGCCCCCGAGGGCCCGGGCCGGGTGCTCGACCTCGTGGAGCGGGCCGACGTGCTCATCGAGGGGTACCGGCCGGGCGTCGCCGAGCGGCTGGGCGTGGGCCCCGAGGAGTGCCTGGCCCGCAACCCCCGCCTCGTCTACGGGCGGATGACCGGCTGGGGCCAGGACGGGCCGCTCGCCGACACCGCCGGCCACGACATCGGGTACATCGCGCTCACCGGCGCGCTCGGCATGACCGGCACGGCGGACGGGCCGCCCGTCGCCCCCGCCAACCTCCTCGGCGACTACGCCGGCGGCTCGCTGTACCTCGTCATCGGCGTCCTCGCCGCCCTCCAGCACGCGCGCGGTGAAGGCGGCGCCGGGCAGGTCGTGGACGCCGCGATCGTCGACGGCACGGCCCACCTGACCACCATGATCCGCGGCATGCTGGAGGCCGGCGCCTGGCAGGACCGGCGCGCCGCCAACCTGCTGGACGGCGGCGCGCCGTTCTACGGCACGTACGAGACGGCGGACGGCGGCCACATGGCCGTCGGCGCCCTGGAGCAGCGGTTCTACGCCGAGTTCCTGCGGCTGCTCGGCATCGCGGACGAGGTGCCCCCGAGGGAGGACCTCGCCAAGTGGGGCGAGCTGCGTACGGCCATCGCCGACCGGTTCCGTACCCGTACCCGCGAGGAGTGGACGGCCGTCTTCGACGGGTCCGACGCGTGTGTGGCCCCCGTGCTGTCCCTCCGCGAGGCGCCCGGCCACCCGCACCTCGCGGCCCGCGGCACCTTCGTGGAACACGAGGGTGTCACCCAGCCGGCACCCGCGCCGCGCTTCTCCCGTACGCCGGGAGCCGTGCGCGGCGGCCCCGCGCTGCCCGGCGCCGACACCGAAGAAGTGGCCCGCGACTGGGACGTCCCGGCCCTGTCAGCCGCAGGCCCCGAGGGGCCGCCCGGCGCAGGTCCCGAGACCCCGACGCCCGCAGGCCCCGAAGGCCCGACCTCCGCTCGCCCCGAGGACCAGGCCCCCGCACGCCCCGAAGGCCCGACCTCCGCTGGCCCTGAAGGCCCGACCTCCGCTGGCCCCGAGGACCGGGCCCCCGCGCGCCCCGAAGGCCCGTCCAGCGCTGGCCCCGAAAGCCCGACCACCGCACGCCCCGAAGGGCCAACCGTCACGCGCCCCGAAGACCCCACCCCCGCACCCTCCGACACCCCGTCCACCGCACACCCCGGGGACCGGTCCGTCGCCGGTTCCGAGGAAGGCTCGCAGCGATGACCCAGCAGTCGGCACAGATGCCGCGCCAGATCTTCACCGAGGACCACGAGGCCTTCCGGGAGACCGTGCGCACCTTCCTGAAGAAGGAGGTCGAACCGCACTACGAGCAGTGGGAGAAGGACGGCATCGTCAGCCGCGAGGCGTGGCGTGCCGCCGGCCGCCAGGGGCTGCTGGGGCTCGCCGTGCCCGAGGAGTACGGCGGCGGGGGCAACCCCGACTTCCGCTACAGCGCCGTGCTCGCCGAGGAGTTCACCCGGGCCGGCGCCCCGGGCTTGGCCATCGGCCTGCACAACGACATCATCGGGCCGTACCTCACCTCGCTGGCCACCGAGGAGCAGAAGCGGCGCTGGCTGCCCGGGTTCTGCAGCGGCGAGATCATCACCGCCATCGCGATGACCGAGCCGGGCGCCGGCTCCGACCTCCAGGGCATCAGAACGTCCGCCGAGGACCGCGGCGACCACTGGGTACTGAACGGGTCCAAGACGTTCATCTCCAACGGCATCCTCGCCGACCTGGTCATCGTCGTGGCCAAGACCACCCCCGAGGGCGGCGCGCACGGGCTCAGCCTTCTCGTCGTCGAGCGCGGCATGGAGGGCTTCGAGCGCGGCTGCAACCTCGACAAGATCGGCCAGAAGTCTCAGGACACCGCCGAGCTGTTCTTCAACGACGTACGCGTGCCCAAGGAGAACCTGCTCGGCGAGCTGAACGGCGCGTTCCTGCACCTGATGACCAACCTCGCGCAGGAGCGGATGGGCATCGCCGTCGCCGGGATCGCCGCCGCCGAGCACCTGCTGGAGATCACCACCCAGTACGTCAAGGAGCGCGAGGCGTTCGGCCGGCCGCTGGCCAAGCTCCAGCACGTCCGCTTCGAGATCGCGGAGATGGCCACCGAGTGCGCTGTGACCCGTACGTTCCTGGACCGGTGCATTGTGGACCACTCGGACGGGAAACTGGATGCCGTACACGCCTCGATGGCCAAGTGGTGGGCCACCGAGCTGCAGAAGCGGGTGGCCGACCGCTGTCTGCAACTGCACGGCGGATACGGCTACATGAACGAGTACCGCGTCGCCAAGGCGTTCACCGACGGCCGCATCCAGACGATCTACGGCGGCACCACCGAGATCATGAAGGAGATCATCGGCCGCTCGCTGCTCGGCTGACCCGCTGTCACCCGCCCCGCCGACCCCTCACGCACGGCTCACCCTCATCTTGAAAGGCTCCACACCGTGACTTCCGAAGCGTACGTGTACGACGCGATCCGCACCCCGCGCGGCCGCGGCAAGGCCTCCGGCGCGCTGCACGGCACCAAGCCGATCGACCTGGTCGTCGGCCTGATCCACGAGGTGCGCCGGCGCTTCCCCGACCTCGACCCGGCCGCCGTCGACGACATCGTGCTCGGCGTCGTCGGCCCGGTCGGCGACCAGGGCTCCGACATCGCCCGCATCGCGGCGATCGCCGCCGGGCTGCCCGACACCGTCGCCGGCGTACAGGAGAACCGCTTCTGCGCCTCCGGCCTGGAGGCCGTCAACCTGGCGGCTGCCAAGGTCCGGTCCGGCTGGGAGGACCTCGTCCTGGCCGGCGGCGTGGAGTCGATGTCGCGGGTGCCGATGGCCTCCGACGGCGGCGCGTGGTTCAACGACCCGATGACCAACCTGGAGACCAACTTCGTCCCGCAGGGCATCGGCGCCGACCTGATCGCCACCATCGGGGGCTTCAGCCGCCGCGACGTGGACGAGTACGCGGCGCTGTCCCAGGAGCGGGCCGCCGCGGCCTGGAAGGACGGCCGCTTCAAGCGGTCCGTCGTGCCGGTCACCGACCGCAACGGGCTGACCGTCCTGGACCACGACGAGCACATGCGCCCCGGCACCACCGCCGACTCGCTCGCCGCGCTCAAGCCGTCCTTCGCGGCCATCGGCGACATGGGCGGGTTCGACGCGGTGGCGCTGCAGAAGTACCACTGGGTCGAGAAGATCGACCACGTCCACCACGCGGGCAACTCCTCCGGCATCGTGGACGGCGCCGCGCTGGTCGCCATCGGCTCCAAGGAGGTCGGCGAGCGCTACGGGCTCACGCCGCGCGCCCGGATCGTCTCCGCCGCGGTCTCCGGCTCCGAGCCGACCATCATGCTCACCGGGCCGGCGCCCGCCACCCGCAAGGCCCTGGCCAAGGCCGGCCTGACCATCGACGACATCGACCTGGTCGAGATCAACGAGGCGTTCGCCGCCGTCGTGCTGCGCTTCGCCGCCGACATGGGCATCGGCCTCGACAAGATCAACGTCAATGGCGGCGCCATCGCCATGGGCCACCCGCTGGGCGCCACCGGCGCCATGATCCTCGGCACCCTCGTCGACGAGCTGGAGCGCCAGGACAAGCGCTACGGCCTGGCCACCCTCTGCGTCGGCGGCGGCATGGGCGTCGCCACCGTCATCGAGCGCCTCTGACCGCCCGTCCCGACCCCCTTACGGAGAACGCACCATGAGTGAGACCAGCACGATCCGCTGGGAGCAGGACGAGACCGGCGTCGTCACCCTCGTCCTCGACGACCCGAACCAGTCCGCCAACACCATGAACCAGGACTTCAAGGCCTCGCTGGCGGCGGTCGCCGACCGCCTGGAGGCCGAGAAGGACAGCGTCCGCGGCATCATCTTCACCTCCGCCAAGAAGACCTTCTTCGCCGGCGGCGACCTGCGCGAACTGATCGCCGTCACGCCCGAGAACGCCCAGCAGGCGTTCGAGGCGGGCCAGGGCATCAAGCGCGACCTGCGCCGCATCGAAACGCTCGGCAAGCCGGTCGTCGCGGCCATCAACGGCGCCGCGCTGGGCGGCGGTTACGAGATCGCGCTCGCCTGCCACCACCGCGTCGCGCTCGACACCTCCGGCACCAAGATCGGCCTGCCCGAGGTCACCCTCGGCCTGCTCCCGGCCGGCGGCGGCGTCACCCGTACCGTACGGCTGCTCGGCATCGCCGACGCGCTGCTCAAGGTCCTGCTGCAGGGCACCCAGTACAACGCCACCAGGGCCAAGGACGCCGGCCTGATCCACGAGGTCGCCGACTCGCCCGAGGACCTGCTCGCCAAGGCGCGCGCCTTCATCGACGCGCACCCCGAGTCCCAGCAGCCCTGGGACGTCAAGGGGTACAGGATCCCGGGCGGCACGCCCGCCAACCCCAAGTTCGCCGCGAACCTCCCGGCGTTCCCCGCCAACCTCAGGAAGCAGCTGAACGGCGCGCCGTACCCGGCCCCGCGCAACATCCTCGCGGCCGCCGTCGAGGGCGCTCAGGTCGACTTCGAGACCGCGCAGACCATCGAGGCGCGCTACTTCGTGGAGCTGGTCACCGGCCAGACCTCCAAGAACATGATCCAGGCGTTCTTCTTCGACCTGCAGGCCGTCAACTCCGGTGCCAACCGGCCGAAGGGCATCGAGGAGCGCAAGGTCGGCAAGGTCGCGGTCCTCGGCGCCGGCATGATGGGCGCCGGCATCGCGTACAGCTGCGCCAAGGCCGGTATCGAGGTCGTGCTCAAGGACGTGTCCGCCGAGGCCGCGGCCAAGGGCAAGGGTTACTCCGAGAAGCTGTGCGCCAAGGCCGTCTCCCGGGGGCGTACGACCCAGGAGAAGGCGGACGCGCTGCTCGCCCGCATCACCCCGACCGCCGACCCGCAGGACCTGGCCGGCTGCGACGCCGTCATCGAGGCGGTGTTCGAGGACACCGCGCTCAAGCACAAGGTCTTCCAGGAGATCCAGGGCATCGTCGCGCCCGACGCGCTGCTCTGCTCCAACACCTCCACCCTCCCGATCACCGGCCTCGCCGAGGGCGTCGACCGGCAGCAGGACTTCATCGGGCTGCACTTCTTCTCGCCCGTCGACAAGATGCCGCTGGTGGAGATCATCAAGGGCGAGCGGACCGGTGACGAGGCGCTGGCCCGCGCCTTCGACCTGGTACGCCAGATCCGCAAGACCCCGATCGTGGTGAACGACAGCCGCGGTTTCTTCACCTCCCGCGTCATCGGCCAGTTCATCAACGAGGGCGTGGCGATGGTCGCCGAGGGCATCGAGCCCGCCTCCGTCGAGCAGGCAGCGGGCCAGGCCGGCTACCCGGCCAAGGTGCTCTCCCTGATGGACGAGCTGACCCTGACCCTGCCGCGGAAGATCCGCAACGAGACCCGCAAGGCGATCGAGGACGCGGGCGGCACCTGGACGCCGCACCCGGCCGACGCGCTGATCGACCGCATGGTGGACGAGTTCGGGCGGCCGGGGCGCAGCGGCGGCGCGGGCTTCTACGAGTACGACGAGGACGGCAAGCGCCAGGGCCTGTGGCCGGGGCTGCGCGAGCACTACACCAAGCCGGGCGCGGAGATCCCGTTCAAGGACATGCAGGAGCGGATGCTCTTCGCCGAGGCGCTGGACACCGTGCGCCTCTTCGAGGAGGGCGTGCTCACCTCCGTCGCCGACGCCAACATCGGCTCGATCCTCGGCATCGGCTTCCCCGGCTGGACCGGCGGCGTGATGCAGTACATCAACGGTTACGAGGGCGGCGTGGGCGGCTTCGTGGCCCGCGCCAAGGAGCTCCAGGCGGCGTACGGCGAGCGGTTCGCGCCCTCGGCGCTGCTGCTGGAGAAGGCCGAGAAGGGGGAGACCTTCAAGGACTGAGGACACCGGGGCGGGCCGTCCGGCCCGCCCCGCGCCCCCTCACTTCTCGGGCCCGCTCACTCTTCGGGCCCCTCACTGCTCCGAGCCGCTCACTTCTCGGGCCCGCCGCCGAACCACTCACGCAGCTCGTCCTTCATGGACCGCTGGAAGGCCGTGACCAGCGCCTGCACCACCAGCGGCTGCATGTGGGCGGAGAGCGACTTGCGGCGGGCCACCTCGGCGGCGTCCGGCCCGTCGTCCTCGTACGCCGCGCCGACCTCCTCCTTGAAGAGCCGGCTCAGCTCCCGGGCAGCCGAGCGGGTGTGCTCCATCACGACCGCACGGGCCGCGAGGATGGTCTCCAGCGCGATCGGCACGTCCAGCAGCCGCACCCCGAGCTGCAGCAGCCCCGGGTCCACCTGGAAGGCGCCCGCCTCCTCGGTGCGCACCAGTACGCTCATGGCCGCCAGCCGGTCCAGGTCCTGCTCGGTCAGCGACCGGCCCACCCGCCGCTCCAGCTGCGCCAGGGACTGCTTCTCCGCGCGGTCCGGGAGCCAGCCGGCCACGACGGCGCGGTGGATCGCGAGGTCCTGGGCGCTGAGGTCCGGCGGCAGCTGCTCCAGATAGCGCTCGATGGCCGAGAGGGTCATGCCCTGGTGCTGGAGCTCCTCGATGAGGGCCAGCCGGGAGAGGTGGTCCGGGCCGTACCGGCCGACGCGGCGCGGGCCGATCTCGGGCGGCGGGAGCAGCCCGCGGGTGCTGTAGAAGCGGATCGTGCGGACCGTGACACCGGCCCGGGCGGCCAGCTCGTCCACGGTCAGGCTCAGGTCGGTGGCGGGCTCGGACTCCATCATGTTGGACAGTATTGCTGTCTCACCACTGTTGTCACCACTCCGCGGGGTGACCGTTCCGCCGCTGTCCGCACCCGTCCGCCTGCCCGTCGGCGCCCGTGTGATCCCTTTCACAGACGGATGCCCGTCCTTCGGGGAAGGTGTGCCGTCGGCCCGGCTCGCGTGATCCGCAGCGGCCGACCGCTCCACCGCCCTTCCGAAAGCGAGATGACCCACCTGTGAGCACGCATACCGTCCAGGAAGACGCCTACCGGCCGCCGGACGGGGGGAACGGCAGCGCCCCGCACGACGCGGGTGACGCCGGGTACAGCAAGGGCCTGAAGGCCCGGCACATCAACATGATCGCCATCGGGGGCGCGATCGGCACCGGCCTGTTCCTCGGCGCCGGCGGCCGGCTGGCAGCCGCGGGCCCCGCGCTCGCCGTCGCCTACGCGGTCTGCGGTCTCTTCGCGTTCTTCGTCGTACGGGCGCTGGGCGAGATGGTGCTGCACCGCCCCTCCTCCGGCTCCTTCGTCTCCTACGCCCGCGAGTTCCTGGGCGAGAAGGGCGCCTACGCGGCGGGCTGGATGTACGTCGTGAACTGGTCGACCACCGGTATCGCGGACATCACCGCCATCGCGCTCTACACGCACTACTGGAGCATGTTCACCGACATCCCGCAGTGGGTGATGGCGCTCATCGCGCTCGCGGTCGTGCTGACCGTGAACCTCATCTCGGTGAAGATCTTCGGTGAGCTGGAGTTCTGGTTCGCGATCATCAAGGTCGCGGCGCTCGTGGTCTTCATGCTGATCGGCATCTTCCTGCTGGCCACCCAGCACCCGGTGAGCGGACACACCCCGGGGCTGCAGCTGATCAGCGACAGCGGCGGCTTCTTCCCGACCGGCCTGCTGCCCGTCGTGGTCGTCCTCCAGGGCGTGGTCTTCGCGTACTCCGCGGTGGAGATGGTCGGCGTCACCGCCGGCGAGACCAGCGAGCCGCACAAGGTCGTCCCGAAGGCCGTCAACTCCATCATGTGGCGGGTCGGCATCTTCTACGTCGGCTCGGTCGTGCTGCTGGCGCTGCTGATGCCGTGGAACAAGTACACCGGCGACGAGAGCCCCTTCGTCACCGTGCTCTCCAACGTCGGCGTGCCGGCCGCGGGCGACGTCATGAACCTCGTCGTGCTCACCGCCGCCATGTCCAGCCTGAACTCCGGCCTGTACTCCACGGGCCGCATCCTGCGCTCGATGGCCATGGCCGGCTCCGCGCCGAAGTTCGTCGGCCGGATGAACCGCCACCAGGTGCCCTACGGCGGCATCCTGCTGACCTCGGCGGTGTGCGTGCTGGGCGTCGTACTGAACTACGTCGTGCCGGGCGAGGCGTTCGAGATCGTGATCAACATCGCGGCGCTCGGCGTCATCAGCACCTGGTGCGTGATCATGGTCTGCCACATGGTCTTCGTCCGCCGGACCAAGGAGGGCCTGCTCCAGCGCCCGAAGTTCCGGCTGCCGGGCACGCCCGTCACCGACATCCTCACCATCGCCTTCCTGCTCGGCGTCATCGTCCTGATGTGGTTCGACGACGGCGTCGGCCGGCGCACGGTCATGGTCGCCCCGGTGATCGTGGCCGCCCTGATCGCCGGCTGGTTCGTCGTACGCGGCCGCGTCAACCGCATCGCCGCGGAACGCGCCTCCGAAACGGACGGCCTGGCGGGCCCGCCCGCCCCGGAGACGCCAGGGCGCTGACGGGGGCGCCGTTGGCGACGGTCCAGGGCAGATGCGGATCCCCGGCTGTGAGGCAGCCGGGGATCCGTCATTTCCGAACCCGATGCCCCCTTGCTCACCTTCATAGCGGTGAAAGGAGGCATCGAGGCTGCGACTACTTCACATCGCCCGCGAAGATCGCAGTCTCTGTTTCGGCGTTCGGTGTCACCTCGATCTGCAGGTAATGCTCGCCCTTCGGCAGCTCGCAGGCCGTCGTCGCGC
The DNA here is from genome assembly GCF_002920575.1 of Streptomyces sp. Ru73. Taxonomy (GTDB): domain Bacteria; phylum Actinomycetota; class Actinomycetes; order Streptomycetales; family Streptomycetaceae; genus Streptomyces. Next base: position 20,117 of record NZ_PQSQ01000066.1, on the reverse strand, counting down.
TGACGGCCCGGCCTGGGCGAAGGTGCGTCGTCGGCATGTCCAGTCCTTCGTCGAAGATCTGGTCTCCCTGTCTGCCTTCATCGCCGTACATGCACTGCACGGACAGTTCGTTCAGGTCCATCGTGGACTTGCTGCCGTTGTGCAGCTTGAGGGTGAACTTGATGTACGGGGTGTTCTCGGGCGAAGCCACGGCACTCGACACACCGCGGACGAAGTTTTCCAGATGGACACTGACACCGTCGTCGTAGTCAACGGTGCCGGTGAGTGGCGCGGTTTCGTCTTCGATGGCTGTCTCAGTGGCTTCTGCGGGCTCGGTCGCGGCACTGATCGTTTCGTTCGGTTTCGCCTCGGCCGTGGCCTTGCCGGTCGCACCGCACGCGGTGAGCGTGGCGAGTACGAGCGCTGTACAAGTGGCGGCGTAGATGCGGACGTGACGATGCATGGTCCCCCCAGGAGTGTGATTGATCCATGCATCATCTGATGAAGTGGAGGTTTTGAGGAATAGAGGTGATGAAATGGTGACCCCGGGAAGGGGGAGGCCCTAACCGACCGCGCCCGTCACCGGATAGTGGTCGCTGAGGTCGGTGTAGGTGTAGTCCTTGCCGCCGCTGGTGACCGTCCAGGGCGGGCACTCCTCCTTGACGACCGCGTTCTGCCAGTCGGCCGGGCGGGCGTGACCCGTGCGGTGCAGGACGTAGTCCAGGTCCTCGCGGGGGTCGGTGGGGTACCGGTCCCTGGCGATGGAGTTCTCGCGGGTGTCGAAGGAGTACGGGTGTCCGGTGCGGGCGTCGGCGGCGACCAGGCCGGCGTCCTCGAGCATCGACCCGTACTCCGCGCTCCGTGAGTCGATGTTGAAGTCCCCGGCGACGAGCACCTGCTCGGCGGCGGGGATGTCCTTCGCGTCGAGGAAGGCGTCCAGCTCCTTGAGCTGCTTCGCGCGCGTCGCCGCGGCCTCGCCGGCGGCGCAGCCGGGGTCGGTGGACTGCGTGTGGGTCCCGACGACGTGCACCTTCGTGCCGTGCACGTCGAGCACGGCGTAGACGAAGCCCTTGTTGGACCAGTAGTCGGAGCCGCAGGCGTCCTTGTAGACGTACTGCTCCTTGCGGATCACCGGCCACTTGCTGAGCACCGTGACGCCGCCGTCCTCCGGGGTGAGAGAGGAGTACGCGCCGCCGGTGGCGTCCCAGCCGGCCTTGCCACGGCCCAGTACCGGGGTCTGGTACGGGTAGGCAGCGGCGGCGTTCGCCTTGAGCGCGTCGGAGGAGGTGTTGTCGAACGCCTCCTGGAGCACGACGACGTCCTTGCCCTGGAAGAAGCCGGCCGCCGGGATCTCCTTCGCCCGGTGGTCCTGGCCCCAGTTCGGGTAGAGGTTCTTGCTCATCAGGAACGTGTTGTACGTCAGGACCTTCAGGGCGGGGGTGTCCGCCGCGGAGGCCGGGGCGGCCGACGCGGGGCCGGCCGTGAGGAGCGGTGACGACGCGAGGGCGAGCGCGGCGGCGAGGACGGCGGCGCGCCTGCGGCGCGGCGTGGAGTGCGGCACTGAATCTCCCTGTGGGGTGAGGAGGTTGATCCGGCGCCGCACATCCAATCAGCCGCGATTACCTTTGGGTAACCGTCAGGTGGCCGGAGATGTTCACTCCGGCCGGTGCCCGTCCTGCGTGTGGACGCCGCCGTGCGCGTGGACGCCGTTCGTCGCCGCGATCGACTTCCAGGACTTCGGCCGCGGCGCCGGCGTCTTCGCGGCCGCGAGGGACGCGCCCTTCGCCGCCGGAGCGGACGGCTTGGCCGGCTGGTAGAGCCAGGTGTCGAAGAAGCCCGCGAGCGGCTTGCCGGACTTCGCCTCGGCGAACTTCACGAAGTCGGCGACCGAGGCGTTGCCGTACTTGTTCTCCGTCGGCCAGGACTTCAGGATCGAGAAGAAGGTCTTGTCGCCGAGCTTGTTGCGCAGCGCCTGAAGGGCCAGCGCGCCGCGGTCGTACACCGCGATGTCGAACTGGTTGTCCGGGCCCGGGTCGCCGGGCTTCACCTTCCAGAACGCGTCGTCGGCCGGGTGCTGGTCGTACACGTAGTCCGCCAGCTCCTGCGCGGTGCCCTCGCCCTCCTTCTCCGACCACAGCCACTGGCTGTAGCGGGCGAAGCCCTCGTTGACCCAGATGTCCTTCCAGTCCTTGAGCGAGACGCTGTCGCCGTACCACTGGTGGGCCAGCTCGTGCACCACGACGGAGACGTTGGTGCCCGCGTCGAACGCCTTCTTGCCGTAGAAGGGGCGGGTCTGGGTCTCCAGCGCGTAGCCCGCCGGGACGTTCGGCACGTACCCGCCGAGCGCGTTGAAGGGGTACGGCCCGAAGACCGTCTCCAGCCACTCGGCGACCTCGGTGCTGCGCTCGATGCTGGCCTTCGCCGCGCCCTCGTTGCTGCCCAGGTCCTTGCTGACCGCGTTGATGACCGGCAGGCCGTTCGCTGTGGTGTCCTTGGTGATGTCGAACTTGCCGACCGCCAGCGTCGTCAGGTACGTCGCCTGCGGCTTGTCCGAGCGCCAGTTGTACCGCGTCCAGCCGAGCTTGGAGGTCTGCGAGAGCAGGACGCCGTTGCTCAGCGCCTGGGTGCCGTCCGGCACGGCCACGGAGATGTCGTACGTCGCCTTGTCGGTGGGGTGGTCGTTGCTCGGGTACCACCACACCGCCGAGTCCGGCTCCTGCGCGACCACGCCGCCGTCGGGGGTGCGGGCCCAGGCCGTGAAGCCGTCGATCTTCAGGTCGGAGGGCTTGCCCGCGTAGCGCACCACGACGCTGATGTCCTTGCCCTTGGGCAGCGGCGCGGCCGGGGTCACCTCCAGCTCGTGCTTGCCGGACGCCTTGAAGCCCGCCTTCTTGCCGTTCACCCGCACCTCGGAGACCTTCAGGCCGAAGTCGAGGTTGAAGCGCGAGAGGTCCTGGGTGGTCTTCGCCAGCAGCGTCGCCGTGCCCTCCAGCACGTCGGTCTTCGGCTGGTACTTCAGGCGCAGGTCGTAGTGGGAGACGTCGTACCCGCCGTTGCCGCTCTCGGGGTAGTAGGAGTCGCCCGCACCCGGCGCGCCGGGGGTGTAGTCGGCAGCCGATGCCGGGATCGCCAGCAGCAGGCTGAGCACGGCAGCGCCCGGCACGATGAGTCTGTGACGCACGAGTCCTCCAACTCGTCGGAGAGGCCGGACCGTTCCGGCCTGCGTGGGGGGTGGTGCCGACCCTGGTCGGGTCGTCTCCGACCTTATGTACTGGCACGCCGTACGTCAGGTGCATGGCTACATCTGACACATGACCGACATCGCGTCGACACGGTCACTTCCGTCACGTGCGCACCCTTACGCCGCCCGGGGACTCCGCGCTACGGTCCTGGCCCGCCCCGGAAGAACCGTTTCCGCGTCGTACCAGGGAGGCATCGCTCCGTGAGGCACAGACTCCGCACCGCACTGCTCGGCGCCGTCACCACCGCGCTCACTGCCACCTTCCTCGCCGGCCCGGCCCCGGCCGTCGCCGCCGGGCACGCGGGGCCCCGCACCGGCTTCGAGGAGAGCGGCGGCGCCCGCTGGACCACCCAGCCCGAGGAGCAGGAACTCCTCGCCCGCGCCGACCGCGACAGCGCACGCCTGCAGGTCGACCGCATCGGCACGACCGAGCAGGGCCGGCCGCTCCAGCTCGTCCGCATCGGCGCCACCCGGCCGCCCACCGCCGACCGCACCCGCCACGGCAACTCCGTCCTGCTGATCTGCTCCCAGCACGGCAACGAGCCCTCGGGGCGCGAGGCGTGCCTGTCCACCGTCCGCGACCTCGCCTACGCCACCGACGCCGCGACCCGCCGCTTCCTGGAGCGCACCAGCGTTCTGGTGATCCCCACGGCCAACCCCGACGGCCGCGCCGCCAACACCCGCGGCAACTCCGACGGCGTGGACATCAACCGGGACCACCTCGCGCTGAAGACCGCCGAGGGCCGCACGATGGCCCGCGTCCTCCGCGACTACCGCCCCGACACCGTCTACGACCTGCACGAGTACGGCGCGACCCCGCCGTACTACGACAAGGACCTGCTGGCCCTGTGGCCGCGCAACCTCAACACTCAGGACGCCGTGCACGAAGAGGCCACCACGCTGTCCGAGCGGTACGTCCGCCCCACCGTGCAGCACAGCGGCTTCAGTACGGGCATCTACGGCATCTGGACCGACCCGGAGACCGGTGAGCCGGTCAAGCAGGTGGCGGGCGACGGCCAGGCGCGCATCCTGCGCAACACTGCCGGGGTGAAGAACTCCGTCGGCCTGCTCGTCGAGACCCGCACCACCCCGCTCACCCAGGCCGAGAAGGACGACCCCGCCGTCAACAACCGGCGCCGGGTGCACTCCCAGCTGGCCGGGCTCAAGGGCGCGTTCGCCTTCCTCGACGAGCGCCGTGGCCGGATCGAGGCGGCCACCGGCGCGGCGAGGACGGCGGGTTACGCGGACCGCGGGCCCGTCTACCTCGGCGGCGCCGACAACGACCCGGCCACGGACGAGGAGGTGCTCAAGGACCCGCCGTGCGGCTACCGGCTGGACGGCGCTGCGTACGCGGAGGTCCGCGACGAGCTGGCACTCCACGGCGTACGGGCCGAACAGGACGGTACGGGCGCCCTCGTGCGGCTGCGCCAGCCGCTGCGGGCGCTGGTGCCCCTGCTGCTGGACGGGCGGTCGGCAGATCACCTTACGGTCGCGAAGCCCTCAGCCGGGTGTTGAATCGTGGTAGGGGGTAATGGCTAGGAGAAATCCAGCCCATCGAAAGGTCAACACGTGACGGACAGAGAGAACGAACCGGAGGGCGGAAGCGGGGCGACGAGCCCCATCGACCTGCCCCCGGAGTCGCAGCGTGCCCGCCCCGCCGGCACCGACCGGGTGGTCTTCGGCGTCACGGCACTGCTCACCCTGGCCTTCATCGCCTGGGGTGCCACGTCCACCAAGTCGCTCGAGAAGGCGTCGGGCACGATGCTCGACTGGCTCATCGAGAACGGCGGATGGGCCTTCGTCCTGGCCGCCTCCGGATTCGTGGTCTTCGCGATCTGGCTGGCGATCAGCAAGTACGGGCGGATCACCCTCGGCAAGGAGGGCGAGGAGCCGGAGTTCCGCACGGTCTCCTGGATCGCCATGATGTTCAGCGCCGGCATGGGCATCGGCCTGATGTTCTACGGCGTCAGCGAGCCGCTGGGGCACTTCACCACGCACCCGCCGGGCACCCACCCCAGGGACGCGGCGCAGGCCATGGACACGGCGATGGCCACCACGCTGTTCCACTGGACGCTGCACCCGTGGGCCATCTACGCGGTGGTCGGGCTGGGCATCGCCTACAGCACCTTCCGGCGGGGCCGCAGACAGACCATAAGCGCCGTCTTCACCCCGCTCATCGGGGCCCGGCGGGCCAACGGCACGGGCGGCCGGGTCATCGACATCCTCGCGATCTTCGCGACGCTGTTCGGCTCGGCCGCCTCGCTGGGTCTGGGGGCGCTGCAGATCGGCAGCGGCATCAAGGTGCTCGGCTGGAAGGAGAGCGTCAGCACGACCCTGCTGGTCGTCATCATCACCGTGCTGACGATCGCGTTCATCCTCTCCGCGGTCTCCGGCATCGCCAAGGGCATCCAGTGGCTGTCCAACATCAACATGGTGCTGGCGCTGATCCTGGCCGTCTTCGTGTTCGTCGCGGGACCGACCATCCTCATCCTGAACATGCTGCCCACCGGTGTGGCCACGTTCTTCGACGAACTGCCGCAGATGGCCGGCCGTACGGGCGCCAGCAGCGGTGAGGGCGTCGGCGACTGGCTGCGCAGCTGGACGGTCTTCTACTGGGCGTGGTGGATCTCCTGGACGCCCTTCGTGGGCATGTTCATCGCACGCATCAGCCGCGGCCGGACGATCCGCCAGTTCGTCGGCGGCGTCATCCTGGTGCCCAGCGTCGTCAGCCTCATCTGGTTCGCGATCTTCGGGCAGTCGGCGATGTTCCTGAAGGAGCACAAGCAGCTGTCGGACGCCTCCAGCGTCGAGGCGCAGCTCTTCGACGTGCTGCACCAGTACCCGGTCGCCACCCTCATGAGCGTTCTTGTCATGATCCTGGTCGGCATCTTCTTCGTGTCCGGCGCTGACGCCGCGTCCATCGTCATGGGCACGCTGTCGCAGAAGGGCACGATGGAGCCGACCCGGCCCGTCGTCATCTTCTGGGGCGTGGTCACCGGCGCGGTCGCCGCGATCATGCTGCTCATCGGCGGCGGCAGCGGCGATGCCCTCACGGGTCTGCAGAACCTCACGATCCTGGTCGCCGCGCCGTTCGTGCTGGTCATGATCATGATGTGCTGGGCGCTGCTGAAGGACCTGCGGAGCGACCCGCTGATCGTCCGCGGGCAGATCGGCGAGGAGGTCATCGAGGCGGCGGTGGTCGCCGGGCACGAGAAGTACGAGGGCGACTTCGAGATCCGGATCGGCCCCGCCACGGGCGGGTCCGAGCAGTCGGCGCAGGTCGTCACCGACTCGGACGGGCCCGCACCGGCGGGCACGGGGAAGGACTGAGCCACCGGCCCGCCACGGGCACGGGGCCGCCACCGGCCCGCCACCGGCGTCGTCCGCGCGGGGGACGCCGCCTGCGGGGCCGGTGCGATCGGTGTCATCGGAGCGGAGGGCCGTGGGGCCCTCCGCTCCGGCGTTTCCGGGCAGGGTGGTGCCCGGGCCGCGTGTCGGGCGCCTCGGGCCGCCGCGGGGCCCCGCCGGCCCGGTCAGCTGGTCAACGACCCTCAGGCCGCCGTGTCCAGCAGGCGTGCCACCTCGTCCGCGCATCCCCACGCCACCGTGACGCCCGCGCCGCCGTGCCCGTAGTTGTGCACGACCAGCCCGCCGCCCGGCAGCCGCTCGGCCTCCAGGCGCACCGACGAGCGGGCCGGGCGCAGCCCCACCCGGTGCGCCAGCACCCGCGCTTCGGCCAGCGCCGGCTGGATACGGGCGCAGCGCGCCACGATCGCCTCGGCGACCGCCGGGTCGGGCTCGGTGGACCACGCGCCCTCGACCGCCGTGCCGCCCAGCACGACGCCGTACGGCTGCGGCAGCACGTACGTCGTGGTGTCCGCGTGCCCGTCGGCGTTCACGAACCACTCCTCGATGCCGGGGTTCTCCACGACGACGAGCTGCCCCTGCACGGGACGCAGCTCCGGGTCGGGCACCAGCTCCCGGGCGCCCAGGCCGGAGCAGTTCACCACCGCGCCGGCCTCGTGCGCGAGGGCCTCCAGAGAACCGGCCGGGCGCCGCTCCACGGTGCCGCCGGCCGCGGCCAGCCGCCGCTCCAGGTACTGAAGGTGCGCGTCCATCGCCACCAGAGGGGTGCGGGCCCGCAGGCCCTCGGGTATGCCGGCGGGCAGCTCTTCGGGGCGCGCGGCGCGCAGCCCCGGTACGGCGTCCCGCCAGCGGTCCGGCACCGAGGCCGTCGCCATCGTGCCCGTCGCCATCCGTACGCCCGTGCCGTCCGTCCCGGCCAGCGCGCTCAGCGCCTCGTAGCCGCGCACCGACCACTCGACGGCCGCCGCCTCCGGGAGGATGCGGTACGGCCAGCACAGCCCGCCCGCCACCGAGGACGTCGTCCCCGCCGCCTCGTCGCGGCTCAGCACCCGTACCCGGCGGCCCTCCTCGGCCAGCCGGACGGCGCAGGTCAGCCCGGTGACCCCGGCTCCGATCACGATCACATCGTTCGTCATGCGAGGACCGTATCGGGAGTCCCGCCGACGTTTTGTGATCTTGGGTTAACCCTCCGGCAGCGACCTGGACAAAGCGGGTACTTAGGCTGGTAGCAGCACACCGTCGGCCGAGGAAGTCCACGGAGACCGCCCGTACTCGTACGCAGCGCAGTCCGTCCGCACCGTACGCAGCCGACCCGAGGAGGCCCATGCCCCGCGCCGTACCCGCCTGGCTCGCCCATCCCTTCCGCTGGCAGCGGCTGCCCGTGCCGTGGGCGGCGGTGGTCAGAGGGGCGCTGTCCGCCGGCCCGCTGCTGGGCGCGGGCATCGCCACGGGGCACCCGGCGGCGGGCGTGCTCGCGGGCCTGGGCTCGATGCTCGCGGGCGTCAACGACCGGCCCGGCACCCGGCGCAAGGGCATCGTGCACATCGGGCTGCCCGCGCTGGCCGTGGCCCTGGGCATGTTCGCCGGCGCGTCGCTGTCCGGCGTCGGCTGGTGGCTGGTGCTCGCGCTCTTCGGCATCGGGTTCGTCTCCGGCGCGGGCAGCGTCGCGGGGCCGGTCCGCTCCACCGCCGGCATGCAGATGCTGGCCGCCGCCATCCTCGGCGCCGGCATGCCGCTGCCGCAGCTGGAGCCGTGGCAGAAGAGCGTGCTCACGCTGGTCGGCGCGGGCTGGCTGCTCCTGCTGCGGCTGGTGCTGCGCTCGCCCCGGCCGTCGGGCGGGCCGCTCAGCGGCGAGCGCGCGGCCGTCGCCACCGTCTTCGACGCGCTGGCCGACGCGCTCACGGCGGTCGGCACGCCGGGCGCCGAACCGGCCAGGCGCCGGCTGACGACGGCCCTGGACCGGGCCGACGAGGCCATGCGGCTGCGCCGGCTGCTGCGCCGCAGGCCGCGTACGGGCGAACGCCGGCTCATCGAACGCTTCGCGGCCGCCACCACGCTCTGCGAGGCCAGCGTCGCGCTGCTGTGGGAGGCACAGCCGCTGCCCGCGCGCATTGCCGACGGGCCGCGCGCCCTCGCCACCGCCCTGCGCACCGGGCGGCCGCCCGGCCGGCTGCCGGCGCCCGAGACCTCCACGCCCGCGCGCCGCGCCTTCGACCGGGCGCTGCTGGACGCTGCGGTGGTCTTCGCCCGGACCCAGCCGCCGGCCGGTACGGCGGTGCCCGGAGCGACGGACGAACGGCTCCTCCGCGGACTGCGCCCGGCCCTCGGGGGGCCCGGCACATCTGGGGGCGGCGAGGCGGATGCGCCCGGCCCCGAGGGCGGTGAGCCGGATGGACGCGCCGTGCCTGAAGGCGGTGCGCGTGCAGTGTCCGGAGGCGGTGAGGCGGACGGCGCTCGGCGCCCCGTGCCTGGAGGCGCCGCGCGTGCCGTGCTTGGAGAGGGCGAGGCGGGCAGTGGTGTCCGTGCGGTACCCGGGGGCGGCGACGCGGACGGCGGCGGGCGCGCAATGTCCGGAGGCGGTGCGCGCGCCATGCTCGGAGGCAGCGACGACCGGGTGCCCTTCGGGTCGCGCGCGGCCTTCGATACGGGGCGCTGGGCGTCCCTCGTACGCGGTGTCGCGGGCGTGTTCGCCTGGCGCCGCGGGCCGGGTCGCCGCGTCTTCGGGCCGGCCGGACGCGACTACGGCCTGCGGGTCGGCCTCTGCATCGCGGCCTGCACCGCCATGGCGCTCCTGCTCCACCCCGAGCACTGGTACTGGCTGCCCGCCACCGCCACCTTCCTCGTCAAGCCCGACCTCGGGCCGCTGTTCTCCCGTACGGTGAACCGCTTCGCCGGCACCGCCTGCGGCGTGCTGGTCTTCGCCGCCGCCGGGTTCGTGCTGCCCGGCGCGTGGTGGCCGGTGGTGATGGTGACGGCGGGCGGCGCCCTGCTGCCGTTCGCCACCCGGCACTTCGCCCTGCAGACCGTCGCCATCACGCTGATGGTCCTGTCGTTCGTGCACGTCAGCGGCGCCCCGGAGGCGGCGCCCGAGCGGATCGTCGACACCTCGATCGCCTGCCTCATCGTGCTGGTCGTCGGCCACCTGCCGCGGCTGGCCGACCCGCGGCGCCGGGTCGGGCCACGCGTGGGCGCCGCACTGCGCTGCACGGAGGCGTACCTGCGGCAGGTGCTCGCCGCCCGGCCCGGTACGGACACGGGGGAGCGGCTGGCGCTCCGGCGGGCCGCCTACCAGGCGCTGGGGGAGGCCCGGACCGCCGCCGAGACCGCCGCGGCCGAGCTGCTGGCGCACCGGAGCGGCGCGCCCGACTGGCCGACCGTCGTGAAGGCCGCCGAGCGCATCGTGGACGCGACCACGGCGGCGGCCGTCCGGCTGGACCAGGGGGCGCAGCGGCCCAGCGAGGAGGAGGCCCGGCGGCTGTGCGCGGTGCTGGCCGACATGGCGGCCGCGCTGGACGCACCGCGCCGGCACCGCCCCCGGCTGCTGCCGCCGCCGGCGCTGGAGTCGGCGCCGGACTGCGCGACGCTCAGCGATGTCGCGGCCGAACTGGAACGGATGCGGGGGTACGCGGGGGCGGTCTGAGCCTCACGGTGGGACGTGTCCGAGTGGCGCGGGCGCGTGCCCGCACCCGGTACGTGCGGGGCGTGCCCTTACCGGGTGCGGTACGCGCGGCCTACCGGGTGCGGTACGCGTGCCCTTACCGGGTGCGGTACGCGCCGCCGTTCACGTGCAGCACCTGGCCCGTGATGTGCCGCGCCGCCGGTGAGGCGAGGAAGGCCACCGTGCCCGCCACGTCCTCGGGCGAACCGGCCCGGCCGACGGCGGTCTCGGCCACCAGCTCAGCGCGCCGCTCGCCCGTGAGCCGGTCCCGGAAGAACTCGGTGTCGGCGATGTAGCCGGGCGCCACGACGTTGGTGGTGATCCCGCGTGCCCCCAGCTCGTCGGCCAGGCTGATGTTCCAGGTCGCAAGGCCAGCCTTGGCCGCGCCGTACGCGCCGGGGCCGCGGGCGCCGGCGATGGACCCGATGTGCACCACCGCGCCGCCCTCCGTGAGCCGTTCCTCCAGGGCCTTGGTGGTCAGCGCGGCGCTGACCAGGTTCGCGTCGAGGTTGGCGCGGAAGGCGTGCGCGTACGCGGCCAGGTCCGACGCGGCCCCGGTGTCGAAATCGGTGTTGCCGCCCGCGTTGTTGACCAGTACGTCGACGGTGCCGGGCAGTTCGGTGAGCAGCCGGGTGAGCGCTTCGGGGTCGGTGTGGTCGCAGACCACGGGACGGGCGCCGAGGGCGTCCGCCGCCTCCTTGAGCGGGCCGCCGCGGCGGCCCGTGATGACGACGGTGTCGCCCTGCTCGGCGAAGTGCCGGGCGATCGCGCGGCCGATGCCGGTGCCGCCGCCGGTCACCAGGACGTTGCGTGGCATAAGCTGGCTCCTCGCATTCATGTAGATCTAAATTTAGAGCTAAACATATCAGTCGGGAGGAGCACCGTGGCAAGCGAAGCGAAGGGGGAGGCCGGGGACGGCCGGCCGGAGGGCAGGGTGCCGTCCGACCCGGTACGCGACATCGCCGCGGCCTGGGAGCGCGAGCGCCCGGGCACGCCCGTCGCCTCCATCGGGATCGTCACGAGCATCTGGCAGCTGGCCAAGCTCTTCGGCGACGACCGGCGCCGGACCCTCGCCCGGGCCGGCGTGGACACCGCCACCCTGGACCTGCTCAGCGTCCTGCGGCGGAGCGGCCCGCCCTACACGCTCAGCACCCGCGAGATCGGCCGCCGCTGCATGGTCACCGCGGGCGCCGTCTCGCAACGCGTGGCCCGCGCGGAACGGGAGGACCTGGTCGTCCGGCGGCCCGCGCAGGGGCGGCCGCGCACCGTGGAGGTCACGCTGACCGCCACCGGGCACGAGGTCGTCGAGGCCACCGTGGACCAGGTGCTGCACCGGGAAGCCGAGCTCCTCGACGGCCTCGACGCCGACAAGCAGGAGCAGCTGACCGAGCTGCTCCGCGGTCTCCTGAGAGACGTCCAGCACCGTCTCGGCGACGACCGGCTGACGCACGTGGGACAGGAGTGAGGTACGCCGGGCAGGAGGAACGAGGCCGACGCCGCGCCTGCCTACGGAGGCGGCACGCCACGCTGCCTACGGGGCGACACAAGGCGCTGCCTACGGGGGCGGCGCAGGGCGCTGCCCCCGGGGCCGGGGAGCCGCAGCCCCCGTATGCCCAGGGCCGGACATACGAGTAGGCGAGCGGCCGGAGCGTACGTAGGCTCCGACCGCCCGCCGTCATTCGTGCGGCGGCGCCGCGCCGCCTCTCGGGTCGGCGCGGCGCCGCCTACTGGTTCAGCGTCCGCCGCCGTCCTTGCCCAGCAGGCCCGCGCGGCGGAGTGCGTCGGCCATCGCACCGTTCGCGGGGGCCGCGTCCCGGCCGCCGCGTCCGCCACGGCCGTTGCCGCCGCCCTGCCGCTGCCGCGGGGCGGCACCGCGCCGGTCGCCGCCGCGCCGCTCCCCGCCGCGCTCCTGCCGCCCGCCGCGGCCGCCCGAGCCGCCCTGGCCGCCGGCGCCGTGCTCGTCGTCCAGCCGGAGCGTCAGCGAGATGCGCTTGCGCGGGACGTCGACGTCCAGCACCTTCACGCGCACGATGTCGCCCGGCTTGACCACGTCACGCGGGTCCTTCACGAACGTCTTCGACATCGCCGAGACGTGCACGAGCCCGTCCTGGTGCACGCCGACGTCCACGAAGGCGCCGAACGCGGCGACGTTCGTGACGACGCCCTCCAGGAGCATGCCGGGCTGCAGGTCGCCGATCTTCTCGACGCCCTCCTTGAAGGTGGCCGTCTTGAACTCCGGCCGCGGGTCGCGCCCCGGCTTCTCCAGCTCGCTCAGGATGTCCGTCACGGTCGGCAGGCCGAACGAGTCGTCCACGAAGTCGGCCGGCTTCAGCGAGCGCAGCACCGCGGTGTTGCCGATGAGCGACGGCACGTCGCTGCCTGCAGCAGTGACGATCCGCCGCACCACCGGGTACGACTCGGGGTGCACGCTGGAGGCGTCCAGCGGGTCGTCGCCGCCGCGGATCCGGAGGAAGCCCGCGCACTGCTCGTACGCCTTCGGGCCGAGCCGCGCCACGTCCTTGAGCGCCTTGCGGGTGCGGAACGGGCCGTTGGCGTCGCGGTGCGCCACGATGTTCTCCGCCAGGCCCGAGCCGATGCCGGAGACCCGGGAGAGCAGCGGCGCAGAGGCGGTGTTCACGTCCACGCCGACGCCGTTCACGCAGTCCTCGACCACCGCGTCCAGGGAGCGCGAGAGCTTCACCTCGGACAGGTCGTGCTGGTACTGACCGACGCCGATCGACTTGGGGTCGATCTTGACCAGTTCGGCCAGCGGGTCCTGGAGGCGGCGCGCGATCGAGACCGCGCCGCGCAGCGACACGTCCAGGTCCGGCAGCTCCTGGGAGGCGAAGGCGGAGGCGGAGTACACCGAGGCGCCCGCCTCGGAGACCATCACCTTCGTCAGCTTCAGGTCCGGCTGCGCGGCGATCAGGTCGGCGGCCAGCTTGTCGGTCTCGCGCGAGGCCGTACCGTTGCCGATCGCGATGAGCTCCACGTTGTGCTCGCGCGCGAGCTTCGCCAACGTGGCCAGCGCGGCGTCCCACTTCTGCTGCGGCACGTGCGGGTAGATCGTGTCCGTGGCCGCCACCTTGCCGGTCGCGTCCACCACGGCCACCTTCACGCCCGTACGGAAGCCGGGGTCCAGGCCCATCGTGGCGCGGGTGCCGGCCGGCGCGGCCAGCAGCAGGTCGCGGAGGTTGGCGGCGAAGACCCGCACCGCCTCGTCCTCGGCGGCCTGGCGCAGCCGCAGCCGCAGGTCGATGCCGAGGTGCACCAGGACGCGGGTGCGCCACGCCCAGCGCACGGTGTCCAGCAGCCAGCCGTCGGCCGGGCGGCCGCGGTCGGCGATCCCGAACTTGTTGGCGATGGACTGCTCGTACGACGTCCGGCCCTCGGAGGGCTCGGTCTCCGGCTCCAGGGAGAGGTCGAGGATCTCCTCCTTCTCGCCGCGCAGGAGCGCCAGTACGCGGTGCGAGGGCAGTTCCGTGAACGGCTCGGCGAAGTCGAAGTAGTCGGCGAACTTCGCGCCCGCCTCCTCCTTGCCCTCCCGGACCTTGGAGGCGACCTGGCCGCGGGTCCACATCCGCTCGCGCAGCTCGCCGATGAGGTCGGCGTCCTCGCTGAACCGCTCGGTGAGGATGGCCCGCGCGCCCTCCAGGGCCGCCGCCGGGTCGGCCACGCCCTTCTCCGGGGCCACGAACGCGGCGGCGGCCGCCTGCGGCTCCACGGACGGGTCGGCCAGCAGGCCGTCGGCGAGCGGCTCCAGACCGGCCTCACGGGCGATCTGTGCCTTCGTCCGCCGCTTGGGCTTGAACGGCAGGTAGATGTCCTCCAGGCGGGCCTTGGACTCGGCGCCGCGAATCTGCGCCTCCAGCGCCGCGTCCAGCTTGCCCTGGGACCGTACGGACTCCAGGACCGCCGTCCGGCGCTCCTCCAGCTCCCGCAGGTAGCGCAGCCGCTCCTCCAACGCGCGCAGCTGCGCGTCGTCGAGCATCTCGGTCGCTTCCTTGCGGTACCGGGCGATGAACGGCACTGTCGAGCCGCCGTCGAGCAGTTCGACCGCGGCCTTCACCTGCCGCTCCTTGACGCCGAGCTCCTCGGCGATCCTGCTCTCGATGGACCCCAGGGGCCCGGGTGCCCCCGGGGACTGGATGGGCCCGGTGGACTCGGTGGTTGCCGTCACGATGCTCCCGACCTGCCTTCTCGCGCTGTGCTTGAGCCTGCATTGTGCAGGGTCGCGGTACGGCCTGTCGCGTGACCCGGGCCGGAGCGCACAGGTGTGACAAGAGGCACGGCCCCGGGGCGGACCATCGTGCACACGGCCGCGCCCGCCCCTGAGGGACCGTCTTCGCCCGCCCCGGAGAGCCGGGTTCAGCTCCCCGTGAGGGGCCGCCTTCGCCGGCCCTGAGGAGCCGCGTTGCGCTCGCCCCGAGGAGCCGGGCTCAGCCCGCCCCGAGGAGCCGGGCTCAGCCCGCCCAGAAGAGCCGAGCTGTGCCCGCTCCCGGGAGCCGCGGGCTCAGCCCTTGCCGAACAGGTCGGCGGGGAAAGCGCCGTTGCCGATCGCGGTGTTGGTGAACGTCGTGGCCAGCTCGGTCAGCCGGGCCACGCCCTCGGCGCCCAGGTGCTCGTACGGGGCCGCGTCCAGCCGGTCCGTGGCGTCCTCCAGGTCGGCGCGGAGCTTCGTACCGGCCTCGGTCAGGCCGTATTCGGCGTCCAGGATGCCGCGGTCGCGCAGCCCGTCGCGCGCGGCCTGCCACTCCTCGGCCGACCAGCCGCGGGTCGCCAGGATCCACTTGGTGCTCATCCCGCGGCCGCTGGCGGTGTGCGAGGCGAGTGCCTCCAGCGGGCCCAGGCCGGCGTCGGCGAGCGCGATGAGGTGCCCGTCGCCGCGGTGCTCGCGCAGCAGGGTCGCGGCGTGCCAGTACGCCAGGTGCGGCGCCTCGGGCACCGGGAGGTCGGCGTGCGCGGCGTACAGCGGCCGGGCGTGCCGTACGCAGCCCTCGGCGGCGCGCAGCGCGAGCCGGGCCGCCTCGGCCATCTCGTCGGACTCCACCAGCGCGTCGCCCAGCAGCCGGCGCAGCGTGCTGTCGGCGGCGCGCAGCCGCGCGTCGAGCACCTGCCGCGGCGTGACGGCCGACCAGGCGTCCGGGATGTGCCGGGCGATCAGCTCGTACTTGAAGTTGTAGAACGTCGCGGCGATGACGCCGGGGCCCACCGGGCCCATGGCGGCCGCCCGGCCGAGGAAGTAGGCGACGCTGCGGTCCTCGATGCCGAGCCCGGCCATTTCGGCGGGGAAGTCCGGCGAGAAGTACACCGTGGAGTGCAGCGGGTTGATGACGTTGTGACAGTGCCGTCCGGCGCGGTCGGGCAGCGCGGAGCGGTCCTGCGGGGAAGCCGTGGTGGTCATGGCAGCACGTTACCGACCCGTCGGTATGCCTGGTAGGCCGGGAGGGCGGACAATCGTACGACCGCCGGGCGGCCGCCATGGCAGGAAAGGTGGGAAAAGCGTCATTGCCGCCGTGCTCCGCCGCGCCCACGATGGGGCCATGCCACCGCACGACGTACTGGTCGTCCTCTTCGACGGCGTCCAGAGCCTGGACGTCACCGGCCCGATGGAGGTCTTCACCGGCGCCGCCCACTGCGTCCCCGGCGCCTACCGGGTGCGCACTGCCACGCTCGACGGCGCCCCCGTACGCGCCTCCAGCGGCCTGCGGATCGCGCCCGACGTCGCACTGACGGACGCGGCGCCGCCGGACACCCTCCTCGTGCCCGGCGGGCAGGGCACCCGCGACCCCGACCCTCGGCTCGTCGACCGGCTGCGTACGTATGCGCCGCGGGCGCGCCGCAAGGTGTCGGTCTGCACGGGCGCGTTCCTGCTGGCCGCCGCCCGGCTGCTGGACGGCCGCCGGGCCACCACCCACTGGGCGATGTGCGACACGCTGGCCGACCGCTTCCCCGCCGTCGAGGTCGACCCCGAGCCGATCTTCATCAGGGACGGCGACCTGGCGACCTCCGCAGGCGTCACCGCAGGCATCGACCTCGCGCTGGCCCTCGTGGAGGAGGACCTCGGCCGGGACGTGGCGCTGACCGTCGCCCGGCACCTCGTCGTCTTCCTGCGCCGCCCCGGCAACCAGACGCAGTTCAGCGCCCAGCTCGCCGCACAGACCGCGGAGCGCCCTTCGCTGCGCGAGGTGCAGCACTGGATCACCGAGCACCCGGCCGCCGACCTGTCCGTCGAGGCGCTCGCGGCCCGTTCCGGGCTCTCGCCTCGCCACTTCGCGCGCGCCTTCCGTGACGAAGTCGGCATGACGCCAGGTCGCTATGTCGACAGAGTCCGGCTGGAGGCGGCGCGCCGGCTCCTGGAGGACACCACCGACGCCGTCGAACGCGTCGCCCGCCGCTGCGGCTACGGCACCCCCGAAGCGATGCGCCGGGCCTTCCTGCGTGCCCTCGGCACCGGCCCGGCCGAGTACCGGCGCCGGTACCGGCCGCACCACTGCCCGCCGGCGCCCCGGCCGGCGCACTCCCACTGACCTGCGCTCCGGCCACAGCTCCGGCCGCCGGTGCCCCGCCCGGCGGCTGCCGGCCTCCCGCTGTCGGCTTCCCGCTGCTGGTCGCCGCGGCCCTGCGGGTGACCATTGCCGACCGCCGACCGCCGACCGCCGACCGCTGGCCCTCGACCGCGGACCGCCGACCCCCGGCCGCCGACCGCTGGCCCTCGACCGCGGACCGCCGACCCCCGGCCGCCGACCGCGACCGCCGACCGTCAACCGCCGATGGCTGTAGATGGCCGCCGACCGTCGGTGACGGCCGCCGACCGCCAACGACCCGCTCCCGAGCCAACGACCCACTGCCGAAAGGAACCCCGTCATGCAGATCGCGATCCTGCTCTACGACCGTTTCACCGCGCTGGACGCCGTCGGTCCGTACGACACGCTGGGCCGGTTGCCCGGTTCGGAGACCGTCTTCGTCGCCGAGCGCACCGGACCCGTACGCAACGACAGCGGCGGCCTCGCGCTGGTCGCCGACGCGGCCCTGGAAGAGGTCACCGCGCCCGACATCCTGGTCGTGCCCGGCGGCCCCGGGCAGAGCGACCTGATGGCCGACGGGCCGCTCCACGAGTGGCTGCGCACGGTCGACGCCGCGACCACCTGGACGACCTCCGTGTGCACCGGCTCGCTGCTGCTGGCCGCCGCCGGACTGCTGGCGGGCCGCCGCGCCACGTCGCACTGGCTGGCGCTGGACCAGCTGAAGGAGTACGGCGCCGAGCCCACGGGGGAGCGGGTCGTCATCGACGGCAAGTACGTCACGGCGGCCGGCGTCTCGTCCGGCATCGACATGGGTCTGACGCTGCTGGGCCGGCTCCATGGCGATGAACTCGCGCAGACGGTGCAGCTGGCCGTCGAGTACGACCCGCAGCCGCCGTACGACAGCGGCTCACCGGAGAAGGCGCCGGCCGCGGTGGTCGCGGCCCTGCGCGACCGCAGCCGGTTCGTCCTGAAGGGCATGTCCTGACGGACCCGGCAGGGCCGGTGGGCACGGCTCGCCGGACGGATGCCGTTCGGCGAGCCGCGGCCGGACCGAGGCAGCCCGGTGCCGGCCACGGTGCGGCCGCGGCCGGATCCACGCGGCCTGCGGGCGGCCCGCGGGCCGTTGTCAGTGGTGCCGTCTACGGTGCTGCCATGACTCGGATGTCGTTCGACCGGCACTGCGGCGAAATCGTCGCGCAGACCGACCTGTTGCGTGCTCACATCAAGGGAGCCGACCTGGCGGCCCCGGTGCCCTCCTGCCCGGGTTGGACCGTCAACCAGCTGCTGCGGCACCTCGGCGGTGCCCAGCGCTGGGCCGCGGAGACCGTGCGGACGAGGGCCGACGGGCCGGTGGACGACGCCTTCTTCCGCGACCTCTCCGGTTACGCCGGCGAGACCCCGGAGGAGCTGGACGGCTGGCTCGCCGAGGGCGCCGGGCAGCTCGCGGACGCGCTGCGCGAGGCCGGGCCCGACGCGGCGCTGTGGACGCCGGTGCCGGGGCAGCGGTCCGCGTTCTACGCCCGCCGCTTCGCGCACGAGACGGCAATACACCGGGCCGACGCGGCGCTCGCCCTCGGCGTGCCGTACGAGCTCGACGAGGAGGTGGCGCTGGACGCGGCCGACGAGTGGCTGTGGCTCGGTTCGCTGCCGATGATGTTCGACTACCACCCCGAGATGCGCGAGCTCCTCGGGCCCGGCCGCACGCTGCACTTCCACGCCACGGACACCGCGCCGGAGGCGGCGGCCGAGTGGGTGGTCGACCTGACCGGCGACGCCATCAGCTGGCGCCGGGCGCACGAGAAGGCGGCGGTCGCCGTGCGCGGACCGCTCACCGAGCTGCTGCTGACGATCTACCGGCGGCGTTCGCCGCACGACGGCACGGTTGAGGTCATCGGCGATGCCGAGCTGCTGGACTTCTGGCTGGAGCGCGTCGCCTTCGGGTGACGGAGAGGGGGAGGGTGAAGGTGAGGCGGGGCGCCGGCCTTCATGCGGCCAGGACCGCCGGGCCGGGAAGAGCGGGCGTCGGCCTCGCGGGGCGTCGGCCTCGTGCGGCCCGGACCGCCGGGCCGGGAAGAGCGGGAGCGAGTCCCGCGCCCCGCGGGGGCCGGCCCCGTGACTCGTACTGCGGCTCACACCGTCCACTCGAAGCGCGGCGCGCGGCGCTCCAGGAAGGCCGCGACGCCCTCCGCGGTGTCGCCGCTGCCGCGCGCCTGCTCCTCCCAGTACGCGCTCCGCTCCGCGTCCGCAGGGCCGTCAGCGAACTCCTTCGCCGCCGCCTGGGTGAGCTGCGACCGGCTCGCCAGCACCGCAGAGAAGTCCGCGACCCGCTTGTCCAGTTCGCCTTCCGGCAGCACCTCGTCCACCAGCCCGGACCGCAGGGCCCGAGCGCAGTCGATCAACTCGCCGGAGAAGAGCAGGTACTTGGCGGTCGCCGGGCCCACGAGGCGGACCAGGCGCTGTGTGGAGGCCGCCGGATAGACGATGCCGAGCTTCGCCGGCGTGATGCCGAAGAGCGCGCCCTCCTCGGCGAACCGCAGGTCGCAGGCGGCGGCCAGCTGGCTGCCGCCGCCCACGCAGTAGCCGCGTACGGCGGCCAGCGACGGCTTGGGGAAGGCGGCGAGGGCCTCTTCGGCGGCCAGCGCGAGCCCGCGGTTCTCGTCGCCCGACTCCCGCAGCGACCCGATGTCGGCGCCCGCGCAGAAGGTGTTGCCCTCGCCGGTCAGGACCAGCACCCGTACGGACGGGTCAGCGGCCAGCCGCTCCACCAGCTCGGGGACCGCGCGCCACATGTCGGCCGTCATGGCGTTGCGCTTGGCGGGGTTGCTGATCGTGACGGTCGCGGTGCCGCCGCTGACACGCGTGCTGAGCCCAGGCTTCATGCTGCGGATCGTAAGGCCGCACGACCGCCCCCGTCCCGCCCCGCCCGACGTGATCACCACCACGCCGGGACCCCCGCTCCTCGCCGCGAACGCCACCGTTCGACCCGGTGTCGCTCGCGGCGGCCGAGCGCCAAGGCCCGTCGGCCCGCGGACAGCCGACGAGCACCGGACGCCGGCCCCGGAGCCCCGCCCGCGCGGCCGCCGCCCCCAGCACCCGCCCACGCGACCACGCACCCGCGCCCCGCAGCCCACCACCGAGACCCGACTCGCCCCCACTTCCCACTGCCGCCCGCAGGGGCCCGTCCTCCTCTGCCCGGCCGCCTGCCGAGAACCGTCCCCGCTGCCCGTGGCCCACCACCGAGGCCGGAGCCGCCCCCGCTCCCCGTGTCGCCCGCCGGGGCCCGTCCTCCTCCGCCCGGCCGCCTGTCGGGGCCCGCTCCCTCCGCCCGGCCGTCTGCCGAGAGCTG
>NZ_PQSQ01000065.1 GCF_002920575.1 Streptomyces sp. Ru73 | reverse complement strand
GTGGCCGGACCTGCGGCCGTCGCGGAACCGGAGCCCGAGGCTGCCGTCCCGGAGCCCGAGGCCGCCGAGCCCGGGCCAGCAGCCGAAGCGGAGCCAGTGGAGCCGGCGGAACCAGCAGTCGAACCGGAGTCCGAAGCCCCGGAGCCGGGCCCGTCCGCCCCGGACGCCGCCGAACCTCAGCCGGAGCCGGAGCCGGAGCCTCAGCCGGAGCCGGATTCCGCCGGGCCGCGGCCGGCGCCGCGCGGGACCGGTGCCGGCCGGTGGTCGCGGAAGCGGGCCGCGCTCGTCGCGGCCGCGACCGTCGTCGCCTCGGCGGTGGCCGTCGTGGTGGTGCTCGTCACGGCTCAGGAGGCCGAGCACGGCGCGCCGCACGGAGCGCCGAGCGCGCGGGTGAGCGAGAGCCCGACGGCGGGGCGCGGTACGGGCACCTCGGCGCCCGCGGCGCCGCGCCGCGCCGAGGACGGGTTCAGCTGGGTGCCGCCGGTGGGCTGGAACCGTACCGAGGAGTCCCCGCGGGAGATCACCTACAGCACCCGCGACGGCGCCGTGCAACTCGCCGCGCGGCAGGCCCCCTCCGACGGCGGCGACCTCCTGGGCCGCTGGCGGGCGTACGCCGACGCACAGCGCGGCCGGGTCCCCGGCTACCGCACGCTCCATCTGGAGCGCACGGCGTTCCGCGGGGACCCGGCCGTCCTGTGGGAGTACGCCTACACGCAGGCGGACCGCCCGTACCACGGCCGTCAGCTCGGCTTCCGCCACCGGGGCAGGCTCTACCAGCTCAGCCTCTGGTACCGGGACGACGCGACGGCCCTGGCCGTGGGCACCTATGAGCGGGTCAGGTCGTCCTTCCGCACGTCCTGAGCGGCCGCGCCGGAGTCCGGGCCCGCGCCCTCACCGGCGGCCACCGCTGCGGACCGCCGCATGCGGTCCCGCACCAGGCCGACGACGAGCACCAGCGCGCCCACGGCCACCGACATGATCATCTGCTGCCGGCCGTCGGGGTTGTAGAACATGTAGCCGACCACGAAGAGGATCAGCGCGATCGTGGCGTACGTCAGGTACGGGTACAGCCACATGCGGACGGTGAGCCGCTCCGGCGTGTCCCGTTCGATCGTGCGGCGCATCCGCAGCTGCGAGAAGCAGATGACCAGCCACACGAAGAGCGCGACCGCGCCCGAGGAGTTCAGCAGGAACTGGAAGATCGTGTCCTTCGAGGTGTAGCTGAAGATCACCGCGATGAAGCCGAAGGCGACCGACGCCCAGATGGAGACCGCGGGGACGCCGCCCTTGTTGACGCGGGTGAAGGACTTCGGCGCGTCGCCCCGCTCGCCGAGCGAGAAGGCCATCCGCGAGGCGGTGTACAGGCCGGAGTTGAGGCAGGAGAGGACGGCGGTCAGCACGACCACGTCCATCACGGTGTCCGCGTACGGGATGTCCAGGGAGCGCAGCACGGCGACGTACGGGCTGGCCTCGACGCCCTTGTCGTTCCACGGCAGCAGCGTGACGATCACCGAGATCGAACCCAGGTAGAAGATCGCGATCCGCCAGATCACGCTGTTGGTGGCCTTGCGGACGGCCTGCACCGGGTTCGGCGACTCGCTGGCGGCCAGGGTGACGATCTCGCTGCCCATGAACGAGAAGACGACCAGCAGCATGCCGGAGAGGATCGCGCCCGGCCCGTGCGGCAGGAAGCCGCCGTCGCCGGTGAGGTGGGACAGGCCCACGGCCTCGTCGCCCGGCGGCAGCCCGAAGACCGCCAGCGCGCCCGCCACGATGAAGATCACGATCGCCGCGACCTTGATCCCGGCGAACCAGAACTCGAACTCGCCGAACGAGCCGACGGATATCAGGTTCGTACCGGTCAGCACGATCATCACCAGCAGCGCCCAGGCCCACTGCGGGACGGCCGGGACCCAGGCGGTGAGGATGGCGGCCGCCGCCGTCGCCTCGACGGCCAGCACGACCGACCAGAAGAACCAGTACAGCCAGCCGATGGTGAAGCCGGCCCAGCGGCCCAGCGCCCGGTCCGCGTAGGCGGAGAAGGAGCCCGAGGTGGGCGAGGCGGCGGCCATCTCGCCCAGCATCCGCATCACGAGGACCACCAGCAGGCCGGTCAGCGCGTAGGAGATGAGGATGCCGGGCCCGGCGGCCGCGATGCCGGCGCCGGAGCCGACGAAGAGGCCGGCGCCGATCACCCCGCCGATGGCGATCATCGACAGATGGCGGTTCTTGAGTCCTGCCTGCAGGCCCTCCGGCGACCGCCCGTCACCGGGGTCACCGGTGGCCGGCCGTGCGGTCGGGGTCGGCGGGTGCGCGCCCATGTGCACCGTCCTTGTGTGGTTCAACGGATGTGTCGAGCCCCTGGATGAGATCTTCCGGAGCGCGGGGAGGGGAAGGCCCGAATCCGTATCGTTAACGTCTTCGTGCTTTTGTACGACGAACTTGTGTACGACAAGTAACGCCCTGATTTCCCTGCGCGCATCCATGGGGAGACCCAACGGCGCCTACCCCGGTCCGCCGTGTCACACTCGTCGCATGCGCGTGTACCTCGGCTCTGATCATGCCGGTTTCGAACTGAAGAACCACCTCGTCGAGTGGCTGAAGGCCAACGGGCACGAGCCCGTCGACTGCGGGCCGCACATCTACGACGCCCAGGACGACTACCCGCCGTTCTGCCTCCGGGCCGCGGAGAAGACCGCCGCCGACCCGGACAGCCTGGGCATCGTGATCGGCGGCTCGGGCAACGGCGAGCAGATCGCCGCCAACAAGGTCAAGGGTGTCCGGGCCGTGCTGGCCTGGAGCGAGGAGACCGCCAAGCTCGGCCGCGAGCACAACAACGCCAACGTGATCTCCGTCGGCGGCCGGATGCACACCCAGGAGGAGGCCACCGCCTTCATCGCCGCCTTCCTGGCCACGCCGTACAGCAACGAGGAGCGGCACACCCGCCGGATCGACATGCTCTCGGCGTACGAGACCACCGGCGAGCTGCCCCCGATCCCGGCCCACCACCCGCAGCAGGGCTGAGCCGAAGGGCAGGACCGACCGCAGATGCCCGAGGGGCACACGATCCACCGGCTGGCCGCCGACCACTTCGAGAGGTTCGGCGGCCGGTCCGTGCGCGCGAGCAGCCCGCAGGGCAAGTTCGCGGACGGCGCCGCGCTGGTCGACGGCCAGGTGCTGACGGCCGCCGAGGCGCACGGCAAGCACCTCTTCCTGGGCTTCGCCGGCACCGGCTGGGTCCACGTCCACCTCGGGCTCTTCGGCAAGCTCGGCTTCGGCCCGGCGCCCGCGCCGCCGCCCACCGACACGGTGCGGCTGCGGCTGGCGAACGAGGAGCACTACGCCGACCTGCGCGGGCCCACCGCCTGCGCGCTGCTCACCGACGCCGACAAGCAGGCGATACACGACCGGCTCGGGCCCGACCCGCTCCGCCCGGACGACGACGGGGAGCGGGCCTGGCGGCGCGTCTCGCGCAGCCGGACGAGCGTGGCCGCCCTGCTGATGGACCAGAAGGTCATCGCCGGGGTGGGCAACGTCTACCGGGCAGAGGTCCTCTTCCGGCACGGCATCGACCCGTACCGCCTCGGCCGCGATCTGCGGCGCTCGGAATGGGACGCGATCTGGTCGGACCTGGTCGTCCTCATGCGCGAAGGCGTCCGCAACAACCGCATCGACACCGTACGGCCCGAGCACGAGCCCGAGGCCATGGGACGGCCGCCGCGCGTCGACGACCACGGCGGCGAGGTGTACGTCTACCGTCGGGCGCAGCAGCCGTGCCACATCTGCGGCACGGAGATCCGCACGGCCGAGCTGGCCGCGCGGAACCTCTTCTGGTGCCCGGGGTGCCAGCGGCGCTGACGCGGCACCTCAGAATCCGTGCGGCAGCCACGGCGCCACGTCCGAGCCGAACGCGGCCGACGCCTCGGCCAGCGCCCCCGGGCGCAGTTCGGTGACCCGCCCCGCCGCCGCCAGCGTGCTCAGCCGGGTGTCGCCCAGATATGCCGCGCCCAGCTCCCGTACCGACAGGGCCAGGTCCGCCGCGTCCGTCGTCCGTTCGCAGGACGCGCCCTTGGCGTCGCCGGACAGCCGCCAGCGGCCCGCGTTCCACGGGCAGAAGGCGTCCTCGACGTCGAGGACCACGTCCACCGGCGCCGCGTACGTACGCCCCGCCAGCGCGGCGCCCACCTCGACCGGGCGCAGGAACAGCCCGTCCCGCACCCGTACCCCGCACCGGCGCACGTCGGAGACCATGTGCAGCAGCGGGTCGTCGACCGGACGGTTGTGGTTCACCAGCGTCGAGGTCAGGTCGACGGAGAGCAGGTAGCGCCACAGGGCCCCGCGTACCGCCGGGTCCAGCGCCTCGATGTCGCGCAGCCGGACCGTGCCGTCGGGGCCGCCGTCGCCCCACTCCGGCTTGACCGCGTACCGCGCGTACCCCCGCACCTCGCCGCCGGCCTCGGCCAGCACGCACAGCAGTTCCCCCGCGCCCTCGCGGTCGCCCGGCGGGTCCAGCAGCGGCAGCCGCTCCCAGCCCGGGCGGCGCGCGAGCATGCCGGGGCGGCCGGCCACGACCTGCGCGTACACCCGCTCGCACTCGTCCACCGCCTCGGCGGGCGGCACGACCCGCAGCCGTACGTCGTCCGCGCCGGCCGGCGGCGTCAGCGCGACCCGCTTCGTCTCGACCCGCAGCTGCGCCTGGCGGCTGGCCATGCCGTAGCCGAACCGCCCGTAAATCACCGGTTCGGACGCGGTCAGCACGGCCAGTGGCTCCTCCCGGCCGCGCACGTCCTCCAGCTGATGCCGCATCATCTCCGTCAGCACCCCGCGCCGCCGGTGCGTGGCCTGCACGCTGACCATGGTCACGCCGGCCGCGGGCAGCAGCGCCCCGCCCGGCACGGTCATCCGGAAGCTGAACGCGCCTGCCGTGCCCACGACTTCGGGCCCGTCCCAGACCCCGATCGACCGGTCCACCTCGGTGAGGTCGCGGAACAGTCCGCGCTCCTCCGAGGCCTCCGGCACGCCACCGAAGGCGCGCTCCAACTTGCCGTACCAGCCGTCCCATTCGGCCGCGCGCAGCGTACGTACCTGTGTCGTCATAGGCCATGCGTAGCAGGCGGCGCCTCGCGGACGCGACTGGATTTCGAACATGTTTTCCTGGCAATTGCCGCGGGTGGTGTGCCGTGAATCGACGCGCCGCCAAAGGGGTGGATATGGTCACGTGGCAATGGCGAGCGGCGCGGCAGCGGAGACCCTGACGGCCCGGATGCGCAAGGCGATGCACCGGGTCCGCATCGGCGTGCGCAAGACGATGGTCGACTACTTCCGCGGCGGCGGCTCCGACTGGGGCGCGCTGGCGGCCCTGCTGCTCTCCGTGCCGGTACTCGCCGGCTGCACCATCTGGCACCCCGACTGGTTCGCGCCCACCGCCCTGGTCCTGCCGGTCGTCGCGGGCGGCCTGCTGCTGCGCCCCTCCAGCCTGCTCGCCCTGTACGGCACGTCGGCGGTGGCCCTCATCGTGGAGGCGGCGGCGCTGGGCCCGTACGAGCAGGGCCCGGACCGGATCACGCCGGGCACGGTGCTGGTGGTGGCGGCGGTGGGTCTCTTCGGGCTGCTGATCGCGCAGTTCCGCAGCCGGGTGGGGGTGCCGTGGCGGCGCGGCGGCACGATGCTCTTCGACCTGCGCGAGCGGATCCGGGTGCAGAGCGCGCTGCCGCAGCTGCCGCGCGGCTGGCACCGGGAGATGTCCCTGCGGCCGGCCGGCGGCCAGTCCTTCTCGGGCGACTTCGTCGTCGCCACGCGCACCCACGGCGGCCACATCCTGGAGGTCGTCCTCACGGACGTCTCCGGCAAGGGCATGGACGCGGCCTCCCGGGCGCTGCTGCTGTCGGGCGCGTTCGGCGGCCTGCTCGGCTCGCTGCCGCCGCACGCCTTCCTCCCCGCGGCCAACGGCTACCTGCTCCGCCAGGAGTGGAGCGAGGGGTTCGCGACCGCCATCCACCTCGTACTGGACCTGGAGTCCGGGGACTACGAGCTGTTCTCCGCGGGGCATCCGCCGGCGCTCCAGCTCAGCGCCGGCAGCGGCCGCTGGGAGCAGAAGGCGGCGGAGGGCCCGCTGCTGGGCATCATGGACGGCGTCCAGTTCGACCCGATCAAGGGCACGCTGCGGCCGGGCGACGTCCTGATGCTCTTCACCGACGGGCTGGTCGAGTCGGCCGACCGGGACATCGCCGAGGGCATCGACCGGCTCACCGGTGAGGCCGATCGCTATGTGACCGCCGGCTTCACCGGTGCCGCCTGGCATCTGATCGAGGCGGTCGCCAAGGACGTGCACGACGACCGCGCGCTGCTGCTGATCTGCCGGGACTGAGCCGGACGCCGGGTCAGGCGCCCCGCCCGGCCGCCACCGGCTCGGCCTCCGCCCGTTCCGCCGCGGGCGTCTCGGCGCGGCCCGGCAGGATCCGCGCCAGCCAGTTCGCGCGCCCGGCCGCCAGCGGGCCCAGCACCGCGAGGATCAGGACGTACCCGGCGATGAACGGGGAGAGGCGCTCGTCCAGGCCGGCCGTCGCGGCCATGGTCGCGAGGATCAGCGCGAACTCGCCGCGGGCCAGCAGCGAGGTGGCGATGTTCGCGGCGGGCCGCGGCCCGAAGCCGTAGATGCGGGAGGCGACGAGTCCGGCGAGGACGTTCATCAGCAGCGTCACGGCCACCGCGACCAGCACCGGCCAGAAGACGGTGGGCAGGTCGCCCGGGTCGATGGACAGGCCGAAGGCGAAGAAGAAGATCGCGCCGAAGGCGTCGCGCAGCGGGTGCACCAGCTCGCGTATCCGTTCGCCGGAGCTGGTGGAGCCGAGCATCAGGCCGACCATGAAGGCGCCGATCGCGTCGGCGACCCCGAACACCTCCGACACCCCCGCGACCAGCACGGCCGCGCCGAGGAAGGAGATCACCAGCAGTTCGTTGTCGCGGGTGGCGATGAGCCGGCCGACCAGCCGGGTGCCCCAGCGCGCGGCAGCGGCGAGCAGCAGCAGGAAGCCGAAGGCCTTGCCGGCGTCGACCGCCGCGGAGGCCATCGAGTCGGCACCGGAGATCACCGGCTGCAGGGCCGCCAGGTACAGCGCGAGGAAGATGTCCTCGACCACGATGATGCCGAGGATCGGCCGGGTCTCGGGATTGCCGAGCCGGCCCAGGTCGACCAGGACTTTGGTGACGATGGCCGAGGACGAGATGCCGAGCACGCCGGCCAGCACCAGCGCCTCAGCCGTGCCCCAGCCGAGCGCGAAGCCGAAGCCGAGGCCCGCGCCGACGTTCAGCGCCAGGTAGGCGCCGCCGGCCAGCGCCATTTTGCGGCCGCCGGTCTTGAGGTCGTCGAGGTGGAACTCCAGGCCCAGGTAGAAGAGCAGCAGCACCAGGCCGAGCAGCGAGAGCATCTCCAGATCGTGCGGATCGGAGACGAGGACGTAGCCGGGGGTGTTCGGGCCGAGCAGGATGCCGGCCAGGATGAAGAGGGGGATGGTCGGCAGGCCGATGCGGCCGCCGAGGCGGGCGAGGACGGCGGCGGCCAGGAAGGCGCC
This sequence comes from Streptomyces sp. Ru73, assembly GCF_002920575.1. Classification (GTDB taxonomy): domain Bacteria; phylum Actinomycetota; class Actinomycetes; order Streptomycetales; family Streptomycetaceae; genus Streptomyces. Next base: position 38,519 of record NZ_PQSQ01000065.1, on the reverse strand, counting down.
GCCCATGGCGAGCAGGGTCTCCGCGTGTCCGATGGCTCCTCCAGGGGTCGGGTGGGGGGCTCGGGCAATGGTCAAGAGATGGTCAAAAAGGCGTATGTACTTAGTTTACCAAACGATCTCGGAGGGGCTCCCGGCCTCGCTGCACCGGGACTTCCTCGCCCCTGACCGGCGGAGCCGCGCCGTGGTGCGCCGCCGTCACGGACGCGGCGCCCGTGCCCTGGCCGCCCGCACGCAAAAGGTGCGGGGCGGCATCGCTGCCGCTCCCGCACCCTGAGAGCTTGCGCCGGCGGGCACCCCCTTGCCCGCCGGGCGACGGTTACGCCGCCGTGCCGCGCGCCCGCGCCGCGTCGGCCGGGTCCTTCTTGAAGGCCCAGGCCATCTTCGGCTCCATCGCGAACCGGAAGGCGCGCTGCACCGGTGGCGTGCACAGCACGGTCACCACCGCGGCCGCGATCAGCGTCACCGCGACCTCGCCCAGCGGCGTGTGCAGCCACTGGTAGTCGTCGAACCAGCCCCAGAAGCGCGACCCCTTCGCCAGGAAGCCGTGCAGCAGGTAGCCGTACAGCGTGCCGGCGCCCAGCACCGTGAACCACGTACGGCGCTTCGGCACCCAGGCGAAGAAGCAGGTCACCAGCACCGCCGAGCAGCCGAAGAGGGCCAGCGTCATGACCAGCCCCGACCACCAGGGCGCGCCCAGCTCCTGGGCGCTGTCGCGGTGGTAGAACCACGCCGAGGTCATCCGGGGCGCGGCCCAGTACGCCGTGACCAGCGCGGTGGCGAAGATCGGGAGCGAGGCCCACTTCACCGCGCGGCGCTGCGCCCACTGGAAGTGCTCGGGCTTCATGAAGAGCCCGATCACGAAGAACGGCAGGAACTGCAGGACCCGCTGGAGGTCCAGGTCGTCACCGATGTCCGGCGAGACCGAGGCCAGCATCGCGATGGCCAGGGCCAGCGGGACGGGCCAGCGCACGATCTTCCACAGCGGCGTGGTGAGCCGCCAGATGAAGAGCGCGACCAGGAACCAGGTGAGGAACCACGGGTCCAGCAGGCTGATCGGGTGGCCGGGGTCGTGGTCCGCCCACCGCTTGAAGAAGCTGTAGGCCACCTCGAAGAGGATGTACGGCACGGCCACGCTGGTGATCAGCCGCTGCAGCCGGTCCTTGCGCATGTCGAAGCTGCGTGAGAAATAGCCGGAGATGACGATGAACGCCGGCATGTGAAACGTGTAGACGACCATGTAGAGCGCCTCGGCGGCACGGCTGCCGTCCGTCAGCGGCTCCCAGGAGTGGCCCATCGCCACGAGCACGATGGCCAGGTACTTCGCATTGTCGAAGAAGGGGTCGCGCTCCTTCTTCTTCGGCGCGGGGACGTCCTTCTTCTGCGGCGCGGCCGGCGCTTCCGGCGCCCCGGAGGGGGTGGCGACGGCCACCGGTTCCGTGGCCGGGGGAAGCGGGTTTCGCCGTTCGCCGTGCGGGCTCGGACTGCTCGTCATGAGGCCTCCCGCCGGTAAGCGGAACGGAAGGCCGGGGGCCGCACTGCGCGTCGGGGGGTCAAGGCAGCGTGGAACATCTGAGGCACCTTAGTGGTGGACCGGAGAGTGCGTAAAACCGTCTTCTCTTGACGCTGGTATTTCTGCTGCTACCCGCGGAGATCGCAGGCAGGCGGGAAGATCCGGCCGTTCTCCGGCCTGGTCACATCATGCCCGTTCTGGGGCGATTAGTACGGCTATGGCGGGGCAAATGCCTCGGGGGAGCCCCGGAGGGAATGTCCCACTGTGTGGCGTTCCGCTCGCGTGGCACTTCTCACGGGAACGGCTTTACGGAATTCGAATTACCGGGCGTGAAGTGGGTATACGCGCCGCGCCGGGCGGCCGCCGACGGAAATGATCAGGCCGAAACGGGGTCCGGAATCGGACCGCTCAATTGGCGGGCGCGGGCCGGGCGGGAAGAGCCGTCCGGAAGACGAGGCGGCATCCGAAGTGCGTAAAGCCTTGGCCGATGATTCGTCACTCGTCTCCACCGGGCAGACAGTTGGTGGCACGATGGGTGCCCGCGGGGGTGTGCACGGCTGCATGCTTCCAGGGCCGGTGTGGTGTTCCGACCAAGGGTGTGATCAGTTGTGGAACTTTCCCTGTCTGTGGTGCTGCTGTTGGCGATCATCCTGATCGTGCTGCTGCGCAACAAGACGCTGAAGTGGGGGCCCGCGCTCGTCGCCATCCTCTTCGGCTTCTTCCTCGCGTCCACCGGCATAGCCCCGTCCGTGAACCGCTTCTTCACCTCTGTCGCGGACACGATCAACAACATTTCCTTCTGACCGGTGCGCTGACCGGCGCGCGCCGTTTCCGGCGCGCCCCTTCTCGGTCAGTACGCAGCGGCACCGGACCGGCTCCCCGCGGCCCGGCGCCGACCGCCCCGCCGGAGCGGCCTCACTCCCGGCCGCGGGCCAGCGCCTCCCGTACCGCGTCCTCGCTGCGGCCCACCACGGCGCTGCCGTCGTCCGCCGTGAGGATCGGCCGCTGGATCAGCTTCGGATGTGCCGCCAGCGCCTCGATCCAGCGGTCCCTGGCCTCCGCCGTCCGCTCCCAGTCCTTCAGGCCCAGCTCCTTCGCCGCGGCCTCCTGCGTGCGCGTGATGTCCCACGGCTCCAGCCCCAGACGGTCCAGCACGGCCCGCAGCTCCGCCGCGCTCGGCGGGTCCTCCAGATACCGGCGCACGGTGTACTGCGCGCCCTCCTCGTCCAGCAGGTCCACGGCGGACCGGCACTTCGAACACGCGGGGTTCACCCAGATCTCCATGCCCGCACCCTAGCCAGCCGGCGCGTAGGCCGGGATACGACGAAGGCCCGGCCGCGCCGTCCTGCGCGCGACCGGGCCTCCCGTCATGGAGCGGGCGACGGGAATCGAACCCGCGTAGCTAGTTTGGAAGACTAGGGCTCTACCATTGAGCTACGCCCGCATGCGCCGGGGGACCGTCGAGCGGCTCCGGCACGTTGAGCATCGTAGCGGGTCGGGGCGGCCGGCCGCACACCCCACTCGTCCCTCGGATATCTGGCAGCCGCATGGCCTGCGGCCATGTACCCTACGTGTCGCACCGACGGGGTGTGGCGCAGCTTGGTAGCGCGTCCGCTTTGGGAGCGGAAGGTCGTCGGTTCGAATCCGGCCACCCCGACCATCATGCGGCTTTCCGGCCATCCCATGATCGCACCATCAGCCGCCCGGCCTGCCTGTACGGGTGTTGTCAAGATCGCATTGTGGGGCGCGTCGTGCTTGCGGTTACTATGCAAGCTGCGCGTCCGTGTGCCCTCTTTTTCAGGCTCTACCGGGCGCGGTCCGCCGGGCCCGATACGCCACGCGCGTCCCGAGGCCGGGGGATCTTCCAGCAGAACCCCAGAAGTCAGCCCCAAGGAGACCGAACCGTGAAGAGCGCCGTGGAGACCCTGAACCCGACCCGGGTTCGGCTCACTGTCGAGGTGCCCTTCGAGGAGCTCAAGCCCAGCCTCGACGCGGCGTACAAGAAGATCAACCAGCAGGTCACGGTGAAGGGCTTCCGCCAGGGCAAGATCCCGGCCCGCGTGATCGACCAGCGGTTCGGCCGTGGCGCTGTGCTGGAGGAGGCCGTCAACGACGCGCTCCCGAAGTTCTACACCGAGGCGGTCAACGAGGGTGAGCTGAACGTCCTCGGCCAGCCCGAGGTCGACATCACCGAGCTGAAGGACGGCGAGCTGCTGGCCTTCACCGCCGAGGTGGACATCCGCCCGGCGCTGGAGATCCCGGACTACTCCGGCATCGAGGTCGAGGTCGACGCCGTCGAGGTGTCGGACGAGGACGTCGAGAAGTCGGTCGAGCAGCTCCGTGAGCGCTTCGCCTCCACCTCCGTCGTCGAGCGCGCCGCCGCCGAGGGCGACGTCGTGACCATCGACCTGCAGGCCAAGGTCGACGGCGAGGTCCTCGAGGACGGCGTCGCCGAGGGCGTCAGCTACACCATCGGCTCCGGCGAGCTGCTCGACGGCATCGACGACGCCGTCAAGGGCCTGGAGGCCGGTGGCGAGGCCACCTTCACCTCCGAGCTCAAGGGCGGCTCCGCCGCGGGCAAGGAGGCCGAGGTCACGGTCAAGGTGTCCGAGGTCAAGGCCAAGGAACTGCCCGAGCTGGACGACGACTTCGCGCAGCTGGCCAGCGAGTTCGACACCCTCGAGGAGCTGAAGGCGGACAGCCGCAAGCGCCTCGAGCGGATGAAGAAGTACGACCAGGCCACCCAGGCCCAGGAGAAGGTCCTGGACGAGCTGCTCAAGCTCGTCGAGGTGCCGATCCCCGAGAAGCTGCTCGCGGACGAGATCGAGACCCGCAAGCACAACCTCGTGAACCACCAGCTCGGCCAGATGGGCCTCGACCTCGCCAAGTACCTGGAGTTCCAGGGCAAGACCGAGGAAGAGTTCGACGCCGAGACCAAGGAGCAGGCGGAGAAGGGCATCCGCACCCAGTTCGTCCTCGACGAGCTGGTCAACAAGGAGAAGCTGAACGTCAGCCAGGAGGAGCTCACCGAGCACCTCATGCGCCGCGCGCAGTCCTCCGGCATGTCCCCCGACCAGTTCGCGCAGGCCGTCGTCGAGGGCGGCCAGGTGCCGATGCTCGTCGGCGAGGTCGCCCGCGGCAAGGCCCTCGCGGTCGTCGTCGAGGCCGCCACCGTCAAGGACACCAACGGTGAGGTCGTCGACCTGGACGACGAGGACGAGACCGCCGAGACCGTCCAGGCCACCGACGCCGTCGAGGCCGCCGAGGCCGAGGGCGAGCAGGCCGAGGGCGAGACCAAGGCCTGAGTCCGCCGCCCGGCCCCTCCGCGGGCCGGGACCGCGGCCCCACGGCCGCACAGCACGCTGACGTACGGGCCCGGACACGCGACCGCCGTGTTCGGGCCCGTCGTGCATCCGCGTTCCCGCCGGCCCCGGGAGCCCCCGGGCACCTGCGCTCAGAGCGAACAGTTCTCGATGCGGGATGGCGCCCGCCGACCAGCGCGTTAGGGTCCGTAGATACGTGGGCAGGGGACTTTCCGACACCGCGCCGGGGGCACCAACGCGGCGCCGGGCCCCGCGCCCCAGACGACGACGCTGAGACGGTCCTGAAAAGCCGTCCGACAACGAGCAGGTGGACACGTGACGATCCCGATGCCTTCCGCCGCCGCTGAGCCGACCTTCGGTGGCCTCGGCGACCAGGTCTACAACCGGCTGCTCGGCGAGCGGATCATCTTCCTCGGCCAGCCGGTCGACGACGACATCGCCAACAAGATCACCGCGCAGCTGCTCCTCCTGGCCGCGGAGCCGGACAAGGACATCTACCTCTACATCAACTCTCCCGGCGGCTCGATCACGGCCGGCATGGCGATCTACGACACCATGCAGTACATCAAGAACGACGTGGTCACCATCGCCATGGGCCTGGCCGCCTCCATGGGCCAGTTCCTGCTGAGCGCCGGCACCCCGGGCAAGCGTTTCGCGCTGCCGAACGCCGAGATCCTCATCCACCAGCCCTCCGCGGGCCTGGCGGGCTCCGCGTCGGACATCAAGATCCACGCCGAGCGGCTGCTGCACACCAAGAAGCGGATGGCGGAGCTGACCGCCTTCCACACCGGCCAGACCGTCGAGCAGATCACCCGCGACTCCGACCGCGACCGCTGGTTCTCCGCCGACGAGGCCAAGGAGTACGGCCTCATCGACGAGGTCATGGGCTCCGCCGCCGGCGTTCCGGGCGGGGGCGGCACCGGCGCCTGACAGGCCCGGACCACTCGCCCCGCAGCCGACCCAGCCCACTTGATCGCCACCAGGACGGTGAACACCCAGATGAACAACTTCCCCGGCAGCGGCCTGTACGAGCGGACCATGTCCGAGTCCGCCGGCCAGTCGCAGTACACCGGCCCGCAGGCCGAGTCGCGTTACATCGTTCCGCGCTTCGTGGAGCGCACCTCGCAGGGCGTGCGGGAGTACGACCCGTACGCGAAGCTCTTCGAGGAGCGCGTGATCTTCCTCGGCGTGCAGATCGACGACGCCTCGGCCAACGACGTCATGGCGCAGCTGCTGTGCCTGGAGTCGATGGACCCGGACCGTGACATCTCCATCTACATCAACTCGCCCGGCGGCTCCTTCACGGCGCTCACCGCGATCTACGACACGATGCAGTTCGTGAAGCCGGACATCCAGACGGTCTGCATGGGCCAGGCGGCGTCCGCCGCGGCCGTGCTGCTCGCCGCCGGCACCCCCGGCAAGCGGATGGCGCTGCCCAACGCGCGCGTGCTGATCCACCAGCCGTACAGCGAGACGGGCCGCGGTCAGGTCTCCGACCTGGAGATCGCCGCGAACGAGATCCTGCGCATGCGGACCCAGCTGGAGGAGCTGCTCGCGAAGCACTCCACCACGCCGATCGAGAAGATCCGCGACGACATCGAGCGCGACAAGATCCTGACGGCCGAGGAGTCCCTCGCGTACGGTCTTGTGGACCAGATCGTGTCGACCCGCAAGAGTTCCGTTTCCGTTTGATCGGCAGTTTGATCGCGCCGGTCGCGACTTGAGCCGGAGTGGCGCCCCCTTGGACCGAGTAGGCCGAGTCGGTTCAAGGGGGGCCCGCAGCGGGGGCCCGGCAAGGTACCGTCGATAGGCAAGCACCCGGGTCCGTAGGAGCAATGCGGATCCCAGGCGAAGGGGAAGCACCTCGTGGCACGCATCGGTGACGGCGGCGACCTGCTCAAGTGCTCGTTCTGCGGGAAGAGCCAGAAGCAGGTGAAGAAGCTCATCGCGGGTCCTGGTGTGTATATCTGCGACGAGTGCATCGACCTCTGCAACGAAATCATCGAGGAGGAGCTCGCCGAGACCTCCGAGGTGCGCTGGGAGGAGTTGCCCAAGCCCCGGGAGATCTACGAATTCCTCGAGGGCTACGTCGTGGGCCAGGAGGCCGCGAAGAAGGCGCTCTCGGTGGCCGTCTACAACCACTACAAGCGGGTGCAGGCGGGCGAGAACGGCGGCGCGCGCGGCAACGACGAGGGCATCGAGCTCTCCAAGTCCAACATCCTGCTGCTCGGTCCGACGGGCTCCGGCAAGACGCTGCTCGCGCAGACGCTCGCCCGGATGCTGAACGTCCCGTTCGCCATCGCCGACGCGACGGCGCTGACGGAGGCGGGCTACGTCGGCGAGGACGTGGAGAACATCCTCCTCAAGCTCATCCAGGCCGCCGACTACGACGTCAAGAAGGCCGAGACGGGCATCATCTACATCGACGAGATCGACAAGGTCGCCCGCAAGAGCGAGAACCCCTCGATCACCCGCGATGTGTCCGGTGAGGGCGTCCAGCAGGCCCTGCTGAAGATCCTGGAGGGCACCACCGCCTCCGTGCCGCCGCAGGGCGGCCGCAAGCACCCGCACCAGGAATTCATCCAGATCGACACGACGAACGTGCTGTTCATCGTGGGCGGCGCGTTCGCGGGCCTGGAGAAGATCATCGAGGCCCGGGCCGGCGCCAAGGGCATCGGCTTCGGCGCGACGATCCGCTCCAAGCGCGAGCTCGAGTCCAAGGACCAGTTCCAGGAGGTCATGCCGGAGGACCTGGTGAAGTTCGGGATGATCCCCGAGTTCATCGGCCGCCTCCCCGTGATCACCTCGGTGCACAACCTCGACCGCGAGGCGCTCCTGCAGATCCTGATGGAGCCGAAGAACGCCCTCGTGAAGCAGTACCAGCGCCTCTTCGAACTGGACGGGGTCGAGCTGGACTTCGACCGCCCGGCCCTGGAGGCCATCGCCGACCAGGCGATCCTGCGCGGCACCGGCGCCCGCGGCCTGCGCGCGATCATGGAGGAAGTGCTCCAGTCGGTGATGTACGAGGTGCCGTCCCGCAAGGACGTGGCACGCGTCGTCATCACCGAGGACGTCGTCCAGTCGAACGTGAACCCCACCCTCGTCCCGCGCAACCGCGGCGGCGAGTCGGGCGAGCACCACGAGAAGAGCGCGTAGCGCCCAGGACGCGACGCGCCCAGGACATGACGAAGGGGGCTCCCGGCAGCAGCTGCCGGGAGCCCCCTTCCGTCGTCACCCTCCGGAGGGGCCGCCCACCGGGTCACTTCTCCTTGCGGACGTCCTTGCGGACCTTGCCGAGCAGGTCGGCCGCCGACTCCAGGTCGCGTGCCGTGTTCTTCTCGCCCGGCATCACGACGGCGAAGGTGCTGTAGTCCGCCCAGGCGCAGATCGGCACCTCGGAGACCTCGCCCGGCTTCGGCTCCTTGGCCTTCGCCGACTGGCACTTCACCATCGCGCCCTCACCACCCTCAGGAGTGAACTCCTCGGGCGTGCCGACCATGTCGGCGTCGCTGCCGTCCTTGGCCGCCTGCTTCTGCATGTACAGGAAGAAGGTGTCCAGGGCCGTGCCGGGGTCGGTCATCTTGCCGTAGGAGCCCTGCAGGACCAGGCCCTCCTTCGGGTTCACGCCCGGCGCGTAGACGCCCTGCACCGAGGTCGGGTCCTTCATCGGCAGGTTCTTGGCCATGCCCTGCTTGCCGGTGGAGGTGTGCGCCGAGCCCGGGACCAGCTTGTACCCGGCCGCCGCGTCCGGCGTCGTGATCTTGTGCGGGCCGTCGTCCTCCAGACCGCCGCCCCCGCCGAAGACCGCGATGGCACCGCCCGCGATGGCGCCCACGACGACGATCGCGCCGATGATCAGCGCGACCTTCTTGCCCTTGCCGCCCCCGCCGGCGGGCGGCGGCGGGACCTGCCCGTACTGCGGCTGCTGCTGGCCGTACGGGGCCTGCTGCGGGAACTGGCCGGGCTGCTGCCCGTACGGCTGCTGGGGCTGCCCGTACGGGGCCTGCGGCTGGCCGTAGGGCGCCTGCTGCGGCTGCCCGTACGGCGCCTGGGGCTGACCGCCGTAACCCTGCTGCGGGGGCACCGGGCCGCCCTGCTGCGGGTAGCCGTAGCCCGGCTGGGGGCCCTGCGGCTGCTGCGGCTGCCCGTACGGGCCCGGCTGCGGGGGCTGCCCGTACGGGCCGGGTGGCGGCTGGTTGTAGCTCATGGAGCGGTTTCCCCTCGTGACAACAGAACAACGGAGAGCTTTATGCGTTGCTCACATCCTGTACGACACCGGGCACCACTGATGCCCCGGGGGCCAAACCGATTCGAGACTGCTACATCCGCGCCCGTACACTGAGCGGCGTGACCGAGACGACTCACCAGAGCCCCACTGACGGGCCGAACAGCACCCCCACCGAACTGCCGACCCAGTACGCGCCGGCCGACGTAGAGGGGCCGCTGTACGAGCGCTGGGTAGAGCGCGGTTACTTCGACGCGGACGCGAAGAGCGACAAGGACCCCTTCACCGTCGTCATCCCGCCGCCGAACGTCACCGGCAGCCTGCACCTGGGCCACGCCTTCGAGCACACCCTCATCGACGCCCTCACCCGCCGCAAGCGCATGCAGGGCTACGAGACGCTGTGGCAGCCCGGCATGGACCACGCCGGCATCGCCACCCAGAACGTCGTGGAGCGGGAGCTCGCCAAGGAGGGCAAGTCCCGCCACGACCTGGGCCGCGAGGCGTTCGTCGAGCGCGTGTGGCAGTGGAAGGGCGAGTCCGGCGGCCAGATCTCCGGGCAGATGCGCCGCCTCGGCGACGGCGTCGCCTGGTCCCGCGAGCGCTTCACCATGGACGAGGGCCTCTCCCAGGCCGTCCAGACCATCTTCAAGCGGCTCTACGACGACGAGCTGATCTACCGCGCCGAGCGCATCATCAACTGGTGCCCGCGCTGTCTGACGGCGATCTCGGACATCGAGGTCGAGTACCAGGACGACGACGGCGAACTGGTGTCGATCACGTACGGCGAGGGGGACGAGACGCTCGTCGTCGCCACCACCCGCGCCGAGACCATGCTCGGCGACACCGCCGTCGCCGTGCACCCCGACGACGAGCGGTACAAGCACCTGGTCGGCAAGCAGATCAAGCTGCCGCTGACCGACCGCACGATCCCGGTCGTCGCCGACGCGCACGTCGACCCCGAGTTCGGCACCGGCGCCGTCAAGGTGACGCCGGCCCACGATCCGAACGACTTCGAGATCGGCCAGCGCCACGACCTGCCGAACATCGCGGTCATGGACGAGCACGCCGTGATCACCGTCCCGGGCCCCTTCCAGGGCCAGGACCGCCTGGAGGCCCGCTCCGCGATCGTCGCCGCGCTGCGCGCCGAGGGCCGCATCGTCGCCGAGAAGCGCCCCTACACCCACTCCGTGGGCCACTGCTCGCGCTGCAAGACCACCATCGAGCCGCGCCTGTCGATGCAGTGGTGGGTCAAGGTCGGCCCGCTCGCCAAGGCCGCGGGCGACGCGGTCCGCGACGGCCGGGTGAAGATCCACCCGCAGGAGATGGAGAAGCGCTACTTCGACTGGGTCGACAACCTCCACGACTGGTGCATCTCGCGCCAGCTCTGGTGGGGCCACCGCATCCCGGTCTGGTACGGCCCGAACGGCGAGGTCGTCTGCGTCGGCCCCGACGAGGAGCCGCCCGCCGGCGAGGGCTGGACCCAGGACACCGACGTCCTGGACACCTGGTTCTCCTCCGGCCTCTGGCCGTTCTCCACGCTCGGCTGGCCCGAGCAGACCGAGAGCCTCGCGAAGTTCTATCCGAACTCCGTCCTGGTCACCGGCTACGACATCCTCTTCTTCTGGGTCGCCCGGATGATGATGTTCGGCCTGTACGCGATGGACGGCACCCCGCCGTTCCACACCATCGCCCTGCACGGCATGGTCCGCGACCAGTTCGGCAAGAAGATGTCGAAGTCCTTCGGCAACGCGGTCAACCCGCTGGACTGGATGGACAAGTACGGCAGCGACGCCCTCCGCTTCACCCTCGCGCGCGGCGCCAACCCCGGCGTCGACGTACCGATCGGCGAGGACTGGGTCCAGGGCTCCCGCAACTTCGCCAACAAGATCTGGAACGCCACCCGCTTCGCGCTGATGAACGGCGCCACGGTCGAGGGCCCGCTGCCGGACGCGTCCGAGATGTCGGCCACCGACCGCTGGATCCTCTCCCGCCTGAACTCCGTCGTGGCCGAGGTCGACGCGTACTACGAGGACTTCCAGTTCGCGAAGCTCTCCGACGCGCTGTTCCACTTCGCCTGGGACGAGGTCTTCGACTGGTACGTGGAGCTGTCCAAGACCACGTTCATGGGCGGCGGGCGTGCCGCCGAGGTCTCGGCCCGCGTCCTCGGCGAGGTCCTCGACGTCACCCTGCGCCTCCTCCACCCGGTCGTGCCCTTCGTCACCGAAGCGCTGTGGACCACGCTCACCGGCAAGGAGTCCGTCGTCATCGCCGACTGGCCGGCCGACAGCGGCTTCCGCGACCAGGCCGCCGAGAAGGAGATCGAGACGGTTCAGCAGGTCGTCACCGAGGTCCGCCGCTTCCGCTCCGACCAGGGCCTCCAGCCCGGCCAGAAGGTCCCGGCCCGGCTCGACCTGGCCGGCACGGAGCTCGCGGCGCACGAGGCGGCCATGCGCTCCCTGCTGCGCCTGCAGCCCGCGGGCGAGGACTTCACCGCCACCGCGTCCCTCCCGGTCGCCGGCGCCACCGTCGCCCTCGACCTCTCCGGCGCGATCGACGTCGAGGCCGAGCGCAAGCGCCTGGCCAAGGACCTCGCGGCCGCCGAGAAGGAGAAGGCACAGGCCACCGCCAAGCTCGGCAACGAAGCCTTCCTCGCCAAGGCCCCGGAGAAGGTCGTCGACAAGATCCGGACCCGGCTGGAGACCGCCGAGGCGGACATCGTCCGCATCACCGCCCAGCTGGAGCGCCTGCCGAAGGCGTAACACCGGCCCGCAGCCGAGGCCCCGCCCCCAGGACTCTCCCGGGGACGGGGCCTCGCGCGTGCCCGGCGGGTGCGTGTACTGGTCATGCCCGCGCGTGCGTGTCCCGCGTATGCCCGCGCGTGGGTGCTGCCCCGTACGGGCCCGGCGCCGCCCTCCGCACCCGTCGGCGCATACCGGGCCGATTGTCGACATACTCGTATCGTTTTCTCATCCGTCTCTCATGGACCGGAGTGACGCTGGGGACCATGAACAAACCCCTGCGACGCGTCTCCGTCTTCTGCATCGCCCTGGTCCTCGCCCTGATGGGCTGGGTCACCTGGATACAGGGCGCCAAGGCGGACTCCCTCGCGGACGACGAGCACAATCCGCGGGTCGGCATCGAGAAGTACTCCCGCCCGCTGGGCAACATCCTCGTCGACGGCCGCCCGGTCACCGGCTCCACGCAGACCGACGGCACCCTCGCCTACAAGCGGACCTACACCGACGGCCCCCTGTACGCGCCCGTCACCGGCTACTCCTCGCAGATCTACGGCTCCACCCAGCTGGAGAGCCTGTACGGCGACGTCCTCGACGGCTCCGACAGCCGCCTGCAGTCCCCGGTCGACCTGGTCTCCCGCGAACGCGCCAAGGGCGGCGACGTCGCCACGACCCTCGACGCCGACGTCCAGAAGGCCGGCTACAAGGCACTCGGCAACAAGACCGGCGCCGCCGTCGCCCTCGACCCCGCCACCGGCCGCATCCTCGGCATGGTCTCCACCCCGTCCTACGACCCGGGGAAGTTCGCCGGCCAGTCCGCCGCCGACCAGAAGGCCTGGGCGGCCCTCACCGGCGACGACGCCCAGCCGCACCTGAACCGCGCACTGCGCCAGACCTATCCGCCCGGCTCCACCTTCAAGCTGGTCGTCGCCGCCGCCGCACTGGAGAACGGCCTCTACTCCTCCGTCGACGAGCCCACCGACAGCCCCAACCCGTACCGGCTGCCGAACACCCGCACCGACCTCACCAACGAGAACGCCGCCGCGCCCTGCAAGGACGCCACCATCCGCACCGCGCTGCAGTACTCCTGCAACAACGTCTTCGGCAAGCTGGCCGCCGACCTCGGCGAGAAGAAGGTCAAGGAACAGGCGGAGAAGTTCGGCTTCAACGACGCCAAGATCGACATTCCGGTCCGCGCCGCCAAGAGCATCTACCCCTCCGGCATGGACTCGGCCCAGACCGCCCTCTCCGGCATCGGCCAGTTCGACGACCAGGCCACCCCGCTGCAGATGGCCATGGTCGTCTCCGCCATCGCCAACGGCGGCGAACTGAAGACCCCGTACGAGGTCGACCGCATCACCGACGGCGGCGGCAACACCGTCCAGCACAACAGCCCGAAGACCTACGGCACCGCCCTCTCCAAGGAGAACGCCGAACAGCTCCGGTCCGCGATGCAGACGGTCGTCGAGAAGGGCACCGGCTCCGGCGCCAGGATCGACGGACTCACGGTCGGCGGCAAGACCGGCACCGCCCAGCACGGCGTGGACAACAGCGGCATGCCGTACGCCTGGTTCGTCTCCTACGCCGAGGACTCCCAGGGCCACCAGGTCGCCGTCGCGACCGTGGTCGAGGACAGCGACGCGGCCCGCGGCGACATCTCGGGCGGCGGCCTGGCCGGCCCGGTGGCCAAGGCCATGATGAAGGCGGCGCTGTCCTGACCTCCTAGCCGCGGGCAGTCGTGCCGCTGGGGCGATGGGGCTCCCTCCCCGCTCGAGCGGAGCCGGGAGCTCGGGGGAGGGTGGGCGCAGCGGCACCCCCATCGGCGGGCAGCCGCTCCGCCCCACCCGCACCCCCGCGCCACAGCACCTGCGCCCCCACCGTCACCACGATGTTCGGTACGAGCGACAGCAGCCCGGCGTCCACGGTGCCGATATCGACCCCACCGAACGTCAGCCACCCCAGCGTCCCCACCCCGGCGACAATCCCGAGCAGCGCCGGCACCGCCCCCAGCCGAACCCGCCGCGCCAGCCCCGCCACCGTCGCCGGCGCCAGCTGCGCCAGCCCGCCGTACGTGAGCAGCAGCAGGTTGGCCAGCAGCGCCGGCCGCGTCAGACCGAGCACCAGCGCCAGCCCCGAGGCCAGCACCACGCACGCGTGATTGATCCGCATCGTGCCGCGCTCGCTCCGCGCCGGCAGCAGGTTCCGCGAGACCAGCGTCGAGATGCCGAGCAGCAGCGCGGCGGACGGCACCATCGCGGTGGCGGCCGCCGCCACCGCGACCACCCCCACCAGCCAGCCCGGCAGCGCGCCCCCGGCCACCGTGAGCAGCGCCGCCTTGCTGTCCGTACCGGGCGCCAGCGTCATCGCCCCGGCGAAGCCGATCACCACCGGCACGGCGATGGCGACCTGGTACAGCGGCAGCCAGATGTAGTTGCGGCGCAGCGCACGCGCGCTGCCGGCCGAGAGGATCGCCGACCACAGGTGCGGCATCGTGTTCAGCCCCGCACCGATGGCGCTGATCAGCATCGCGGTGGTGAACCACGTCGCGTCCGTGCCGCCGCCGTCCAGGGTCAGCAGCTCCGGGCGGCTCTCCCGTACGGCGGTGAAGAGCCCGCCGAGCCCGCCGTCCAGCGCGAGCGGCACGGCCACCACCAGCACCAGCAGCGCAAGCACCATCAGCACGTCCTTGAAGTACGCGGCGCGGGCGATGCCCCGGATGCCGGACCACAGCACGAAGCCGACGGTCAGCACGGTCGCCAGGATCATCGAACCGGTCGCACCCGTCTCACTGCCCGTGGCCAGCTGCACGATCAGCCCGAGCCCGGTGATCTGCAACTGCAGGTACGGCAGCAGGAACACCGCGCCCACCACCGCCACGACCTTCCCGAGCAGCGGACTGCGGAACCGGTCGGCGAAGAAGTCCGCCTGCGTGAGGTAGCCGTTCTCCTTGCCCAGCCGCCACAGCCGCGGTCCGGTCAGGTACTGCCCGATCAGACAGAGCGAGAGGTACCCCAGCGCGTACGTCGCGGCGACCCCGTCGGTGAACGCGAGCCCCGCCAGCCCCAGGAAGCTGAACGTCGTGAAGGACTCGCCGGCCTGCAGGAACCACATCGTCACGGCACCGAACCGGCGCCCGCCCACCGCCCATTCGCCCAGGTCATGGCCGGTATTGCGGCGCCCGGTCAGGCCGACGGCGGCAATCGCGAGGATGCCGGCGAGGGTGACCGCCATGGTGGTGTTCATGCCGCGGCCTCCTCTTCGGCGTCCTCGGCGTGCGGGGCCCGCGCCTCGTACAGGGCGAGCGCGACGGTGGTGCCCACCGTCCACAGCACGCTCCACACGAGGACGGCGGGCAGGCCCAGCCACAGCCGGGTGGTGTTGACGAACGGCAGGAACGGGGTGGCGAAGAACCCGGCCGTGGGCACGGCGAGGTACGCCAGATGACGCTGGCTCATGTCGGGGTCCCGTCGAAGAGGGGAGGGAGGGAAGGAGAACGGCGGTACGGGGAGAGGAGCGGTGGGGGAGCCGCCGTTGAGCGCGGCAGCCCGAGGCCAGCGGCTCAGGCGTGGGGGAGTACGGGGCGGCGGAGGCCGTGCCCGGTGGCGGCCTCGTACGCCGCAGCCGCCCGCAGGACGGTCAGCTCGGCGCGCGGCGCGGCCACGACCTGGAGCCCGACCGGCAGCCCACCGGGCGTGAACCCGGCCGGCACCGACAGCGCGGGCGCACCGAGCACGGTCACGAAGTACGCCGAACGCATCCAGTCCAGATACGTGTGCTGCTCATGGCCGGCGATCGAGGTGGGGTACTCCAGCTCCACGTCGAAGGGCACGACCTGGCTGACGGGCGCCAGCAGCACGTCGTACCGGGAGAAGAAGTCCACGGCCGCGTGCCGGATGCGGGCGTGCGCGACGGTGGCCCGGCCGAGGTCGGCACCGGTGAGCTTCCGCCCCTCCTCGATGTTCCACACCAGGCTCGGCTTGAGCGCGCCGGGGTGCGCGTCGAGCAGTTCGCCGAGGCCCGTGGCGAACTCCTGCGCCCGCAGGGTACGGAAGACCTCCTCCGCCCCGTCCAGGTCAGGGCAGTCCTCCGTCACCTGGCAGCCCAGCTCCTCGAAGACCTGGACCTGCGGCTCCAGTACGGCCGTGACCTCGGGCTCGACCGGCACCCGGCCGCCCAGGTCGGGTGTCCAGGCGACGCGCAGCCCGCGCAGGTCCCGCACGTCGTGCTCCAGCGGGGCGCGGAACGTCTCGCCCGGCGTCTCCAGCGTCAGCGGGCAGCGCGGATCGGGGCCCGCCATGACCGACAGCAGCAGCGCGGCGTCGGCGACGGTACGGCCCATCGGCCCGGCGACCGCCATCGTGTCCCAGGGGTTGGTCCTGGGCAGCGCCGGCACCCGGCCGGGCGTGGGGCGCAGCCCGACCACGTTGCAGAAGGACGCCGGGTTGCGCAGCGAGCCGCCCATGTCCGAACCGTCGGCGATCGCGTGCAGCCCGGCGGCGAGCGCGGCCGCCGCGCCGCCGCTGCTGCCACCGGCCGTACGCGTCGGGTCGTACGGGTTGCGGGTGGCCCCGAAGACCGGGTTGAACGTGTGCGAACCGGCGGCGAACTCGGGCACGTTGGTCTTGCCGATGCGGATCGCGCCGGCCGCCTGGATGCGCTCGACGAGGAGTTCGTCCTCGTCGGGCACGTGGTCGGCGAAGAGCGGCGAACCGTGGGTGGTCCGCATGCCGCGGGTGAGGTGGGTGTCCTTGAAGGCGATGGGCAGCCCGTGCAGGGGGCCGGGCTCCTCGCCCCCCGCGAGGCGCTCATCGGCGGCGTGCGCGGCAGCCAGCGCGCCCTCCGGATCGACGGTGACGACCGCGTTGATCTGCGGGCCGACGCGTTCGATGCGGTCCAGATGGGCCTGGACGACCTCTCGTGCGGACAGTTCGCGCTTACGGATCCGGTCAGCGAGCTCGGTGGCCGGAACATACGTGATCTCGTCGGTCATGACCGTCCTCGGGCAGCGGCGTGATGGTGGCTCATCCTGAGGTCCCCTGCCGGAAACGGTCAAGAGTCATGCCGCACTGAACTTTCCAGTCATCATCAATCAACACATGACGCTTGCAGCCGCCACCTCGCGATGCGTTCCAGGTTCGGCCATCCGGTGAGGTGACCGGCGCCCCCACCCCGGCGCACGAGCGGCGCGCCATCCCGCCGTACGAGTGGCCCGCCCCGGCGTACCAAGTGATGACGGCCGCGCAGCGGCTCTGGCGCAGCTCCCGCCGCAGGCGCTCCGGCTCAGCCCCGCACCAGCGGCCCTGCCAGCGCCGCACCAGGGTTCTGACCCAATCCCGCGCCACGGGTTCTCGCCCAGCCCCGCGCCACGGGTTCTCGTCCAGCCTCGCGTCAGCGGCTTGCCGGGGATCTCGTCCAGCCTCGCGTCAGTGGCTTGCCGGGGATCTCGTCCAGCCTCGCGTCAGTGGCTTGCCCCCCTCGCGTCAGCGGCTTGTGCGCAGCTCCCGCATCAGCGGGGTGGGCGTGGCGCTCCGCTTCATGGCCGCCACCACCAAGTGCGAGCTGACCGCCTCGACGTGCCGCAGCCACGCGCCCTCCGTGAGGAAGGCGTGCAGCGCCGCCATCGACGGCTGGGTGACGTCCACCAGCAGCTGGTGCTCGCCCATCACCACCGCCGCGTACCGGACCAGCGGCGACTCGGTCAGCAGCCGGCCCACCGTCTCCACCGCGTCCGGCCGGGTCCTGATCCACAGCAGCGCCTCGACCGGCAGCCCCAGCAGCGCGGGCTCCACCGCGGCCCGGATCGACACCGCGCCCGACCGGGTCAGCGCCTCCACCCGGCGCCGCGCGGTCGCCTCGGACACCCCTGCCAGCGTCGCCAACTCCTCGTGCGTACGCCGCCCGTCCTCGGCCAGCGCCTCCACGATGCGCCGCTCCTCGGGGCTCAGCTCCTCGGCCGGCGCGCCCGCCTCCTCGGCGCGGGACGGGAACCGCGACAGCGCCGCCACCTCGGCCTCGTCGAGGATGCCGGGGTGCCAGTCGTGGACCGTACGGAAGTACCGCAGCACGGGGGAGACGTGCTGGGCGAGCAGGCCCGGTACCAGCGGGGCCTCGTCGAGCATGAGCGCCGCCAGCCGCCCTGGCGGGCACTGCACCTCCGCCACGCAGTCCGGCGGCCCGGACAGTACGTAGCTGAAGATCGTGTCCGCACGGTCGGCCATCGCCAGCGCCGCGTCCCGCGCCGTCCCCGGCGGGCAGCCCAGCCGGACGATCGCGGTCTCGCCGCGCGCGACCAGGCCGGTGACGGTCACCTGGCCGCTGTCGAGCAGGTGCAGACCGCGGCGCGCGACGGTGCGCTCCGGCTCGCCGAGCGCGGCGGCGACGCGGCGCCAGGGGGCCCGGCCGTCGATCTGCAGCGCGGCGATGATCCGGCGGTCCAGGGCGTCGGGCCCCGGGCCCGTCTCAGCAGCGGTCACGCGTTCACAGTAACGAGCCCTGCGGCCCCGACCCGTACCCGACGCTACCCGACGGTCTCGACCCCATACCCGACGGTGAGGCCCGTGCCCTCTCGGCACGCCTCCCTTGGCGCCGTCCCCGGCATGTCCCCGCCGCGACGCCGCCTCCTCATACCCCGGCAACGGCTACCGAGGGTGAAAAGGTGCCCCTGGTCAATCACATAGTGTAATTGTACGCCCTGTGAGGGAAATGCGGTCGCTCTCCTAGACTGGTTCCTGTGAGCGAGCGCCCCCAGAACGACGACCCCGACCCGATCCCCGACCCCGTCGACGCATTCGACGAGATGATCGAGGCCGAGACCGACCGTGACCCCGATCTTGCGGTGATCGAGGCCGGCAGCCGCACCCTCCGGGCCCAGGCCGGGCCGCCGACGAGCGACATCCCGGCGCGCCCCGAGGACCCCGAGGTGGACCGCGCGCTGCGTGCCGTGGAGGCCGAGCTGGCGACCCGCTGGGGCGAGACCAAGCTCGACCCGTCGGTGCAGCGCATCAAGGCGCTGATGGACATCCTCGGGGAGCCGCAGCGCTCCTACCGTTCGATCCACATCACCGGCACCAACGGCAAGACCAGCACGGCCCGCATGATCGAGGCCCTGCTGGCCGCCTTCGACCTGCGCACCGGCCGCTACACCAGCCCGCACGTCCAGTCGATCACCGAGCGGATCAGCCTGGACGGCGCGCCGATCTCCGCCGAGAAGTTCATCGAGACGTACGAGGACATCAAGCCGTACGTCGAGATGGTCGACGAGCGCGAGGACTACCGGCTGTCGTTCTTCGAGGTGCTGACCGGGATGGCGTACGCCGCCTTCGCGGACGCGCCCGTGGACATCGCCGTCGTCGAGGTCGGCATGGGTGGCACGTGGGACGCCACCAACGTCATCGACGGCGATGTCGCCGTGGTGACGCCGATCTCCCTGGACCACACCGACCGGCTCGGCGAGACGCCGGAGGAGATCGCGGGCGAGAAGTCCGGGATCATCAAGCAGGACTCCACCGTCGTGCTCGCGCAGCAGCCGGTGGGTGCCGCTTCGGTGATGCTCAAGCGCGCCGTCGAGGTGGACGCCACGGTCGCCCGCGAGGGCATGGAGTTCGGCGTGCTCAGCCGGGAGCAGGCGGTCGGCGGGCAACTGCTGACGCTGCGCGGCCTGGGCGGCGAGTACCCGGACGTCTTCCTGCCGCTGTACGGCGCGCACCAGGCGCACAACGCGGCCGTCGCGCTCGCCGCGGTGGAGGCGTTCTTCGGGGTCGGTACGGAGCACGCCCGCACGCTGGACATCGACACGATCCGGTCCGCTTTCGCCTCGGTGTCCTCGCCGGGCCGCCTGGAGGTCGTCCGCCGCAGCCCCACGGTGGTACTGGACGCGGCGCACAACCCGGCGGGCGCCCGCGCGACCGCCGAAGCGGTGACCGAGGCGTTCGGTTTCAGCCGACTTGTGGGCGTCGTCGGCGCGAGTGCGGACAAGGACGTACGCGGGCTGCTGGAGGCGTTCGAGCCGATCTTCGCCGAGGTCGTGGTGACGCGGAACAGCACGCCCCGCTCGATGGACCCGGACGAGCTGGCCGCCCTCGCGGTCGAGGTCTTCGGCGCCGAGCGGGTCCAGGTCGAGCCGCGGCTCGACGACGCCCTGGAGGCGGCCATCACGCTGGCCGAGGAAGAGGGCGAGTACAGCGGCGCCGGCGTGCTGGTCACCGGTTCGGTGATCACGGTCGGCGAGGCCCGGCTGCTCCTGGGAAGGAACTGACATGCGCACCCTGTGTGCGAGCACGCTGATCGGCGAGTTCTTCGTGATCGGCTTCGCGGCGCTGGTCGCGATGCAGACCTCGGACCTGTCCACGGCCACGGTCTGGACGGTCAGCGGCATCGCGATGCTGCTGTCGCTGGTGCTGTGCGGCATGATCTCCCGCCCCGGCGGGGTGGCGCTCGGCTGGGTGCTGCAGATCGCGCTGATCGCGAGCGGGGTGATCGTGCCGACGATGTACTTCCTCGGCGCGGTCTTCGCCGCGCTGTGGTGGGCCTCGGTCCACTTCGGCCGCAAGATCGACGAGGCGAAGGCCCGCTGGGCGGCGCAGGCGGCGACGGCCCCCTCGGAGCCGGACCCCGCCTGAGGCGGCTGCCCTCGGGGGCCGCCTCGGACAGGGGCCGCGTCGGAAGGCCGGCTCCGCGGCCTGCGCGACCACCGCGGCGCTTCCGCCCCGCGATCATCGCGGTGCCTGCGCGCCGGATCCCGCAGGCTGACCGCGGGGCCCGCCCGGACCCCGCAGGCCGGGCGGCCGCCGCACTCGCCCCGGCCCCCAGGGCCTGCGCACCGGCGGTCCTGGCCGCCCATGTAGCCTCCTCGGCACACCCGTAACCCTCTGTACTGCAAGGAGCCCCACCGATGAGCCAGCGCACCCTCGTCCTTCTCAAGCCGGACGCCGTCAGGCGAGGCCTGGTCGGCGAGATCCTGGGCCGCATCGAGCGCAAGGCCGGCTGGACGATCAGCGCGCTGGAGCTGCGCACCCTCGACCGCGCGGTGCTGGAGCAGCACTACGCCGAGCATGTCGGCCGGGATTTCTACGAGCCGCTGGTGGCCTTCATGTCCTCCGGTCCGGTCGTTTCTCTCGTCGTGGAAGGCGAGCGGGTGATTGAGGGCGTACGCCAGTTGGCTGGTCCTACCGACCCGATCAAGGCGCCGAGCGGGTCCATTCGGGGCGACTTCGGGACAATCACCCGGGAAAATCTCATTCACGCGTCCGATTCCGAAGAGTCGGCGGAGCGCGAGATCAAGATTTTCTTCCCCGGCCTCTCCTGACGGTGCGTCAGGCGTAAACCCGCCGCGACCTGGGGCGACCGAAGAAATTCGGTCGCCCTTCGGCATATGTACAGCCAACGGGGGAACGCTTCACCCCGACACGACGTCACCATTAAGGGGGGCGGGTACGTGTTCCGCTGACAATGGCGGAGGAACCCCGCACCGCGTTCGAGCGGACGGGCCTTCCCGGACTACCATGAAGGCTTCCGCGCGTCAGCGCACCACCTCCTGCCGACCTCCAGTAAGCATTCGCTCCAGTTGGGAAGGCCAGACGTATCCTCATGGGGAACAACATGTCGTTCATCGGCCGTGACATGGCTGTCGACCTCGGCACCGCCAACACGCTGGTGTACGTCAGGGGTCGAGGGATCGTTCTGAACGAGCCGTCGGTCGTGGCCATCAACACCAACACCGGCGGGATCCTCGCCGTGGGCGCCGAGGCCAAGAAGATGATCGGCCGCACCCCTGGCAACATCGTGGCCGTCCGCCCGCTCAAGGACGGCGTGATCGCCGACTTCGAGATCACCGAGCGGATGCTCCGCTACTTCATTCTCAAGATCCACAAGCGCCGGTACCTCGCCCGGCCGCGCGTCGTCGTCTGCGTGCCCTCCGGCATCACGGGCGTCGAGCGCCGCGCCGTCATCGAGGCGTCCACCCAGGCCGGCGCCCGTCAGGTGCACATCATCGAGGAGCCCATGGCCGCGGCCATCGGCTCCGGGCTGCCGGTCCACGAGGCCACCGGCAACATGGTGGTGGACATCGGCGGCGGCACGACCGAGGTCGCCGTGATCTCCCTCGGCGGAATCGTCACGGCGCAGTCGATCCGGGTGGCCGGCGACGAGCTGGACAACGCGATCATCCAGCACATCAAGAAGGAGTACAGCCTCCTCCTCGGTGAGCGCACCGCCGAGTCCATCAAGATCACGATCGGTTCGGCGTACGACCTGGACCAGGACGAGCACACCGAGATCCGCGGCCGCGACCTCGTCTCGGGCCTGCCCAAGACCGTGGTCATCTCCGCCGCCGAGGTCCGCAAGGCCATCGAGGAGCCGGTCAACTCCATCGTCGACGCGGTGAAGACGACCCTCGACAAGTGCCCGCCGGAGCTCTCCGGCGACGTGATGGACCGCGGCATCGTCCTCACCGGCGGCGGCGCCCTGCTCCGCGGCCTGGACGAGCGGCTCCGCCGCGAGACCGGCATGCCGATCCACATCGCCGAGGACCCGCTGGACTCCGTCGCGCTCGGCTCCGGCAAGTGCGTCGAGGAGTTCGAGGCCCTGCAGCAGGTGCTCGACTCGCAGCCGCGCAGATGACAGCAGTCGGCGATCTGCCGTACGGCCGCCTGCCAGCCCGTACGGCAGATCGCTGATATACAGACAGCACACACTCCGGTACCACCTCCCGCCCCCGTCTCCCACTGCCGCAGCAGTACCGGCAGTACGGACCCCCACCCCTCGGGACCGCTCCCACCCGGCGGTCCGCGCACAACTCAAGCAAGGCACAACCCAGATCCCCAGCGAGACCGGCGCGGGCCCGCAGCCGGCCGGTCCTACGAGGAAGGACACGGCCGCCGCACGTGAGGGACACACGAGAGAGCCGGCTCCTGCTGGTGCTGCTGGTCGCGATCGCGTTCGCACTGATCACGGTGGACATCCGCGGCGGCGAGCAGTCCCCGCTGCAGGGTGCCCGGCAGGTCGCGGCCTCCGCCTTCGGGCCGGTCGAGACCGGTGTCGCCTCGGTCGTGGACCCGGTCGGCAACGCCGTCGACGCGGTACGCGATTCCGACGGCCGGCACAGCCGCATCGCCGAGCTGGAGCGTGAGAACGCCGCCCTGAAGTCCAAGCTCGGCTCCTCCGACCGGGACCGGGTGCGCGCCGCCGAGCTGGACAAGATGCTCAAGACCGCCGGCGCCGGCCAGTACGGCATCAAGGGCGCCCAGGTCATCGCCATAGGAGCGGCCCAGGGCTTCTCCTGGACCGTCACCGTCGACGCCGGCTCCAAGGACGGCATCGCCCGCGACATGACCGTGCTGAACGGTGACGGGCTCGTCGGCCGGGTCACCACCGTCGGCCCGAACACCGCCACGGTCCTGCTCGCCATCGACCCGGACTTCACCGTCGGCACCCGCATGGAGAAGACCAACGAGATCGGCTTCGCCAACGGGCAGGGCGGCGGTCCGCTGCGCGTCCAGCTCCTGAACGGCAAGGCGAACGTGAAGAAGGGCGACCGGATGGTCACCTTCGGCTCCAGCGAGGGCAAGCCCTTCGTGCCCGGCGTGCCGGTCGGCACCATCACCCACGTCGGCAGCGCCAACGGCGACCTCACCCGCACCGTCCAGGTCAAGCCGTTCGCCGGCTTCTCCCGGCTGGACGTCGTCGGCATCGTCGTCCAGCCGCCGCGCGAGAACCCCCGGGACACGGTCCTGCCGCCCAAGCCCGCCAAGCCCAAGCCCACCCCGACGGTCACCGTGACCGCGAAGCCCAAGCCTTCCTCGAGCGGCGCCCCCAGGAGCTGAGCCCGATGCGCATCAACCGGATCCTCCTCTCCACCGTCCTCGTGGCCGTGGCCCTCGTCGTCCAGGTGGGTGTGCTCGCCCGGCTCCACCTCCCCGGTGCCGTACCGGACCTGGTCCTGCTGGTCGTCCTCGGTCTGGCCATGGTCTACGGGCACGTCGCCGGGGCCTTCATCGGCTTCGGCGCCGGGCTCCTCGCCGACCTGGCGCCCCCTTCCGACCACGCGATCGGCCGCTACGCCCTCGTGCTGTGCGTCATCGGCTACGTCGCCGGGCTGACCAAGCCCGACAAGAGCCAGCACCGGTCCGCCTCGATGCCGCTGATCGTGGTGGTCTGCGCGGCCATCGGCTCGACCCTGCTGTACGCCGGGGTCGGCTCGCTGGCCGGGGACAACGCGGGCAACACCGTCGGCATCCCGCTGCTGCTGTTCACCGCCACCGTCTACGACCTCGTGCTCGCGCCGTTCAGCGTCCCGCTGGTGATGGCGCTGGCCCGCCGCTCGGAGAAGGACCCGCTGGCCGGGGAGAGTTCCGGCGGCACCCAGTCCGGCATGGTGACCGGCGAGGCCGCGTACGGCTGGCTCTCCACCGGCAGCGGGCTGCGCATGAGCCGTCCCGGGCGGGGCGGCCGCACGCCGCGCATCGGCAGCCAGCGCGGCGGCCTGCTCGGCGGCAAGTCCAAGAGCCTGAAGGCCGTACGGATCAAGGGGGGAAAGCGCCTGTGAGCACCGCACCGTGCCGGGCGGGGAGGGGGCCGCGCCGTGAGCGCCCACCCGTCGCCCGACCACCGCCCCTCAAGGAGGCGCTGCGCGCCGTGAGCAATATTCCTGAGACCGGCAAGACCTCCCGGGTCACCGTCCGCCTGGTCACCATCCAGATACTGGTCGTCTCGCTGCTGCTCACCCTCGGCGGCCGGCTCTGGTACCTGCAGATCCGCAACGGTGACGAGTACGCCGCCGAGGCCAGCGGCAACCACGTCCAGCAGGTCGTCGACCCGGCCGTGCGCGGCTCGATCCTCGACGCCCGCGGCGTCCCGCTCGCCGACAACGAGACCCGCCTCGTCGTCTCCGCCAGCCGCACCGCGCTGATGAAGATGGACGACGAGGGCAAGGCCGTGCTCACCCGGCTGGCGCACGTGCTGGGCATGTCGTACACCGACGTGAAGAACAAGGTCCGGCTGTGCGACGCCAAGACGCCGCAGC
This sequence comes from Streptomyces sp. Ru73, assembly GCF_002920575.1. Lineage (GTDB taxonomy): Bacteria > Actinomycetota > Actinomycetes > Streptomycetales > Streptomycetaceae > Streptomyces. The sequence continues at coordinate 13,708 of NZ_PQSQ01000065.1, read as the reverse complement.
CCTGCTGGAACGGCTCGCCCTTCCAGCCCATCCCGATCACGGACGAGGCCACCACCCAGCAGGCCCTGAAGATCCGGGAGAGCTCCGAGGACTTCCCCGGCATCTCCGCCGAGCCCACCGCCGTCCGCCGCTACCCGGCCCCCGCGAAGGCGCAGACCTCGCAGGTGCTCGGCTACCTCTCGCCGGTCACCGACGAGGAGATCAAGAAGGCCGAGCACACCAACTCGCCGTTCCTGCGCTCGGACATGGTCGGCCGCTCGGGCCTGGAGCGCACGTACGACAGCGCGCTGCGCGGCAAGGCCGGCGTCACCCGCTACCAGGTCGACAACCTCGGCCGGGTGATGGGCAAGGGCAAGAGCGATCCGGCCCGGCCCGGGGACAACGTCGTCACGTCGATAGACGCACGCGTGCAGGCCGTCGCCGAGAAGGAACTGCACCAGGCGATGGTCGAGGCGCGCAAGCAGCACGACCGCAACACCGGCACGAACTACAAGGCCGACGCGGGCGCCGTGGTCGTCATGGAGAACAAGACCGGCCGGGTCGTCTCGATGGCCTCCCAGCCGGACTACGACCCGAACTCCTGGGTGGGCGGCATCTCGGCGAAGGACTACGCCAAGCTCACGGGCAAGAAGTCGAACTACCCGCTGCTGAACCGGGCGATCCAGGGCCAGGCGGCCCCCGGCTCGATCTTCAAGGTGATCTCGTCCTCGGCGGCGGTCAACGCCGGCTACCCCTTCAACGGCCGGTACAACTGCTCCAGCTCGTACAACGTCGGCGGGCAGGTCTTCAAGAACTTCGAGTCCGAGAGCCACGGCGCGATCACACTCGGCCGGGCGCTGGAGGTCTCCTGCGACACCGTCTTCTACGACCTGGCCTACAAGCAGTGGGTCAAGGACGGCGGCAACAAGCCGAAGAAGGACCCGGCCGACTGGTTCTACAAGACCGCCCACCAGTTCGGCCTGGGCAAGGAGACCGGCATCGACCTGCCGAACGAGGTCAAGGGCCGGGTTCCGGACCGCCAGTGGAAGAAGGACTTCTGGAAGGCCAACAAGGACAACTGGTGCAAGAACGGCAAGAAGGGCGGCAGCTATACCGAGCGGATCGCCTACGAGAGCTGTCTCGAAGGCATGAAGATGCGCGCCGGTGACTCGGTCAACTACTCGATCGGCCAGGGTGACACCCTGGTGACGCCGATCCAGATGGCCACGATCTACGCGGCGATCGCCAACGGCGGCACGCTGTACGACCCGACCATCGGCAAGGCGATCATCAGCCCCGACGGGAAGAAGGTCCGGGACATCGAGCCGCACGCGCACGGCAAGCTGCCCGACACGCCCAAGACGCTGCAGCAGATCGACAAGGCGCTGGCGGGCGTGGCCACCCGCGGCACCGCCGCCTGGCGGTTCCAGAACTGGCCGCAGAAGCAGATCCCGATGCACGCCAAGACGGGTACCGCCGAGGTCTACGGCAAGCAGACCACGTCGTGGTTCGCCACGTACACCAAGGACTTCACGATCGTCATGACGATCTCCCAGGGTGGTACCGGTTCCGGTGCCTCCGGTCCGGCGGTGCGCAAGATCTACGACGCGCTGTACGGCGTGGACGCCAAGGGCAAGATCCACAAGGACAAGGCGCTGCTGCCGAAGCCGCAGGCCGACCTGCCCAAGGTCGACCGGCAGGGCAACATCGAGGCCGGGAAGCTGACCAAGCCCATCGTCAACGACGAGAAGAAGCCGGCGGAGGCGGTCCAGTGACCAGCAGCAGCTACGCCATCCGGCGCTACGCACCGGACCGCGGCGTCTGGAGCAAGCTCACCGCCCGGGACTCCGTCGTCTGGCGGCTGGACTGGATACTCCTCTTCTCCTGCCTGGCCCTCTCGCTCATCGGCGCGGTGCTGGTCTTCTCGGCCACCCGCAACCGCATCGAGCTGAACCACGGCGACCAGTACTCCTACGTCCTCAAGCACCTGCTCAACACCGGCATCGGCCTGGCCCTCGCGGCCGGCACGGTCTGGCTCGGCCACCGCACGCTGCGCGGCGCCGTACCCATCCTGTACGGCATCTCGCTGCTGCTGTCCGCGCTGGTGCTCACCCCGCTCGGCGCGACCATCAACGGCTCGCGGTCCTGGCTGGCCATCCCCGGCGGGCTCTCCCTGCAGCCCGCCGAGTTCGCCAAGATCACCATCACGCTGGGCATGGCGATGGTGCTGGCGGCGCGGGTCGACGCCGGGGACCGGGAACATCCCGGGCACCGCGCCGTCCTGCAGGCGCTGGGCATCGCCCTGATCCCGATCGCGGTCATCATGCTGATGCCGGACCTCGGCTCGGTGATGGTGCTCGGCACGATCGTGCTGGCCGTGCTGCTCTCCTCCGGGGCCTCCAACCGGTGGATCATCGGCCTGCTGACCCTGGGCGTCGTGGGCTGTCTGGCCGTCTGGCAGCTGCATCTGCTCGACGACTACCAGATCGCCCGGTTCGCCGCCTTCGCCAACCCGAGCCTGGACCCGGCGGGCGTCGGCTACAACACCAACCAGGCGCGCATCGCGATCGGCTCCGGCGGCCTCTTCGGCGCCGGGCTGTTCCACGGCAGCCAGACCACCGGACAGTTCGTCCCCGAGCAGCAGACGGACTTCATCTTCACGGTGGCCGGCGAGGAGCTGGGCTTCCTCGGCGCCGGCCTGATCATCCTCCTGCTGGGCGTGGTGCTCTGGCGGGCCTGCCGGATCGCCCGGGAGTCCGCCGAGCTGTACAGCACCATCGTCGCGGCCGGCATCATCGCCTGGTTCGCGTTCCAGTCCTTCGAGAACATCGGCATGACCCTGGGCATCATGCCGGTCACCGGCCTGCCGCTGCCCTTCGTCTCCTACGGCGGCACCTCGATGTTCGCCGTATGGATCGCCATCGGACTGCTGCAGTCGATCAGAGTGCAGCGGCCCGTCTCCGCCTGACCCGACGTCAGCCGCCGCCGTGGTCCGGTACCTCCAGGGGTGCCGGACCACAGGCGTTCCGGTACACGTACCCACTTCACGCGGACACGTTCTGTGACGCCTCTTACGTGGCGGTCGCGCCGCGCGGGCGGCATGCTGTCGCGGAACAGCTTGAGCGAGACAGCAGTCCGTATTGCGAGACAGAGTCGTATCCGTACGCCGGCGCCCCCACCGTGCCGCCCCGTCAGGAGAAGCCAGCTCCCATGTTCTCGAAGGTCTTGGTCGCCAACCGTGGCGAAATCGCTATCCGCGCCTTCCGTGCCGCCTATGAGCTGGGCGCGCAGACCGTCGCGGTGTTCCCGTACGAGGATCGCAACTCCGGTCACCGCCTCAAGGCGGACGAGGCCTACCAGATCGGCGAGGCCGGCCACCCCGTGCGCGCGTACCTGTCGGTCGAGGAGATCGTCCGCGCCGCGCGGCAGGCCGGCGCCGACGCCGTCTACCCCGGTTACGGCTTCCTGTCCGAGAACCCCGATCTCGCCGCCGCCTGCGCCGAGCACGGCATCACGTTCGTCGGCCCCTCCACCGAGGTACTGGAGCTGACCGGCAACAAGGCGCGCGCCATCGCCGCCGCCAAGGCCGCCGGGCTGCCCGTCCTCGCCTCCTCCGCACCGTCCTCGGACGTCGACGAGCTGGTCGCAGCCGCCGAGGACATGGAGTTCCCGGTCTTCGTGAAGGCCGTGGCCGGCGGCGGCGGGCGCGGCATGCGCCGGGTCACCGAGCGCACCCAGCTGCGCGAGGCCGTCGAGGCGGCCGCCCGCGAGGCCGAGTCGGCCTTCGGCGACCCGACCGTCTTCCTGGAGCAGGCCGTCGTCGACCCGCGCCACATCGAGGTGCAGATCCTCGCCGACCAGCACGGCAACGTGATCCACCTCTACGAGCGGGACTGCAGCCTGCAGCGCCGCCACCAGAAGGTCATCGAGCTGGCCCCGGCCCCGAACCTCGACCCGGAGCTGCGCGAGCGCATCTGCGCCGACGCGGTCGCCTTCGCCAAGCAGATCGGCTACACCTGCGCCGGCACCGTCGAATTCCTCGTCGACGCCCGCGGCAAGCACGTCTTCATCGAGATGAACCCGCGCATCCAGGTCGAGCACACCGTCACCGAGGAGGTGACGGACGTCGACCTGGTCCAGTCCCAGCTGCGCATCGCCGCGGGCGAGTCCCTGGCCGACCTGGGCCTGAGCCAGGAGAAGATCGTGCTGCGCGGCTCCGCGCTGCAGTGCCGCATCACCACCGAGGACCCGGCCAACGGCTTCCGGCCCGACACCGGCCGCATCACCGCCTACCGCTCCCCGGGCGGCGCGGGCGTCCGCCTGGACGGCGGCACCAACCTGGGCGCCGAGGTCGGCGCGCACTTCGACTCCATGCTGGTCAAGCTGACCTGCCGGGGCCGGGACTTCGCGACCGCCGTGGGACGCGCCCGCCGCGCCGTCACCGAGTTCCGCATCCGCGGTGTCGCCACCAACATCCCGTTCCTGCAGGCGGTGCTGGACACCCCGGACTTCCGCGCCGGGAAGGTCACCACCTCCTTCATCGAGCAGCATCCCGAGCTGCTCACCCAGCGCGGCTCCGCCGACCGCGGCACCCGCATCCTCGAATACCTGGCCGACGTCACGGTCAACAAGCCGCACGGCGAGCGGCCCGTGAGCATCGCGCCGCACGAGAAGCTGCCCGCGATCGACACCTCAGCGCCGATCCCCGACGGCTCCCGGCAGCGGCTCCGGCAGCTCGGCCCCGAGGGCTTCGCCGCCGACCTGCGCGCCCGGCCCGCGCTCGGCGTCACCGACACCACCTTCCGCGACGCCCACCAGTCGCTGCTGGCCACCCGGGTCCGTACGAAGGACCTGCTGGAGGTCGCCGGGCACGTGGCCCGCACGACCCCGGAGCTGCTGTCCCTCGAGGCGTGGGGCGGCGCGACGTACGACGTGGCGCTGCGCTTCCTGTACGAGGACCCGTGGGAGCGGCTGGCCGCGCTGCGCGAGGCCGTCCCCAACATCTGCCTCCAGATGCTGCTGCGCGGCCGCAACACCGTCGGCTACACGCCCTACCCCGAGCAGGTCACCCGCGCCTTCGTGCAGGAGGCGGCGGACACCGGCATCGACATCTTCCGGATCTTCGACGCGCTCAACAACGTCGACCAGATGCGGCCCGCCATCGACGCCGTGCGGGAGACCGGCACCGCCGTCGCCGAGGTCGCCATGAGCTACACCGGCGACCTGACGGACCCCGGCGAGAAGCTCTACACCCTCGACTACTACCTCCGGCTCGCCGAACAGATGGTCGACGCGGGCGCGCACGTCCTCGCCATCAAGGACATGGCCGGACTGCTCCGCGCACCCGCCGCGAAGAAGCTGGTCACGGCCCTGCGGCAGAACTTCGACCTGCCCGTCCACATCCACACCCACGACACACCCGGCGGCCAGCTCGCCACCTACCTCGCCGGCTGGGAGGCCGGCGCCGACGCGGTGGACGGCGCCTCGGCGGCGCTGGCCGGCACCACCAGCCAGCCCGCGCTCTCCGCGATCGTGGCCGCCGCCGCGCACACCGAGCGGGACACCGGCATCGACCTCGGCGCGGTCTGTGCCCTGGAGCCGTACTGGGAGGCCGTGCGCAAGGTCTACGCGCCCTTCGAGGCCGGCCTGCCCGCGCCCACCGGCCGGGTCTACGAGCACGAGATCCCCGGCGGCCAGCTCTCCAACCTCCGCCAGCAGGCCATCGCGCTCGGCCTCGGCGACCGCTTCGAGGAGATCGAGAAGGCGTACGCGGGCGCCGACCGGCTGCTCGGCCGCCTGGTCAAGGTCACCCCCAGCTCCAAGGTCGTCGGCGACCTGGCGCTCGCCCTGGTCGGCGCCGGGGTCAGCACCGAGGAGTTCGCCGCCGACCCCGCCCGCTTCGACATCCCCGGTTCCGTCATCGGCTTCCTCCGCGGCGAGCTGGGCGAACCGGCCGGCGGCTGGCCCGAGCCGCTGCGCAGCCGCGCCCTGGAGGGCCGCGCCGAGGCTCCCGGCATCACCGAGCTGTCCGCCACCGAGAGCAAGCGGCTCTCCGGCACCTCCGCCGAGCGCCAGGAAGTCCTCAACGAGCTGCTCTTCCCCGGCCCGACGAAGGACTTCACCACCCACCGGGACCGCTACGGCGACACCTCCCCGCTCTCCAGCGACCTGTTCTTCTACGGGCTGCACCACGGCGAGGAGCACGTCGTACGGCTCGCCCCCGGCGTCCAGCTGCTCATCGGCCTGGAGGCGATCTCCGAGGCCGACGAGCGCGGCATGCGCACCGTGATGTGCATCCTCAACGGCCAGCTGCGGCCCATCCAGGTCCGCGACCGGGCCGTGGCCAGCGAGGTGCCGACCGCCGAGAAGGCCGACCGGAACAACCCCGGCCACCTGCCCGCGCCGTTCGCCGGCGTGGTCACCCTCGCCGTCGAGGAGGGCCAGCGGGTCGAGGCGGGCGCCACGATCGGCACCATCGAGGCGATGAAGATGGAGGCGGCCATCACCGCGCCCACGGGCGGCACCGTCAGCCGCATCGCCATCTCGTCGATCGCCCAGGTCGAGGGCGGCGACCTGCTCATCGTGGTGGAGTGAGCGCGGCGCCTCTTGGCGCGGTGCGCGCGGTGCCTCTCAGCGCTGTGAGCGCGGTGCCTCTCAGCGCTGTGAGCGCGGTGTCTCCTGACCGGCGGGCACGGCGCCTCATGGTGCTGTGAGCGCGGCGTCCGGTGCGCGGCGTCCCGGTTTCCTCCGGGCGCCGCGCACCGGACGTTCCGAGGGCTCCCCGGAAGCGGGACAGGACAGTACGTTCACCCCATGGCGGACACCGTGCGCGAGATCGAGCGGAAGTACGAGGCCGATGGCGGGGCCGACGGTGCGGGGCAGCTCGCCCGCGTGCTGCCCGACCTCACCGGCGTGGACCGGATCGCGTCCGTCGCGGAGCGCGGCGCGGTCACCCTGGACGCCACCTACTACGACACCGCCGACCGCCGGCTGGCCCGCGACGGCATCACCCTGCGCCGCCGCACCGGCGGTGACGACGCCGGCTGGCACCTGAAGCTGCCGGTCGCCGCCCACGTACGCGACGAGATCCGCGCCCCGCTCTCCGGCACCGTCCCGCGCGCCCTGCGCGGCCTGCTCCGCTCCCGCACCCGCGACGCCGAGCTGGTCCCCCTCGTACGGATCGGCACCCGGCGCGAGGTGCGGCAGCTGCTCGCCGCCGACGGCACGGTCCTCGCCGAGATCGCCGCCGACCGGGTGCGCGCCGAGCGGCCCGCAGGGCCCGGACGCGCCGCCGAGTGGGCCGAGATCGAGGTCGAGCTGACACCGGGCGGGGACGGCGCCCTCCTGGACGCCGTCGAGACCCGCCTCCTCGGTGCCGGGCTGCGCCCCGCCACGACGGCCTCCAAGGCGGCCAGGGCCCTCCGGGAGACGGCTCCGGAGGGCGAGCGGACGGCCGTACCGAAGGGAGGGCGGAGGGCGGTCCCTGAGGGCGGGCAGAAGGCGGCGGCCTTCAGGGGCGGCGCCGGGGAGCCCGTGGGGGCCGGGCCCGAGGAGGCCGTCCCGCCCACCGCCGTGCAGGTCGTCCACCGCTACCTGGCCCGCCAGGTCCGGGCCCTCGTCGAGCTGGACCCGGCCGTCCGCCGCGACCTGCCGGACTCCGTGCACCAGATGCGGGTGGCCACCCGCCGCCTGCGCAGCGCCCTGCGCTCGTACGCCACCGTCCTCGACCGGTCGGCGACCGACCCCGTGGGCCAGGAGCTGAAGTGGCTCGCGGCCGAGCTGGGCGTGGGCCGGGACGCCGAGGTGCTCGCCGCGCGCCTCCAGGAAGGGCTCGCCGCGCTCCCCAAGGAGCTGCGTCCGGGGCCCGTACGGTCCCGGCTGCGCACCTGGACCCGGGCCCGCCGCAAGGGCTCCCGCAAGCAGCTGCTGGCCGTCCTCGACGGCCCGCGCTACCTCGCCCTCCTGGAGTCCCTCGACGCGCTGCTCGCCGACCCGCCTCTCGCGCCCGCCGCCGGCCGCCCCGCGGCCCGGGTGCTGCCCAAGGCGGTCGAGCGGGACTTCCGGCGGCTGGCCGGGCACGTGGAGGCGGCGCTCGCCGCGCCTCCGGGGCCCGCCCGCGACCTGGCGATGCACGAGGCCCGCAAGGCCGCCAAGCGGACCCGGTACGCGGCGGAGGCGGCCCGCCCGGAGCTGGGCAGGCCCGCGAAGGAGCTGGCCACGCGGATGACGGAGCTGCAGGAACTGCTCGGCGGCCACCAGGACGGCGTGGCGGCCCGCGCGGCGCTGCGCGAGCTGGCCGCCCAGGCGCACGCCGCGGGCGAGAACGCCTTCGCGTACGGCGTGCTGTACGCCCGCGAGGAGTCCCGCGCCGCCGCCCTGGAAAGCGCCCTCCCCACCCTGTGGTCCACGATCCCCACCCCGCACCTGCGCCCCGGCCCGACGGTGACTGCCCCTCCCACTGGTCGTTGAGCCAGTGTGATTCCCCGCACCCCGCGGGGATGGCCCGGACTGCGACGCTTGCGAGGTGCGCTGGGCACTGTGCTCCCCGCGGACGCGGGGATGATCACTGCCGCTGTGCAAGGGGGGCTCTCGTCCGCGTTAGGCTTGAGGGTCACCCCTGCCAGCTACGAAGGTCCGTGAGATGTCTGCCGAGTCGGTCTTCCCACAGCTCGAGGCGCTGCTCCCGCATGTGCAGAAGCCCATCCAGTACGTCGGTGGAGAGCTCAATTCCACGGTGAAGCCGTGGGAGTCGTGCGACGTCCGCTGGGCGCTCATGTACCCCGACGCGTACGAGGTCGGGCTGCCCAACCAGGGCGTGCAGATTCTGTACGAGGTCCTCAACGAGCAGGACGGCGTGCTCGCCGAGCGCACGTACAGCGTCTGGCCGGACCTCGAGGCGCTGATGCGCGAGCACGGCGTGCCGCAGTTCACCGTCGACGCGCACCGCCCCGTCGACGCCTTCGACGTCCTGGGCGTCTCCTTCTCCACCGAGCTGGGCTACACCAACCTGCTCACCGCGCTGGACCTGGCCGGCATCCCGATGGAGGCCAAGGACCGCACCGAGGAGCACCCGCTGGTCCTCGCGGGCGGCCACGCCGCGTTCAACCCGGAGCCGATCGCGGACTTCCTGGACTGCGCGGTGGTCGGCGACGGCGAGCAGGCCGTGTTGGAGATCACCGAGATCATCCGGGCGTGGAAGAACGAGGGCCGCCCCGGCGGCCGCGACGAGCTGCTGTTCCGCCTCGCGAAGACCGGTAGCGTCTACGTCCCCAAGTTCTACGACGTGGAGTACCTCGCCGACGGCCGGATCGGCCGCGTCGTGCCGAACCGCTCCGGCGTCCCGTGGCGGGTGTCCAAGCACACCGTCATGGACCTCGACGAGTGGCCCTACCCGAAGCAGCCGCTCGTCCCCCTGGCCGAGACCGTCCACGAACGGATGTCGGTCGAGATCTTCCGTGGCTGCACCCGCGGCTGCCGTTTCTGCCAGGCCGGCATGATCACGCGTCCCGTCCGGGAGCGAAGCATCACCGGCATCGGCGACATGGTGGACAAGGGCCTGAAGGCCACGGGATTCGAGGAGGTCGGCCTGCTGTCGCTGTCCTCCGCGGACCACACCGAGATCGGCGACATCGCGAAGGGCCTCGCCGACCGGTACGAAGAGGACAAGATCGGTCTGTCCCTGCCGTCGACCCGTGTCGACGCGTTCAACATCGATCTTGCCAATGAGCTGACCCGCAACGGTCGGCGCTCGGGTCTGACGTTCGCGCCCGAGGGCGGCAGCGAGCGCATCCGCAAGGTCATCAACAAGATGGTCTCGGAGGAGGACCTGATCCGTACGGTCGCCACGGCCTACGGCAACGGCTGGCGGCAGGTGAAGCTGTACTTCATGTGCGGCCTGCCGACCGAGACCGACGAGGACGTGCTGCAGATCGGCGACATGGCGGTCAACGTCATCGCCAAGGGCCGCGAGGTCTCCGGCCAGAACGACATCCGCTGCACGGTCTCCATCGGCGGTTTCGTGCCCAAGCCGCACACCCCGTTCCAGTGGGCGCCGCAGCTCTCCGCCGAGGAGACCGACGCCCGCCTGGAGAAGCTCCGGGAGAAGATCCGCGGCGACAAGAAGTACGGCCGTTCGATCGGCTTCCGCTACCACGACGGCAAGCCCGGCATCGTCGAGGGCCTGCTCTCCCGCGGTGACCGCCGCGTCGGCGCCGTGATCCGCGCCGTCTACGAGGACGGCGGCCGCTTCGACGGCTGGCGCGAGCACTTCTCCTACGACCGCTGGATGCGGGCGGCGGAGAAGACGCTGCCCGCCTACGGCGTGGACGTCGCCTGGTACACCACCCGCGAGCGCACCTACGAGGAGGTCCTGCCCTGGGACCACCTGGACTCCGGTCTGGACAAGGACTGGCTCTGGGAGGACTGGCAGGACGCCCTGGACGAGACCGAGGTCGAGGACTGCCGCTGGACCCCGTGCTTCGACTGCGGCGTGTGCCCGCAGATGGACACCGAGATCCAGATCGGCCCCACGGGGAAGAAGCTGCTCCCGCTGTCCGTCGTGAAGTGACCTGAGGCCACGCGCCCCGCCGGCCCGGTCGCCGCAATGCGGTGGCCGGGCCGCTGCGCGTTCCCGCACACTGTGGCGATGCCACAGCTCATCGCACCCACGACCCGCGTCCAGGCGTCCTTCCTGGAGGCGATGGCGGAGCTCCGCGCCGAGGGACACGGCGCTCCGGACGACGACACGGGGGTCGGCCGGGAGATACGGCGGTTCGGCGCGGAGTGGGACGACCCGGCCGCCTTCGCCCGCTACACCGGCCGGCTGCGCTCCCTGACCCGGGAGGAGACCGCCCGCCCGCTCGGCCTCGTCCCCTGCACCACCCTCTGGTACGTCGAGGGGGACACCTTCCTGGGCCGCCTCGCGCTGCGCCACGAGCTCAACGACCACCTGCGGGAGCTCGGCGGCCACATCGGCTACTACGTGCGCCCCACGGCGCGCCGCCGCGGCCACGCCACCGCGATGCTGCGGGCGGCGCTGCCCCTCGCGGCCGGCCTCGGCATCGGGTCCGCGCTGGTCACGTGTGACACCACCAACACCGCGTCACGTAAGGTCATCGAGACCTGCGGCGGGATCTTCGAGGACGAGCGCGGCGGAAAGCTGCGGTACTGGGTGCCGACGCGGGCGGAGCACATGAGCGACAGGACATAGCAGCGGTACCGGGGGACTCAGCGCGCATGGCGTACGGCAACCACGCCCACATACAGCAGCACAAGGCACCGGAGCCGGGCGGGGGCTGCTGCCTCGCCCAGGTGATCAAGATCCCGGTGCTGATCGTCGTCGTCCCGCTGCGGCTCCTCTGGGACGCGCTGTGCTGGCTGGGCCGGCACGTCCTCGCGCCCCTCGGGCGCTGGATGTACCGCTGGCTCCTCGCCCCGGTCGGGCGGGCCGTCGCCTGGCTGGTCAACTACCTGATCGTGGTGCCGCTGGTCTTCCTGATCAAGTACCTCCTCGTGATCCCCGCGCTGTGGTTCTACCGCTGGGTGCTCACCCCCCTCGGGCACGCGCTGGCCCGGCTCGCGTACTACCTGCTCGTCGTCCCGGTCCGCTGGGTGTACCGCTGGATCCTCACCCCGATCGGGCGCGCGCTGGCCTGGCTGGCGCACTACCTCCTCGTCGTGCCCGCCGTGGCACTCTGGGAGTATCTGCTGCGGCCCGTCCTGCGGGCCGTCGGCGCGGCGTTCGCGTGGGCCTGGCGGGTCGCCGGGTATGTTTCCCGGGCCATCGGCCGGGGCCTCGCCGCCCTGTGGCGGTGGCTGGTCGTCGCGCCGCTGCGCTGGGCGTACCGCTGGATCCTCACCCCCGTGGGGCACGCGATCCGGGCGGTGCTCTGGCCGCCGGTGAGGGCCGCGCTGTCCGCCGCGCGCACCGCCGCGCGAGAGGTCCGGCACGCGCTCTTCGGGTGACGGAGCACACCCCGGCGGGAACCGGCGGCCCGGCAGGCACGTACTCTAGGTAGCAGTACGACCGCACTCACGAAGGACTGACGACACTGGGCAAGCGACAGCCCGAAGGCCCGCCGCCCGCACCGGCGGTGCAGCGCATCCGACTGCGCTACACCAAGCGCGGCCGCCTCCGGTTCACCAGCCACCGTGACTTCCAGCGCGCTTTCGAGCGGGCGCTGCGCCGTGCCGAGGTGCCCATGGCGTACTCCGCGGGTTTCACCCCGCACCCCAAGGTGTCGTACGCGAACGCCGCGCCGACGGGCACCGGCAGCGAGGCCGAGTACCTGGAGATCGCGCTCACCGAGCGGCGGGACCCCGAGGTGCTGCGCGCGCTGCTGGACGAGTCCCTGCCGGACGGCCTCGACGTGACCGACGCGGTCGAGGCGCACACCTCGGGCCTCGCCGACCGGCTGCAGGCGTCGGTGTGGGAGCTGCGTCTGGACGGCGTGGCCGTCGCGGACGCCGAGCGCGCCGTCGAGGCGTTCCTCGCGGCCGGTGAAGTACCGGTCGAGCGGCAGACGAAGAAGGGCATGCGCACCTTCGACGCACGTGCCGCGGTCGCGGATCTCCGTGCCACGGCGTGCGAGGCCGATAGGCCGGGCGCTGATGCCTGTGCGATACTGCGGCTGGTTGTTCGGCATCTGACACCTGCCGTACGACCCGACGACGTCCTGTCCGGCCTCCGAGCTACGGCCGACCTGGCGCCGCCGGTCCCCGCAGCGGTGACCAGGCTGGCGCAGGGGCTGCTCGATGAGGAGACCGGCGCGGTGACCGACCCGCTCGCGCCCGACCGCGACGCAGCAGCCACGGCCGCCCCACCCACGGCCGCCGGGCTGACCGCCGCGACGCAGGCACCGCCCGCAGGCGGTGGAGCGGCGGACGGCGCAGCGTAGGACCGCCGTCGTCGCGTCGCCGATCAGCCAGGGAGCCACCCCGGTCCGGCGAACGAACTGACCAGGAGACTTTCGCCGGTCCCGGACACAAGGGCCCGGCGAGCGAGACTAAAGCTCCCGTGTGGCGCCCGCGCCCCGGACCGCGGCACCGCGCTGGACGCGGGCCGCGGCCGGAACCGGACGCGGCGCCCGGGAGCGTGACGGGAGAACCGCCCGCATGCTCGAACCCATTGAGCCCACGGAATCCGCGGAGCCGGCGAACAGCCGCTCCGAGAACAGCACACCGAGTGACACCCTGCCGCCGCGCCGCAGGCGCCGGGCCGCTTCCCGGCCCGCGGGCCCGCCGGTCACCGCGACCGCGGGGGCCGAGGTGACGACCGCGCAGCCGGCCGCAGCGCCGCAGGAGCCCGCCGAGGCCGCCGGCACGGTCGTGACCGGTGAGGAGGCCGCGCCCGCGCGGCCCCGCCGCCGCGCCGTCCGCCGCAGTTCGGCCCCGGTCGGCACCCCGGGTGCCACCCCTGCCGAGGCCGCCGGGACGCCGGCCGAGGACGCCGCCGCGCTCGCCCCCTCCGCCGAGAGCGCCCCGCAGGCCGCAGCCGCCGCTGCCCCCGCCGTCGCTTCCGGTGAGGAGGCCGCGCCCGCGCGTCCCCGCCGCCGCGCCGTCCGCCGGGCGTCCGCGCCCGCCGGTGCGCCGCAGCCCGACGAGACCGCAGCGCCGGTGGCCGAGCAGGCCGTCGCCGTGGAGCCGGAGCCGGCCACGGTCGGCGCCGACGACGAGGCGCAGGCCGAGTCCGCCGCCGCTGCCGAGACCGCGGCCGCCGAAGCCGCGCCCC
>NZ_PQSQ01000064.1 GCF_002920575.1 Streptomyces sp. Ru73 | reverse complement strand
GCTGGTGATGTGCACCAAGCTGAACGACTACGGCATGGTGATGTTCAGCGTGCACATGGTGCAGCACATGGTGATCAGCATGCTGTCGCCGATCCTGCTGCTGCTCGGGGCGCCGGTGACGCTGACGCTGCGGGCGCTGCCGACGGCGGGCCGCGGCCGCAAGGGGCCGCGCGAGCTGCTGGTGGCGCTGCTGCACAGCCGGTACATGCGGATCATCACGCATCCCGCGTTCACGATTCCGCTGTTCATCGCGAGCCTGTACGTGCTGTACTTCACGCCGCTGTTCGACTTCCTGATGGAGTCGCGGGCGGGGCACATCGCGATGATGGTGCACTTCCTCGCGGTCGGCCTGGTGTTCTTCTGGCCGATCATGGGGGTGGACCCGGGTCCGCACCGGCCGGGTTACGTGATGCGGATGCTGGAGCTGTTCGCGGGGATGCCGTTCCACGCGTTCTTCGGCATCGCGCTGATGATGGCGTCGGAGACGATGGTCAGGACGTTCGAGAACCCGCCGGCGTCGCTGGGGGTGAACGCGCTGTCGGACCAGCAGGCGGCGGGCGGCATCGCCTGGGCGTTCAGTGAGATCCCCTCGGTGCTGGTGCTGATCGCGCTGGTCTTCCAGTGGTACACGACGGAGAAGCGGCAGTCGGTGCGCAAGGACCGGGCGGCGGACCGGGACGGTGACAAGGAGCTGGCGGCGTACAACGCGTACCTGGCGTCGCTCAACGCGCGGGGCCAGGGCAGCCAGGGCTGAGGCCGCGCCCGGTCGCGGACCGGGTGAGCGCGGCGGAATCCGGCGAAAGCTGGCGGTACGGGCCGCGGCCGGGGAACATGTTCCCAAGGTCGCGGCCCGTGGCATATCCACGTACGGGGCCGCCGTGAGGGAGGTCCACATGCCCGGATCGGCCAAGGCAATGGCGGGGTGCACGGTGGGCGGGCTGGTCCTGGCCACGGCCTACACGGTGGCGCTGGGCAGCAGCGGCTGGCTGTGGTTCGCGTGGGTGGTGCTGGCGCTGGTGACGCTGGGTGTGGTGACCGCCCGGCGGTGGTGACCCGGCCGGGTCAGGTGCGCCGCACGGTGGCGTGCAGGGCTGCGGCGGGCTGGAGGAGCAGGCCGACGCGCGGGTTGGGGTCGGCGGGTGCGACGTCCAGGTGGCAGTGCTGGGCGAGGGTGGCGAGCAGCAGTGCGGCCTCGACCTGCGCGAAGCGGGCGCCGATGCAGGTGCGCTGGCCGCCGCCGAAGGGGTACCAGGCGTGGTCCGGTACGGGGTCCGGGGCGTCGGGGTCCCAGCGTTCGGGGCGGAAGCGGGTGGGTTCGGGGAACCATCGCGGGTCGCGGTGGGTGGTCCACTGGCTGCACCAGACGATGGTGCCGGGCGGGATGGGGGTGCCGGCGAGGGTGGCGCCGTCGCGGGCGACGGCGGGGATGAGCCAGGCGGGCGGGTAGAGCCGGAGGGCTTCCTTGATGATCTGCCGGGTCCACGGGAGGCGGTCGTAGTCGTCGATGGTGGGCGGGCGGCCGTCGAGGACCCGTTCGAGCTCGGCGGTGAGGCGCTCGCGGGCCTCGGGGGCGTGGGAGAGCAGGTACCAGGTCCAGGTCAGGGCTGTGGAGGTGGTCTCGTGGCCGGCGGCCCAGAGGGTGGCGGCCTCGTCGCGTACTTCCTTGGCGGTGAGCGGCCGGCCCTCTTCGTCGCGGGCCGCGAGGAGGCGGCTCAGCAGGTCGTCGCGGTCCTCGGTGTCGCCCTGCCGCTGCCGGTCGCGGATGAGGCGGTGGATCTCGGCGTCGATGGTGGCGACGGCCCGGAGGAGGCGGCGCCTCCCGGGGGTGCGGACCCAGCCGGGCAGGAAGAGGCTCATGTTCCGCAGTTCGGCGCCGATGCCGTGTTCGGCGACGGCCATCGCCTCGCCGAGCGCGCGGGTCCGCTCCCCCAGGTCGTTGCCGAAGAGGGTGCGCAGCACGATGCGCTGCGTGATCCGTGCCATCTGGCCGCGTACGTCGATGCGGTCGCCGTCCTGCCAGTCGTCGGCGGCGGCGCGTGCGCATTCGACCATGGCGGCGGCGTAGGCGCGGACCTGGCGGGGGCGGACGGTGGGCTGGACGAGGGAGCGTTTGCGGCGCCAGTCGGCGCCCTTGCTGAGGAGCAGGCTCTCGCCGGTGACCTGTTGGAAGGCCCAGCCGATCTCCAGCAGCTCGAAGGTGCGCTCGCGGGCGGCGAGGAATTCCGCGATGTGCGTGGGGTGGCAGAGGAAGAGGCTGCGTTTCCGCCCGAGGGACCAGGTCACCGCGTCCCCGAACTCGTCCCGCAGCCGTACGAGGAAGCCGAGGGGGTCCCGCCCGAAGGCGGGGAGGTTGCCGAGCAGGGGCAGGCCGCGGGGTCCGGGGACGGGCCTGAGGGGGACGGTGGACACGGGCATGGGTGCTCCCGGGGACGAGCGGGCCGTGTGCGGGCGGACGGGGGCCGGGGCCGGCGTCGGGCCCACTGTCCCAGGTGTCAGCCCCTCTCGTGGAGTACGCGCTCCTTCTTGTGCGGGACGCGCTCCTTCTTGTGCAGTACTCGCTCGTTCTTGTGCAGTACGTGCTGCTCGAATCGGGTGAAGGCGGCTTCCAGGCGCTCCTGGAGGCGGGCCTTCAGGCCGGTGCGGGGCGCGGTGGCGGCCGACGGGCCGGTGGCGCGGTCATGGCGGCCGGGGCCCGGGAGGAAGGCTTCCGCCAGGGAGGTGCGGGCGAGGTCCTTCAGCTCGTGGTAGCTGAGCCGGTAGGTGGTGGCGGCGCGCTGGTACTCGTGGCTGATGTCGGTGCGCGAGATGCCGGGGTCGTCGGTGGCGAGCGTGACGGGTACGCCTGCCCGGCGGTAGCGCGGGAAGGGGTGGTCGTCGCCTTCGACGCCGAGGATCTGGGCGTTGCTGGTCAGCGGTGATTCCAGTGCGATGCCCTCGCGGGCCATGGTGCGCAGCAGGTCGTCGGCGCCGTCCTCGTGTGCCAGGTCCACGCCGTGGCCGATGCGCTCGGCGTGGCCGGTGTGCACGGCTTCGCGGATGTGGAAGCGCAGGTCGGCGGGTTTGACCAGGCCGGGGGTGAGTTCGCCGGCGTGCAGGGTGATGTGGGCCTTGGGGTAGACGCCGTGCAGGTGGTCGAGCATCCGCATGTGGAGGCGGTAGTCGCGCAGGGCCGTGGCGCCGTCCTCGGGGGCGACGAGGTTGACGGCGACGAACCGGGGGTCGCGTTCGGCGAGCCGCATGCCGAGCGCGAGCTGGGTGAAGACCTGCTCGGGTGCGGCGGACCGGGTGGCCTGGGAGATGAACCGGAAGGTGACGCGGCAGGCGGGCTCGGGGTGGCCGGTGTCGCAGTGCGCGGCGCGGCGGTAGTCGGCGGTCGCCTTGTCGGCCTCCCGCTGGGCGTGGCGTACGGCGCGGTCGAGCTTGCCGCCGGCGACGAGCCGGGCGTGCAGGCGGGAGAGGTCGGGGTCGTAGCCGACGTCGGCGGCGAGCTTGCGGGCTTCGGTGCCGGCCGGGGAGACCATGGTCTCGAGGTACGACTGGTGGTTCCTGGCGGCGGTGGCGGTGACGTCGGCCAGCAGCTCTCCGGTGTGCCGCTTGGTGACCTCCCCGAACTTGCCGAAGGCGGCGAAGAAGTGGTCGTGTCCTGACTCGCCGGGCGGCAGGTCCTGCATGGACCAGGCACGGATGAGGTGCTGCCGGAAGGCGGGGTCGGTGCGGGTGTCGGCGGCGGGCCGGGTGCCCGGGCCGCAGGGTGCCGGGCGGGCCGTGTCGGTCTTCCGGTCGATGCAGAGGCCGTCCTGTGCGGCGAGCCGGACGAGCAGTTCGGTGGAGGCCGCGCCGGAGAGGTGGTTGTGCAGGTCGCCGCCCTTGGGCAGGGCCCGCATGAAGGCGCGCAGCTCGCTCGGCCGGTTCCGGATGCTGTCGAGGTAGGCGTCGACGCGCTGTTCGGCGGGGGTGGTGGCGCGGGCGGTGGGCCGCGGGGCCGCGGTGGCGTCCGTCGCGGGCGGCACGGCCGCGGCGCCGAGCAGGGCGGCGCCCAGGAGGGCCGGGACGGTGCGGGCGGTGCGCGGGCCGGGGCGGCGACGGGGTGCGGGGGCGCTCCTGCGGAGCCGGTTACCGAAGATCACGCTGCATTGTCGGGGCTCCGGGCTGCGGGGTGCGCCCGGACAGGCCGGTATCGGCCACGGGCCACCCGGTCGGCACAGCCACGGGCGCCGGGGCGGGTCCGTGGCCGTGCCGTACCGGGAGGCGTCAGACCGCCGAGACGGTGGTCAGCTCGCGCTCCTCGCTGCGTTCCCGGGTGGTTTCCCGGGCGGCGAAGGGGCACTGCCAGTCGGCGGGCTTGGGGCGCCCCGAGTAGCGGCGGGCTTCGGAAAGCTGCTCGTACTCGTACAGATTGGGATTGATGTCGCCCTGCAGCTTGATGTCCTGCTTGCGGATCTTGTCCGCGAGGCGGTCCCACATGCCGGCGCTCTTGATGCTGGCGAACTGCTCGTGGGAATTGAAGGCCAGCATGGGGAAGGGCGGCCGGCGGCCATAGCGGCGGTGTGTCTCGTGCAGACCGATCACGAAGAAGGGATGGCCGGCCACGGAGAACGCGAACTCGCCGGACTGCGGATCGGACGAATAGCCCTCGGCCCAGCGATGGCTTTCCGCGTCCTGTTCGTGCAGCAGCTGCAGCTGCTGCCAGAGCAGTTCCTCGAAGCGCAGTTCGTCGACCCCGCGGGGTTCCTCGAAGGTCGCGATGAAACTGGTGAACGTCCGGGCGCTCCAGTCCGCCCCGGCGACGAATTCCGAGAGGTCGTACGCCATCAGCCGGGCGGCTTCCTCGGTTCCCATCCGGTCGTAGTGCCGGTGGGTGATACCGCCTCGCCGCCAGGCCGAACGGCCTGCCAGACAGGCGAAGCGCTCACCCAGTATGAACGCCTCGACCTCGCCACGCGCATCCGCCGTCATGGCCAGCCTTCCTTCCAATTACGTGCCTCCTCGAAGGGAGATCGCTCCTCCGTGCGTGCGAAAGCGCCCACCCCGTACCGGCGGCTCCCGGAACCGCTGCGGTCGTCACCGCGTGCGGGCAGGACCGAGTCCGCTGGAGAACGGGGAAGGGTCGCTGAGTGATTGTGACGGCCCGAGGCCGCTCTTTGAAAATCCGTGCGGAAATTAATAGCGACGAATCGCTCACATCTCGGGACGACCACGGCTTTTCACGGACGGTGAGCGGATCGTCGCCGGGGCGGGGACGGGCGTGCGGTGCCGGGACATTGGGCGGCATGCCCTGCCATGCCGTGCAAATGGGTGGTTGTGCGCCGCCGGCCGGTGCCACGGGGCAGGCGTTCGGTGCAGGAGGTTCCGCGGGCGTGTGCGTGGCGGAGTTTCCGCCGGGACGTTCCGCGGCGGAGTTCCGTGGAACCCGTGGAAGCGATCCGTACCGACAACCGAGAGGAGGGTGCGGCATGACCGAGTACGAGCGTGCGCGCACGATGCCGGCACTGCCCGAGCACGTCTTCGACCAGGTGAGCGATGTGTCGCGGCTCGACGCCTGGCTGCCGGACGAGCTGCACGTACGGGAGGAGGAGCTCCCGGCCGTCACGGTGCACGAGGACCGCACCGGCGAGGACGAGTCCGCGCTGTTCCGGGCGGAGAAGGACCAGCAGCGGGTGGAGTGGGGCACCCGGGAGAACGGCAGCTACGCGGGGTGGCTGCAGGTGTCCGGCATCGGCAGCGGGGCCAGCGAGGTGACCATCCACCTGTCGTTCTTCGACGAGGACCACGACCCGGGCGAGCAGGCCGTGCACACGGCCCTGGACCGAAGCCTGGAGCGGCTGGCGGAGCAGGTGCGGCTCCGGGTCGACGACGCGGGGTGAGAGCAGCAGCACGACCGGCGCGCACCCGGTGTGCGGCGCCGCGACCGAGAGGTGACTGAGCATGCAGCACGACGAGTTCCTGCGGCTGGTACAGGCAGGAGCCGCGCTCCCCGACCGCGGGGCGGCGGAGCGCGCGGTGCGGGCGACCCTGGAGACGCTGGCGGAGCGGGTGCCGGACGGTCTCGCCGGGCATCTGGCCGCCCAGCTCCCGCCGGAGATCGGGGAGCACGTCCGGCGGGTGGTCGCCACGCACGAGGGCGGCCAGGAGGAGCGGCACACGGCGGAGCGGTTCGACCTGACCACGTTCGCCGCGCGGATCGCCTGGCGCGGCGGGGTTTCGGAGGACGCCGCGCTGCGGGAGGCCAGTGCGGTCTTCGAGGTCCTCGACGCGGCCCTCTCCCCCGAGCTGGCCGGGAAGCTCGGCAGCGTCCTGCCGCCCGACATCCGGGAGCTGCTGCCCGCGAGCCGGACGGAGGACCCGGAGTAGGGCCGCTGGCCGCGCGGGGCCCTCGACCGCGCAGGGGCCGTCCGCGTACGGGCCCCCACGTACGGCCCGCTCACGTACGGGCCCGCCACGTGGGGCCGCGCCCGTCAGAAGCCGCTTCCGCTGCACGTCAGGAGGACCGCGTTGACCGCGCAGACCACATCCGCCCGGACCGCTCCCGTCGCCGTGATCACCGGCGCCGACTCCGGCATCGGGCGCGCCACCGCCGTCCGGCTCGCCGAGCAGGGCATGGACATCGGCATCACCTGGCACACCGACCGGGCCGGGGCCGAGGCGACGGCCGAGGAGGTACGCGGCACGGGCCGCCGGGCGGAGACCGCCCGGCTCGACCTCACCGACCTGCCCGCGGCCGCCGGCGTCGTCGACCGGCTCGCCGGGCGGCTGGGCCGGCTCGACGTGCTGGTCAACAACGCCGGCACCGGCACCGCAACGCCGTTCCTCGACATCGGCCTCGACACCTTCCGCGAGGTGGTCGACACCGACCTCACCGGCCCGTTCCTCTGCTCCCAGGTGGCGGCCCGGCGCATGATCGAGCAGGGCGACGGCGGCCGGATCGTGAACGTCACCAGCGTGCACGAGCACCAGCCCCGGGTCGGCGCTGCGCCGTACTGCGCCGCCAAGGGCGGGCTGGGCCTGCTGACGCAGGTCATGGCCCTGGAGCTGGCCGAGCACGGCATCCGTGTGAACGCCGTGGCGCCCGGCGAGATCGCCACGCCCATGACCGGCCAGGAGGACGAGGACGTGACGGCCAAGAGCCGGCCCGGCGTGCCGCTCGGCAGGCCGGGCGACGCCCGCGAGGTGGCCGCCGTGATCGCCTTCCTCGCCGGTCCGGACGCCGGGTACGTCACGGGCGCGTCCTGGGCCGTGGACGGCGGCATGCTCCGCATGGGGCCCATGGCCGGCTCGCACCTCCAGGACGACAGCTGGCGCCGCCCCTGACGCCGCGGAGCGCCTGCGCACGGCGCGGCGCTCCCCCGTACGCCGCCCGGCAGCCGGACGACGACTGCGGCGCTCAGCGGGCGCACGGGCAGCCGGGCGGCGAAGGCGGCGATCACGTGGCGCGCCGCGGCGGCGTACATGCGCGTCCCGGCGCCTCACGTGGCGCTGCGTTCGCTCTCGCTCTGCAGCTCGCGTTCCACGGCGCGGTTGCGGGCGTCGTCCGGCTGTCCCACCGCGCTGCCGGGGCGACCCGCCCTGAGCAGCGCGCGCCACCGTTCCGGGCTCCAGTCGGCCGGCCGGGTCGTGGCGAGGAAGTGCTCCACCACGGCCAGGAAACGGGCCGGGTCGGCGGTGTACGGGAAGTGGCCGGCGCCCTCGAAGATCTCCAGCCGGCTGCCCGGCATGGCGGCGTGCGCGCGGTGGGCGTGCCGTACGGGTATCACGCCGTCCCGCGAGCCCCAGAGGAGCAGGGTCGGCATGCCTTCCGCCAGGTAGCAGCGGTCCAGCATGGTGATGACCTGGCCGCGCCAGTCGACCACGGCGCGCAGGCTGCGGACGAAGGCGCTGCGGGACGCGCCGTCCGGGAGCGCGTCGACCAGCCGCAGCAGGGTCGGTTCGTCCTGGCCGAGGTCCGTGCCGAGGCGCTTGAGCAGCCCGAGGACCAGGCGGGTCTGGCAGCGCATGCCGGGCAGGCCCAGTACGGAGAGCAGCGCGGCCACCACCGGCATCGAGACGAGCCGCAGGACGGGCGTCACCTCGCGGCCGACGCCGCCCGCGCTGACCAGCACCAGGCGTTCGGTGCGTTCGGGGAACTGGTACGCGAACTGCATGGCCACGCCGCCGCCGAGCGAGTGCCCGATCAGGGTGGCCCGGTCGATGCCGAGCACGCCGAGCAGGTCGCGGATGCCGTTGGCGTAGGCGGCGACGGAGTAGTCGGCGCGCGGCTTGTCCGAGGCGCCGTGGCCGAGCAGGTCGGGGGCGATGACCGTGTAGTTCCTGGCCAGGGCCGGGAGGACGCCGGCCCAGGTGGCGGACGAGTCCCCGATGCCGTGGATGAGGACGAGCGCGGGTCCCCGGCCCGCGTAGCGGTAGGCACGGCGGTATCCGTGCACGACGTGGTAGCGCAGTTCCACGTCGTCGTCGGCGGCGGGCAGCCGCCCCGCACGGGGCGGACGCGGTCCGATGGCCACGGGCGCACCTTCCCCAGGCAGGCCGGCAGGGTCCGGGTACGAGCGTAGGAGCTGTCGCGCCCCGGCACCGTTACCGGAGCGTTTCGCCTCCGTTGAAATGCCCGCTCGCGGTGGCCTGTTGGCGGCGCGGGCAGGTACGTCACGGGAGTCCGCCCACCCGGCCGGCGATATG
Source organism: Streptomyces sp. Ru73 (assembly GCF_002920575.1). Classification (GTDB taxonomy): domain Bacteria; phylum Actinomycetota; class Actinomycetes; order Streptomycetales; family Streptomycetaceae; genus Streptomyces. Next base: position 39,959 of record NZ_PQSQ01000064.1, on the reverse strand, counting down.
ACGAATAGCTGTGCACGATCTGATGGTTCGCCTCACTCGTCCGGGCGAGACCGGCTGACATCACCACACGGATGGCGCAACGCTCGGCGCAAGCCCGAGCCGCCTGCCGCTCGGCACAGGAACCTCGGAGAAGGAGTTCCCCATGAGCGTTCGCCGTTCCCTGACCGGCGCCCTCGGCGCCCTGGCCCTCGTCCTCGGCATGACCGTCGCGGCCGCGCCCGGCGCCGCCGCCGATCCCTGCGGGTTCTACAAGACGTCCAGCGACGCGTTCTACAACCACTGCACGAGCGACGGCTCGCACGTGGTCATCGAGGTGGAGGTGTGGGGGCCGAACTACGAGCGGTGCGTGGTCCCGGGCGTGACCTGGCTCGGCTCCGCGGACGAGATCGACGGCGCCCATTACGTCGGCCGCACCTGCTGAACCGGCCGTACCGAAGGCGGGGGCGGTCCGCGCACATGTCGCGGACCGCCCCCGCTCGTCCCCCCGGCTAGTCAGCGCGGCCGGTCGTGGCAACGGTGAAGCCGAGGCCGATCATGGCGAGGCCGCCGGCGCCGCCGACCGCGGCGAGCCTGCGCGGCGAGCGGGCGAACCAGCTGCGCGCCGCGGCGGCGCCCAGCCCCCAGAGGCTGTCGGACGCCACCGCGATGACGTTGAAGACCAGTCCGAGCAGCAGCATCTGCACCGTGACGTGCCCCTGCCCGCGGTCCACGAACTGCGGCAGGACGGCGGCGAAGAACACGATGGTCTTCGGGTTGGCGATGCCGACAGCGAACCCCTCCCACAGCGTGCGCAGCCCGCCGTGCGCCGCGTCCCCTTCGGCGGCGAACGCGGCCTGCAGCGACCGGCGTTGCCGGACCGCCTTGACGCCGAGGTACACCAGGTACGCGGCGCCCGCGAGCTTCAGCGCCGTGAAGACCAGGACCGAGCGTTCCACGACGGCGCCGATCCCGAACGCCACGGCCACGACGAGCAGGTACGCGCCGAGGGTGTTGCCCACGACCGTGGTCAGGGCGGCCCGGCGGCCGTGCGCCAGCGCCCGTCCGATGACGAAGAGCACGCTGGGCCCGGGCACCACGATCAGCAGCAGCGACATGAGAGCGAAGGCGAGCAACCGGTCGGTGGAGAGCATGGGTTCATGAAACCAGCGCCGACCCCGGAGGGGTAGGGACGCCATCCGGTCAGCGCCGTCCCGGCGCGGGACGGGCACCCCGGTCCGGCCCGGTCTCCGTTCACGCCGTGCCCGGTCAGCCGCCGGCCCGCTGGCCCTCCCCCGCCGGGCCGAAGATCCGGTTCAGGTGGTGGTCGAGGACGGCGACGGCGGACTCGGGGGGCCGCTGACCGACGAGGACGCTGGTGCCGAGCCCGGCGGCCATGGCGAGCAGGCCGATCGCCTCCGCCCGCGCGTCCAGGTCGCGGCGCGCGAGCCCCGCGTCCCGTGCCTGTTCGAGCAGGCCCGTCAGGGTGTCCTCGGCGGCGTCCGGGTTCTTCATGAACGGCTGCGCTGCCAGCGCCTCGTCGGTCACGGCCAGTACCGCGTACGAGGTGTAGAGCAGGTGGAACGTGCGGCTCTCCGCGTCGGTCGGCAGCGACGCCTTGAGCAGCGCCTCGACCGTGGCGCGCGGTCCCGGGACCTCCCCTGCTGCCCGTACCCGGGCGGCGACCCGCTCGCCGAAGCCGTCGACCAGGTGCTGCAGTCCGTGCAGCAGCAGCTTCTCCTTGGTCTCGAAGTAGTACTGCACCAGGCGCAGGGACACCCCGGCCTCCGCCGCGACGTCGCGCATGCCGACGGCGTGCAGGCCGCGCCGCCCCGCGACCCGTACGAGCGCGTCGGCGATCTCGGCGCGGCGTACGTCGTGGTCCACGCGTTTGGGCATGGGCACTGCTCCGTTCTCGGTCCGTCGGCCGGTCTCCCGCGGGTGGGGTCGGCCGGTTCCGCCTGTCCGGCCCGGCCGTTTTTGATGATACGCCCGTACCACTTTCATGGTACGTTCGTATCACGAAGGCTGAAGACTCCAGGAGGTGGCCGACCGTGCCGCAGACCATGCCCAGCACCGGAAAGGACGTCGGCCGCTACGTCAGCGACGCCCTGCGCGAGCGCTACTTCGCGGCCTGCGAGGCGGTGTTCGCGCTGGGCGCGCCGGCCCGCGCGGAGACGGACGTGGCGACGGAGGCGGGCACCACGCACGTCTACCGCTACGGGCCCGCCGACCCCGGCACCCCGGACCGCACACCGATCGTCCTGGTGCACGGGGCCGGCAGCTGCTCCGCCATGTGGTACCCCAACACCCCCGCGCTCAGCGCCGAACGCCCCGTCTACGCGCTCGACACCCCCGGCGACCCCGGCCGCAGCGTGCAGCGCCTCCCCCTGCACGAGCCGGAGCGGGCCGCACAGTGGCTGGACGAGACGCTGGCGGGGCTCGGCCTGGACCGCGTCCACCTCGTCGGCGCGTCCTACGGCGGGTGGCTCGCGCTGAACCAGGCACACCGCAGGCCCGGCCGCCTCGCCTCGGTCACCCTGCTGGACCCGGGCGGCCTGGAGAAGGTGGGACTGCGCTTCTTCGCCTGGATCTTCGCCAGTCTGCTCGCGACGTCCGCGCCCGAGGCGCTCCGGCCGCGCCTGGCCGCCTGGCTGGAGCAGCCGGTGCTGGTCCAGCCGGAGCTGCGTGCGATGGTCAGGGCCGGCGTCCGCGCCTACCGCATCCGCCGCCCGGCTCCCCTGCCGCTCACCGAGGACGAACTCCGCACCGTCCGCACCCCGCTCTACCTCCTCCTGGGCAAGCGCAGCCTGCTCGTGCACCCGCGGCGCCAGGCCGAGCGCGTCCCGCGGCTGGTGCCGGGCGCCCGCGCGGAGATCGTCGCGGACACCGGGCACGGGCCGCAGATCGATCACGCGGCACGGATCAACGACCGGATGCTCGCGTTCATGGACGCGGTGGACCGGCGATCCGCTGAGGGGTAACCGGCCCGGGCCCGGGGCGAGTTCGCCGAGGGCGCTCGCCCCAGCTTCTTCGAGAGCGCTCTCGCCAACTTCTGGAGAGCGCTCTCACCAACTTATTGACAGGGTCGCGCCAATGGCGCTTCACTTCCCGAAGGCAAGGTCCGGACCAACCGGACCGCACCCGCCCGCACCGGCCGGCGCTGCCTCGCGCCCCTCACCCGGCCGACCCCCGCCCGGCCGTGCGGTCGCTCCTCCCCGCCCCCACACACCGAGGGAGTCAGATGTCCATACGCGTGCCCCTACGCAGACACCGGCGCTCCACCCGCACCACGGCACTGGCCGCCGTCGCGCTCACCGCCGCGCTGAGCTGGGCACCCGGCGTCGCCACCGCGGCGCCCCCACCCGCCGGACCCGCCGCCACCCCCAACGCCGCGACCTTCGAGGACAACTTCGACGGCCCGGCCGGATCGGCCGTCGACGGCAGCAAGTGGCAGCTGGAGACCGGCGACAACGTCAACAACCACGAGCGCCAGTACTACACCTCCGGCAACGCCAACGCCGCCCTGAACGGCCAGGGCCAGCTGGTCATCACCGCGCGCAAGGAGAACCCGGGCAACTACCAGTGCTGGTACGGCCGGTGCGAGTACACCTCAGCCCGGCTGAACACCTCCGGGAAGTTCACCGCGCAGTACGGCCACGTCGAGGCCCGGATGAAGGTGCCGCGCGGGCAGGGCATGTGGCCGGCGTTCTGGATGCTCGGCAACGACCTCGGCCAGGTCGGCTGGCCCAACAGCGGCGAGATCGACATCATGGAGAACGTCGGCTTCGAGCCCGGCACGGTGCACGGCACCATCCACGGCCCGGGCTACTCCGGCAGCGGCGGCATCGGCGCGCCGTACTCCCTGCCGAACGGGCAGGCGTTCGCCGACGGCTTCCACACCTTCGCCATCGACTGGGCGCCGGACTCCATCACCTGGTCCGTCGACGGCAACGTCTACCAGCGCCGCACCCCCGCCGACCTCGGCGGCAAGCAGTGGGTCTTCAACAAGCCCTTCTTCCTGATCCTCAACCTCGCCGTCGGCGGCTACTGGCCCGGCGACCCCGACGGGTCGACGTCCTTCCCCCAGCAGCTCGCCGTCGACCACGTACGGGTCTCCACCGCCAACAGTGCGGGCGCCGTCCGCAGGTGACCCGATCCGGCCGACACCGGCACCCGCGCCGGCACCGGTGGTACGGGCCGGGTGACGCGCTGCCGCGTACCGCTGCCTTCAACAGTCGTACGCGGCGGCGCGTCCCGTCGTGTCAACGCTGCCGCCGTGTCACCACTCCAGCGGTGCCGCGGCCGCCCCGTCGCCCCCGGACAGCCGGTCCGCGATCACCGGCGGCAGCGGGGCCGTGCCCAGCAGGCCGGACACCAGGGAGACGGTGAGCCGGTGCCAGTCACCGGCCCGGCGCAGCATCGGGTGGTCGCCGCCCCGCATCGTCACGGCGCACGGCCGGGCGCCCGCCTCGGCCGCGCGCGCCGCGAACCGCCAGGTGTCGCGCGGGTCGGTCGTACGGTCCCGGTCGCCGTGCACGAGGACGAGGCGGCGGCCGGCCAGGTGTGCCACCGGTTCCTGGGCGGGGCACCACGGGGCGAGCGCCACGACGTCGCGGACCAGCGGGTGCGCTGCGGCCCGCAGCGCCGCGCGGCCGCCCATGGAGTGCCCGACCAGCACGACGGGCACCTCGCCCACCCGCTCGACCAGCTCGTCCACCGCGCGCCGGGCGTCCTGGGCCGCGTCCTCCCGGTCGCCGTTCCATCCGCGGTGGCGGTAGCGCACCTCCCCCACGCACACCCGGTCCCCGGCCGTGGCCCGCTCGATTCCCCGGGTGACGGGGCGCATCCGGGCGGCCGCGAGGTTCCAGCGCCGGGGCGCGGCGAGCCCGTGCTCGCGCCCGCCGTGCAGCACGAGGACGGCGGCCTCCACCGTCCGTACGGCGGCCTCCCGCGTCACCAGGGCCGGCCCGGCTCCACCCGTCTGCGTCTCCCCGGCCATCCCGCACCTCGCCTCTCTCCCGCAGCCACCGGAACGTACCGGTGCACACCGGCGCGTACCGGCAGTGTGATCGACATCTGCCCCGAACGCACGCGCCTCAAGCGGAGAAACGTCACACCGACGGCGGAAGTCCCCGCGGCAGCGGCCGCATGCTGTAACTACTAGTATGTACGCCAGCGCCCGACCACCACTGCCCCGCCCCGAAGGAGACCCGCCACCATGCCCCTGGTCCGTATCGACGCGATGGGTACCGACAGCGCGCGCCTGGACGCGCTCGGCCGCGCCGTGCACGACGCCCTGGTGGAGACGGTCGGCTTCCCGCCCGACGACCGCTTCCAGATCCTGACCGGCCACGACGGCACCCGCAGCACCCTGCGCTACGACGACTACCTCGGCGTGCACCGCGACGAGGGCATCGTGTACGTCGCGATCACGCTGCGCGCCGGACGCACCCCGGACCAGAAGCGCGCCCTGTACCGCAGGATCGCCGAGCTCGCCCACGAGTACGCCGGGACCGAGCCCCGCAATGTCTTCGTCACCCTCACCGAGAACGGGCCGGCCGACTGGTCCCTGGGCAACGGCGAGGCACAGTACGCGCCGTCCGCCTAGCCGGGGTGCCGTGCGGCGGTCCCCGGCGGGACCCGGTCAGGACGCGTCGGCGATCCGGCCGCGCAGCATGGCTTCCATCACCGCGAGGTAGCGGTCGGTGCGCCGGCGGCCGAGGACGAACGGGTTCGGCCCGGTGGGGTCGGCGCGGAGCTGCTCGGCGCGCTGGAGGCCGTGGTCGTTGGGGTGGTTGGAGAGTTCCACGTCCGCGCCCGCCCGGCGCGTCCGGTGCCGGAAGGTACGGAGGGACGCCAGGTAGGTACGGAGTTCCGGGAGCGTCTCGGGCGGGTTGGCGCCGCCCCACAGCATGGCGGTGTGGAGTTCGCGGCCCGTGCGTACCGGGAGGACCGGGGAGACGGTGCCCGGGGTGTGCCCCGGAGTGCAGTGCAGCCGGATCGTCGTCCCGCCGAGCGTGAGGCGCTGTCCGTCCGTGATGTCCAGGTCCCGCTCGGGGGCGTGGTCCGGGCGGGTGCGGGCGACGAGGTCCCAGTCGGCCGGTGTCATCAGCACGCGTGTGCCGTAGCGGTCGGCGAGGTACTGCGCGCCGCCGATGTGATCCCCGTGGCCGTGCGTGGCGACGACGTACTCGATCGTCTCCGGGCGGGCGCCCAGAGTGCGCAGCCCCTGCACGATGACGTTCTCGGCCTCCTCCGGCGAGGTGAGCGCGTCGATCAGCACGATCCCGTCCCGGGTCAGCACCGCCATGGCGGAGACCCAGCCCGCGCTGAGGAAGGCGAGGTTGTCGAAGAGCATCAGCGGGGCGGGACGCGTGGGCGAGCGGGGGAACTCGACGCCGGGGGTCAGCGCCGCCGCGATCGCGCGCAGCACCGGGTCGTTCCCCGCGAGCCTGCGGGCCCGGTCGTAGTGTGCCTGCGCGTCGTCCCCGGCGGCAGCGGCCGGCGGGGCGAGGCCGAGCGCACCGGTGCCGGTTGCGGCGGCGAGCCCGAGGGCGGCGAATTGCCCGAAGCGGCGCCGGGAGAGGTGCGGGCCGGCCGATCCGTCCCCGCGGGGCGAACACGTCATGCTGCGTCTCCTGGTGACGGTTGTGGCGTGCGAGCCATGTGCCGTACAGGATACGGGAGTTGACGCCTTCGGCCGGTGCGTGGAGACGGGCCGTCAGCCGGTGCGGGGCGCCCGGGGCCGTCGTCAGCCGGTGACCATGGCCCGGGGCGCGCCGGCGGTGAGGGTCAGCTCCTGGCCCTGGCGGCAGTGCACGATCCGCTCGCCCAGGCCGCGGGCGTCGGCCTCGGTGAGGAAGTCGCGCAGTGGCGACTTGAACACCGTGTAGTCGTCGTAGTGCACCGGCAGGACGAGCCGCGGGCGCAGCCGCCGTACCAGCTCAGCGCCCTGGGCGCCGTCCATCGTCACGACGAAGCCGCCCGGCAGGGTGGTGCCGCCCAGGTGCAGGACGGCGAGGTCGGTGTCGGGGTAGCGGCGGCCGATCTCGTCGAGGCCGTCGAAGAGCAGGGTGTCCCCGGAGAGGTAGAGCCGCAGCCGGACCTCGCCGCCGGCCGGGCCGAACTCCAGCAGGCTGCCCATCACCGGGGGCAACAGCCGGCGCAGTGGCCCGCCCGCGTGCCGGCCGGGCAGGGAGGTGATGCGGACCTGCGCACCGCCGCGGGTGAGTGTGTGGTCCTGCCAGGTGCGCAGTCCCACCGCCCGGTGGAAGCCGTGCAGCCCTTGCAGCCGGCGGGAGGCGTGCGGTGTGGTGATCACCGGCAGGGAGCGGGGGAGGTGGCGGCGCGCGGTGCGGTCCCAGTGGTCGCCGTGCAGGTGCGAGAGGACGACGCCGTCGAGGTGGCCGGGGAGTTCCCGTACGTCGAGGGCCGGTTCGGTCAGACGCCTGCTGAGCAGGCCGTAGCCCAGGTAGGCGTGCTGTCCGCGGTGCAGGAAGTTGGGGTCGGTGAGCAGTGTCAGCTCGCCGTGGCGGATCAGTACGGTGGCGTTGCCGATGAAGTGGACGCGGACGGAGTCGTCGGGGTCGTGGTGGGCCATGGGGCTTCTCTCGCCGGGGTTTTCGGTGTGCCGGACCGCTACAGGAGCGCCTGGGGCGCCGCCTCCTTGATGCGGGTGGTGATCCATTTGGCCTGGGTGCGGGTCTGCTCGTGGCAGTCGGAGACGTGACCGAGCAGATCGTGGTCGCGCAGGGCCTGGGCGGCCTGGCCGAGCATGACCCAGTGGATGCTGGTGTGCTCGGCCTTGACGTACAGCCCGCGCAGGTCGCGGAGGAGGAGCAGTCCGGACACGCGGCGCCGGCCGGTGAGTTCGGAGGACGTGCGGCGCAGGGTGCCGACGGCCGCGGTCAGCGGCGCGGGGCGCTGGGGTTCGTGGAGGGTGACGCCGAAGCGTCCGGCCGCCCAGTCGCGGATCTGCCGGGCGTGCTGGTCGCACTGGTCGGCGAGGGTGCGGCAGGGGTAGTGGGTGCCGTGGTCGGCTGCCTGCCGCTCGGCCACCGCCCGGAAGGCGTCGGCCAGTTGGGTCTCGGCGCGGTGCAGCTCCCGTACCAGCAGGGTGATGCCGCTGCTCATCGCGGTCCCTCCGGGGTGTCCTCGGGGCCGGCGGTGCCGAGCGGGGTGACGCTTACGGGCGTGACCTTGAGGATCGGCTGCTTGGAGACCGGGTCCCATTCGGTGCGGGTGAGTTCGTTGGCGGCCCGCCGGTGCCGGCCGGGGTCGGCGGCGTCGAAGTACCCGTAGTGGAAGGGCGCGAAGACCACGCCGCGGCGGTGGCCCCGCAGGAGGGCCGGTGCTTCGATGCTGCCCCGCCGGGATGCGACGCGTACCCGGTCGCCCTCGGCGATGCCCAGGTGTGCGGCGTCCTCGGGGTGGAGCTCGACCCACATCTCCGGTGCCGCGCGCTGGAGTTCGGGGCTGCGGGCCGTTTTGGTGCGGGTGTGCCAGTGGTGGACGGTACGGCCGGTGGTGAGGTGGAACGGGTAGGTGTCGTCGGTCTGTTCGTGCGGTGGCAGGTAGTGGGCCGTCTTGATGACGGCCCGGCCGGCCGGGTCCTGGGCCTTGTAGTCGTCGGCTTCGTACTGGGCGCCGCTGGTGAGGTCGTGCCCGTAGTCCTCGCACCGGTCGGCGGCCGTCGGGAAGACGTGGTCGGTGTAGAGCCGCTCGGTGCCGTCGGGCGCCCGGTCGGTGCAGGGCCACTGGATGCCGCCGCCGGATCTCAGCCGGTCGTAGGTGAGGGCCGACTGGTCGCAGGGGCGGCCCCTGGTCAGCGCGGTGAAGTCGGTCCAGGCGTCCTCGGGCCCGTGCCACGGCAGCAGGGGCTTGCCGTCGCGGTCGGTGAGGTCCATGCGCCGCGCGTAGTCGAGGAAGGTGTCGAAGTCGCTGCGTGCCTCGCCGGGCGGTGCGACGGCCTGGTGGGAGAGATGCACGGTGCGGTCGGCGTTGGTGAAGCAGCCGGTCTTCTCGCCCCAGAGCGCGGCGGGCAGCACCACGTCGGCCAGTGCGGTGGTCTCGGTGGGGAACGCGTCGGAGACGACGAGGAACAGCCGGTCGGAGCCGTAGATGCTGCGGATGCGATGCAGTTCGGGCAGGGAGACGGCGGGGTTGGTGCCGGTGACCCACAGGAAGCGGATCGTGCCGTTCTCGCAGTACCGGAAGATCTCCATCGCGTGGGTGGGCGGTGACCAGTGCGGGATGCGGAGCGGGTCGAGGTTCCAGGCGTCGGCGAGGCGCTGTACGTGGTCGTCGTTCTGCCAGTTGAGGTAGGCGGGCAGGGAGCCGTCGGCGCCGGCCTCGCGGGTGTTCTCGGCGGTGGGCTGGCCGTTCATCTGGAAGACCGTGGCGCCGGGTCTGCCGATCATGCCGCGGACGAGGTTGATGTTGTTGACCTGCACGGCAGCGGCGGTGGCCTGGTGGGACTGGTAGACGCCCTGCAGCACGGTGGAGACCAGGCGCCGGCCGGTGCCGATGATCCGCGCGGCCTCCCGGATGCGGTCGGCTTCCACTCCGCAGATCTCCGCCGCCTTCTCGGCCGGGTAGTCCGCTGTGACCTGCTCCAGTTGTGCGAACCCCGTCGTGTGGTCGTCCAGGAAGGCGCGGTCGATCCAGTCGTTGCTGATCAGCTCGTGCAGGAGTGCGTTGAGGACCGCGACGTTCGTGCCGGGCCGGACGGCCAGGTGCACGTCCGCCTCGGCCGCCGTCGGCGTCCGCCGCGGGTCGATCACGACCAGCGCGGGCCGGTCGGGGCCGTGCAGCCGGTCCAGCATCCGGGCCCACAGCACGGTCTGGGTCTCCGCGACGTTGTGGCCGACCAGCAGCAGTGTGTCGCACAGGTCGACGTCGGTGTACGAGCCGGGGTCGCCGTCGCTGCCGAACGTCTCGATCAGCGCCCACTCCGCGGTCGCCGTGCACAGCCGGGTGTTGCCGTCCAGGTGCGGGGTGCCGATGCCGCCGCGGGCGATCAGCGCCTGGGCGTAGTACTCCTCGGCGAAGAGCTGTCCGCTGGTGTAGAACGCCATCGCCAGCGGCCCGTGCTCGGCCAGTACCGCCTTGGACCGGTCGACCACCGCTCCCATCGCGGTCTCCCAGTCCACCGGCCGCAGCTCGCCGCCGACGCGCAGCAGCGGCCGGGTGAGCCGGTCGGCCGAGCGGTTGGCCTGCCAGCCGTACAGGCCCTTCGGCCCGAGCCTGCCGTGGTTGACCCGGTCCTCGGCCCGGCCGCGTACGCCCACGATCTCCCCGTCGGCGACCGCGATGTCCAGCCCGCAGCCGTTGGAGCACAGGACGCACGCGGACGGCACCCAACGCTCCACCCGGTCGGCCGGCACGGTCAGATGCGTGTCCACCCGGCTCGGCCACGGCGCGCCGGCGGCGAACGGTGTCCGCTCGCCCCACACGTCGGCAGTGCGGTCGTCCGTGCTGATGCTGTGCTCGTCCGTCACGTGCCCCTCCTGCGGGTGTCACGAAGTGGGCGGGGCGTGGCCGAGGTCGGCGGCCGGGTACCGGCGGCCGTCAGGGCCGGGGGCGGGTGCGGTGCCACCGCGGCCGGGCGTCACCGCCCCGGCGGCCGGCGACCGACGCGCAGCGGGGACACACCCGCTGCACGCGGTCGGCGGCTCCCCCGGACTCGGGGAGGATGTCGGGCCAGCCGACGTGCGGGAACCGGCCCAGCTGCGAGCGGCTGAGGGAGAGGCCGCACACGGTCTGGTTGAGACCCTGCTCCCAGGCGTGCACCTCGCCCGCCGGCAGCCGGCGCCGGCCGTCCTCCTCGTCCGTCCACTGCCCCGACGCCGCGACCGCGTAGCGTTTCGCGCGTGCCATAGGTGCCGCTGCCCGTCAGCGGGTGACGACGTGCCGCTCGTCGGGAACGCAGTGGGTCATGGTGAGCCCGGAGACGTCACGCGGCGGGTTCTTGCCGAGGCTGGCCAGCCGCTCGCGGTCCTCGTCCGTCAGGTCCTGGCTCGCCAGCGGCTTCAGGTGGGCGACGTCCTGCGGGCTGATCCCGAGGCCCTCGCCGACCCGGAGGCCGAGGTCGTTCTCGACGAGCAGGAAGTGCCACACCATCCGCTCCTGGACCGCGCGGTCGGCCTGGGAGATCAGGTCGATGAAGTTCTTCACCAGGTCGTCCCGCTCCCAGTCCTCCATCAGGCAGTACCGCTGGCCGGCCTGGAGGTAGTCGTTGGTGCGCGGGATGCGCTTGCGGGTGAGCCGGCCGTGGATCTCCGGCCCCTGTTCGTCGTGGGTGGGGTACTGCGCCTCGTGCAGCCCGCCGGTGATCGACGGCTCGTAGTTGACCTCCGGGTTCTCCCCGTGCTGGTCCTGCTCGTACGCCATGAGGCCGTCGCGCTGGTTGGTGCGCACCTTGGCGTTCTTGGCGCGGTTGACCGGCAGCTGGAGGTAGTTGGGGCCGACCCGGTACCGCTGGGTGTCGCTGTAGGAGAAGGTCCGTCCGACCAGCATCTTGTCGTCGGAGAAGTCCAGGCCGTCGACGAGGACGCCGGTGCCGAAGGAGATCTGCTCGTTCTCCGCGAAGTAGTTGTCCGGCATCCGGTCGAGCACCATCCGGCCCACCGGCTTCGGCGGGAAGTCCTGCTCGGGCCAGGTCTTGGTGTCGTCCAGCGGGTCGAAGTCCAGCTCGGGGTGGTCGTGGTCGTCCATCATCTGGACGACCAGCTCCCACTCGGGGTAGTCGCCGCGCCGGACCGCCTCGTAGAGGTCCTTGGTGGCGTGGCCGAGCTCCGTGGCCTGGACGTTGGCCGCGTCCTCCTCGGTCATGCTGCGCACGCCCAGCTTGGGGAGCCAGTGGTACTTGACCAGGACGGTCCGGCCGTCCTCGTTGACCCACTTGTAGGTGTTGACGCCGAAGCCCTGCATGTGGCGGTAGTCGGCGGGGATGCCGCGCGGGCTGAAGAGGTTGACGAGCATGTGCATGGACTCGGGGGTCTGCGACATGAAGTCGAAGATCCGGCCGGGCTTCTGCTCGTGCGAGACCGGGTCGGGCTTGAGCGCGTGGATGACGTCGGGGAACTTGATCGCGTCCCGGATGAAGAACACGCCCAGGTTGTTGCCGACCAGGTCCCAGTTGCCGTCCTCGGTGTAGAACTTCACGGCGAAGCCGCGCGGGTCGCGGGCGGCCTCGGAGGAGTCCCGGCCGCCGATGACGGTGGAGAACCGTACGGCCACGTCGGTGCGCTTGCCGGGCTCCTGGAACAGCTTGGCCCGGGTGTAGCGGCCGATGGGTTCCTCGCCCCACTTGCCGTAGCTCTCGAAGTAGCCGTACGCGGTCACACCGCGGGCGTGCACGACCCGCTCCGGGATGCGCTCGCGGTCGAAGTGACTGATCTTCTCCAGGAACTGGTAGTTCTCCAGCGTGGCCGGGCCGCGCGCGCCGACGGTCCGCTGGTTCTGGTTGTCGTAGACCGGGTGGCCCTGACGGTTGGTGAGCACGGGGCGGTCGTCGCCGGGGGCCGGTCCCTGGCTCGCTACGTCTGTCACTGCTTCCGTTTCCTTCGCACTCGAAGGCGCTCGTGTCCGCGCCGTGGGAATGGGGCTCGGGTGGTCAGGGGTACCCATTCGGGGGGAATTAGTCCCGGAGTTCACCGTTCTGGCGCACATCCGTCCGGCCCAACCGCGGCCGGGGGTGCCGTGCGGTTCCGGCGGCACCGGTGCGGTTGTGGGGTGACCTGCCGTTCGAGTACGTTCCCGTGGCATCGCGCGGGCGCCGGCGGCTCCGGCGGAACGCGCGGTGCGGGGGCGGTGCGGGGCGCTGCGGAGGGGGCCGAGGCGGCAATGACCGATGACCAGCCGAGGGGCGACGGGCCGGGGGCCGGTGAACAGCCCACGGTGCGGATGACCGGAACGGCGCACGACCGGGGCGCGACGCACCAGGCTGCCCGCGATCAGTACGTCACGCACCACAACTACTACGGCGCTCCGGGGCCTGCCGGGGAACCGGGCGGGCCTCCCGGGCGGCCCGGTGGCACGGGTCGGGGCGCGGGCGAGGGCTGGTTCCGGGCCCACCGCAAGGAGTGGATCGGCTTCGCGGGGGTGGTGGCGGCCGCCGTCATCACCGCCGTGGCCACGTACGCGGCCACGGCCGGCGACGACAAGGGCGCGGACCCGTCCCCGCCGCCCACCCCGGCCGGCACCTCCGCACCCACGCCGACCGGTTCTTCCGCCCCCTCCTCCAGCGCCTCGGCGGCGGCCGGGTCGCCCAGCGCGGGGGCGAGCCGCGGCACCCCGGGCGGAGCGGCCGCGCCGGCCGTCCAGTGGCACGGCACGCTCGTACTGAACGGCGGCGGCAAGGACCTGGACGCGCCCCGGCCGGCCGACGTCAGCGGCGACAACGACGTCGTCACGTCCGGGGTCTCCGACGACTACGAGCTCGGCACGGTGAACGGCGCGACCGTCGCGCTCTGGGAGGGCGACCGCGCGCTGCCGTCCCACGCCGACTGCGCCGGCATCGTGGACGCGGCCGGCACGTCGTCACAGCCCCTGAAGACCGGCACCGTCCTCTGCGTGCAGACCCGCGACGGCCGCATCGCCCGCCTCCGGGTGACGGGCTTCCCGGAGGGCTTCGGCCCGATCGTCAAGTTCGACACCACGGTGTGGAACCGGGCCGCTTCCTGACCCACCGCCACTCCGCCGGTCAGGAGCAGGGCGGCTCCGGCGGCGTCCCCTCGGGGAGGAGCTTGCGCTCGGACTTGGTGTAGTCGCGGGCCAGGGCGGCGCAGAGGGTGCGGAACTGTGCTTCGGGGCGGAGGTCGAGGGTGCGGCGGCGGGCGCCGCTGTCGATGAGGAGGCCGTCCGGCGTGAGCTTCGTGGTCACGTCGGTGAGCTCCTCGTCGAACCCGTCGGTCACGGTCAGCGACCTGCTGGACCCGTCCGACAGGTCGTAGACCTGCAGCAGCCCCTTGTCCGAGCGGAACGTGACGAGGGTGCCGTCCGGCCCGAAGCCGAGGATGTGGTTCGAGGTCGCCCGGGAGACCCGCTCCGGCAGCGGTTTCGCGCGGTCGGCGTCCCACAGGCGTACCTGGCCGTCGGCGTGCTGCACGGCGAGCCGCGAGCCGTCGGCGGAGAAGACGAGCCCGCTGCCGAGCGAATCGTCCGAGTACGGCATGCCGAGGGCCGGGCCTTTCAGCATCGCGATCCGGCGCGGGGCGCGGACGTCCCACAGCATGACCTCGCCGCGGCCGCCTCCCGCCCGCGTCACGACGGCGACCTGGCCGGGACGGCCGGGACGGCGGATCAGCTGGCCGTAGGTGAAGAGGTCGTTGAGCGGACCGTTGGAGTTGGGCCCGTGGTGGGCGAGGAACGGCCGGGTGAGCACGCGCCCGTCGGCGGCGTCGAGCCGCGCCAGCTTCCCGTCCTCGGTCAGCAGGACGAACTCGCTCCCCCGGACGCCGGCGACCGTGTCGATGGACTTGCCGCCCCGCACGGTGTCGGGGAGCGGCACGCTCTCCTCCAGGTTGGCCGCCGCGTACGAACGGTGCAGTCCGCTGGACCGCGACCACACCACGACCCGCTGTGCGTCCGCGGTCCAGGTGACCATCCAGTCGTGGATCCGCTTCTGCTCCGGGATCCGTACGGACCGGAGGCGGGTGCGGGCGGCGTTCAGGATTTCCAGGGTCTTCCCGGTGACCCTGGCGACGGCGTGCCCGTCGGGTGCCAGCGCACGCTTCTCGCCCGCGTTGTCATCGGCCCGGAACCGCGCACTGCCCGACGGCACGGCCCGCACCGCCATCAGGGACGTCCCGACGGGCACGAGAACGGTCAGGCCGCCGCCCTTGCGCCGTACCGCAGCGACCTGCGCGGACCCGTTCGGCGCGTCGCCCGAGGTGGGCAGGCGCGTGCGGTAGACGCGGCCGGTGCGCACCTCGGTCAGGGCCGACTCGATGTATCCGGCCTCCGTGAGACCGTTCCCGGCGCCGGGCATGCCGTCGATGCTGTAGTTCACGGTCGCGTCGTCGCTCGCGGTGGTCACGTCGGGAATCGCGGTTTTCCGGCCCGGCGTACGGCCGAGTTCCTGGATGTACCACTGGTCGCCGGCGGCCGTGAGCGCCGCCTCGCCGCCCTCGCGGACCAGCGCGGTCGTGGAGGAGAGCACGTTGAATATCTGTCCCGGGCTGTAGAGCCGCCGTCCGGTGGCGAGGTCACGGACGTCGAGGCGCCGTCCGTCCTTGGCCCAGCGGGCCACTGCCACCGTGCCGGGGTCCTTGGTGAAGGCCGCCTCCACGACGCCACGCCGTGGCACGACGTTCGCTGCCACGTGCAGCCGTTTGCCGGACGGCACCTCCCAGGCCTCGGCGAAGGCCGGCACGCACTTCTCGGGGGCGCCGTTGCTGCACTTCACGGAGTGGTCGTCCATCGTGAACAGCAGCCGCTTCCCGTCGCTGCTGAAGTCCATGGTGGCCCCGGCCTGGTCGGGAATGGCGTGCTTCCCGCGCCGCAGGGTGACGGGCCGCTCCGGGGCGGTCACGTGCCACAGCCGGACCGTCTTCTTGGTGGCCATGGCGACGAGGCGGCCGTCGGGGCTGACGGCGCTCACGAACTGCCCAGCGGGTACCCCGCCGAGTCTGCGGGTGTGCAGCCGCCCTTCGAGGGCGCCCGTGACCACGGTCAGTGTCGCCCGGTCACCGCCCGACGGCTTCGACACCACCACGAGCGTGCGGCCGTCCGGGGTGGCGTCCATGCCGGTGGCCTGGCCGCGCCACACTCCGGGGTGGGCGGCCACGACGTACTGCCCCCGCGCGTACTGATGCAGCAGCGCCTCGCGCGTCTTCGGGGTCTGCTGGGTGTGCCATGCGGCCAGCGCCAGTTGCAGTGCGGTGGCCGGGTCGTTGCCGGGGCGGTCCTCGGCGGCCTGGGCAAGGAGGCCCGCCGCCTGGGTGCGCAGCTGCTGCCGGGTGCCGCGGAGGCTCTGCCAGGTGGAGAAGCCGAGCACGAGCGCGAGCACCATGAGGACCGCGAGGGCGCCGACGGCGGACTGCTTGAGGCGGGCGCCGCGCCGGGAGTGGCGGCGGCTGAGCCGGATGTAGGCGCGCTCGTCGGCGGAGACGTCGGCGGGGTGCGCGGCGAGCCGCCGCTCGGCCTCCGTCAGGTCGGTACCGCTCAGCAGCCGGGCGGGTTCGCGCTGCTGGGCCTCCCAGCGCCGCTGGTCGGCCCGTAGCTGCTCCTGCCAGGCGCGGAAGTCGCGGGAGTCGGTCAGCCACGAGCGCAGGCGCGGCCAGAGGCGGGTGAGCGCCTCGTGCGCCAGGTCGACGAGTTCTCCGGAGCCGTCCGGGTCACGGGAGAGGACGAGGAGCTTGCTGGGGGCCAGCTCCCGTGCCAGTGCGGCGAGTTCGGGTGCCAGCTCGGTGATCCGGCCGGGGCGGCGGCGGAAGGCGTCCGCGTCGGGCCTGGCGAGCTGGACGAACAGTCTTCGTGCGGTGTCCTGCCGGGCGCGGGGCAGCTTCTCGACCGTCTCGTCCGCGTAGCCGATGAGGGCGCCCGCCACACCGCCCAGTCCGTCGTACGCGGCGTGGGTGAGCATCGACCGGCTGCGGCGCCGCCACAGCTCGGTGAGGGCGAACTGGACGAGGGTCATCCGGCCGGGTTCGTCGCCCGCGTCCGCGACGATCCGCTCGGGCAGTCCCGGCTCGAACCACAGGCCCGGTACGGCGTCGACGGGCGCGGTCACCGCCCGTTCCAGGTCCTCGGCGGCCAGCGGCGCGAGGAACTGGACGGCGTCGCTGACCAGGTCGGACGTGCCGGCGGTGAGCAGCGCGTCGAGGGAGTCGGGGCGCGCGGTGGCGACGACGCGCAGGGCCGCCGCGCCGTCCTCGCCGGCCGTCCCGTCCTCGCCGGCCAGTGCGACGAGCAGGCCGAACAGGTCGCGGGCCGCGGCCCTCCCGGCGCCCGCGTACTCCTCCAGCTGGTCGACGAAGAGGACGTGGCCGGCGGTGTCCGCGCGGGCGAGGACCCGGCCGCGCAGCTCGGCCGGCACGTCGGCGCCGGTCTCCAGCAGCCCGGCCAGTTCCTCGGCCGCCGCGATCCGTCCGACCTCGCCGAGCTCCGGTGCCAGGAGTCCGGCCAGCGCCCGGGCGAGCACGGCGGCCGGGCGTACGCCGGGTACCGGGCGCAGCTCGGACACGCTCATCCCCGCGGCCCGCAGCCGGGGCAGCACTCCGGCCCGTACGAGGGAGGACTTGCCGCAGCCCGAGGGTCCTGCGACCAGCGTCACGGGGCGTCGGCGGACGGCCGTGTGCACGCGGGCGATGTCGGCGTCGCGGCCGTGGAAGAACTCCGCGTCGTCCTCGGTGAACGCGGCGAGCCCGCGGAACGGGCAGCGCGGCCGCAGGGTTTCCTCGTCGACCAGTTCGGCGGAGGGCAGCAGGTAGGCGGTGCGCTCGCCCCGGTGCGCCGCGACGGTCATGCCGACGACGCCGTCCTGTGTGTCGTCCCAGACCGGCGCTCCGCTGAACCCGCCCGCGATGCGCGGTCCCGGCCCGTGCGCCTCCATCTGCACCCAGCCGGCGCCCTGTCCGGCGCGCAAGGTGCCGGACGCCCAGACGCCGTGGTCGGCGCCGGCCGGATGGCCGAGCGTCCGGAAGGCGTGTCCCCAGACGCCGGTTCCGTCGACCAGGGGTACGGGCCGGGCGTCCGCGACCGCCGCCGCCAGCCGCAGCAGTGCCACGTCCTGCCCGCCGCGCCGCCAGGACACCACGGCGGCCCGCGCGCGGGGGCTGCCGGGCAGCAGCGGGAAGTCGAGGTCCAGCGGGTCGCCGGGCGGCTCCGCGACGGAGTCCGGCTCCCCGAGCGCCCGGGCGACGACATGGGCGCAGGTGCACACCACGTCGGCGGCGACGAGGAATCCGGCGCCGATCACCTCTCCGGATGCCGAGCGGATCCGGACCTGCGACGCCACCAGGACGTCGCTCCCCCGTACGGCGGCCATGGGCTGCTCCCCCCTTCGCGCCCGGTGGCGTGGCCTGCCGTGCGTGAGTACGAACGGCCGCGGGCCCGCCGTCCTGAGCCGGCCCGTCCACCTCCCCCGGTACGGACGGACCGGCTCCGGACGCGGCTCCAGTGTGGGGCACCGGTCCCCGGGAGTGGAAGAGTTTTCTAGAAAATGATTTTAGAAAGCCGGGTGTTCTAGGCTGAGCCGAGGGGGGACCACGAAGGCCCCGCCGGCACGACACGAGGACGCCGCCCGATGAGCCCCAAACAGCAGCGTGGCGAGGCCACCGTCGAACAGCTCCTGGAGGCCGCCCTCGGCGTGTACGCCGCTTCGGGCGAACAGGGCCTGACCGTCAGCGCGGTCACCAGGGCCAGCGGCGTCAGCCTCGGCAGTCTCTACCACCACTTCGGCAGCCTCGACGGCCTCGTCGCCGCGCTCACGATGCGCTGGCTGGGCCGGCTGGTGGACGAACTGACCGGAGCGCTGAAACGGTCGCGCACCGCCCGCTCGGGCATCCGCGCCCTCGTCCACGCCTACCTGGATTTCGTACGGGACCACCCCGACGCGGCCCGGCTGGTGCACTCCGCCACCGCCGACAACCACACGATGAAGCACGGCAAGGAGCTGCGCGACGCCCAGGAGGCCAGGATCTCCCCCCTCGCCGCCTGGCTCGACAAGCACATCTCCGCCGGCGAACTCGCCCCGCTCCCCGCCCCCCTCCTCGAATCCCTCGTCCTGGGACCTGTCGTGGCCGTCGCCCGCCGCTGGCTCTCGGTCGGCGACATCGACCTGACCCAGGCGGCCCGCACCCTGCCGGACCGCATTTACCGCTCGGTGAGCCCGTAGCGACCGGTCGGCCGCCCTCCGCGCTCGGCCCCTCGTTCGGCGCGCACGAACTGCGCGACCAGCGCGCTCATCAGCGCGACGGCCGGGAAAAGCCGGCGGCGGCACGGGCGATCGCCTCCCGCGTGCCAGGCGCCCGCAACTCCTGGCGGACGTCGGACACGAACTCACGAGCGCTCCCTTCCGGACCGTTGACCGGGGTGCGAGTGGCGTCTACTTTCGTGACAGCGGAAGCGTTAGCAGACAGAGCGTTCATTAACTGTCTCTCTGTACTCCGTCTGTATCTCCGCCGTATCTCCTCCGTACCTCCGTGACGTTGCGGGAGCTGCCATGGCCGTCCATCCCTCCGAGCCCTCGCTCGCCGTTCCCGCCGATCCGCCGGGGCCGCCCGGCGGCACGCCCCGGCGGGCGTGGCTGATCACCGCCCTGATCGTCGTCTTCATGGTGATCAACCACGCGGACAAGGCCGTGCTGGGCCTGGCCGCCGTGCCGCTCATGGCGGAGCTGGACATCGGCAGGAGCACGTACGGGCTGGTGGCCGGCTCCTTCTACCTGCTGTTCAGCCTGTCCGGGCTGGTGGTCGGGTTCTTCTCGGCGCGGATCTCCACGCGCGGCATCCTGTTCACCCTGACGATGCTGTGGGCGGTCGCGCAGCTGCCGGTACTGCTGGTGGCGGCGGTACCGACGCTGGTCGCCGGCCGGGTGCTGCTGGGTGCCGCCGAGGGGCCGGCGGCCGCGATGTCCATGCACGCCCTGTACAAGTGGTTCCCGGCCGACCGGCGGGGGCTGCCGTCGGCGCTGCACATCAGCGGGGCCGCCCTGGGCACGCTGCTCGCGGCGCCCTTCCTGACCTGGCTCATCAGCGATTTCGGCTGGCGTGCGGCATTCGGGGCGCTGGCGGTGCTCAGCCTCGGCTGGGGGCTGGTGTGGCTGCGGACCGGCCACGAGGGGCCGTTCGGCGAGGACGGGCGGCGCGCGGCGGCCGGCGCCGGGACGGAGCGGGCGGGGCGGAAACGGTGGACGCGGCGAGCGCGACAGTCGGACGGGGCCGCGCTGCCGCACCCGAAGGCGCTGCCGTACCGGAAGGTGCTGCTGACCGGGACGGTACTGGGCGGGATCTGCAGCGCGTTCGCCGCACAGTGGGCGCTGGCCCTCGCGAGCGCCTGGCTGCCGGCCTACCTGAGGACGCAGGCCGGCATGGGCGCCGCGCACGTGGGGCTGATGGTCAGCGGCATCTCGGCGCTGAGCTTCGTCCTGCTGCTGACCGTCTCGCCGTTCACCGACCGGCTCAAGACGCGCGGCGCGTCCAGCCGTGCCGCGAGCGGGGTCCCGCAGGGGGTGGCCGTACTGGTGGCGGCCTGCGCCCTGGCCGCCGTGCCCTTCGCGGGGCCGGGGCCCGCACAACTGGTCCTGCTCGCGGTGGGGTTCGGCTGCCATGCGGTCGCGCTGCCGCTGCACTACGTCACCACCGCCGAGGTCGTGCCCGCACGGCAACGGGGTGCGGTCTTCGGGATCGTCGCCGCGACCGGCACCCTGCCGGGGCTGATCGTGCCGTACCTGACGGGGCGTCTCCTCGACGGTGCCGCCTCCGAGTCCGCCGGGTACACCCAGGCGTTCCTGCTGACCGCCGCGGTCATGGCGGCCTGTGGCGCCCTCGCCCTCGCGACCATCCGCCCGGAGCGCGACGCGGCCCGGCTGGAACTCCCGGGCGCCCTTGCCCGCTGACCACACCGCCCGTACGGGCCCCGCACGCACACGGCCGATCGGGGCCCGCAGCCGATCGGGGCCCGCAGCCGGACGGGGCCCGAGGCCCGTCACGCAGCCCCCGCGGCACATCAGGCAGGCGCCCGGGGCGCTCAGGCCGGCGCCTCGAACCCCGTTGCCCAGTAGCGGCCGCGCAGCGCCAGGTCGAGGAGCTGGCGGACGACTTCCTCGGCCGGCATGGGCATCGTGTCCTGCTCGACCCACCACTGCAGTACGGCGATCTGTTCGCCGACCCATGCGCGGGCGAGCAGGCCGGGGTCGATGCGCGGCTGGACGTCGTTGCGTTCGGAACGGGTGCGGAACTCGTCGGCCGTGACCCGCGCGCAGGCCTCCGTGAACATCCGCAGCGGCTTGCCGTCGCCCTCGCCGCGCAGCACGATCCGGTACAGGTCCCGCTCGTCGCGTGCGTGCCGGAGCATTTCCAGCACCGGCTTGCCGGTGAAGCCGACGGCGCTGCCGGCGACCGCGGGCCGCAGCCGCGCTTCCAGCTCGTCGAGCAGGTCGGTCGTCACCCGTGCGAAGAGCTCGTCCTTGTCGCGGCAGTGACTGTAGAAGGTCGCGCGCGCCACGTCGGCGCGGCGGGTGATGTCCTCGACGCTGAGTGCGGCGAAGCCGCGTTCCAGCACGAGCGCGACCAGTGCCTCGCGCAGCGCCCTGCGGGTCTTCCTGACCCTTCTGTCCTCGGCCATCGCTCTCCGCAACTCCCCTACCGGCCCTTGCTTCGGCGCGCCCGCGGCCGGGCCGGAGCGCGGCGGCCGGAGCGCGGTCCCAGTCTAGGGACTTCGAAGCCCAGCCCTTGACAGCAGATTTGTTACTGAACACTCTGTCTGGAAACAGCCAACGAAGCCACTACTGTTCCACTGGACGCACCACCCCTCGTCCCGCCCGTCCACTGTCCCGTCCGCCCGCCGTCCCGCCCGCTCTGGAGTTGCTCGATGAACCTCGGCGTCTACCTCACCCGCAGCGCCCGCCACTGGCCCGACGCGACCGCGCTCGTCTGCCGCCCCCGCAGCTGGACGTACCGGCAGCTGGAGGAGCGGGCCAACCGGCTGGCGGCCGCGCTCCTGGCGCGCGGGCTGCGCCCCGGCGACGCGGTCGCCCCGCTCGCGTGGAACACCGGCGAGCTGGTGGAGATCGAGTTCGCGCTGTACAAGGCCGGCCTGATGCGCGTACCGGTCAACGCCCGCCTCGGCCGGCGGGAGATCGCGCACATCCTGCGCGACGCCCCGGTGCGGGTGCTCGTCTTCGACCCGGCGCACCGGGAGGACGCGCTGGCGGCCCTCGCCGCGGCCGGCACCGACTGCCTCCCCGTGGAGCTGGCGGACGGCGGGGCCGGCGACGATCGCGCGCCGTCAACGGCCGTTGCCGCGGCCCCGGGCGGTCCCTCGGCCCCCGACGGCACCGCGGCCCCGGACGGCACCGCGGTCCTCCCCTACGAGCGGCTGGTCGCCGAGGGCGGCACCGACCCGGTCCGCGTCGAGACCGCCGAGGACGATCCCTGCGTCCTGAACTTCACCTCCGGTTCGACCGGTGCGCTCAAGGCGGCGGTGCAGACGTTCGGGAACCGGCTGGCCAACATGCGCAAGCAGCTGATGAACGACGAGTCCCGGCCCCGGCCCGGCACCCGCTACCTGGCCTGCGGGCCGATCACCCACGCCACCGGCATGGTGCTGCTGGCCAATGTGTTCGGCGGCGCGGCGACCCACGTCCTGCCCGCCTGGAGCCCTGAGTCCTTCCTCGACACCGTGGAGCGGGAGCGGATCACCGCCACGTTCCTCGTGCCCGCCATGCTCAACGGCGTCCTGGCCCACCCCGATCTTCCCGGCCGCGACCTCTCCAGCCTCGCCAGCGTCCGCATCGGCGGCGCCCCCGTGTCCCCCGCCCGGCTGCGCGCGGCGGTGGCCGCGTTCGGCCCGGTCGTCGCGCAGGGGTACGGGCTGGGCGAGACCACCAGCGTGGTCGCCGGCATCTCGGGGCCCGACCTCGCACGGGCCGTCGCGGAGGACCCCGAGCTGCTGCAGTCCTGCGGCCGCGCCGCCTACGACACCGAGATACGGGTGGTGGACGAGCAGGGCAGGGAGCTGCCACCGCGCGAGGTCGGCGAGATCATCGTGCGCGGCCCCGACTGCGTACGCGAGTACTGGCGCGCCCCGGAGCTGACGGCGGAGACCTTCCGTGCGGGCTGGGTGCACACCGGTGACCTGGCCTGGATGCGGGAGGACGGCTATCTCTTCCTGGTCGACCGCAAGAAGGACATGATCATCTCCGGTGGCTTCAACATCTACTGCACCGAGGTGGAGTCCGCGCTGTACGAGCACCCCGCCGTGCAGGAGGCGTGCGTCGTCGGGGTGCCCGACGAGCGGTGGGGCGAAGCGGTGCAGGCCGTCGTGGTCACGAAGGACGGCCACACCGTGTCGGGCGAGGAGCTCTCGGAGTTCTGCGCGCGGCACCTGGACCGGTTCAAGCGGCCCCGCTCGGTGGCCTTCGTCCCGGAACTGCCCCACAACCGCAACGGCAAGGTCGACCGCAAGGCCGTCCGCGAGCCGTACTGGGCGGGCGCCGCCCGCCGCGTGAACTGACCCCACCCCCAGGAGAGTCCCGCCCATGACCTCGCCCGAGACGCCGACCGTCACCCCGCCGGCGGCCCCGCCCACGTCCTTCTCCCTCCAGCCCGAGTACGAAGACCCGCAGCTCGCCGCCCTCGTCGGGGAGCTGCGCGGCTACCTCGACGGCGAACTCGCCGCGTACGAACGCGACCGCGGCCTCACCCACGAGTCCCGGCTCACCCGCGCCGACCTCGAACCGGTCTGGCGGCGCAGCCGCGAACTGGGCTTCTACGGCATCCACCTGCCCGAGCGGTACGGCGGCCGGAACCTCTCGCACACGCACCTGGCCGTGCTCAAGGAGGAGGTCGCGGCGAGCGGCCGCGTCCTCGGCCATTCGGTGCTGGGCGACATGGGCGGGCCGCTGCGCGCCGGGGACATCATGCGGCACGCCACCGAGGAGCAGTTGGAGACGTACCTGCTGCCGGTGGTGCGCGGCGAGCGGGCCTGCTGCTTCTCGCTCACGGAGGCCGAAGCGGGCTCCGACGTGCGCGCCATGCGGACCACCGCCGTGCGGGACGGGGACGGCTACCGGCTCACCGGCCACAAGGTGTTCAGCTCGGCCGGGCCGTTCGCCGACTTCGCCCTCGTGGTGGCCCGCATGGCGGACGGCGAGGACTCCTTCGCCACGTTCCTCGTCGACCTGGACAGTCCCGGCTGTGAGGTGCGGGACGGGGCGACGCCGATGTCCGGCGAGCACATCGAGAGCGACATCGTCCTGGACGGCTGCCGGGTGCCGGCCGGCAACCTGCTGGGGAAGGAGGGCGACGGTCTGCGCATCGCGCTGGGCCGGGTCACGGTCAACCGTCTGCTGCACTGCCCCAGCGCGCTCGGCGCCACCCGCCGCGCGCTCCGGCTGACCCGTGACCGCGCGCTCCACCGCACCGTGGCGGGCGGCCGTCCGCTGCTCTCACTCCAGGCGATACAGCACCAACTCGCCGACATGGCGACCGAGTTCTACGCGGCGCGGTCCATGACGTACGCAGCGCTCGCGGCGCTCGACCGCGGTGCCGACGTCCGTACCGAGGCGTTCATGTGCAAGCTGTTCGTCGCCGAGTCGGCCTTCCGCATCCTCGACCGCGCCGTGCAGATCCACGGGAAGGAGGGGCTGACGCAGGGCAACGAGATCGAGTACCTGTTCCGGAAGCTGCGCATGTTCCGGGTGCTGACCGGCACGTCGGAGATCCAGCGCAACGGCATCGCGAAGGGCCTCGCCGCCCTGGGCTGATCCTGCGATGCTCGGGACGGGCGCCCGCCCGGCGCCCGGAGTGGCCGGATTGCCCTCGCCCGGTGACCGTTCCGTTGCTCATGGCGAGCCGGGAGTGGAATGTTGGGGCAACGGTCGGCAGGTGGAGGGGGTAGGGCGTGTTCTATCAGGTGCTCAAGTACGTCGTCCTGGGGCCGCTGTTGCGGGTGGTGTTCCGGCCCCGGGTGGAGGGGCTGGAGCACGTGCCCGAGGAAGGCGCGGCGATCATCGCCGGCAACCATCTGTCCTTCGCCGATCACTTCGTGATGCCGGCGATCGTGCCGCGCAGAGTCACGTTCCTGGCCAAGTCCGAGTACTTCACGGGCCCCGGGCTCAAGGGCCGGCTGACCGCCGCGTTCTTCCGGGGCGTCGGGCAGATCCCGGTGGACCGGTCCGGCGGCCAGGCGTCGCGGGCCGCGATCAGGTCGGGCGTGAACGTACTGCGCAGGGGCCGGCTGCTGGGCATCTACCCCGAGGGCACCCGGTCCCACGACGGGCGGCTCTACAAGGGCCGTACGGGCGTCGCGGCGATGGCGCTGGAGGCCGGGGTGCCGGTCGTGCCGTGCGCGGTGATCGGCACGTTCGAGGCGCAGCCCGCCGGGCGGCGGCTGCCGCGCGCCATGCGGGTCACGATCCGGTTCGGCGAGCCGATGGACTTCTCCCGGTACAAGGGCCTGTCGTCCGAGCACGCCGCGCTGCGGGCCGTCACCGACGAGATCATGTACGAGATCATGAAGCTGTCGGGGCAGGAGTACGTCGACATGTACGCACCCGACGCCAAGGCCGCCCAGCAGCAGGCGGCCCGTCGCCCGTAGCGCCGCTGCCCCTTAATTGCCTCGCGGCCGGACGCCCCGCCTTCTAGCCTCGTCGATCATGGACGACGGCCCACGGGCCAGGACGGGGGAAGCGCGGATGAGTGCCCGGCTGCGCGGCATGGCGCAGGAGACGGAAGGGATCGTCGCGGCGGGAGCGTACGTGTCACCCGGCGGGCGCACGTGGGAGATCGGCGCCGCGGTGGCCCGCGCACGGGCCGGGACGCGGCTGTACGGGCCGGAGCCGGTGGCCGTCGGCCCGCTGCCGGACGGGGCCGGCGGCGACACCGTGTTCGAGGTGACCGACGAGGGCGGTCTCGCGGCCGGGCGGCGGCTGGCGAGCGCGGCCGAGCGGGACGGCACCGCACTCGGCCCGGTCGCGATCCTGAACTTCGCCTCGGCGCGCAACCCCGGCGGCGGCTACCTCAACGGCGCGCAGGCGCAGGAGGAGGCGGTGTGCCGGGGCTCGGCCCTGTACGCCTGTCTGCGGGAGGTGCCGGAGTTCTACGCCGCGCACCGCGCAGAGCCCAGCCCGTTCTACAGCGACCGGGTGATCCTCTCCCCCGGCGTCCCGGTCTTCCGGGACGACCGCGGACGGCTGCTCGACGCGCCGTACGAGGCGGGTTTCCTGACCGCTGCGGCGCCGAACGCCGGGGTGATCGCGCGGCGGCGGCCCGAGGACCTGGCCGCCGTCCCGGGCGCGCTGGCCGTGCGGGCCGAACGGGTGCTGGAGGTCGCGGCGGCGAGCGGGCACCGCGCGCTGGTGCTGGGCGCCTGGGGCTGCGGCGTCTTCCGGAACCGCCCGGCCGACGTGGCGGCCGCCTTCGCCGCACTGCTGCGCCCCGGCGGCCGCTTCCACGGCCGGTTCGGGCACGTCGTCTTCGCGGTCCTGGACCGCCGTACGCCGTCCCCGACCCGGCAGCCGTTCACGGACGCCTTCGGGTGATCAGCGAAGGGGCAGCAGCGGGGCGGGGCGCCCGGGAGACCGGTCCCGGGCGCCCCGCCCTGTGTGCGCTGTGCTGTGCCGCCGGCTGCGTGCCTACGGCTTGGGCGTGGCGTGCGGTGCGCAGGTCACGTCCTTGGCGTCGGTCCTGCCGTGCACGAAGTAGGCGTCGACGCGGTCGTTGATGCAGGGGTTGACCTGGCCGGTGACGCCGTGCGAGCCGGCGTCCTTCTCGGTGATCATGCGCGAGCCGGCCAGCCGCCGGTGCAGCTCGACGGCGCCGTCGTACGGCGTCGCGGCGTCCCGGGTGCTCTGCACGATGAGGACGCTGGGCAGGCCCTTGCCGGTCTTGACGTTCACCGGGGTCTGCTGCTTCTCGGGCCAGGTGGCGCAGGGCAGGTTCATCCAGGCGTTGGACCAGGTCATGAACGGTGCCTGCTGGTGGATACGGGTGTTGTCGCGGTCCCAGCGCTGCCAGCTGGTGGGCCACTTGGCGTCGTTGCACTCCACGGCCGTGTAGACCGCGTTGCCGTTCTCCGAGGAGATGTTGCCGGCCTTGTCGCTCATGTCCGGCGCCGCGTTCTCGACCAGCGGCTTCTCGTCACCGGCGACGTACGCGCTCCACGCCTTGGCGACGGTCGCCCACATCGAGTCGTAGTACGGCGCGTTCTGGAAGAAGCCGGTGAGCTCGGCCGGGCCGACCTGGCCGCCGATCGGGGACTTCTTCGCCGTCGCGCGCAGCTTCTCCCACTGGGCCTGGACCTTCTCGGGGGTGTCGCCGAGGTGGTAGGTCGCGTCGTTCTTCGCGACCCACTTCTTCCAGTCGCCCCAGCGGGTCTCGAAGGCGATGTCCTGGTCGAGGTTGGCCTCGTACCAGACCTTCTCGCGCGAGGGGCTCACCACGGAGTCGACGAGCATCCGGCGCACGTGGTCGGGGAAGAGCGTGGCGTAGACGGCGCCGATGTAGGTGCCGTAGGAGACGCCGAGGTAGTTGAGCTTCTTGTCGCCCAGGGCGGCGCGGATGACGTCAAGGTCACGCACGGTGTTGGGCGTCGTCATGTACTTCAGGAGGCTGCCGCTGCGCTCCTTGCAGCCCTCGGCGTACTCCGCCGCGAGCTTGCGCTGGGCGCGCTTGTCGGCCTCGTCGTCCGGGACCGGGTCGGCCTTGGGGGCCTTGACGAACTCCTGCGGGTCCATGCAGGAGATGGGGGACGAGTGGCCGACGCCGCGCGGGTCGAAGCCGACGAAGTCGTAGGCCTTGGCCATCTTCGCGTAGATCGGGTTGTTGGTCGTCACCCGGGTCGGGAAGCGGAGGCCCGAACCGCCGGGGCCGCCGGGGTTGTAGACCAGGGAGCCCTGGCGCTCGTCCTTGGTGCCGGTGCTCTTGGCACGGTCCACCGCGATCTTGATCTTCTTGCCGTCCGGCTTCGCGTAGTCGACCGGCACGGTCACGAAACCGCACTCGATCGGCGCGTTCAGACCCCAGTCCTTGGGACAGGTCTGCCAGTCGATGCCCGCCTTGGCGGCGCGGGCCGCGGCGGTCTGGACGCCGCGGTCCTCGGCCGAGCCGCGCTGGTGGTTCACGCCGGCGCTGGCGGGCGTGGCGGCTATGGCGCCGGCTATGAGCGCGCCGGCCACCAGGCTGCCGGCGGCGCCGAGCGCTGCTGTACGTCTCACGTGGATGATCCCCCTGCATGGTGCGCCACTTGTGGCGGCGATGATCACAGAGCTGCAGGGGGATCCTGTCTCGTACATCCGTCCGATGAAAAGACCGGGCGGCCTATTCTTTACCAACCCGTAGGATTCGCGCCCTCACCAGCCCGCGGGAATCGCGGCCGCGTCCAGCAGCCGCCGGACGGCCAGGGCGTCCGGCGCGACGGCGGTGACCAGAGCCGCGGGCCCGGCGAGCGGGGTGACCACCGCCTGGCCCGCGCCGTCCGGTGCCTCCAGGGTCCGCACCGGCTCGGGCCGCTCCTCGTACGCCGGGTCGACGACGAGCAGCTGGCCGACCGCGCGGTGCCCGGCGAGCACCGCTGCCGAGTCCCACCCGGGCACCCCCGGTCCGTACGCCGTCTCCTGGTCCAGCAGGACCCGGCCGGCGCGGCGGACCGTCAGCCGGGCCCTGAGCCGTCCGGTGTCCTCGCCGGCCCGGCCGAGCACCTGCTCCTCGCGCAGCACCAGCCGGGCGGTGGGCGCGAGGTCCACGGTGGTGGTCTGGATCAGATCGCTGCCGGCCGCGGTGATCAGCGGCTCGGGCAGCCAGTCCAGCCGGGCCCCTTCGGCCACGTCCAGCGCCACGTCGTAGCGGGCCGTTCCCGGGTGGTGGCCGGGCAGCGCGAGGGTCGCGGCCGCCGCGGTGATCCGCAGGTCGCTGCCGGCGCCGGCGGCCGCCTCGACGCGCAGCTGGTCACCGCCCACCGGGGCGCTCATCGCACCGACCACGCAGACCCGGGCCGCGCCGTCGTGGGAGCTGAGCCGGCGCAGGGCCAGCGGGCCGTCGCCGTCCAGGACCGGCAGCCGGGAGGTGCCGTCCGGGCCTGCGACCGCGGTGATGCGGGCGGTGGCGCGCAGCTGCCGGGCGGTGGGCGGCACGCCGGTGGCCGTGGCGGGAGCGGGCGGGGGCGGCGCGAGCGTCATGCCGCGCCCGCGGTCCACTCGGCGATGCGCTCGCGGACCCAGTCGGCGACCGGGGCCACGCCGCCCTCGGACTTGATCGCGGTGAAGACGACGGGGAGTTCGCCGCGCTGCGCCTTGGCGTCCCGCGCCATGGACTCCAGGTCGGAGCCGACGTACGGGGCGAGGTCGGTCTTGTTGACGACGAGCAGGTCGGCGGTGGTGACGCCGGGGCCGCCCTTGCGCGGGATGTCGTCGCCGCCGGCCACGTCGATCACGAAGATCTGGAAGTCGACGAGGCCCTTGGAGAAGGTGGCGGTGAGGTTGTCGCCGCCGGACTCCACGAGGATGAGGTCGAGCGGCCCGACCTCGTCCTCCAGGTCCTCCACGGCCTCCAGGTTGGCGGAGATGTCGTCGCGGATGGCGGTGTGCGGGCAGGCGCCGGTCTCCACGGCGGCGATCCGCTCGGGCGGCAGCACCGCCTCGCGGAGCAGGAATTCGGCGTCCTCGCGGGTGTAGATGTCGTTGGTGACGACGGCGATGGACAGCTCGTCGCGGAGCTTGCGGCACAGCGCCGCCACGGTGGCGGTCTTGCCGGAGCCCACCGGCCCGCCGAGGCCGATGCGCACGGCGCGGCGGCTGCCGTCGGGGCGCTTGGCATCGGCGGCGCTGTAGGTGTGCCGGTGGGGGAACTTCTCGTCGAGGTCGTGGTCGAGGTGCATGGTCACTCCGTGTGGTGCGTAAGTCGTACGGGGGCGGCGCGGCGCTGCGTGCCGTCAGGACGCGAACAGCCGTACCGGCCAGGCGGCGTGCTGCTCGGCGGTGATGTCCAGCAGCGGCGCCGAGCGCGCGGGCAGCGCGCCGGTCCCCTCCCGGGGGACGTGCCCGGCGGCGGCGACGGCCTCGGCCACGACCCGGTCCAGGTCGGGCGCGAGCCGCGCGAGCACCGCTGTCGCGTCGAACGGGTCGAGGCTCAGCAGCCGGACGACGGCGGTCGCCGGGCCGCTCACCGTCTCGTACGCGACGGCGTACGCGGCGTCCTCGGGCGTGAGGCCCGCCGAGCGGGCGGCGAGCCCGAGGACGACCGGCTGGTGCGCGCCCTTGGGGCGGGCCGCGGCGAGCGCGTCCAGCTCGGGCGAGGGCCAGGTCGCGCGGGCAGCCCGCATCATCTGACGGCCGAGCTTGCGGGCGACGGTGCGCAGCGCCGGTACGGGCGTGCGGGCGTCGGCCGCCTCGTCCAGGGCGAGCGGGTCGCAGCCGGCCGCGGCCGCTGCGGCGAGCCCCGCGGCGACCAGTCCGGCGGTGTGCAGCCGGCCGCGGCAGAACTCCTCCAGCTGCCCCGCGTCCTTGATGCGGCCCGCGGCGACGGCCGGTTCGGCCCCGCCGGAGTGCGCGTGCCCTCCGGCGGGGAAGCGGCCGTCGGCGAGGACGAGCAGCGCGGCGCGGCTCATCGGCGGTCCTCCGCCCGGGGTGTGTCGGCGGTGTTCATCAGAAGAGGAAGTACCGCTGGGCCATGGGCAGTTCGGCGGCGGGGTCGGGCTCGACCACCTCGTCGTCGATGGTCACCGTGAAGGTGTCGGGGTCCACCACGACCTTCGGCAGCGCGTCGTTGTTGCGCATGGAGTGCTTGCCGACGCCGCGGGTGGAGCGGATGGCCGTCAGCTCCTTGGCGACTCCGAGCCGGCCGGCCAGCCCGTCCTCGACCGCCTGCTCGGAGACGAAGTTGAGGGAGTTGGCGCCGGGGGCCTTGCCGATCGCGCCGAACATCGGGCGCGGCAGCACGGGCTGCGGGGTGGGGATGGAGGCGTTGGCGTCGCCGATCTGCGCGTACGCGATCTGGCCGCCCTTGAGGACGAGCCGCGGCTTGACGCCGAAGAACGCCGGGTCCCACAGGACGAGGTCGGCGAGCTTGCCGGGCTCGACGGAGCCGACGACGTGGTCGATGCCCTGGGCGATGGCCGGGTTGATGGTGTACTTCGCGACGTACCGCCGTACCCGGTTGTTGTCGGCGGCGCCGTCGCCGGTCAGCGCGCCGCGGCGCTTCTTCATCACGTGCGCGGTCTGCCAGGTGCGCATCACGACCTCGCCGATGCGGCCCATCGCCTGCGCGTCGGAGGACATCATCGAGATGGCGCCCATGTCGTGCAGGATGTCCTCGGCGGCGATGGTCGAGGGGCGGATGCGGGACTCGGCGAAGGCCAGGTCCTCGGGGACCGCGGGGTTGAGGTGGTGGCAGACCATCAGCATGTCGAGGTGTTCCTCGACGGTGTTGACGGTGTGCGGCCGGGTCGGGTTGGTCGAGGCGGGCAGCACGTTCGGCTCCGACACCATGGCGATCATGTCGGGGGCGTGGCCGCCGCCGGCGCCCTCGACGTGGAAGGCGTGGATCGAGCGGCCCGCGATGGCGGCGAGGGTGTCGCCGAGGAAGCCGGCCTCGTTCAGGGTGTCGGTGTGGATCGCGAGCTGGGCGCCGCTCTCCTCGCAGACGTTCAGGCAGGCGTCGATGACGGCCGGGGTGGCGCCCCAGTCCTCGTGGATCTTGAAGCCGAGTACGCCGGCCCGCAGCTGGTCGCGCATGGAGGCGACCGAGGTGGTGTTGCCCTTGCCGAGCAGCCCGACGTTGACGGGGAAGGCGTCCATCGCCTCCAGGAGCCGGGCGACGTGCCAGGAGCCGGGGGTGATGGTGGTGGCCTTGCTGCCCTCGGCCGGGCCGGTACCGCCGCCGATCATGGTGGTGACGCCGGAGGCCAGCGCCTCGGTCGCCTGCTCGGGGCAGATGAAGTGCACGTGGGTGTCGATGGCGCCGGCCGTGAGGATCTTGCCCTGCCCGGCGATGATCTCGGTCTCGGGGCCGATGACCAGGTCGGGGTGGACGCCGTCCATGGTGTCGGGGTTGCCGGCCTTGCCGAGCGCCACGATGCGGCCGTCGCGGATGCCGACGTCGGCCTTGACGATGCCCCAGTGGTCGATCACGACCACGCCGGTGATGACGGTGTCCGGCGCGCCGTCCGCGCGGGAGAGCCGGGACTGGCCCATCGACTCGCGGATGACCTTGCCGCCGCCGAAGACGGTCTCGTCGCCGCTGCGCCCGGGGCCGCCGGACCGGTCCTCGCTGATCTCGATCAGCAGGTCGGTGTCGGCCAGCCGCACCAGGTCGCCCGCCGTGGGGCCGAAGAGGTCGGCGTACGCGGCGCGGGAAAGTTCAGCCATCGAGGGTGCCTCCGGTCTCGCCACGCAGGCCCGCGACGATCCGCTTGCCCCCGAGGGGCACGAGTTCGACCTCGGTGGGGATACCGGGCTCGAAGCGCACGGCAGAGCCGGCGGCGACGTTCAGGCGCTTGCCGTGCGCGGCCGCACGGTCGAAGTCGAGGCCGGGGTTGGCCTCGGCGAAGTGGTAGTGGGAGCCGACCTGCACGGGGCGGTCGGCGACGTTCAGGACGGTCAGGCGCGTGACGGGAAGCCCCTCGTTGAGGCGTACCGGCTCGTCCGCGTAGACGATCTGTCCCGGGATCATCTTCGGCTCTCCTGGGTCAGCTGATCGGGTCGTGGACGGTGACGAGCTTGGTGCCGTCGGGGAAGGTCGCCTCGACCTGGACGTCGTGGATCATCTCGGGGACACCCTCCATGACGTCGTCGCGGGTGAGCACCTTGCGCCCGGAGGACATGAGCTCGGCGACCGTCCGGCCGTCGCGCGCGCCTTCCAGGATGTGCACGGTCAGCAGGGCAATGGCTTCGGGGTGGTTGAGCCGTACGCCGCGGGCCCGGCGCTTTTCGGCAACGTCCGCCGCGACATGAATCATCAGCCGTTCTTGTTCATGCGGAGTCAGTTGCATATTCCACCTCACAATTCTGCGCCCGGACCGCATCAGCCCAGGTCACGGGCGGCGACCCACCCGTATAAGTAGATGTATCACACATTCAACAAAGGAAAAGCAAACTGATCTCCAGATAAGTTCCATGAATCCGTGCGGACTTCGGAGGCTAGCCCCGGCCGATGTCGGCCGCGTTAACCCGGTGAATCCCTTGTTAAATCTGGGGAGTGGGCCCCCGGAAGGCCTTTCCGGCCCATCCCCCACTTCCCCCGAAAGAGACAAAACACACCGTCGGCTCCGGTGCCCGGAACAGCGCGTTCGTTATGCGCTCTTGACTGCCCATCGACAAGTCACGATGCTCATCCCCGCGCGCTCGCACGCCCCACGCGTCGCGTCCGCACGCATGCACAACAGCACGCTCCGCAACACCACCCCCCACACCAGTATCGGAGCCACATCGTGACCCGTTCCGTACGAATACGCCGGGCCGTCCTGGCGGCGGGCGCCTGCACCGCCGTCGCCGCGACGCTCTTCACCGCGGCCGGCGCCCAGGCCGGCACCGCCCCGCAGGCCGCGCCGGACATCCCCGTCTCCGCGGTCAAGGGCGATCTGGACCAGTTCCAGTCCATCGCCGACGCCAACGGCGGCAACCGGGCGCACGGACAGCCCGGCTACAAGGCGTCCGTCGACTACATCAAGGGCAAGCTGGACAAGGCCGGATTCACCACGAAGGTCCAGGAGTTCGACTCCGGGGGCAGCAAGGGCTACAACCTCATCGCCGACTGGCCCGGCGGCGACGAGGGCAAGACGGTGATGGCCGGCGCACACCTGGACTCCGTCGACGAGGGCCCGGGCATCAACGACAACGGCTCCGGCTCGGCCGGCATCCTCGAGGTCGCCCTCGCGGTCGCCAAGGCGGACCTCAAGCCCGCCAAGCACCTGCGGTTCGCCTGGTGGGGCGCCGAGGAGCTGGGCATGGTCGGCTCGACGCACTACGTGGAAGGGCTGGCCGACGCCGACCGCGCGAAGTTCGACTCCTACCTGAACTTCGACATGATCGGCTCGCCCAACCCCGGCTACTTCGTCTACGACGACGACCCGCGCCTGGAGAAGGTCTTCAAGGACTGGTACGCGAGCAAGGACATCGCCACGGAGAAGGAGACCGAGGGCGACGGCCGCTCCGACCACGCGCCGTTCAAGGACGCCGGCATCCCCGTCGGCGGCCTCTTCTCCGGCGCGGACTACAAGAAGACCGCGGAACAGGCCAAGAACTGGGGCGGCACCGAGGGCAAGGCCTTCGACGCCTGCTACCACCAGTCCTGCGACACGTCGGAGAACATCGACGACAAGGCGCTGGACACCAACACCGACGCCATCGCGCACGCGGTCTGGGAGCTCAGCTCCTGACGCCCGCGCGTCCCGCGGGCCGGCTCAGCCGCTGACCCGCCTCACTTCCCGTGGCCCGGTCGCCGATCCCCGGCGGCCGGGCCGCGGTGCTCGGCGGCGATGCCGAACCGCCGGCGTTCGCCCGCAGCGGACTGCGGCAGCTCCCGGACCGCCGAGACGGTGCTGATGACCTCCTCATCGGCGGCCGCCTCCGCCCGGTCGAGCTCTTCGAGTCTGCGCAGGTCAGCCGCGGAGACCAACCCCACCAGAGGCTTGCCGTGGCGCGTGACGACCACGCGCTCGGAGCCGTAGACGACGCGGTTGATCAGATCCGCGAGCTCCGCCCGGGCTTGCGTCACCGGAATCTCGTAGGTCATGCTCCCCATTCTAACGGGATGTACGTCCTGTACATTTTTTACAAACGAAGAGTGAGGAGCTCCCTCATGCGCGCACCCATGGCCCGCTACGTCCTTCCGGAGTTCACCGAGCGCACGACCCACGGCGTCCGCACGCTCGACCCGTACTCCAAACTGCTCGAGGAGCGCATCGTCTTCCTCGGCACCCCGATCGACGACACCGCGGCCAACGACGTCATGGCTCAGCTGCTCCACCTCGAACACGCCGCGCCCGAGCGGGACATCTCGCTCTACATCAACTCCCCCGGCGGCTCGTTCACCGCGATGACCGCGATCTACGACACGATGCAGTACGTCACCAGCCCCATCGAGACGGTCTGCCTCGGCCAGGCCGCCTCGGCAGCGGCCGTCCTGCTCGCCGCCGGCCACCCCGGCCGCCGCCTCGTCCTCCCCGGCGCCCGCGTCCTCATCCACCAGCCCTCCGTCAGCGAACCGATCGAGGGCCAGATCACCGACCTCGACCTGCAGGCCCGCGAACTGCAGCGCACCCGCGCGCTCCTGGAGGAGCTGCTCGCCCGGCACACCGGCCGGACCCGCGAGCAGATCAGCGCCGACATCGAGCGCGACAAGATCCTCAACGCCGAGGAGGCGGTGGCGTACGGGCTGGTCGACGGCCTCACCCGCGGCCGCAAGACCTCGGCCCTCGCGAGGTGAGGTGATGGCAGCCCTGCCTCCCGAGCTGCCGCCGCTGCCCGCGCTGACCCGGGCCGAAGGCGCCGTCATCGACAGCTACCTCCAGGTCCTGGACCTGCTGGGACGGATCAACCCGGCGCGCGGCGACGGGACGTACCGGGGCCTGCGTGCCGCGCAGGCCCTCGTGGGCCGGGCGACCGCGCTGCGGGACGCCCTGGCGCTGATGCACGAGCGCGGTGAGACGGAACTGCACGCCGAAACGCTCACCCGGGCACTGCGGGTGCTGGACGGGGAGCGGCGGGCCCGTCTCGTCGCCGTCCCACCGCCTGCTGAGGAATGACGGGAGGACTCCGTTCCCCATGGTGTCGGGGCTCCGATCGGACTACCCCCAACGGTGTACTCCCGTGTGCGACCGGCGCGGGGCACGACTTGCGCGCCGCGCCGACGTGTCGGGTTGCGGACCGTACGACGGCCCCGGTGCGGGGGTGCGTACGACGGTCGGCCCGCTCGACGCAGGGCGGCTGTCCACCCGGTTGGATCAAGCGTGACGACCCTCACACCAGGCATGTTCCCCTCGGGATTCACCGGTGCCCTGCGCAACCATCCCTCCGACGACAAGCCCCCGCCGCAGCGGCGGGGCGGTCCGGGCGGACGCCGAATCCTGCCGCCGTACCCGGACGTCTGGTCGAGAGACGTGGATCGGCAGGAGCGGAGGACCCGAGCACGACGGGGCTGCCGGCCGGCTGCGGAAGCGGCCGGGGGTCCCTTGGGGTGAAGCCGGCGCCGCCTTCGGGCGGCGGTCGTCCGGCCGGGCATCTTCGCCTGCCCGAACCCGACAGGTCTTCCTTCGCAGGCGGCTGACGAAGGAGTGCGCATGACTGCGCGCGATCATCATCCCGCTCTTCGCCTCCCCGCCGCGGTGTCCCGTGCCGCGGCCGTCTCGGCGCTCACCCTGGCGCTGATGGGAGGCGGAGGGCTGGTCCCCGGCAGCACGGCGGACGCCTCGGCGGCCACCCCGGCGTCCGCCGTCACCGCGGCCTCGTCCGGGTCCGGCCAGAAGGCGCTGCGCGTCGCGGCGTCGAAGAAGGGCGCACCGTACAAGTGGGGGGCGACGGGGCCGCACCGGTTCGACTGCTCGGGGCTGACGCAGTACGCGTTCAAGCGCGCGGGGAAGCGGCTGCCGCGTACGGCCGACTCCCAGTACCGGCACGTACGGCACGTCAAGGCATCCTCCCGCAAGCGGGGTGACCTGGTCTTCTTCCACTCGGGCCGGTACGTGTACCACGTGGGCATCTACGCCGGTAAGGGCCGCATGTGGCACGCGCCCAAGCCGGGTGCCTCGGTACGCAAGGAGCGCATCTGGACGCGCAGCGTCTGGTACGGACGCGCGTGACGCGACGGGTGGAGGCGGGCGGGCGCCCGTCCGCCTCCACCCGGAGCGCGGTCACGGAACCGCCGCCGGGTGTCCTGACCACCCGTTAACCTCCCGCCGTGACCACCGACTTGGCCAAGATCCTCACCGCCGCGGCCAGAGGCGCCTTCCCGCCCGCCGACGGCGGCGTCACCGTCCTGCCGCCCGCCTCACCGCGCGACCACGGCGTCCTCTCCTTCACGGGCTGCGCCTACGTGTGCGCCGACGTCTCCCCCGCCTGGGTGCGGGACCGCCTCCCGCCGGGCGACCTCGGGGCGCCGCTCAGCCCCGCGTTCCTCGCCGCGCTGGCGGACCGCACCGGACGCCATGTCGAGAACGTCGACCTGCTCACCGTCGCCGAACCGCTGCCCGGCCCGCCGCCACTCCCCTTGCGGGAAGCCGAGGGAGCGGACCATCCCCGTGTCGCGCGGGCACTGCGTCACCGGGACGGGGTGCGGGCCTGGATCACCGAAGGCGGCGACGGCGCCGGTGCCGCGGGTGCCGGGACGATGGTGACCGGCCGTGGCGTGGCCGGCCGCCGGGAGATCGCGTTCGAGGTGGCGGAGTCCGCGCGCGGGCGTGGGCTCGGCCGGCGGCTCGCGGTGGCGGCCCGCCATCTCTCGCCGCCCGGTGAGCCCGTCTGGGCACAGGTCGCGCCGGCGAACGCGGCCAGCGTGCGGGCGCTGCTCGCCGCCGGGTTCGTGCCCGTCGGCGCCGAGGCGCTGCTCACGCGTGCCCCATTCTGACCTCTACGGCGCAGGCGTCCCGCCGGCCGCGTCCGGGGGCGAATGATCTCGGCCGCATCCGGTGCGGCGGCTCACTCCTCCGCGTGCCGCGGCGCGAGCGGCACCACCTGGCCCGGCCAGGGGAGTTCGGCCCAGACGGTCTTGCCGCCGTCCCCGGTCGGCACGACGGTGATCTTCCCGCCGCTCTCCGCGACGAGGGACCTGATGATGATCAGCCCGCGGCCGTTGTCCTGCTGGACGGCGGCCGGCAGCCGGCGCGGCATGCGGGGGTGGCCGTCGGTGACGCCGATGCGCAGGAGCTCGTGCCGGTCGAGGCGGAGCACGACGGTGAAGGACGGGGACCGGCCGAAGGTGTGGACGACGGCGTTGGTGGCCAGCTCGGAGACGATCAGCTGCACGGTGCCGAGGAGTTCGGCGCGGTCGGGCGCCTCCGTGTCACCCCACTCGGCGAGGACTCCAGTAACGTATCTGCGCGCCGTGGGTACGGACTCCGGCGCGCTCGGCAGGGTCAGTGATGCTTCCTGGTGATCTGCCATCGCCGCGCCGTCCCTTTCCCGTCCGAGGCCGTCTTACCGCTGGGCAGCGGCATGATCAGGTCCGAAAATCGGCCCCGTGCCGCTGGTTTGCGCCAGACTGCCACTCATGCTGCCCCTGCCGTGAGCCATCCACCAAGATATGCATATATCTGTCGCCCGAAGCGGTGAACTCTGCGACGCGAGACCGTATTTGGGCGGCACACTGACGCATCGGTGTCAGTTATGACGAGTCGCGGTTATCCGTGAGGAGGGTTCATGCACCACGGTCCCGCAGTGCGCCGTCGCAAGCTCGGTGCGGAGTTGAGGCGCCGTCGGAATCTGGCCGGGCTCACCAGCGGCGAAGCCGCCCGTCTGGTGGGCTGGCACCAGTCGAAGGTGAGCCGGATCGAGACCGGCCGGAGCGGAGTGCGTCCGGCCGACGTGGAACGGCTCCTGGACGCGTACAACGTGCACGACGAGGAGTCCCGTGCGCTGCTGGCCGCGCTGTGCGGCCAGGACGCGGGCGGCGGGGGCGGCGGTGATGCGGGGCGCGGCTGGTGGCACACCTACCGCGACCTGCTGCCGCCGGCGTACCGCGACTTCATCAGCCTGGAGGCCGGCGCCTCGCACGCGCGGACGCTGGAGACCACCGTCGTACCGGGTCTGCTGCAGACCCCGGACTACGCGCGGGCCGTCACGCGGGCCGCGCTGGCCGACCTGCCGCAGAGCAGAATCGATGCACTGGTCGACGTCCGCATAGCCCGTCAGAGTGTGCTGGACGGCGATTCTCCGCTGAATCTTTCGGCCGTACTGGACGAGGCCGTACTACGCCGTCCGGCGGGTGGTCCGGACGTGATGAAGGCCCAATTGCGGCATCTGCTCGATGTCATGGAACTGCCGCACGTGCGGCTGCAGGTGCTGCCGTTTGCGGCCGGTGTCCACATCGGCATCACCGGCCCTTTCGTTATCTTCTCCTTTCCGCTCATTGCTGACTTGGATGTGGTGGTTCTCGACCATTTGACGAGTAGCCTCTACCTCGAACGCAAAGAGGACCTCAGGGCGTACAGCGATGCATTCGACACGCTGCGGGGGCACGCCCTCTCATGCGAGGAATCATCGGCTTTGATTGCCCGGATCGCAGATGCCTGACGGCCTGGTCCGGGCGCGTTGAGGAGGCACCACATGACGGCATCGCCGCGGTACGTACCCGCCAGCACCGCCCTTGCGGGCGTGTGCTGGGTGCGCAGCACGCGCAGCACGGGAATGAACAACTGCGTCGAGACCGCCCGGGTCAACGGTGAAACTCTCGCCGTGCGCGACTCGAAGGACATTTCGGGACCCGCGTTGCTGTTCGCAGTCCCCGCTTGGCAGGCATTCGTCGACGCCTTGCACCCCGGCCGGACCACAAAGGCGGTCTGATCCGGACACCTTTGAGGAACCGGTTCAAGAATAAAATTCGACGACCGGTTTCATGAAAATAGTTCAGGCGGTCGGCGCGGTCGAAAGGATCGCGCCGACCGCTTCATCCATCTGGCGTTCGGTCAGATCTCCGCGGGCCGTGAGCCGCAGCCGCGAAATACCGTCCGGAACGGACGGCGGACGGAAACAGCCGACCCGCACACCCGCGGCCCGGCAGTCCGCCGCCCACCGCACGGCCTGCTCCGGCGAGGGCGCCCGTACGGACACCACGGCGGCGTCCGGGAGCACCGCGGCCAGCCCGGCGGCCGTCAGCCGCCGGTGCAGCTCGCGGGCCACCGCACGGGCCCGCTCGGCGCGCCCCGGCTCCCGGCGGAGCAACTGGAGCGCGGCGAGCGCGCCCCCGGCGGCGGCCGGCGCCAGCCCCGTGT
This sequence comes from Streptomyces sp. Ru73, assembly GCF_002920575.1. GTDB lineage: Bacteria > Actinomycetota > Actinomycetes > Streptomycetales > Streptomycetaceae > Streptomyces. The sequence continues at coordinate 395 of NZ_PQSQ01000064.1, read as the reverse complement.
CGAAGATGAACGTCCGCGCCGTGTTGACCAGATGCTCGATCACCTTCGCCGGACCGAGCACCGCACCGCCCTGACTGCCCAGGGACTTGGAGAGGGTCATCGTGGCCACCACGTCCCGGTCCCCCGCCAGCCCCGCGGCCCACAGCGCGCCCCGGCCGCCCTCCCCCAGGACGCCCAGCCCGTGCGCGTCGTCCACCAGCAGCGCGGCACCGTGCGCGCGGCAGGCGGCCGCGTACGCCGTCAGCGGGGCGGCGTCCCCGTCCACCGAGAACACCGAGTCCGAGACGACGACCGCACGCCCGTCGTGGTCCGCTTCGGCGCGGGCCGCGTCCAGCGTCTTGTGCACCGCCTCGGGGTCGCTGTGCGGCACCACGGCCGTACGCGCCCGGGAAAGG
>NZ_PQSQ01000063.1 GCF_002920575.1 Streptomyces sp. Ru73 | reverse complement strand
CCGCGTGACCGAAGCCGACGGGAGCCCAAGCCGAGGCACCGACTCAGGGCGGCGGTCGAGTTGGCCTGCCGCCACCGCTCCGGACGGCGCCGGCCCGACGGGAAAGGCTAGCGAGGTGCCGCGAGTACGTCCCGGAGTACGTCCGCGAGCGTGACGCAGGCCAGTTCGCGCCGCAGGGTCTCCTCGATGCCCTCGTAGATGCCCTGCATCGCCGGCTGGATGCCGTAACCCACCACGCATCCCTGGTCCGGAGTGGTGCGGTGCATCGCGAACAGCGGGCCGGATTCCACTGCCTCGTACACGTCGAGCAGGGTGATCGACTCCAGGTCGCGCGCCAGCGACCAGCCCGCGCCCACGCCCCGCCGGGACTCCACGAGGCCGGCCCTGCGCAGCTCGCCGAGCAGCCGTCTGATCACCACGGGGTTGGTGTTCGCGCTGGTCGCGATCTGCTCGGAGGTGGCGACCTCGTGGCCCTGGCGCTGGTAGAGCCCGATCCAGGCCAGCGCGTGAGCGGCAATGGTCAACCTGCTGTTGGCGCTCATGAGTCCTCCTCTCGGCCGCAACTCTTCATGTTACGACGACGCAGTCGTAACAGCGAAGGTTGCGACAGCCCGTCGTAACAATTAACGTTGCGACTGCCGGGAAGGGATCAGTCAACGAGGTGAGAAGAATGAGCAAGCCACTCACGGGCAAGGTCGCCCTGGTCACCGGGGGGTCGCGGGGGCTGGGGGCCGCGACCGTACGACTGCTGGCCGAGCAGGGCGCGGACATCGCCTTCACCTATGTCAGCTCCGAGAAGCAGGCACAGGCCGTCGTCGACGAGGTGCGCGGCAAGGGAGGGAAGGCCGTCGCCTACCGGTCCGACCAGGCGGACACGAGCCGGGCGCCGGCGCTGATCGACGACGTGGTCGCGCACTTCGGCGGCCTGGACATCCTCGTCAACAACGCGGCGATCTCGGTGGAGCAGGGCCGTACGGTGGACGACCCGGACGCCGACACCGCCGCCCTGGACCGGATGCACGCCACCAACTACCTCGGCGTGATCGCCGTCATCCGGGCCGCCGCCCGCGTGCTGCGCGAGGGAGGCCGCATCATCACGGTCAGCTCCGGCCTGGGCTCACGGGTCGGTGCCCCGGGCCTCGCCGACTACGCGGCGACAAAGTCGGGGATCGAGCGGTACACCATGGGAGTCGCCCGGGACCTCGGGCCCCGGAACATCACGGCCAACGTCGTGGAGGCCGGCCTGATGGAGGGCGGCATGGAGGGGCCGGGCCCCGAAATCCTCAAGGCCCTGGTCGGCTCGCTGTCCCTGCAACGCATGGGCCGCCCCGAGGAAATCGCCGCGGCGATCGCCTTCCTGGCGAGCCCCGCCGCGTCGTATGTCACGGGCGCGGTGCTGGACGCCCACGGTGGCTACAACGCCTGAACCGGAACCCCTGCCACGCGCCCTGAAGGACCTCCCCCCTCCGGGGCGCGGTCACAGGCTTGGCCGTCCGGTGACACGCTCAGCGGAACCACCACCAGTACCGCCCGTGTCACCGACGCCGGACCGCGCCGCTTACGGCCGCTGCCTCGGTCATTCCTTATCTCCAACGCACAACGGGGCCGTTTGGCGGTTTGGCGCGGTGGATTTGGCTGCCTGCCTTCAGGGGGTTCCCGTCGGTCTCGGACGTAAAATCCCTCGCCCGGCACGCGGCGTGTGAGCCGGGTGGTGATGTGCACGTGCCGGACCAGGACTTCCACCCCCCTTCGACGTTGTGCATGCGTGGAGCTGCGGGGGCCCGGCGAGGTGACCGCCGGGCCCCGCCGGCTTCAGCTCGCTGCGCTGTTCAGCGCCGCGAGGACCGCGCCGTATGCCTCCTTCTTCTGGTAGTTGCTGTTGAAGGGCAGCGGGGTTTCCTGGGCGCGCCAGGAGTACTTGTCGGTGACGCCCCACACGGTGATGCCGTTGCACCGGGCGATGGCCACGCATGCCTGGGTGACCTGCCGGTACACATTGGCCTGTGCCGCACCGGAGCCGCCGACGTCGAGTTCGGTGATCTGCACGTGGACGCCGAGGTCGGCGAAGCGTTGGAGGTTCTGCCGGTAGGTGCTGAGATCAGAATTCGAGGAGAGGTGGCTCTGGAAGCCGACGCAGTCCAGCGGTACGCCACGGGCGCGGAAGTCCTTGACCATCCGGTAGATGGCGTCGCTCTTGGCGTTGATGCCGTCGGTGCCGTAGTCGTTGTAGCAGAGCTTGGCCTTGGGGTCGGCTGCTTTCGCGGCGCGGAAGGCGTCCTCGATCCAGCCGTTGCCGAGCTGCTGCTGGAGGTTGGACTGGCGGCGGCTGCCGTCCCATTCGAACGCCTCGTTGACCACGTCCCAGGAGTCGATCCTGCCCTTGTAGTGGCCGGCGACCCCCGCTATGTGGTTCCGCATCGCCTGGCGCAGGTTGTCGCCGGTCAGCCCCTGTACCCAGCCGGGCTGCTGGGAATGCCAGACCAGGGCGTGGCCGCGGACGAACTTGCCGTGCTGCTGGGCATAGGCGACGAGCTGGTCGCCTCCGCTGAAGTTGAACTGCCCCCGGCTGGGCTCGGTGGCGTCCCATTTCATCGCGTTCTCGGCGACCACGCTGGAGAACTCCCGGTTGAGGGTGGACTCGTAGTCGGTCTCACCGAGGTGCGGGGCGACCGCGGCGCCGAAGTACCGGCCGTGCTGGGCGGCCGCGCCGCCGAGGGTGTCGGCGGCCTGGGCGGTGGGCGAGAACGCCAGGACGGCCGCTGCCGTCAGGGCGCCGGTCGCCGCGACGGTGAGCACCGGCCGGGCGCGGCGCGGGGTGTGTCGCGGGGTGTGTCGTGAGGCGCGTCGCGATGTGCGGCATCTGGGGGATCTGTCGGTCATTGCGAGTCCCTCTCTTATGGGGGGGTGCAGTTCTTATGGGGGGGCAGTGCAGGACCTGGACTTGTACGGCCGTCGGCCGCCGGCCGTCAGGTCAGAGCGGATTCCCAGCGGGTTCCGTCGCCGGTGGCGTCGGCGGGTAGCCGGTCGCGGGCGGCGGTGTCGCCGTACAGGCGCCAGCGGAACCAGTCCACGAGGGTGTTCCGGGTCCGGTCGAAGGTGGGGAACCCCGGGTTCAGGTACGCGGCGTGGTCCGCGCCGACGTGCGTGAGGAACGCCTTGGGCGCACGCAGTTCCGCGTACGCCCGTCGGGCCAGGGCGTAGTCGCAGGTCGGGTCCCTGTCGCCGTGGATGAACAGCACGCCTGCACGGACCGAGGCGGCGGGGTCGCCCATGTCCACACAGGCGACCGGGACGGCGGCGGCGATGCGGTCGTCGGGCCATGCAGTCACCAGGCCGTGGGTGGTCATGCCGCCCATGGAGTGCCCGGAGACGCCGACGCCGGCCGCGGTGTCGATGCGCCCGGCGAAGGGGCCGCCCGTGGCGTCGTTGAGCGCCAGGGTCCGGGTGATGACCTCGGAGACGTCCTTCGACCATTCGCCTCCGTAGACGGAGCCGAGGTTGGTGTTGTCGGAGAACGAGGGAGCGGGGCAGATGAAGCCGGCGGCGGCTATCGCACGGGTCTGCGAGGCGTAGGAGTCGGAGTTGCCGCCCATGCCGTGGCTCCACTCGGCGACGGGGAACACACCGTCGGCGAGAGGTGCGTCGGGGACGGGGGCGCCGCCGGGAGTGCCGGGGGCGGGGTAGAAGACCTTGGTGAACAGTGAGCGGGCACCTCGGCTCCAGTGGAACTGGCGTACTCCGACGGCGAACTCCCGGGCGGGCGCCGCTGGTTCGGCACTGTGGGCACGGTGCAGTCCGGAGTCGAGCAAGGGGGTGCTCAGGCCGGCTGTCGCGGCCGCTGACAGGCCGAGAAAGGTGCGTCGTCTCAACGACATGCGTGACTCCTCGTGGGGGGTGAGGGGGTCTCAGCAGGCGGAGCCGGTTTGTGTGGCCAGGCCGAGCCGGTAGGGCAACTGCGAGTACTCGCCACTGGAGTTGGGGTCCCTGCCCTGGTAGAGGAGCCGGAGGCGGCACGGCTCGACGGTCATGGTCTGATCGTTGGTGGAGCGGATCAGCTCGCCATGGCTGATGTCCTTCGTCCAGGCGCCGCCCGGGAAGGTGACGTTGGTGGAGCGGGCGAAGGGATTGGCTTCGGTGGCGGCGAGGGGCTGCCACGTGCCGGTCAGGCCCTTGGCGGTGTAGGAGCGGTAGTAGCGGTTGCCGTCGGAACCGATGGCCTCCCACATCAGCAGGTAGGTGTCGGTGCCCTTGACGCGGTAGACCGCGCCCCCTTCGAACAGGGCGAAACGGGAGTCCTGGAGCACGATCCGGGTGTTTCCGAAGCCATTGGGGAAGTTGGCGACGGTGGTCTCGGACCGGTACACGTGGCCGTTGTCGTCCGCGGAGAACAGGTAGCACTTCGCGTCGTCGCAGATCACGTAGAAGTCGAGCCAGTTGCCGTTGCCGATGTTCTGCCGGACGACATCGGGCATGCTGTTCATCAGGTTCTTCGGCGCCGACCAGCTGGTCGGGTCGTTGATGTTCTTGGTGGTGGAGTACGACGGCAGCCCGGTCTGGTAGACGAGGTACCACTCGCCCTTCGGGGCGAAGTAGAAGGCGTGCGGGGCGGCGCGGTAGCCGGGGCCGATGGCGGAGGCGGTCTCCAGGTGGGTCTGCTTCGCGCCGGCGGCCTGAGACCAGTCGTCGAAGCTGGTCTCGGCCAGGCTCCAGTCACCGGAGCCGCGCGCAGCGGTGGTCATGAAGACGTGCCATCTGCCGTTCCTGTCCTGGACCACCGACGGGTCCTTGACGGCGACGGAGTTGCTGCCGTCCGGTTGCGGTGAGATCAGCGGCCCCGTGGAGGACCACCGAAAGCTGTTCGGCAGGCCCTGCTGGAGGGCGCCCGCCGGTGTCGCTCCCTCGGCGGGCACGGCGAAGAACGCCGTGAACAGGGCGATGAGCAGGGCCACATAGGCGCGGCGGCGACGGGGGTGAAGACGATGCGGTAAGAGCATGGGCAACTCCTGGCGACTCGACCGATGGCCCCGCCTCACGAGGTCTGGTGCGCCCGGCTGCACGAGGAGCGGGGCTGCGAGTGGGGTGGAGCCTCACCGGATCAGGAAATGGGGGGTGGTGCGCATGCGGTGGAGCGGGCGGATTCAGTGCCCGCTGTACAGCTCAGGCTGGTCTTGTCCGACGCATGGCCGATATACCGAACAACAGCCGGGCCTCCGGACGTAGGAATGATGAGGCGCTTGACGGTGCTCGGTCAATGCTCTGCCCCGCAAAAGTTTCTGTCCCCGCTGCGCGAAAGTTTCGACACCTGCGATGAGCGGGCGACCGAGAGGGAGCCAGGGCGCACCTGGGCCGCACGGACACCCTCGCGCTCCGTTCGCCGGCGGGACCGCACTCAGCTCTGCGCCGGGGCCGTGCGCTGGCGGACCACGAGTTCCATGGCGATCTCCAGGCCGAACTGCGGAACCCACTCCCCGAGGCCGCGCGCGAAAGCCAACTCGACGACGGCCGCCGCCATGTCGCACGACGGCTGCCGCACCGTCGTCAGCGGCGGATCGGCCCGGACCGCGACCAGCGTGTCGCCGAAGCCGACCCGGGACCGGTTCAGGCGGTGCCGATGCCCGCAGGATCGGTCGGCGTGCTCCGCCCGGCCAGGGAGGCCAGGTGGTCCAGGAGTGCGTGGGCGCCCCGGACGGCGAGAGCCACGGACGTCAGGGTGGGGTTGCAGGCGGTGGCGGTCGGGATGACGTTGTTGCCGGCGATCCACAGTCCGCGGGTGTTCCAGACGCGGCTGTGACTGTCGCAGACGCTGGTGCCGTCGTCGGCGGGGCCCATGCGCGTGGTGCCCTGGTAGTGCAGTGAGCTGCCCGCGGGCAGCAGCAGGGGGCTGTCGTCGAGGGGGATGCCGACAGCGGCTCCCGCTTCGGCCACGGCCTTCTTGGCCTGTTCGATGGTGGCCAGGTCGCGGTCGCTGTAGCGGTAGTGGATGCGCATGGCGGGCAGTCCGTAGGCGTCGGCCTCGGTGTCGGTGAACTCGATGCGGTCGTCGGGGGTGATGTCCTTGGCGCAGAACCAGCCCAGTCCGACGACGGTACCGGGCTCGACGTCGACGTCGCCGGCGAGCGGGACGGGGGAGGCATCGAGTTGCATCACCTGGCCGTGGAAGGGGTGCGCGTCGGTGTACGGCACCCAGCTGACGCCGCTCTGGGGGACGATGGCGCCGTCCTCGTCGCGGGTGCGGCCGGTCACGGCGCGGTGGGCGGCGACGACGTCATCGGGCAGCCGGACCGCGTAGACGATCTGCGGCTGGTCGTTGAGGTAGCGGCCCAGCGCGGGCGGGCGGATGCCGGAGGCGTACAGCAGCTGCGGCGTGCGCAGGGCGTCCGCGGCCACGACGACCGCCCGCGCGGCAACGGTCGTCTCCTCACCTGTGACCATGTCGCGCACGACGACCCCGGCGGCGGTGTCCCCGTCCATGACGACGCGCAGGCCCAGGCACCGGTCGGTGATCTCGACGCGCTCGTCCGCCACCGCCCCGCCCAGCACGACATCGGTGCCGCTCCAGATGTGGGCGCCGTCGGCGCGAGGGGTGACGGCCAGGGGCATGGGGCCCACGCGCCGGTGCGCGGGCCGGCCGGAGTCGATGAGCGCGGACAGTCGGCGGCGTACCTCGTCGGCGAAGGGGGCGTGGTCGAAGGCGTGGGCGTCGACGTGCAGGAGCTGCTCGGCGCGGGTGAGGTGGGCGTCCATCTCGGCGTCGGGGATGAAGCCGACACGTTCGCCGTCGCCGGGGCGGGGGCAGGCACCGGTCCAGTGCGCGCCCATGCCTCCCACGTTGGTCGAGAGGGCGGCGGCGGGCAGTCCGGGCGAGCCGAGCAGCCGGGTGCCGGGGCGGCCCGCCGGGCCGGGGCCCTCGGAGTCCCGCTGGGCGCGGGCCCGTTCGCCGGGGTCGGGGATGTTCTTGACGTGGGTGCCGGGCGGATCGGTCAGGCGCGGGCCGGCGTCGAGCAGCAGGATGCGCGCGGTGGGGTGCCGTTCGTACACCTCACGCACGTAGGTGCTGCCGGTGGGGCCACTGCCGACGACGACGAGGTCGTAGGCGGTTGCCGAAGGGAGGGACATGGAGGGCTCCGGGGTGAGAGGTCAGGCCACTACGAGAGGGCGGAGGGTGCGGTGGGCGATGGTCAGGCCCTGGCAGACCTTCTCCGGGGTGCCGCCCCACAGCGGGTCCTCGTGCTCGACGGAGAGGGTGCCGGTGAATCCGGCCTCGTACAGCCGGTCGACGACGCGGGTCCAGTCGATCTGGCCGCGGCCGGGGACCCGGTAGCGCCACCAGCCGGTGGCCCACGGGTCGCCGTTCTTGACGGTCGTGCCGAAGAACCCGTAGCGGTTGCGGGCGACCGGGTCCAGCTCGATGTCCTTGGCCTGGGCGTGGACGATCCGCTCGGCGTACGGCGTGATGGTGGCCAGCGGGTCGATGCCGAGCCACATCAGGTGCGACGGGTCCCAGTTGAGGTACGGGCCGAGGGAGAACATCCACTCCCACAGCTCAGGAGAGTAGGCGATGTTGCCCGGGTGACCGTCGGGGTGCCAGCCCTCCATCACGCAGTTCTCGATGATCAGCTTCACGTCGCGCTCGCCGGCGTAGGCGACGAGTTCGGGCAGGACGCGTTCGGCCTCGCGCTGGTTCTCGGACACGCTGCGGGCGGGGTCCCGGCCGATGAAGGTACCCACGTACGGCACGCCGAGCGCCTGCGCCGCGTCGATCGCGTACTTGAGGTGGGCACGGATCTCTTCGCGCCGTGCGAGGTCGGGGTGGAGGTTGTTCTCGTAGTACGCCAGAGCCGAGATCTCCAGCCCGGTCTCGCGCAGCAGCCGCCGTACGCGCTCGCGTTCCTTCGCATCGAAGTGCGCGACGTCGATGTGTGACGCTTCGAAGTCGCGGCCGCCGGTGCCGGGCCGGACGGCGACCTCCAGACGCTCGTAGCCGGTCTTGGCGGCCCGGTCGGCGACGAGCTCCAGCGGCCAGGTGGGCAGGCAGGCGGTGAGCATGCCGAGATTCATGAGGGGATCTCCGTCCAGGTGGCATCAGCGGCGGCCGAGTCGAGTACGGCCTGGGTCAGCCGGGCGGCGCGCAGCCCGGCGCCGAAGGTGGGCAGGCCGTCCGGGGCCCGGCCCCGGACGGCGGCGTAGGTGTCGGCGACGAAGTCGGCGAAGCACTCGTGGTAGCCCTGGGGACGTCCGGCGGGCAGCGCGTCGGGCCGGCCGCCGGCGCGAGCGGGGTCGCGGGTCAGCGTGCGGTTGGCGTGCGGGCCGCCGACCCAGAGGCTTTCGGGCCTCTCCTGGTCGAAGACGTAACTGGCGTCCGGACCGTCGAAGGAGAACCACAGCCGGTTCTTCCGTCCGGCGCTGGCCTGGCTGATCACCAGGGAGCCCAGTGCGCCGCCGTCGGTCCGGAAGGAGATCACGCCGCCGTCCTCGGTGGCCGACGGGCGTCCCGCGCGCACGGGGTGGGCGTTGCCGAGCATGGCCTGCACCGCCGTGATGCGCTGCCCCGTGACGAACTCCATGAGGTCGCACCAGTGGATGCCGATGTCTGCGAAGGCCCGGCTTCCGCCGCCCCGGGCGGCATCCACCCGCCAGTCGTCGGCGTCGGGCGAGGCGAGCCAGTCCTGCAGATAGGAGCCGTGCAGCAGCCACGGCCCGCGGGTGCCGGCGCCGATCAGCGACCGCGCCAGCCGTACCGACGCGTAGAAGCGGTAGACGAACGGCACCGTGGCCACGCGCCCCGTGCGCGCCGCGAGGTCGGCCAGGTCGGCCGCCTCCTTCACGGAGACGGCCGGGGGCTTCTCGCAGACCACGTGCTTGCCCGCCTCCAGTGCCTGCCGGGCCATGTCGTGGTGCAGGTGGTTGGGCGTGCAGATATGGACCACGTCCACGTCCGAGGCCAGCACTTCCTCGAAGGCGGCGACTTCCGCGCCGGGCACGGCCGCGGCCAGCTCCTGGGCGCGTCCAGGCGAGCTGCCGACGACCAGGCGTACGCGGCCTCTCGCCGCCGTCACGGCGCGGGCGTGCACGGATCCCATGAACCCCGTGCCCACGACCGCGGCCTGAATCTGCTGCGTCATGGCAGCCTCCGGCTTCTTCCGAACGAACGATCCGGGACACTATTGCACGCGGCATGCAAAAGTCGTCAAGGGTGTGCGCCGCCACGGCAGAAGTGCGGAATGATGGCCGCATGCCACGTCGTCCGCCCACCGCCATCGACCAGTACGAAGCCCTCTCCACCGTCGTGCGCCTGGTGCGCGGGAACCGGGCGCGCACCCGTCCGGAGCTCGGCACAACCGCCCTCCTGGGGCGCACCGTCATCTCCCAGCGGGTGGAGGAGGCCATGAACCTCGGACTGCTCGAGGACGCCGACGTCGGCCCGTCGAGCGGCGGCCGGGCGCCCAGGCGGCTGCGCTTCCGGGCCGAGGAGGGGCTCGTGCTGTCCGCGGTCCTCGGTGCCACCGCACTCGACGTGGCCGTCACGGACCTCGACGCCCGAGTGCTGGAACACCGCCACCGGGAATGGCCGGTCGCCCGCGGGCCCGAGGAGACCCTCGGCTTCCTCGACGACCAATTCGCCGACCTGCTCAAGGAGCGTGCCCCGGGGCGGCTGTGGGCCGTGGCGATCGGCGTGCCCGGCCCCGTGGAGTTCGCCACGGGCCGGCCCTCACAGCCGCCGATCATGCCCGGCTGGGACGGCTTCGACATCCGCGGCCGGCTCCAGGAGCGCCACGGCGTGCCGGTCTGGGTCGACAACGACGCCAACCTCCTCGCCCTCGGCGAGGCCAGGAGCACCGGCCTGGACGACGACCAGCATCTGATCTTCGTGAAGGCCGGCACCGGCATCGGCGCGGGCGTCGTCAGCCAGGGCCGCATCCACCGCGGCAGCAAGGGCGCCGCGGGCGACATCGGGCACGCCCGCGTCCTGGAGGACAACTCCGTGATGTGCCGGTGCGGACGTACCGGCTGCCTGGAGGCGCTCGCGGGCGGCTGGGCACTGGCCCGGGACGCGGTGAGCGCCGTGCACGAGGGCCGCAGCCGCTTCCTGGCCGACGCCCACCGCGCCACCGGAGAGATCACTCCGGCCGACATCGGCCGCGGCGTCGTCGCGGGGGACGCCTGGTGCCTGACCGCCGTGGCGCGGGCCGCCGAGCGCATCGGCAGCCTGATGGCCGCGCTCGTGAACTTCTACAACCCCGACTGCCTGGTCTTCGGCGGAGGTGCGGTCACCGGCGGGGACAGCACCTTCCTGCGCGTCGTCGACCACACGGTACGCAGCCGGGCCCTGCCCCTGGCCTCGGCGGACCTGACCATCCGGGCCTCGGCCGCGGGCGAGACCGCGGGCGTCGCGGGCGGGGCCCACCTCGCCGTCGAGACCCTCCTGTCCGCGGACGCGCTCGCCACCTGGGCGCCCGGCGGAAGGCCCTCCGCGGTGGAGCCGGCCCGCCTTGCCGGCGGGGCGTGAGACGCCGGCGAGCTGCTGCAGTATCCACGGGACGGCCGGGGCTGATACCCCGGCCGTTCGTCATCAGCACTGACTATGCCGTGCAGAGGGAGAACGAGAAACCATTGACTTATGTCTGTGGTGTGCATAAGTTCCGTCGGCAGCGAGCGGACTCGGGACGAGATCCGCCGCGGTCCCGGCAGCCGCCCGCAGTTCCCCCGCCTTCTGTGCGTCGCGGCGGCATGCCCTCTGCCTCCAGAAGGGACTCGACGATGAGTGCCGTGCCTTCTCCCGCCAGCGCCGTGCCCCCCACCTCCACCGCTCTGCTGCCCCCGCCGACCAGGGCCGCCCAGTTCGGCTACGGGCTCGGTGACCTGGCGTCCAACCTGACCTGGACCACGCTGACGGCGTTCCTGCTGTACTACTACACCGACGTCGCCGGGCTGGCTGCCGCCACCGCCGGCACCATCCTGCTGGTCGGCCGGATCGCGGACGCAGTCATCGACCCGGTGGTCGGCCTGGCCGTCGACCGCACGCGCAGCCGCTTCGGCCGCGCCCGCCCATACCTGATCTTCGCAGCGCCCGTCCTCGGCATCGCCCTCGCGCTGGCCTTCTCCTCACCCGGCAGCGGCACCACGGCGGTGGTCTGGGCGGCGGTCACCTTCGTCACCGTCGGCATCAGCCACTCGCTCGTCAACGTCCCCTACGGCGCGATGCTGCCCATGCTCACCGACGACGCCGACACCCGCCTGAAGATGAGCGGCTACCGGTTCGCCGGCGCCTCGCTGGGGCTGATCGCCGTCTCCCTCGCCGTCATGCCGCTCGTCGGCGCTCTCGGCGGCGCCGACCGGGCCCGTGGCTTCACCGGCATGGCTGTCGTCCTCGGCGCGGTCGGCACCCTGCTCTACTGGATCGTCGCCCTGCTGTGCCGCGAACGCCCCGTCGCACCGGTTGCCCGGGAGGCCACCACCTGGCGCGCACTCGCCTCGCTGCGCGGCAACCGTCACTGGCTGGGCGTGAGTGCCGCGTCCCTCATCGCATTCGTCCGCCTGGGCATCATCACCGCCGGCGCCGTCTTCTACGCCCGCGAGGTCCTCGACGACGGCTGGGCGACCAGCTACATCCTCCTCGCGTTCTCCCTGTCGGCCTTGACCGGCTCGCTCGTCACCCCCTGGTTCCTGCGCCGCACCGGCAAGCGCCGCGGCATCAACACCGGCCTGGCCGCCACCGCGGTCCTGTACGTCCTGCTCTTCTTCCTGGACGGACAGCCGATGGTGTTCCTCGCCGTCTTCCTGTTCGCCAACCTCATCGGCGGCTTCGGCTTCGTCGCGGCCCCGGCGCTCGTCTCGGACACGATCGACCACCACGAAACCCTCACCGGCCGCCGCGACGAGGGGCTGCTCTACGCCGGTTACAGCTTCGCCACCAAGGTCGGCACGGCGCTCGGCGGCTCCCTCTTCGCCTGGGCCCTGGCCTGGGGCGGATACCGCGCCGACCACGTCTCAGCGCAGGCGAGCCAGGCCATCGAGTGGGCCTTCATCGGACTTCCCGCCGCACTGTGCCTGGCCCAGGCGGCCTGCATGGCCCTCTACGGCCTGGAAGACCACAAGGACTGACCCCGCAGCCGTTTTCGCACGCGGCCCGAGCGAGCCCGACCCCTGCCTCTCCCCCACCATCCCGTCACGAAGGACGACCATGCTCGAACGCCCGATCATCCAGCAGCGCGGATTCCGCAACACGACCGACGGCACCGGCGTCACGGGCTTCCGGCTTCTGCTGCGCAACCCCAACTACCGAGGCATCGCCGGCAGCCTCGTCGACGGCGCCGACGTGGTCGTCGACGGACACGCCTTCCCGCGCGCAGCGCAGCGCTGGACACTGCAGGGCCGTACGTTCACCCTCGACGAACTGCACGCTTCCACGGACGTACGCTGGCAGCTCGACGAGACCGCCACGCTCTCCGTCGACCACCCGGGCGGCCTGAGCGCGGGCATTCACCGGATCGAGGTCGCGGTCCGTCTGCGCCGGCCCTACATTCCCGAGGTCGCCGGGCCCTCCGTGTTCCGCGCCGCCACCACGGCCACGATCGTGCCCGCCTGCGACGGCACCCCGCACGGGCTGCGCTACGGCGTCTCCCTCTACAGCTACTCGGGCGACCTGTACACGTCGATGACGCTCCAGGACGCCATGGCCGACATCGCCGACCTGGGCGCCACCGGCATCGAGATCCTCGGCGAAGGCAACATCCCCGGCTACCCGCACCCCGACCCGGCCTGGATCGACACCTGGCACCACCTCCTGGACCGCTACGGGCTCACGCCCACGAACTACGGCTCCTGGGTCGACACCGCCATGTGGCGCGACCGCGACCTCACCGCCGAGGAGGGCCGTGCACAGCTCGAACGCGACCTGCGCCTGGCCAAGCTGCTCGGCTTCACCTCCGTCCGCCCCAAGTTCGGCGTCACCACCCCGGAACTCGACCCGCACCCCATCTGGCAGCCGGCCGTGGAGCGGGTGCTCGACCTCGCGGCGGACCTCGACATCGTCATCTGCCCCGAGATCCACAGCCCCACCCCGATCAAGCACCCGGTCACCCAGGCGTACCTCGACTTCATCGACCGGACCGGCAGCGACCACTTCAAGCTCCTCATCGACACCGGCATCTTCCAGACCGCCCCGGTCGACGACGGTCACGAGGGCTTCGAGGGAAAGAAGCGCCCCGCATTCCTGGAACCCCTGGCCGTCTCCACGTCCGACCTCGCCGAAGTGCTGCCGCATGTGCACTTCATCCAGGCGAAGTTCTTCGAGATCGACGACCACCTCACCGACCTGCACATTCCCTGGCACGACATCCTCAGCACCCTGCGCACGGCCGGCTGGCGGGGCTGGCTCTCCAGCGAGTACGAGGGCCGGCGCGAGCCCTACCGAGGCCGCGACCAGGTCCGCCGCCAGCACGCCTTGCTCCGGTCCCTGAACGGGAGCGCCGACCTGGGATGACGTCCGGGAGGGCGGCCGGCCGGTCGAGGCGGGCGACGGAAGCGCCGCTTCAGGTGCTGCGGCTGATCGCACAGGTCGCCGGACTCCTTCAGCGGCAGGGGCGGGTGCTGGGGAGGCGACCGCCGCTGCGGTCGCCTCCCCAGCACCTGACGGCCGAGAGCACCGCCGTCAGGTGGTGGAGGCGACCTTCGGGGACCATCTGCGGCTGGAGCCGGGTTCACCGGCTACGGGCAGATCCCCAGCTCGCGGAGGGCTCGCTTCTGGGGGCCTGTGGGGTGGGCCGGGAAGTAGAGGTAGCAGACGCCGCCGGTGCCGGACTTGACCTTGCCGTTGGCGTCCTTGCGCTTGGTGCGGAGCCAGATGTTCTCCCACTGGCGGCGCTTGTAGACGTGGCGGACGGCGACGTTGGAGGGGGAGGCCGGGTCGTTGGCGATGATGTCGCCGGACTGGGTGAAGCCGATCACCGTCATCAGGTGGCCCGAGGTGCCGTAGCCCGCGCCGTCCAGTTCGGAGGCGATGAAGGACTGGGAGGTGATGACGGGGATGCCGACGTGGATGAGCTTTTCGACGTCGGCGAGGGAGTTCAGCCGGGTGACGACGCCTTCGAGGTCGTGGTACGTCGCCGCGTACGCCGCGTTGAAGGGCCAGTTGCCGCAGCCGTCGTACTGGTAGTCGAAGGTGAAGCGGGCGGCGTGGCAGACCTGGGGGTCGGCGTAGTCGGGGTTGACCCAGGCCAGGTCCTCCGGGCTGGGCCGGCGGCCCCAGTACTCGATGATCATCTGGGAGGAGGTGGGGCTGCACCACGCCTCTCCCCCGTTGTCGTACTCCGGGTACTGGCCCTTGTGGATCTCCTGGGAGTACCGCGGCACGGCCAGCTCCCGGCCGCGTGCGATGCCCGGCTCGGACGCCGGGACCGTGAACCGGTCGGGGATGTCGGAGCCCATCGCGCCTACCCGCCACACCGTGGGCGTGAGGTCCGTCCCCGGCTTGCGGTAGAGCGTGACGCGGAGTTCGTACGAGACCAGGCGGAGGCCGCTCGCCGGGGAGTCCACGGAGAGGGTGTCGGTGTAGACCGTGCTCTTGCTGTCGGTCTGGTCGTCCACGGACGTACGGCGGATGTCCTGGTCGCCCGCGGCCCAGCGGCCCATGACGTACCACGGGGTGCGGGACTTGTCGGAGTACATGCCGCGCAGTTCGACGGCGATCCAGGTGCCGGCGGGGGTGTGCGCGTTCCAGGACGCGATGAGCTCGGTGGCCGGCACCTCGAGCTTGTGGACCGGGGAGGTCCAGGTGGCGTACTCCCAGGTGGAAGTCTTGTTCAGGTGCGGGTCGCGGTAGTCGGTGGTGCCGATCGGGACCGCGATCTGCACGCCGGGGCGCGGTCCCGGCTCGATGCGGGTGCCCTGGCCCGAGCCCGCGAGCCAGTCGGCCACCCCGGTCCAGCCGTGGTAGTCCACGAGCGAGCCGGCGTCGGGGTGCGTCGCGGATCCGGTGCCGTGCGGGCCGGGCGTCCCGGAGCGGCCGGCGGCGAAGGCGGGCAGCGGGACCGCAGCGCCGGCGGCGACGGCGAGGGCGGCGGCGAGCACGGTGCGGCGGGGAGCGTATCTGGTCATGGGCGTCAGGTCCCCCAGTCGGGTGCGGGATGAGCGTCACGGCAGTCGTGGCTCAACTATCACCGCACGGGACACGGTTCGGCCAGCGGTTCGACGCGCGTCGCGCATCGAAATATTGGTGTGGACCAGTGACGTACGCTGGCGTGATGGAACGTCCCGCCGATCACGGCCTGGCCGCGCTCGCCGCGCGTCTGCGCGCCCTGCCCCCCTCCTGCGGTCCGGTGCGCCTGGTGGCGGTGGACGGGCACGCGGGCTCGGGGAAGAGCACGTTCGCGGGGCGGCTGGCGGCGGCGCTGGGGACGGGCGCCTCGGGGGCGGGGACGGGCCACGGCCTGGCGGCCGCGGCGGAAGCGACCGCCCCCGTCATCCACCTGGACGATCTGGCGACGCACGACGAGCTCTTTGCGTGGGACGGGCGGCTGCGGGAACAGGTGATCGAACCGTTCTCCGAAGGGCGGAGCGCGCGGTACGGCGTGTACGACTGGGTGCACCGGCGCTTCGCGCGGGAGCGCACGCTGGCGCCCGCCCCGGTCGTGCTGCTGGAGGGCGTCGGGGCCGGCCGGCGTGCCCTCCGTCCGCACCTGGCGTGCCTGCTGTGGATGGAGCTGCCCGAGGACACCGCCTGGGCACGGGGAAGGCGGCGGGACGGGCCGGGGCTCGCCACCTTCTGGGATGGCTGGATTCCGGCGGAGCGCGCGCATTTCGCGGCCGACCCCTCCCGCCCTCATGCGGATCTCCTGGTTTCCCAGGGGCGGACGGGGTACGAGTGGCACACGAGGCCGGTGGACGCGCGTTGACTCCCCCAATCCTTCACACTCCGTGACCGGCCGGGGCCGGTGCGCCGAGCCGGGCCGACAGGGTCCCGCCGAGTGCCCCAACTCGGCTTGACCTGGGGGCCGTACAGGACTTACGTTCTCAATGTGCGGTTCTGACGGACCGCTCGCAGACGCGAAGCCCCCGGTTGTTCCCCCGTGATCGGGGGCTTCGTTCTGTCCTCATCCCCCGAATCCCGCGCTTCGCGCCGCTTCCCCCTCACCCTGGGTCACCGGCCCCTTCGCGCCGCCGAGTCCCAGCTTCCCCGCTGCGCCCCTCTTCGGCAGCCGTACGCGCCGCAGGTACGATGCCAGTTCGTGCCACCCGAGGACACGCTTCCCACGGGCGCGCGACGGCGTGCACATCCCGTCCACAGCACGCTGCTTCGATCACGCTGCTCCCGGGTAGCCACCTGGCGGGCACCGCGCGGGGGATCTTTTGTGGGGGACAGGATGGATTGTGGCGCGCAGGGCACGGCGGCCCCGGCCGAACTCGCCTGGCTGCGCGCGGTGGACGCGTACACCATGGGCGCGTACGCGCAGGCCGAGGAGGAGTTCCGGGCCGCGGTGCGGATCGACCCTTCGATGGCGGACGCCTGGCTCGGGCTGCACGCGCTGCGCGCCGACACCACCACGGCGCTGCTGCGGATGTACCGGCACCGCGACCGCTTCGGCGAGCAGCGCGCCCGCCACCGCCGCACCCTGAACTCCTGGTACTGGCTGGGCTGGTGGGTGCAGCCGGTGCTGGAGACCGGCCGCGACCTGCTGCTCGCGCACGCCTCGCACTGGCTGGACGGCCGGCATGTCGCGGAGCTGGACCAGGCGCTGGCCGGCTGCCCGCCGGTCGACGCCGATCCGCAGGTACGTTTCCTGCACGCCTGCCGCGCGTACCTGGTCAAGGACTGGGAGCAGCTCGTGCGGCACACCGAGCCGCTGCTCGACGACCCGCTGCTGGGCATCGAGTCGGGGCTGTTCGGCGGCATGGCGCGGGTCCGGCTGGAGATGTACGGACAGGCCGAGCCGCTGCTGTCGGCCGCGCTGATGCGGTGCCGCAGCGAGCAGCCGCAGCGCAAGGAGCTGCGCTACTGGCTGGCGCGGGCGCACGAGGGCACGGGCCGCAGCGCGGCGGCCCTCCCGCTGTATCGCGCCGTTCACCGCGTGGATCCGGCCTTCATGGACACCGCGGCCCGGCTCGCGGCCATCGCCGAGTGCGACGGGCTGGAGGAGGGCGCCGACCTGGCCACCGTGTCGGCCGGGCTCGGGCAGGAGAACGCCGGTGACCTGGATCCGCTGGCGCCGCTGGACCCGGTGGACGGCCGGGAGCTGCTGGCGACGGCCGACCCGGAGGGCCCCGACGACACCGATCTGCTCGGCACGCCGGCCGCCGGCAGTGCGGGCCCTGCCCGCTTCAAGCGCGTGCCGGAGCAGCGCGGCGGCGATCAGCTGCCGCCCGGGCCCGCCGACCCCGTCCTGCTGGAGCAGGCGCTCCAGGAGCTGGAGCGGATGGTCGGCCTGGAGCCGGTGAAGCGGCAGGTGCGGGCGCTGTCGGCACAGCTGCGGATGGCGCGGCTGCGGGCCGGGCAGGGGCTGCCCGTGCAGCCCCCGAAGCGGCACTTCGTCTTCTCGGGCCCCTCGGGCACCGGCAAGACGACCGTGGCCCGGATACTCGGGCGGGTCTTCTACGCGCTGGGGCTGCTCGGCGGCGACCACCTCGTGGAGGCCCAGCGCGCCGACCTGGTGGGCGAGTTCCTCGGCCAGACGGCGGTGAAGGCGAACGAGCTGATCGACTCGGCGCTGGGCGGCGTGCTCTTCGTCGACGAGGCGTACTCGCTCTCCAACTCCGGCTACACCAAGGGCGACGCGTACGGCGACGAGGCGCTGCAGGTGCTGCTGAAGCGCGCGGAGGACAACCGCGACCGGCTCGTGGTGATCCTCGCCGGGTATCCGGAGGGCATGGACCGGCTGCTGGCCGCGAACCCCGGGCTCTCCTCGCGCTTCACCACCCGGGTGGACTTCCCCAGTTACCGGCCGCTGGAGCTGACGGCCATCGGCGAGGTGCTGGCCGCGGACAACGGCGACCGGTGGGACGAGGAGTCGCTGGACGAGCTGCGCAGCATCGCCGGGCACGTCGTGGACCAGGGCTGGATCGACGAGCTGGGCAACGGCCGCTTCCTGCGCACCCTGTACGAGAAGAGCTGTGCGTACCGCGACCTGCGGCTGTCGACGTGGGCGGGCACGCCGTCCCGCGAGGACCTGTCGACGCTGCGGCTGCCGGACCTGATGCAGGCGTACGGCGAGGTGCTGTCGGGCCGCGGCGGCCCGGCACCGGACCTGGGGGCGTGACCCGCACCGGCCCCGGGGGCGTGACCCGCGCATAAAAGGCCGGCGGGGCGGACCCGGCTGCCCGGACCCGCCCCGCTCGGCTGCGGACGTCAGCCCGCCAGCGCCCGCTCCCCCGGCTGCACTTCCTCAGGCCGGGGCTCGCCCGCGCCGCGCGGTCCGCCGATGCGGGCCGGCCCTTCCTGGTCGCGGTGGGCCGGGTCGCGGACCTCGCCGACCAGCTTCTCCAGCACGTCCTCCAGGGCGACCAGGCCGAGCGTGCGGCCCGTGCCGTCGGAGACCGCCGCGAGGTGCGAGGCGGCGCGGCGCATCGCCGTCAGCGCGTCGTCCAGCGGGAGTTCGGCGCGCAGCGTGGTCATCGGGTGCCAGACGTGCTGCGGTACGGCGCGGTCCCGCTCCTCCAGGTCCAGTACGTCCTTCACGTGCAGGTAGCCCATGTACGCGCCGCCCGGCGCGCAGACCGGGAAGCGGGAGTAGCCCGTCTTCACGGTCAGCTCCTCGACCTGCCGGGGCGTGACGGACGGATCGACGGTGACCAGCGCGGCACGGTCGATCAGGACGTCGGTGACCGGGCGGCGGCCCAGCTCCAGGGCGTCGGAGAGGCGTTCCTGCTCGGCCGGCTCCAGCAGCCCGGCCTGGCCCGCGTCGGCCACGAGGTGGGTGAGCTGCTCGGTGGTGAAGACCGCCTCGACCTCGTCCTTGGGCTCCACGCGGAAGAGCCGCAGGATGCCGCGGGCGCAGGCGCCCAGCAGGGCGGTGACCGGCCGGCACATCCGGGCGAAGACGACCAGCCCGGGGCTGAACCACAGGGCGGTCTTCTCCGGTGCCGCCATGGCCAGGTTCTTCGGCACCATCTCGCCGATGACCAGGTGCAGGAAGACCACCAGGGCGAGCGCGATGGCGTAGCCCAGCGGGTGGATCAGCGCCTCGGGGAGGTGGACGGCGTGGAAGAGCGGCTCCAGGAGGCGGGCCACGGTCGGCTCGGCCACCGCGCCGAGCGTCAGCGAGCAGACGGTGATGCCGAACTGTGCGGCGGCCATCATCTGCGGGAGGTTCTCCAGGCCGTACAGCACCCGCTTCGCCCGCTTCGAGCCCTCGGAGGCGAGCGGTTCGATCTGGCTGCGGCGTACGGAGACCAGCGCGAACTCGGCGCCGACGAAGAAGCCGTTGGCGAGTACGAGGAGGGCGGCGAAGAACAGCTGCAGCGCGCTCATCGGGCACCTGCCGTCTCGCCGGCGGCCGCGGGCACGGCGCTCGGCACCGGCCCGGTCCGTATCAGCCGCACCCGGTCGGCGCGGTGGTGGGCGACCAGCCGCACCCGCAGCCGCCAGCCGTCCAGTTCGGCGGTGTCCCCCGGCGCGGGGATCCGGCCGAGTATGTGGGCGACCAGTCCGGCCACGGTCTCGTACGGGCCGTCCGGCGCGGTCAGCCCGATCCTGCGGAGGGTGTCGACCCGGCAGCCGCCGTCGGCGTCCCAGGCGGGGTGGCCGTCCTCGGCGGGTGCGAGCACCAGTTCCGGCAGGTCCGCGTGGTCGTGCTCGTCGCGCACCTCGCCGACCAGCTCTTCGATGATGTCCTCCAGGGTCACCACGCCGGCCGTGCCGCCGTACTCGTCGACGACCACGGCGATCGGCTGTTCGCTGCGCAGCCGCTCCAGCAGGGGCTGCACCGGCAGGCTCTCCGGGACCAGCAGCGGCGCGACCGTTATCCGGCCGACGGGGGTGCGCAGCCGGTCCTCGGCGGGCACGGCGAGCGCGTCCTTGAGGTGGACCATGCCGACGACCTCGTCGATCCGGGTGTGGTAGACGGGGAAGCGGGACAGGCCCGTGGCACGGGTGAGGTTCACCACGTCCTCGGCGGTCGCGGAGGACTGCAGCGCGGAGACCCGTACCCGCGGGGTCATCACGTTCTCCGCGGTCAGCTCGCCGAGCGAGAGGGTCCGCACGAAGAGGTCGGCGGTGTCCTGCTCGATGGCGCCGGCCTGCGCGGAGTGCCGGGCCAGCGAGACCAGTTCGCCGGGGGTGCGGGCCGAGGCCAGCTCGTCGGTGGGCTCGACGCCGAGGGCCCGCACGAGGCGGTTGGCCACGGTGTTGAGCAGCGCGATGACCGGGCGGAAGAAGCGCGAGAAGGCGTTCTGCGGGCCGGCGACGAAGCGGGCGACGGTGAGCGGCTTGGAGACCGCCCAGTTCTTCGGGACCAGTTCGCCGATCACCATCTGGACGGCGGAGGCCAGCAGCATGCCGAGGACGACGGCGATGCCGGGCACGGCGCCGGCGGGCAGTCCGAGCGCGGCGAGCGGCCCGCCGAGCAGCTCGGCGAGGGCGGGCTCGGCGAGCATGCCGACCACCAGGGAGGTGATGGTGATGCCCAGCTGGGTGCCGGAGAGCTGGAAGGAGAGCTCGCGCAGCGCGGTGACGACCGTACGGGCCCGGCGGTCACCGGCCTCGGCGGCCCGCTCGGCCGCCGCCTTCTCCACGGTGACGAGGCCGAACTCCGCGGCCACGAAGAAGCCGTTCGCCAGGATCAGCACGAAGGCCGCGGCGAGCAGCAGCAGGGGGACTGTCATGCCGCCGCCTCCGTGGTGCTCGGGACAGCCGCGGGACGCGGGCGCTGTCCGGGAGGGGCGGCGCAGGTACTACAGGACGATCCGTCCATTGCTGGAAGGAGTCACTCCTCGGGTCGCAGGGTCCCCGCGAGGGGGCGGGGCGCGGGGCGGCCCCGGGCTACAGAGTAATCAGGCCGGGCGCGGCAGCGGGAGAGCCGACGGGCGTGCGGTACGCCGCACGCCACGCTCCGGCCGGATGCGTACGGGGCCGGCCGGCTCAGCGGGTGTGGTCGCCGGTGCCGTGCGTCTCGGCGAGGAGCCGCAGCGTACGGGCGTCCTGGACGGCCTGTTCCTTGGCGATGCCGGGCTGGATGCCCATGGCGGGGAGGCTGGTGCCGTCGGCGAGGTCGAGGTGGACCCAGGCGTCGCCGACCCGCAGGTTCACCCGCAGGACCTCGGCCCAGGCCAGCTCGCGCTTGGTCGTGAGGTTGACGACGGTGACGCCGCGCTCGGTGGCGACGACCTTGGGCCGGGCGAGCAGCAGCAGGACGGCCAGCACCAGCAGGCCGGTGATCACGAAGCTGATCCGCTCGCCGCCGCTGAGGGCCGGCAGCAGGAACGCGATGACCGTGAGGGCCACCAGCTGGGCGATGCCGACGACGTACAGGACGGCACGGGTGCGGGCGGGCCGGAAGGTCACCGGCAGGTCGGGCAGGGGCGCGGACACGTCGTCGTCTTCCGTGGCGGGGGTGGCTGGACGGACCGTACGTACGCCGTGCGGGTACGTACGGCCCGGTGGACGGTCAGAGGCGGCAGGCGTGGATGCCGGTGGTCAGGATCGCGCGGGCACCGAGGTCGTAGAGCTCGTCCATGATGCGCTGGGCGTCCTTGGAGGGGACCATCGAGCGGACCGCGACCCAGCCCTCGTGGTGCAGCGGGGAGACGGTCGGGGACTCCAGGCCCGGGGTGAGCGCGACGGCCTTCTCGACGTGCTCCACGCGGATGTCGTAGTCCATCATCACGTAGCGGCGGGCCACCAGGACGCCCTGCATGCGGCGGAGGAACTGCTGCACCTTCGGGTCGTCGACGGAGGCGTCCTTGCCGCGGATGACGACGGCCTCGGACTTCAGGATCGGCTCGCCGATGATCTCCAGGCCGGCGTTGCGCAGGGTGGTGCCGGTCTCCACGACGTCCGCGATGATCTCGGCGACGCCGAGCTGGATGGCGGTCTCCACCGCGCCGTCGAGGTGCACGACGGAGGCGTCCACGCCGTTGTCGGCGAGGTGCTGCTTGACCAGGCCGGAGAAGGAGGTGGCGACGGTCATGCCGCCGAACTCCTTGACGTCCTTGGCGGTGCCGGGCGTGGTGGCGTACCGGAAGGTGGAGCCGGCGAAGCCGAGCTGCATGATCTCCTCGGCCTCGGCGCCGGAGTCCAGCAGCAGGTCGCGCCCGGTGATGCCGATGTCGAGCTTGCCGGAGCCGACGTAGACCGCGATGTCGCGCGGGCGCAGGAAGAAGAACTCGACCTCGTTCTCCGCGTCGACCAGGACCAGCTCCCTGCGGTCCTTGCGCTGGCGGTAGCCGGCCTCATGGAGCATCGCCGACGCAGGCTCGGACAGTGAACCCTTGTTGGGGACGGCGATGCGCAGCATGAGAGAGATTTCCTTTGCGGGAGGGAGAAAAGGCGGGTGGAGAAACGGGGTGATCAGAGGTGGGCGTAGACGTCGTCAAGGCTGATGCCCTTGGCGACCATCATCACCTGAAGGTGGTAGAGGAGCTGGGAGATCTCCTCGGCGGCGGCGTCGTGCGACTCGTACTCCGCCGCCATCCACACCTCGGCGGCCTCTTCGACGACCTTCTTGCCGATCGCATGGACGCCGGACTGGACCAGTTCGGCGGTGCGGGAAGTGGCGGGGTCGCCGGTGGCGGCCTTCTGCTGGAGCTCGGCGAAGAGCTCCTCGAACGTCTTCTTGGACATGGTGGTACCCACCCTAGCGGTCGCCCGCCCCGGCTCAGCGCCAGGGTTCGGATACGGAACGGAGCGTGGCGGCGGTGGCGACGGCCGCGGTGACCGCCTCGTGGCCCTTGTCCTCGCTGGAGCCCTCGAGGCCCGCACGGTCCAGTGCCTGCTGCTCGTCGTCGCAGGTCAGCACGCCGAAGCCGATGGGCACACCGGTGTCGACGGAGACCTGGGTCAGGCCCTGGGTGACGCCCTGGCAGACGTAGTCGAAGTGCGGGGTGCCGCCGCGGATGACCACGCCGAGCGCGACGATCGCGTCGTATCCGCGGCCGGCCAGCACCTTGGCGACGACCGGCAGCTCGAAGCTGCCCGGCACGCGGAGCAGGGTCGGCTCGTCGATGCCCAGCTCGGTCAGGGCGCGCAGCGCGCCGTTCACCAGTCCGTCCATGACCTGTGTGTGCCACTGGGCCGCGATGACGGCCACCCGCAGGTCGCCACAGTTCTTCACGGACAGTTCGGGTGCGCCCTTGCCGCTCACGTTGCTCCTCGTGCTGCTTGCTGATGTATCAGGGGTACGGGGATGTCTTACTGGCTGTTGCAGGCCGAGGCGCGGTCCGCCGGGTCCAGCCACGGCAGGTCGTGCCCCATCCGGTCCCGCTTGGTGCGCAGGTACCGCAGGTTGTGCTCGCCGGCCTGGACCGGCATCGGCTCCCGGCCCGTGATGTGCAGGCCGTGCCCGGCCAGGGCCGCGGTCTTCTCGGGGTTGTTGGTCATCAGGCGCAGCGAGCGCACGCCCAGGTCGGTGAGGATCTGGGCGCCCGCGGCGTAGTCCCGCGCGTCGGCGGGCAGGCCCAGCTCCAGGTTGGCGTCCAGGGTGTCCCGGCCGCGCTCCTGGAGCTCGTAGGCGCGCAGCTTGGACAGCAGCCCGATGCCCCGGCCCTCGTGGCCGCGCAGGTAGATCACCACGCCGCGGCCCGCCTCGCTGACCCGGCGCAGCGACTCCTGCAGCTGCGGGCCGCAGTCGCAGCGCAGCGAGTGGAAGATGTCGCCGGTCAGGCACTCGGAGTGGACCCGGACCAGGACGTCCTCACCGTCGCCGAGGTCGCCGGCGACCAGCGCGACGTGCTCGACGCCGTCGACGGTGGAGCGGTAGCCGTGCGCGGTGAAGTCGCCGAAGGCGGTGGGCAGCCGGGTCGTGGCCTCGCGCCGGACGGTGGGCTCGGCACTGCGCCGGTACGCGATGAGGTCCTCGATGGAGATGATCGCCAGGCCGTGCTTGCGGGCGAACGGGATCAGCTCGGGCAGCCGCAGCATGGTGCCGTCCTCGCCCGCGATCTCCACGATGGCGGCGGCGGGGCGCAGCCCGGCGAGCCGGGCGAGGTCCACGCCGGCCTCGGTGTGGCCGTTGCGTACCAGGACGCCGCCGGGCTTGGCGCGCAGCGGGAAGATGTGGCCCGGGCGGACGAAGTCGCCGGGCGCGGACTCGCCGGAGGCCAGCAGGCGCAGCGTGGTGGCGCGGTCGGCGGCGGAGATGCCAGTGGTGACGCCGTGCTCGCCGGTGGCGTCGACGGAGACGGTGAAGGCCGTCTGCATGGACTCGGTGTTGTGCTGGACCATCTGCGGGAGTTCCAGCCGGTCCAGCTCGTCGCCCTCCATGGGGGCGCAGATCAGGCCGCGGCACTCGCTCATCATGAAGGCGACGATCTCGGGCGTGGCCATCTCGGCGGCGAGGACGAGGTCGCCCTCGTTCTCACGGCTCTCGTCGTCGACGACCACGACGGGGCGGCCCGCGGCGATGTCGGCGATGGCGCGCTCGACGGGGTCGAGGGTGAGGTCGGTCGCGTCGGGGCCTTCGTACCAGTTCTGCTGTGCGGTCATGCCACCGCTCCTTCCAGGACGGGCTGCGGGCTCGTGCGGGAGCGCAGCCACCAGTCACGCAGGCCCCACAGGACGAGACCGAGGTAGACGACGTAGACCAGGCCGGAGAAGGCCAGGCCGCTGCTGAAGGCCAGCGGGACGCCGACCACGTCGACCAGCAGCCAGGCGAACCAGAACTCCACGAGGCCGCGGGCCTGCGCCACCATCGCGGCGAGCGTGCCGACGAAGATGTAGGCGTCGGGCCAGGGGTTCCAGGAGAGCTGGGGCACCTGGGTGAAGAGGAAGCCGACGGCGAGGGTGCCGACGGCGGTGCCCGCGAGCAGCGTGCCGCGCTCGCGCCAGGTGGCGAAGCGGACCGCGATCGTGCCGTCCTGGGCCTGCTGCCGGCCGCGCTGCCACTGCCGCCAGCCCCACAGGGCGACGCCGATGACCAGCAGCTGCTTGCCGACCCCGCCGCTGAGCTGGGCCGAGGCGTACGCGGCGACGAGGATGACGCCGGAGAGGAACTGGGCGGGCCAGGTCCATATGGAGCGCCGCCAGCCGAGGGCCAGGGCGATCAGGCCGACGGTGTTGCCGATCATGTCGGACCAGATGACGTGCTGCCCGAAGGCGGCGAACGCCTCACCGTTCAGCCAGGTCAGTGCGGTCATCGCGCGCCTCCGTCGGTGTCCTTGCCGAGCAGCCGCTCGACGTACTTGGCGAGGACGTCGACCTCCAGGTTGACCGGGTCGCCGACCTTCTTGATGCCGAGGGTGGTGAGGTCGAGGGTGGTGGGGATGAGGCTGATGGTGAAGTAGTCGTCCCCGGCCTCGACGACGGTGAGCGAGACGCCGTCGACGGCGATGGAGCCCTTCTCGACGACGTACCGGGCAAGTCCGTCCGGCAGGGCGACCTTCACGATCTCCCAGTGCTCGCCGGGGGAGCGCTCGGCGATGGTGCCGGTGCCGTCGACGTGGCCCTGGACGAGGTGGCCGCCGAGCCGCCCGCCGAGCGCCATCGGGCGCTCCAGGTTGACGCGGGAGCCCTTCTCCAGCGCGCCGAGGCTGGACCGCTTCAGCGTCTCGGCCATGACGTCGGCGGTGAACTCGCCGTCCGCGGTCTCCACGACGGTCAGACAGACGCCGTTGACGGCGATGGAATCGCCGTGCTTGGCGTCCTCCGTGACGACGGGGCCGCGCAGCCGGAAGCGGGAGGCGTCGCCGAGGTCCTCGACGGCGACGACCTCACCCAGTTCTTCGACGATTCCGGTGAACACTTCAGTTCTCCTCGTGGAGGGCGGGCGTGGCGGTGATGCGCAGGTCGGGGCCGAGCCGTTCGGTGTCGGTCACGTCGAGGCGCAACGCCTTGGTGATGGTGGAGATTCCGGCGTCGCCCAGCGCGGCCGGGCCGGCGCCGAGCAGCGCGGGGGCGAGGTAGCCGACGACCTTGTCGACGGCGCGGGCCGCGACGAAGGACCCGGCCAGGGTCGGGCCGCCCTCCAGGAGGACGGACCGCACGCCGCGGTCGTACAGCGCGCCGAGCAGCGCGGTGACGTCCAGGCCCCGGCCGCCGGCCGCGCGGGGCAGCCGGACGAGGGGCGCGAGCCCGTCGAGGTGGGCGGCGTCGGCGTCCTCGGCGACCGCGATCAGGGTCGGGGCCGTGCCGTCCAAAATCCGGGCGCCGGGCTTCACGGCCGTCGCGGCGGAGTCGACGACGACCCGAAGCGGCTGGGTGACCTCGGTGTCCGGCAGCCGGACGGCGAGCTGCGGGTCGTCGGCGCGTGCCGTGCCGGAGCCGACGATGACCGCGTCGGCCTCGGCGCGCAGCCGGTGCACGTCGGCGCGGGACTGCGCGGAGGTGATCCAGCGGCTGGTGCCGTCGGCGGCGGCGATCCGGCCGTCCAGGGTGGCGGCGTACTTCCACAGCACGAAGGGGCGGCGGCGCAGTACGGAGGTCAGCCAGGCCTCGTTCCCGGCGGCGGCCTCGTCGACCAGCAGCCCGCCCTCGACGTCGACGCCGGCCGCGCGGAGCGTGACGGCGCCGCCGGTCGCGGCCGGGTTGGGGTCCGGTACGGCGTAGACGACGCGGGCGATGCCGGCGTCGATGAGCGCCTGGGAGCAGGGGCCGGTACGCCCTGTGTGGTTGCAGGGCTCCAGGGTGACCAGCGCGGTGCCGCCGCGGGCTCGCTCGCCGGCCGCGCGCAGGGCGTGGATCTCGGCGTGCGGGCCGCCGGCCCGCTGGTGCCAGCCCTCGCCCGCGACGGCGCCGTGCGCGTCGAGGACGACGCAGCCGACCACGGGGTTGGGACTGGTGTGCCCGAGGCCGCGCGCAGCGAGCTCGATGGCTCGGCGCATTGCCGTGATCTCGGCGGGGGCTGTGGCGGCCACCGGGTCCTCCTGCCTCTTCAGGCACGGACTCCGGGGCTGTCGCGAGCGACAGAAGCGGTACGGAACAGCACGGTCGCCGGGGCCGGAAGGAGAAATCCCGACCGTCGTGGACGGGACCGCCGGCGGCGGCGTACTGATGCTGCTCGCCCGCCGCGCACTGCCTCCCATCCGGACTTTAACCGTCGGTGCAGGAATTTCACCTGCTCAACCGGCCGCTGGCTGCGGACGGGTCGCGGACTGTAACCGCCGGTTCGGACTTTCACCGACCCCGGAGTGCGCTGCGTATGTCAGTACCCCTCCAGTCTGCCACGTCTGATCGTCTGCCATGCGGGCGCAGCCCTGTGGGCTGACTCACACTGCGTGGCGGTCCGGGTACGCACCGGACGGCCGGAGTTCCCCGCGCGTTCCGGGGGAGTTCTTACGGATGACAGGCCGCGTCCGGCGCGGTCGGATGGCAGGAGAGGCGTTTTCTCCGGGAGGAGCGGGCGATGACGACGTTTCTGGTGACCGGCGGCACGGGGACCCTGGGGCGGGTCGTGGTGGACCGGCTGCTGGCCGACGGGCACACCGTGCGGGTGCTCAGCCGCCGGCCGCACACCCGCACGGAACACCCCAGGCTGCGCTCGTACGCCGTCGACCTGCGGAACGGGGTCGGCCTGGCGGACGCGACGGCCGGGGCCGAGGTGATCGTGCACTGCGCCTCGACGCCGTCCGGGGGCGACCTGGATTCGGCAGGACAGTTGGTGGACGCGGCGCGGACGGCGGGCGTACGGCATCTGGTGTATATCTCCATCGTCGGCGTGGACCGGGTGCCCCTGCGCTACTACCGCACCAAGCGGGAGGTCGAGCGGCTGCTGGCGGAGTCGGACGTGCCGTGGACGGTGCTGCGCACGACCCAGTTCCACGACCTGGTGCTGCGGATGGTGAAGGCCGGCGCGCGGTCGCCCGTGCTGCCGGCCCCGGCGGGCGTGCGCATCCAGCCCGTCGACGTCCGCGAGGTGGGCGCGCGGCTGGTGGAGCTGGCGTACGGGGAGCCGGCCGGGCAGGTCCCGGAGATGGGCGGCCCCGAGGTGCTGGGGGCCCGCGAGCTGATCGGCCTCACCCTGCGCGCGGGCGAGCGCCGCCGCGCCGTGCTGCCGATGATGCTGCCGGGCGCGACGTACCGGGCGCTGCGCGCGGGCGGGAACCTCACCCCGGACCACGCGGTCGGCAAGATCCGCTACGCGGATTTCCTGGCCGAGCGCGGCGGGCACGTACCGGGGCTGCGGGTGGTGGGGTCCGGGGACAACGCGGGCGGGTGAGGGGCCGGGCTGCCGCAGGCGTCCGGCTGCCGGGACCGGGCGCCCCCTCAGAGAGCCGCGCGCTCGGGGCCGAAGAGGTCGTCCTGCGCGGCGTCCTTGGCGGCGAGCACGGCGCCGCGGAGCACGGCCCGGCCGCCGACCGTGCCGGCGCGCACCTCGGTGTGCAGCGGTGACATCGCGGCGGCCCGGTCGGCCACCCGCGTGGCGAGCGCCGCGCCGCCGGCCCGGCCGATCTCGCCGCCGAGCACGACGCAGCCGGGGTCGAGCACGGCGGTCACCGCGGCCACGCCCACGGCGATCCGCTGCGCCAGCGCGTCGAGGAAGTCCGCCGCTGCGGAGGATCCGGCGGCTACCGCGGCGCGCACGATGCGTTCGGCGGCGGGGGCGTCCGCGTCCGGGCCGGTGTCGGCGGCGGTGCCGCCCGGCGCGGCGGCGGGCCCGTACTCCCGTGTAAGCCCGTACTCCCCCGTAGGGCCGCGCTCCCCCGTGAGCCCGTGCTCCCCCGCGAGCGCCGCGATCGCGCCGGAGGCGGCCAGCGAGTGGAAGCCGCCGTCGCAGCCGGTGGCGCTGGGCAGGGCCGGTGTGCCGGGCACGGGCAGGAAGCCGATCTCGCCGGTGCCGCCGGAGGCACCGCGGCGCAGCCGGCCGTCCAGGACGACCGCTGCGCCCACCCCGTGCCCGAGCCAGAGCAGGACGAAGGTGTCGCGGTCCCGGGCCGCGCCGTCCCGCCGTTCGGCGATGGCGGCGAGGTTCACCTCGTTCTCCAGGAGCAGCGGTGCGTCGAGCCGGCCGCGCAGCCCGGCGACCAGCGCGCCGTGCCAGGACGGCAGCGTTCCGGTGCCGGTCAGGCGGCCCGTCGCGGGGTCGACGAGGCCGGGCGCGCCGACCGCGACGGTGTGCGGCCGGACGCCGCCGGCCCGCTCCAGCGCCCGGTCCAGCGCGGCGTACGCGCCGGCCACGGCCTCCTCGGGTGCGGCGTCCTCGGCGACCGGCACGGACTCCTCGGCGCGGACGGCCCCGAGCAGATCGGCGACCGCGACGGTGACGCCGTGCGTGCGGACGTCGATGCCGGCGAGGTGGGCCCGGCCCGCGACGATGCCGTAGAGCCGGGCGTTGGGGCCGCGGCGGTCGGCGCCCGCCTCGCCGACGACCGCGATGAGCCCGGCGGCGCGCAGCCGCTCGACGAGGTCGGCCACCGTGGGCCGGGACAGCCCCGTCCGCTCCTTGAGCTGATGCGCCGTCAGCGGCCCGTCGGCTTCGAGGAGCTGGAGCGCGAGACGGTCGTTGATGGCCCGTGCGGTGCGCGGCGACGCGGTACGGGACCGGGCCCGTGGCGCGGCGTGCGGCGCCGTGCGGCCGGGGCGCGCGGTGGTGTCAGGCATGGCGGAATCCTTCCAGACCGTCCGGGCCGAACATCCCGCGAAATAATCGGCGGTTAATAGGCAGGGACCCTGATAGTTTTACCGCCATGCCCGTCAACGGTGGTTCCGGCACGGCACTCCCCGCGCCCCAACTGCGCCGCGCGCGCTGGTCGGTGGCGCTGGTCTTCCTCGTACACGGCGCGGTGACCGGCAACTTCGCCACCCGCGTCCCGTGGATCCAGGAGCACACCGGGGCCACTGCCGGGCAGCTCGGCCTCGCGCTCGCCTTCCCGGCGATCGGTGCGTCCCTGGCGATGCCGCTGGCCGGCCGCGTGAGCCACCGCTTCGGCTCCCGTACGGCGCTGCGCGGCCTTCTGGCGCTGTGGACGCTGTCCCTCGTCCTGCCCGCACTCGCGCCGAACCTCTATGCGCTGTGCGGCGCCCTGCTCGTCTACGGGGCCAGCGCCGGTATGTCGGACGTGGCGATGAACGCCCTGGGCGTCGAGGTCGAGCAGCGCCTCGACAAGCCGATCATGTCCGGGCTGCACGGCATGTGGAGCGTGGGCGCACTGCTGGGCTCGGCCGCCGGCACGTTCGCCGCGCACGCCGGCTCCGACGCCCGGCTGCACCTCGCCCTCGCGGCCGGCGCGCTGACCGTCCTGGGCGCGGTCTTCTGCCAGGGCGTACTG
The DNA here is from genome assembly GCF_002920575.1 of Streptomyces sp. Ru73. Taxonomy (GTDB): domain Bacteria; phylum Actinomycetota; class Actinomycetes; order Streptomycetales; family Streptomycetaceae; genus Streptomyces. The sequence continues at coordinate 18,396 of NZ_PQSQ01000063.1, read as the reverse complement.
GACCTGCGCAGCACCCCGAACGAGCACCCGCCGCCGCGGTTCGCGCTGCCGCCGAAGTCCGCGCTGGTCATCGGGGCCGTCGGATTCTGCGCGGTGTTCGCCGAGGGGGCCAGCCTGGACTGGTCGGCGGTGTACCTGCGGGACGTGCTGGGCACGTCGGCGGGGCTCGCGGCCGGCTCCACGACCGCGTTCGCGTGCACGATGGCGGCGGCCCGGCTGGCGGGCGACCACGTGGTGGCCCGCTTCGGCCCCGTGCGCACGGTCCGGGCGGGCGGCGTGCTCGCCACGGCGGGCGGGCTGCTGATCGTCACGGCGCAGCACCCGGCGATGGCGGTGGCGGGCTTCGCGCTGATCGGTCTGGGCATCGCGGTGGTCGTGCCGCTGGCGTTCGCCGCGGCGGGCCGCAGCGGCCCGGCGCCGAGCCAGGCCATCGCGGGCGTCGCGACGATCACGTACACCTCGGGCCTGATCGCGCCCTCCGCGATCGGCTCGATCGCCCAGGCCACCTCGCTGACCGTCTCGTTCGCGCTGGTCACGACGCTGGCGCTGGGCCTGGTACTGGGCGCCGGGGTACTCCGCGTACCGGAACGCCGCGCGTCGGTCAGCTCGGCCACGTTCGACCTGAAGGGGTCATGACGGACGGCTCGTGACGGACGCTGGGTGACGGGCGGCGGGTGGCGCTCCGCTCCGGGGCCCGCAGCCGGCGCGCGCCGCTCCTGGGGCCGCGGTCGGCGGCGCGCCGCACCCGGGACTGCGGTCGGCGGCGCGCCGCTCTTTCGGGACCGTGGCCGCGCCCGCGTGAGCTCGGCTCAGCTCGCGTCCGGCAGGGCCTCCGGGCGGGCCAGCTTGCGGGCTATCGCGCGGGCCTCGTCGGTCCACGGCGTGGGACGGAGGGTCTGCGCGTCGACGCGCACGAGGACGCGGTGCCCCTGCGCGTACGTGGTCGCGCCGTCCGCCGAGCAGACCCGGAAGCCGTAGGTGAGGCTCGTGCGGCCCAGCTTCTCGACCCACAGGTGGGCGGCGTACGTGCCGGGGCGGGTGATCGGCGCCTCGTAGGAGACGCGCATCTCCTTGATCACGTTGGCCATGTCGCCGGCGGACGCCCAGTCGCCCGCGAAGCCGAAGCCGTGGCCGTGCCAGTAAGCGCCCCAGGCGCGCTCGACGAGCAGCGGGAACCGCGAGTTGTGCAGCATGCCGAGCGCGTCGAGGTCGTCGAAGTGGACCGTGACGGGGACCAGCTCGCCGTACGGAAGGGTCTCGGCGGTATACGGAACGGCGTCGCTCACGGTCGTACTCCTGGTGCTGCGGTGCGGCCGGGCGCGGCCGCACATGCTCGGAACTGATGCGTTCAAAAGTTGAACCATCTCATCGTAAGCATGCGCTTAGACTGCTCCCGCCCGGGGCCGAGTGACCGAGACCATGCGCGGCCGATCCGGGCCGTAACCGGAGGAAGCGGACCTGGCCCCCACTAACATTGGCCGGTCACCGCCGGTCGGTGGCCTCACGACGACTTGACGAGAACGGAGCTTCCATGGGCCTCGGCGTGCGCTGGACCCTCCACGGAGACGGGCGCACCCCCGCGCCGGGAGCCGTGGTCAGACCCGACGAGCGGCTGTCCTGGCCGCGCACAGCGGGCCTCGGCGCGCAGCACGTGGTGGCGATGTTCGGTGCGAGTTTCGTCGCGCCGGTCCTCATGGGTCTGGACCCGAACCTCGCCATCATGATGTCCGGCGTCGCGACCATGATCTTCCTGCTCGCGACCCGTGGCCGGGTGCCCTCCTATCTCGGGTGCAGCCTCTCCTTCGTGGGCGTGGCAGCCGTCATCCGGGCCCAGGGCGGTTCGAGCGCCACGGTCACCGGCGCGGTCCTCGTGGTCGGCGCGGTGCTCTTCGCCGTCGGGCTCGCGGTGCAGCGGTTCGGTGCGCGGATCATCCACGCGGCGATGCCGCCGGTCGTCACCGGCGCGGTCGTCATGCTGATCGGCTTCAACCTCGCCCCCGTGACCGCGAGCACCTACTGGCCGCAGGACCAGTGGGTGGCGCTGCTGACCATGCTGTTCACCGGGCTCGCCGTGGTCTGTCTGCGCGGCTTCTGGTCGCGCATCGCGATCTTCCTCGGGCTGGTCTTCGGGTACCTCATCTCCTGGGTCTTCGACCTGGTCTTCGGGATGATCCACTCCCAGAACGGCGCCGGGAAGGTCACCGACCACTGGCGGCTGGACTTCTCGGCCGTGGCCAAGGCCGACTGGGTGGGCCTGCCGTCCTTCCACGGGCCGAGCTTCCAGTGGTCCGCCGTCCTGGTCGCGCTGCCGGTCGTGATCGCGCTGGTCGCGGAGAACGCCGGGCACGTCAAGGCGGTCGGCGAGATGACCGGCGACCCGCTGGACGACAAGCTGGGCACCGCGATCTCCGCCGACGGCGCCGCGTCCGTGCTCTCCACCGCGCTCGGCGGGCCGCCCAACACCACGTACTCCGAGAACATCGGCGTCATGGCGGCCACCCGCGTCTACTCCACCGCCGCCTACTGGGCCGCCGCCTGCTTCGCCCTCCTCTTCGGGCTCTGCCCCAAGTTCGGCGCCGTGGTCGCGGCGATCCCGGGCGGGGTGCTCGGCGGCATCACGGTCATCCTGTACGGCATGATCGGCCTGCTCGGCGCGCAGATCTGGGTGCACAACAAGGTCGACCTGCGCAATCCGCTGAACCTGGTCCCCGTGGCCGCGGGCATCATCATCGGCGTCGGCGGCGTCAGCCTGAAGATCTCCGACAACTTCGAACTGGGCGGCATCGCGCTCGGCACGATCGTCGTCCTCTCCGGCTACCACGTCCTCCGGGCCCTGGCCCCGGCCCACCTGAAGACCCAGGAACCGCTGCTGGACGAGGGCACGTCGGCGTACGACGAGGAGAGGGACGGGGACACGGCGCCGGGGGCGTAACAGGGGCCGCGCACAGGGGCTCGGACCCGGGCTTCTGCGCCGCCTGTGGGCGGCACATGGCGCCGGGCACATGGTGACGGGGCGGCGGCCTACGGCGCCGGGCGCGTGGTGACGGGGTGGCCTGCGCGCATACAGGTGCAGCCCTGGGGAGCCCCCACCGGGGAGTTACCCAGCCGGACGGTCCGCGAAGCGCGTCGGCCCGCGACCGGTCTCGGCCCCGCAGCCGAACTCAGCTCCGCGGCCGCCCTCAGCCCCGCGGCCGGCCTCGGCTCCGCAGCCGGCCTCGGCCCCGTCGCCGGTCTCGGCCGTGCAGGCCGCGTCAGCCGCGCAGTGGTGTCAGCAGCATCTGGCCGACCAGGCCGACGCCCGCGTCGAGCCGCTCCGCGAACTCCTCCGCCACCTCCGGCAGGCCGCGCAGGCTCCACAGCGCCCGGGCCGCCGCCCACGCGCCGCCCCTGGCCGCCTCCAGGCTCCAGGAGCCGGCCAGGTGGGTCAGCGGATCGGCGATGTCCAGCACGTCGGGCCCCGGCATCAGCCGCTCCCGCACCCGCTCCTCCAGGCCGGTCAGCACCCGCCCCACCCGGTCGAAGTCGGCCTCCAGCGCGGTCGGTTCGCACCCCAGCGCCCCGCAGGTGTCCACCAGGGCGAGCGCCAGGTCGTGGCCGATGTGCGCGTTGATGCCGGCCAGCGCGAACTGCAGCGGCTTGACGCCGGGATGGCGGCGCAGCTGGAACAGCGGGCGCCAGCAGGCCGGCGGCCGCAGCCCGGCCGTGACGGCGTCCACCGCGCCGAGGTAGCGCAGCGCGAACCGCACGTCCAGCTCGGCCGCCGCCCCCGCGTCCCGGAAGCCGCCGGCCCCGATCTGCCGTCCGACCTCCTCGGTGACCTGCAGGTACACCCGGTTGAACACCCCTACGCCGTCGGCCGGCGGCAGCGTCGCGTCCAGCGCGCGCATCCGCGCCACGACCCGCGCCACACCCGCCGTCGCGCCCGTCGGCTGCATCGTCGTCATACGGATCAGCGTGGCAGCGGCGGGCCCTCGGCAGGGACGGCGCGGTGCGGAGTGACCGGATCGGGCTAAAGGCATGGCCGGACCCTCACCGGCGGTGTGCGCCGGTACCGCGCGCCATCGCGCCCCCTGCGAGCGGAACTCCCCCGCGCCCGGCGGACGTTGATCGCACATGACCGCCGGTGAACCGGATGCGAAGGAGCACGGTATGACTGTCCGACTCGGACTGGGCCTTCCCCAGATGCGCCAGTACGACCTCGGCCGCGACGTGCCGGACGTGGCGCGCGCCGCCGAGCAGATCGGGTACGAGAGCCTCTGGGTCTTCGAGCGCGTGCTGTTCCCCGAGCCCGCGACGCAAGGGCTGTACGGCATACCGGGTCTCCCCTGGCCCGATCAGTACCGCTCGGTGGCCGATCCGCTGGTGACGCTGACGCTGGCCGCCGCGGTCACGGAGCGGGCCCGGCTGGGCACGAGCGTGCTGGTCGCCCCGTTGCACGTGCCCTTCCAGCTGGCCCGCGGCCTCGCCTCGCTGGACGCGGCGAGCGGCGGCCGGGTGGTGGCCGGGCTGGGCACGGGCTGGTCCCTCGACGAGTACGCGGCGGCCGCGGTGGCCCCGTTCGAGCGGCGCGGCAAGGTGCTGGACGAGCTGCTGGACGTGTGCCGGGCCGTCTGGGGCCCGGACCCGGTGGCGTACGAGGGCGAGCTGACGACGATCCCCCCGTCCGTGGTCGGCCCGAAGCCCGCCCGGCCGATACCGGTACTGCTGCCCGCCACCAGCCCGCGGGCGCTGCGCCGGCTGGTGGACCGGGCGGACGGCTGGATGCCGGTGGCGATGGGCGCGGAGAAGCTGGCCGAGCAGTGGCGGCGGGTACGGGAGCTGGCCGCGGAGCGCGGTCGCGAGGCCCCGTTCGACAACGTCCTGCGGGTGAACACCCAGCTCACGCCGAAGGCGTACGAGGGCCAGGACCGCGCGCCCTTCCAGGGGGACGTCGCGCAGATCATCGAGGACTTGGTGGCCCATGCCGAGGTGGGCGTCGGGGAGATCCTGCTCGACCTGCAGGGCCGGGCCCGGGACGCGGAGGAGCTGAAGAACCTGGCGGCGGAGGTGTACGAAGCGGCGCGCGCGGCCGGGATATGAGCGCAGGGGGAGCCGCGCCGCGGCGGCTCCCCCTGTCCCCTCCGTCCCCGAGTCCGGTAGCCGGGCCCCCGACCGCACCGCACCCGGCCGTGCGGTCGTCGGCTCCGGATGGCCGTCGGACGGTCAGTCCTCCGGCAGTTCGACCGGGGCGATCTCGTCGTAGAGGTCGCCCGGGCCCGGGTTGGTGGCGTCGGTGCTGCCGCCGAAGTGGTGCATCACGCCCCACACGGCGTTCAGCGCGGTCTGCACGGCGCCCTCGGCCCAGCCGGCGGTCCAGGAGATGTCGTCGCCGGCCAGGAAGATGCCGCGCTTGTCCTCGGGAAGGAGGTCCTGCATGAAGTGCGTGAACAGGCGGCGCTGGTAGCGGTAATGGCCCGGCAGGTTGGCCTTGAACGCGCCCATGAAGTAAGGCTCGTTCTCCCAGGACACGGTCACCGGGTTGCCGATGATGTGCTTGCGGATGTCGACCTTCGGATAGATCTCCGAGAGCGACTTGAGCATGACCTCCATGCGCTCGTTGGCGTCCAGCGGCAGCCACTTCAGGCTGTCGTCGCACCAGGTGTACGAGAGGCAGATGACGGCCGGCTGGTCCGGGCCGTTGTCCAGGAGGTAGGTGCCGCGGGTCATCCGGTCCGTCAGCGTCATCGACATGACGTCCCGGCCCGTCTCCTCGTCCTTGTCCAGCCAGAACGGCCGGTCGACCGGCACGAACAGCTTGGAGGACTCCATGTAGTGAGTGCGCTCCACCGCCGTCCAGTGGTCGATGGGGAACAGTGCGTCGTCGCACTCGATCTTTGACAACAGCATCCAGGACTGCGCAGTGAAGACGGCCGCCTGGTAAGTGCGGATGTCGCCGGAGGCGTCGGTGACGGTGATCCGGTTGCCGGCGGTGCGGTTCAGCCGGGTGACGGCCGGGCGCGGGGTGCCGTCGTGCAGCGAGGAGAGGGACGTGCCCTGGGCCCAGTGCACGATCTTCTCGGGCTCGCGCTCCCACAGGCGCAGCGGGAGCTGCTGGCTGCCGCCGACGATCCCGCGGTGGTGGTCGTCGGCCTCGGTGTAGACGACGCGCAGGATCTCCAGGATGGAGTTGGGGAAGTCGGTGTCCCAGCCGCCGGTGCCGAAGCCGACCTGGCCGAAGATCTCCCGGTGCCGGAAGGACTTGAAGGCGCTGGAGTCGCAGAGGAAGCCGTAGAAGGTCTGGTTGTCCAGCTTCTCGACGAGCTTGCCCCAGATCTCGCGGATGCGCGGGACGTCGCGCTCACGGAGGGCCTGGTTCATGTCGGAGAAGTCGGCGCCCTCCTCCAGGCAGGCGTTCCATGCCTCGGCGACCTGGCGGTAGACGTCGGGCAGGTCGTCGAGGGTCTCGGCGTAGTGGGACTCGCCCTTGAGGTCGACGACGGTGGAGGGGGTCTCGGGCGCGAGCGGGTTCGGGAAGGGCTTGGTGTGCAGCCCGACCAGGTCGATGTAGTGCTGCAGCGCGGTGGAGGACGGGGGGAAGCGCATGGCGCCCATCTCCGCGGTGAGCGAGGGGTCGCAGCCCTCGAAGCCGACGGTGCGCAGCCGCCCGCCGATCTGGTCCGCCTCGTACACGACGGGCTTGAGGCCCATCTTCATCAGCTCGTAGGCGGTCACGATGCCGGAGAGGCCGCCGCCGATGATCGCGACCTCGGTGCCGTGCTCGGTCGCGGGTATCTGGCCCAGTCCCGCCGGGTGGGCGAGGAAGTCGTCGTACGCGAAGGGGAAGTCCGGGCCGAACATGGTGATCGGCGGCTGCGCGTCGGTGTGCTGGACGGCGGTGGGCACCGTGGACGTCATGGGGCGAGACTCCTTGCAGAACCGTGCAGAAAGGGAGGAAGGGGGCGGGCGGAGCCCAGGAGGGAGTGGCCGGCGGCGCGGCCGGTGCGGCTGCGGCGCGCGGCGGGACGTGCCGGGGTCAGCTCAGCGAGCCGTACAGCTCCGGGCGGCGGTCCGTGAGGTAGGTGTTGGCCGCGCGGGAGGCCGCGAGGAAGGCCGGGTCGACGTCGCCGGTCACCGTCTCCTCGCCGCGTCCGGCGCGGGCCCGTACGACCCCGTCGGGCCCGGCCAGTGTGGAGAGTCCGACGAACTCGAACTCGCCCTCGGGGCCGGTGCGGTTGACGTACGCGATCCAGAGCTGGCTCTCGAAGGCGCGTACCGGGATGAGCGACTCGGCGACGAACTGGTAGGGGTGCATCTGCGCCGTGGGCACCACCAGGAAGTCGGTGCCGGCCAGCGCGTGCGCCCGGACGTTCTCCGGGAACTCCACGTCGTAGCAGATCAGCAGGCCGATCCGGACCCCGTCCAGCTCGGCCTGGACGACGGGCCGGTCGCCGGGGGTGAACATCTCCTGCTCGAAGCAGCCGAAGAGGTGCGTCTTGCGGTAGTTCGCCAGCCGGGTGCCGTCGGGGCCGATGAGCTGCGCGGAGTTGTAGACCGTCGCGCCGTCCCGCTCCGGGTAGCCGTAGACGACGGCGATGCCGTGCTCGGCGGCGATCCGGGCGATCTCGTCGGCGCTCTCGCCGTCGGCGGGCTCGGCGAGCTCGTGCACGCCGGAGCCGATGGCGTAGCCGGTGAGGTACATCTCGGGGCAGGCCAGCAGCCGGGCGCCGGCCGCGGCCGCGTCCTCGGCGGCCCGGGCGAGGGCCTTGAGGTTGTACGCCACGTCGCCGGGCCGTCCCGAACTCTGGAGCAGGGCGGTGCGCAGCGGTGACATGGGACCCCTCGGAAGGTGCGTACGGGCGGCTGAGAGGCTGCGGGCAGATGACCGTCGGAGGACATCTGCCGGAAGCCGACAAGAACGGTACGGTCCGCGGAGCAAGTGGTACAAGGCTGCACCATTGCGCTCCGCGTACCGATTCGTTGCGCCTTCGGAGCCGCTCGCGGCGATTCGTTGCGCGGCACCGCGCCGCGCCGGACCGCCGAGCCGCCGGAGGGGCCAGAGGAACGAGAGGGGCGAGGGCGCGAGGGCCGAGCCGCCCAGCGGGACCGGGCCGCCCGCCCCCCTGAGGCCCCCAGACCCGAGGGGCGACGGTCAGACGGGCGAGCCCGAGGAGAAGCGCCGCAGCAGCGGCGAGAGCACGAGGACGGACTTGGTCCGCTCGACGAAGTGCTCGCCCGCGATCCGTTCGAGCACCCGCTCGAAGTGCCGCATGTCGGCGGCGAAGACCTGGACGAGGGCGTCCGCCTCACCGGTCACGGTGGAGGCGGACGCCACTTCGGGATAGCGCGCGAGGCCGCGGTGAATGGCCTCGGGCGAGGTGTTGCGACGGCAGTACAGCTCGACGAAGCCCTCGGTCTCCCAGCCGAGCGCCGCCGGGTCCACCCGTACGGTGAAGCCGGTGATGGCGCCCTGTTCGCGCAGCCGGTCCACCCGGCGTTTGACGGCCGGGGCCGAGAGCCCGACCTCCTGTCCGATGTCGGCGTAGGAGCGGCGGGCGTCCTCCGCCAGCGCGTGGACGATGCGTTCGTCGAGGTCGTTCAGTCGCACGGGGGGTGGTTCACTTCTGGTCGGTGGCCAATCGGGAGCGGCGCATGCCGTAAGCGAAGTAGAACACGAGACCGGCCACCATCCAGACTCCGAACACCACCCAGGTGACCACGTCGAGGCTGCCCATCATCCAGAGGCACAGCACGAAGCCGATGGCGGGGAAGAGCGGCGACAGCGGGGTGCGGAAGGACCGCGGCATGTCGGGCCGGGTCTTGCGGAGCACGATGACCGCGACGTTGACCAGCGCGAACGCGAAGAGCGTGCCGATGCTGGTGGCGTCCGCCAGCTGGCCGAGCGGCACGGCGGCGGCCAGGATGCCGCAGAAGAGCGAGACGATGACGGTGTTGGCGCGGGGCGCGCCGGTCTTCGGGTGGACCTTGGAGAAGACCTTGGGCACCAGGCCGTCGCGGGACATCGCGAAGAGGATGCGGGTCTGGCCGTAGAGCACGGTCAGCACGACGGAGGCGATGGCGACGACCGCGCCGAGGGCGAGCAGCACGGCCCAGAAGCCCTGGCCGGTGACGTCCTTCATGATCCCGGCGAGCGCGGCCTCGGTGCCGGCGAACTTCTTCCAGGGCAGCGCGCCCACGGCGACCGCGGCGACCAGGCAGTACAGCGCGGTGACGATGACCAGCGAGAGCATGATCGCGCGGGGCAGGTCGCGCTGCGGGTTCTTGGCCTCCTCGCCGGCCGTGGAGGCGGCGTCGAAGCCGATGTAGGAGAAGAAGAGGGTGGCACCGGCGGCGCTGACGCCCGCCATGCCCAGCGGCATGAAGGGGGCGTAGTTCCCGGCGCGGATGCCCTGGAAGGCGACGCCGCAGAAGAGCAGCAGCGCGGCGATCTTCACCGCGACCATGATCGTGTTGGCGCGGGCGCTCTCCTTGGCGCCGCCCAGCAGGAAGACCATGGCGAGCAGCACGACCAGCAGCGCCGGCAGGTTGAAGATGCCGCCGTCACCGGGCGGCGCGGCGATCACGTCGGGGATCGTGAAGCCGAGCGTGCCGGACAGCAGCTCGTTGAGGTACTGCCCCCAGCCGACCGCGACCGCGGCGACCGAGACGCCGTACTCCAGGATCAGGCACCAGCCGCAGACCCAGGCGACCAGCTCGCCGAGCGTGGCGTACGCGTAGGAGTACGAGGACCCCGAGACCGGGATGGTGCCGGCCAGCTCGGCGTAGGACAGCGCCGAGAAGAGCGCGGTGATGCCGGCGATCACGAAGGAGATGATCACGGCGGGGCCGGCGTCCGGGACGGCCTCGCCGAGCACGACGAAGATGCCGGTGCCGAGCGTCGCGCCGATGCTGATCATGGTCAGCTGCCACATGCCCAGGGAGCGGCGGAGGGAGCCGCCCTCGCCCTGGCCGCCCTCGGCCACCAGGCGCTCGACGGGCTTGCGCCGCATCAGGGTGCCGAGCGGCCCGGGGCGGGACGGAGGCTGCTGCGGCTGGGGGTCGCTGCCCTCTGCGGGAGGGGCTGCGCCGTGGTCCAACACTGGGGTGGCTCCTTAATCGCTGCCGGTCAGGCGGCGGTGACCGAGGCGGTGTGCACACGGGCAGCACGAAGCAACCCGCACGGGGGAACCGCGAGCGGACGGTCCCCGCCACTCCACGTAACTTGCCTGACCTTAAGGCCCTCGCGCGACCTGCCGTAATGCGGGTTCCTTGCGCATACGCGCACGATCCTTGCGCACGAAACGCTACGGCGGCCATTTGTTGCGCGCCGACGGCGTGTTGAAGCCATGGATTCGAAGGCGTCCGATACGTCCCCCCGGCCCGCGCGCACCCGGAAGTAAGCGATCTCACGCCGCGCGGAGCCCCGGAAGGGTGATGCCTCACCCGCACGCGGGGCCACCGCCTCACCCGCGCCCGGCCCGGCAGCGTGTCCGTGCCCCGGCCCGGCGGCGCGTCCGCGTACGACGACGGGCCCGGTCCCGCGCGGGGTGCGCGCGGGACCGGGCCCGTAGGTGGCACCGGAGACGGCTCCGGAGGGCCGGCTACCAGCTGTTGTGGAGCGGCTTGCCCTCGGCGTAGCCGGCGGCGCTCTGCACGCCGACGACGGCCTTCTCGGCGAACTCGGCGAGGTTCGAGGCGCCCGCGTAGGTGCAGGAGGAGCGCACGCCCGCGATGATCGAGTCGATCACGTCCTCGACGCCCGGCCGGGCCGGGTCGATGAACATCCGCGAGGTCGAGATGCCCTCCTCGAACAGGCCCTTGCGTGCCCGGTCGTACGCCGACTCCTCGCTGGTGCGGTTGCGCACCGCGCGGGCCGAGGCCATGCCGAAGCTCTCCTTGTAGAGCCGGCCGTCGGCGGTCTGCTGGAGGTCGCCGGGCGACTCGTACGTACCGGCGAACCAGGAGCCGATCATGACGTTGGAGGCACCGGCCGCCAGCGCCATCGCGACGTCACGCGGGTGCCGCACGCCGCCGTCCGCCCAGACGTGCTTGCCGTACTTCTTCGCCTCGGCGGCGCACTCCAGCACGGCGGAGAACTGCGGGCGGCCCACGCCGGTCATCATGCGGGTGGTGCACATCGCGCCCGGACCGACGCCGACCTTGATGATGTCAGCGCCGGCCTCGATGAGGTCGCGCACGCCGTCGGCCGCGACGATGTTGCCCGCCACGATCGGGACCTGCGGGTCCAACGCCCGGACCGCCTTGATCGCGCTGATCATGGACTCCTGGTGGCCGTGCGCGGTGTCCACCACGAGGGTGTCCACGCCGGCCGCCAGCAGCGCCTTGGCCTTGCCCGCCACGTCGCCGTTGATGCCGACGGCGGCAGCGATGCGCAGCTTGCCGTCCGCGTCGGTGGCGGGGGTGTAGAGGGTCGCGCGGAGCGCGCCCTTGCGGGTGAGGATGCCGACCAGCTGGCCGTCCTTGCCGACCACGGGGGCGAGCTTGCGGTTGGCGGCGTCGAGCTCGTTGAACGCGTCACGGGGGTCGATGTCCGCGTCCAGGACCAGCGGGTCCTTGGACATGACCTCGGCGACCTGGGTGAAGCGGTCCACGCCGGCCAGGTCGTGCTCGGTGACGATGCCGATGGGGCGGCCGCCCTCGACGACGACGCCCGCGCCGTGCGCCCGCTTGGGCAGCAGGGACAGCGCGTCGGCGACGGTCGCGATCGGCGAGAGCACGATCGGGGTGTCGAAGATCAGGTGGCGCCGCTTGACCCAGCTGACGACGTCGGTGACGACGTCGATCGGGATGTCCTGCGGGATGACGACGAGGCCGCCGCGGCGGGCCACCGTCTCGGCCATCCGGCGGCCGGCGATCGCGGTCATGTTGGCCACGACCAGTGGGATGGTGGTGCCCGTGCCGTCCGGCGAAGCGAGGTCCACGGCCTGGCGGGAGCCCACAGCGGAGCGGTTCGGGACCATGAACACGTCGTCGTACGTCAGGTCGTACGGCGGCTTCGTATCGTTCAGAAATCGCATGCTAACTCTCTCACCTGCGGTGTTGCTTCGGTAGCGGGCGGGGAGTCAGCACCGGTCCGGCGGCGGGTACGGCTGTGCCGGCAGCGGATCAGGCATCAAGCTCCTAGACCATCATCGCTGATCGGGTGCCGGAATGACGAGCTCTGGCCGTGGTTCGGTGAGGTTCTGTGGCATTACCCGACCCGCGCGACCGCCGTCTGTGGCTTCACCCGAAATTGTGGAGGTGAAGGTAAACCCTGTGCATAAGGAGCGCTCGCGTGAGGTCACGCGCCCTTACCGTGCCGTGATGATCAGAAAATCACTTCTCGCGTCGGGCATCGCCGGCGTGTCCCTCGCGACCGTGGCGGCCACCGTTGCCGTCGCCGACGACGGCCACCGGCCGGCCGCTCCGGCCGCGGCGCCCGCCTCGGCCGCCGCCTCCGCCTGGCAGAAGGTCGGCGACGGCATGACCGGCGGGGTCAGCGGGCTGGCCGTCGCGCGGGCCGGCCACGACCGCGTCGACACGGTCGTGGCGCGGGACAACAAGGAGGCGGGCCAGGTCCGGCTCTCCGCCGTCCGGCTGTCGGCCGGCCACGCGCCCGTCGTGCGGGACCTGAAGTGGACCGGGAGCGAGGTGCCCAAGGACCTGGAGTCGCTGGACGCGGTGCCCGGGCGGCCCGGCGAGTACACCACGCTGAGCAGCGGCGACGGCGGGAAGTTCCGCCCGACGGTGTACGGCGTGAAGGTGAGCGGCGGTACGGCGGCCGTCCGCTGGTCGGCGCCGCTGCCGGAAACGGAGCACTACAAGGGCGACGGCACGCAGAACTACGAGGCGTTCGCCGTGCACCGGGACCGGGCCACCGGGCGGGACATCGCGGTCTGGGCCACCCGCGGCAGCAACGGCACCGCCTCGCAGGTGCGCGCGGCCGTCCTGCACCCGTCCGCGTCCTCGGCGGAGAAGGTGTTCTCGCACGTCAGCGACCCGGTGGCGTTCCGTGCGCCGTGGCCGGCCCAGGACGAGGTACGGCACATCAGCGACCTGAAGGTCGCGGCGGACGGGACCGTGGTGCTGTCCTCGGCGCAGGACCCGAACAAGAACTCCGGGCCGTTCAGCTCCGCGGTGTACGAGGCCGGCCGGCTGACGGTGGACAAGGGCCGCCCGGAGGTGAAGCTGACCGCGCCGAAGGAGGTCCGCCGGTACACGACGGCCGACAACCGCAAGATCGAGGCGGTCGCGCTGCTGCCCGGCGGCCGGGCGCTGTGGGGCACGGACGACGAGGACTTCGGCGGCTCGCTGCTGCTGGACCGCCTCGACGGGTGAACCGCCCGGACGGCTGAACCGCCGGCGCACCGGCCGCGGCCCGCGGCGTTACGCGCCCGAAACGGCGCCCCGGCACAATCCCCGCCATGAAGATCGAACAGGTGGCCTGGGAGGACCCGGACGCCGCCGTGCTGCGGGCCCGGCAGCGGACGGAGATCGCCGAGATCTACGGGACCCCGGACAGCGAGCCCGGGGTCCCGCCGTCGGCGGCGGACATCACCGCGTTCTTCGTCGCGTACGAGGACGACGGCATCCCGGTGGGCTGCGGCGGCCTCCGCGACCTCGGCGACGGCTTCGGCGAGATCAAGCGGATGTACGTAGTCCCCGACCGGCGCGGATCGGGCGCCGCGGCGGAGATCCTCCGCACCCTGGAACAGTGGGCCCGGGCCCGAGGCTGGCACGCCCTCCGCCTGGAAACCGGCGACCGCCAGCCCGCCGCCGTGCGCTTCTACACCCGCGCGGGGTACGCCCGCATACCCAACTTCGGCGCGTACGCGGGCCTCGCGACGTCCTGGTGCTTCGAGCGGGTGCTGTAGCGGGGCGGATCAGCGGCGGGTCGTTGCCGGGCCGCCGGCGTCTCGGGTGAGGAGGACTGCGAGGCCGGTGTCCGTGTCGCGCCAGCGGGCCACCGCGTCGGCGAGGACCGACTCCGCCGCGCGCCACTCGTCCGGTTCGGCGGCGGCGTAGCCCTGCCAGGCGCGTACGACGAGCAGCCGGCCGCCGTGCACGGGCCACCAGGAGAGGTCGCCGAGGCAGTCGGCGAGCGCGTCCCAGTTGCGGCCGAACCAGGACGGCAGCCGCAGCGCCGTCTCGGCGCGCGTCATGAACTCCGCCTTGTCGGTGACCCCTTCGAGGTCGAGGACGGTGCCCTGCCAGCCGGCGGCCAGCGCGGCGTCCAGCGCATGCTGCACGGGCCGGCCCGCCGGCCAGGACAGCACGCCCGGCAGCGTCCGCCCGTGGAGCACGGCGGCCAGCGGCTTGGGCACGGCGTCCTGGTCAGCGCCGGTGCCGCCGCGCGGCCCTGCGCTCGCCTGGCCGGGTACTCCGGGGGTTTCTGGCATGCCGCGATGCTGTCACAGCCCCGGCCGCCGCGCCGGGCGAACGGCCGCCGTCCGGCCCAAGCCGTACGGCGGCCGTCGCCCCGCGGAGGGTCAGGAACCGTCCGGGTCAGCCCGGTCCAGCGCCGGGCGCGGGCCCGGGGCCGCCTCCAGGAGCAGGTGGTCGGCCGCTGCGGTGTCCGTCACCAGGCTCGTGACCAGCCCGGACTTCAGGACGGCACCGATCGCGGCGGCCTTGCGGTGGCCGCCCGCGATGGCGACCACCTCGGGGATGCGGCGCAGCCGGTCGGCCTCGACCGTGATGCAGCGCTCCCCCAGGTCGCGGCCGATCCGCCGCCCCTCGGCGTCGAAGAGGTGGGCCGACATCTCCGCGGTGGCGCCGAGCGAGGCGTAGTGCTCGCGCTCGCGCTCCGAGAGCATGTCGTACACCGTCGAGATGCCGGGCGCCCAGGAGCCGATGGACACGCAGGCGACGGTGACCTTGTCAAAGTAATCGAACGCCCGCGCGATACCCGTCTGGCCCCGCAGCGCCGCCGCCGTGGCCGAATCCGGCAGCAGCATCGGCGCGTAAATGGGGTGCGCCTCGCCGCCGGAGACGTCGGCGGCCCGGCGGACCGCCTCGACCGAACCGCTGTCGGCGGTGCCCGCGTCGTACACGCCGGTCAGCTGGACCACCGTGCACGGCGGCAGCCGGTGCAGCGCCGACGCCATGTGGATCGTCGAGCGGCCCCAGGCGATGCCGAGCACGTCGCCCTCAGTGACCAGCTCGCCGAGCAGGTCGGCGGCGACGTCACCGAGGTTCTCTGGATCCGGCGCGTCGTCGGAGTCGGCGGCCGACTCCACCACGACGGCGTGCCGCAGGCCGTACCGGGCCCGCAGCGCGTCCGAGCGCTCGGCGTCCAGCTCGGCCGGCACCCGGATCTCGATGCGTACGAGGTCGCGCTCCAGCGCCGTCTCCAGCACTCGCGCCACCTTGAAGCGGCTGACGCCGAACTCCTCGGCGATCTGAATCTTGGACTTGCCCTCGAGATAGAACCGGCGGGCCATGGCCGCAGCCTGCACCAGCTCGGCGGGGCCCATCCCGGTATGTGGGCGGCTGGCAACCACGAAAATCTCCCCTACTGCGCACCTGATCGACTCTGCGCTCATCCTTCCAGAAACCCGAGGTCGCCGTGGGCCGTGACCGCTCGGCCCGCGATGAACGCTGCGTGGCCACGAGGTCAACCCCCGTCGCCGGCAGTCGCCGCCCCGGGTGGGGGCCGCGCCTGCCGCGCGGCCCGGCCGCGTCAGTGCGCGCAGCCCCAGCCTGCCGCCGCGGTGGCGGCGTCGGCCTTCTCCCGCAGCTCACGGACCGCCTTCGCCGGGTCCTCGGCGCCGTACACCGCCGAGCCCGCGACGAACACGTCGGCACCCGCCTCGGCACAGCGCTCGATCGTCGAGGCGGACACCCCGCCGTCCACCTGCAGCCACAGTTCCAGACCGTGCTTGGCGATCAGGGCACGGGTGCGGCGGATCTTCGGAAGCATGATGTCGAGGAACGCCTGCCCCCCGAATCCCGGTTCAACCGTCATGATCAGCAACATGTCGAGCTCGGGGAGCAGGTCCTCGTACGGCTCGATGGGCGTGGCGGGCTTCAGCGCCATCGAGGCGCGGGCGCCCTTGGCCCGGATCTCCCGCGCGAGGCGGACCGGCGCGGCCGCCGCCTCGGCGTGGAAGGTGACCGAGCCGGCCCCCGCCTCGACGTACTGCGGCGCCCAGCGGTCCGGGTCCTCGATCATCAGGTGGCAGTCGAGCGGGGTGTCGGTCGCCTTCCGCAGCGACTCCACCACGGGGACGCCGAGCGTCAGATTGGGCACGAAGTGGTTGTCCATGACGTCGACATGGAGCCAGTCAGCGCCCTCGACGGCCTTCGCCTCCTCGGCGAGCCGGGCGAAGTCGGCGGACAGAATGCTGGGGTTGATCAAGGCCATGCCACCTAGTATGTCGTCCCCGCGGCCACAACCATAAGCGGGTCAAGGACGCGGACCCGTACGGTCCTCCGCCGCACGCTTCCGGGCGGCGGCACGGCGGGCCACGGCGGCCAGCAGCCGCTCCCGGTGCCCGGCGTCGGCGGCCAGCGCGACGCCCGTCCAGGCCATGGCGACGGCGCCGTCCAGCACCGCCTTGTCGGCGCCCTCGGAGACGCCGGCAGCGGCGAACTCGGGCGTGTGATGGCGGGCCCCGCCCGTGTCGTAGCCGATCATCGGGTGGATGGTGGGCAGCAGGTGCGAGACGTTGCCCATGTCGGTGGAGCCGGTGCGCTGCGGCGCGCGCCCGACGGTACGGCCCAGCGCCTCGGCGGCGCCCGCGTACAGCTCGGCGACGGTGGGGTCCTGCCGCAGGTCGGCGAAGTCGTGCCCGTGCGGCTCCAGGCGCAGCTCGGTACCGGTGGCCAGCGCGCCCGCCTCGAAGCAGGCGCGCACCCGGTCCTGGAGCGTGCGCAGCGACTCCATCGTGGGCGAGCGCACCTCGTAGCGCGCGGCGGTCCTGGCGGGGATGACATTGGCGGCCTGGCCGCCGTCGGTGATGATGCCGTGCACCACGCTCTCCGGGGGCAGCTGCTGGCGGAGCAGGCCGAGCGCGGTCTGGGCGACGGTGAGCGCGTCCAGGGCGTTCCGGCCCTCCCAGGGGGCGGCCGAGGCGTGTGCGGGGCGGCCGGTGTACGCGATGTCCCAGGAGCCGATGGCGAGCGAGCCGTTGCCGACGGTGTCGGCGTCGTTGGCGTGCACCATCATCGCCACGGCCACCTCGTCGAAGAGGCCGTGCTCGATCATGTCCACCTTGCCGCCGCCGTCCTCCTCGGCCGGGGTGCCGAGCAGCTTGACGGTGATGCCGAGGTCGTCGGCGACCGCGCCGAGCGCCAGGGCCGCGCCGAGCGCCGCCGTGCCGTTGACGTTGTGGCCGCAGGCGTGGCCCATGCCGGGCAGCGCGTCGTACTCGGCGCACACGCCGATGACCAGGTCACCGCTGCCGCGTACGCCGGTGAACGCGGTGGGCAGCCCGGCGACGCCGCGCTCGACGGTGAATCCGGCCCGCTCGGCGGCCTCGGTGAGCGCTGCGGCGGAGCGGCGCTCCTCGTAGGAGAGCTCGGGTTCGGCGTGCAGCCGGTGGCTGAGGGCGAGCAGTTCCTCGCGCCAGGACTCGGCGGCGGCGCGTGCGGTGCGGTGGTGGGCGGTGAGCTTCACCGGTGTGCTCCTTCGGGGACGGTGGCGGACGGGGCGGGGGCCGGGGCGCGGCGCAGCCCCAGGACGGCGAGCGCGGCGGCCAGTCCGGCGGCGGCGCAGAGCGCCCAGCCGGTGGTGTAGCCGCCGAGGGCGACCCGGCCGCCGTGGGTGGCGTGTGCGGCGAGCGCGGCGCCGAGGAGGGCCGACCCGACGGCGGATCCGAGGGAGAGCACGAGTTCGTTGACGCCGGCCGCGGTGGCGGTCTCCTCGGGCGCGACCGCCTCGACGGTGAGGGTGCGGGTGACGGACTCGAAGAGCCCCAGCGCTGAGCCGATGAAGAGCGAGGCGATCAGGTAGTGGACCAGGCTGGTGTGCAGGACGGCCAGGAGCCCGAAGCCGATGACGGTGGTGATGCCGGACGCGGCGACGGTGGGCCGCTCCCCCAGCCGGCGCAGCAGGACGGGGCTGAGCGCCGAGGCGGCCACGCTGGCGAGCGTCATCGGGAGCAGCGCCCAGCCGATGGCGGTGGCGTTCAGCCCGATGCCGTAGCCGACGGCGTCCGGCCGGGCGCCGAGGAAGGTCGCGTTGAAGGCGATCGAGCCGATGGTGGCCGCGGAGACGCCGAAGGTCACCACGCTCAGCACCGCCACCCGCCGGTTGCGGAACATCCGTACGTCCACGAGCGGCCGGGCCACCCGCAGTTCCAGCGCCCACCAGCCGGCCAGCGCGGCCACCCCGACGAATCCGCAGGCCAGGGTCGTGGCCGAGGTCCAGCCCCAGGCGGCTCCCTGCGCGAGCGCGACCACCACGCCGACCAGCCC
>NZ_PQSQ01000062.1 GCF_002920575.1 Streptomyces sp. Ru73 | reverse complement strand
TGCTGAATGAACTCATGCAGCGAGAGAGGGACGGCCCATGGCAGGCGTGGTGGAACAACGGTCGATCGACGTCGTACCGGACTCCGAACGGCACGGCACCGCCTTCAGTCAGTTCACCCTCTGGCTGAGCGCGAACCTCCAGATCACCGCGGTGGTCACCGGCGCGCTGGCCGTCGTGTTCGGCGCCAACGCCTTCTGGTCGGTGCTCGGCCTGCTGCTCGGCAACCTGCTGGGCGGCGCGGTGATGGCGCTGCACTCGGCGCAGGGGCCGCGGCTCGGGCTGCCGCAGATGATCTCCTCGCGGGCCCAGTTCGGCGTGCGCGGGGCCGTCGTCCCGCTGGCCCTGGTCATCGTCATGTACATCGGCTTCTTCGCCAGCGGCACCGTGCTCGCCGGGCAGGCGGTCGGCCATCTGACGC
Source organism: Streptomyces sp. Ru73 (assembly GCF_002920575.1). Lineage (GTDB taxonomy): Bacteria > Actinomycetota > Actinomycetes > Streptomycetales > Streptomycetaceae > Streptomyces. The sequence goes on along the minus strand of NZ_PQSQ01000062.1, from coordinate 48,467 downwards.
ACCTCGGCGACGCCACCGGCATCATCGTGTTCGGCGCGATCACCGCCTTCGCCGCCGCCGTCGGCTACCGCCTCATCCACGCCCTCGGCCGGGTCGCTGGGCTGGTCTGCGCGGTGGCCTTCGTCTACCTCGGCGTACGCCTGCTGGAGCGGGCCGACCTGGCGGCGCTGCTGCACGACCGCGCCTTCGACTTCCCGGTCTTCCTGCTGGCCGTCTCGCTCTCCGCGTCCTGGCAGCTGGCCTTCGGCCCGTACGTCGCGGACTACTCGCGCTACCTCCCGCGGCAGACCTCGGCCCGCGCGACCTTCTGGTGGACGCTGTCCGGCTCGGTGCTCGGCTCGCAGTGGTCGATGACGTTCGGCGCGCTGGCGGCGGCCGCGGCCCCGACGGCCTTCGTCGGCCACGAGGTGTCCTACATCGTGGGGCTGGGCGGGGCCGGCCTGATGGCGTCGGTGCTGTACTTCGTCATCGCCCTGGGCAAGCTCACCATCAACGTGCTGAACACCTACGGCAGCTTCATGTCGATGGTGACGAGCATCAGCGGCTTCCGCGGGCAGCGCACGCTCTCGCCGCGCGGCCGCAGCCTCTACTTCGCCGGGATCATGGTCGTCGGCACCTCGGTGGCCCTGCTGGGCAAGGACTCCTTCCTGACCTCCTTCAAGGACTTCCTGCTCTTCCTGCTGACCTTCTTCACGCCCTGGTCGGCGATCAACCTGGTCGACTACTACCTGATCTCCAAGGAGCGGTACGACATCCCGGCCCTGAGCGACCCGGCGGGCCGCTACGGCGCCTGGAACGGCAAGGCGCTGCTGGTCTACGGGGTGGGCCTGGTCGCCCAGCTGCCCTTCCTGGCCACGCACTTCTACACCGGGCCGCTGGTCGCCCCGCTGGGCGGCGCCGACGTCTCCTGGCTGGTCGGCCTCGCCGTGCCGGCGGCGCTGTACTGGGCCGTCGCCCGGCACGACACCGCCCGCATCCCGGCGGCGGATACGGGGGCCAGCCCCACTGCGCGTGCGGCCTCCCGCCCGTAGCCTCCGGGCATGACGACTGGTGACCCGGAGCTGAGGAAAGAGCTCGACGCGACCCTGCACACCCGCAGGGAGCTCGGCCCGGACTACGAGGCCGAACTGCTGGACTCCTTCATGGAGAAGCTCGACCGGGCGGTGGACCAGCGGGTGCGCCGCGGGGTCGCGGAGCGGCAGATGCAGGTGGCCCGCGGGGACGTCCGGCGCCCGGCGGGCCCGGCCGGCGGCTTCGGCGAGCGGTTCGGCTTCGCCGCGGTGTCGCTGGTGCTGGCCGTGCCGCTCTCCGCGATCGGCGCGGCCAACGCCGGGCTGACCGGCCTGCTGGTGTCCTGGGCCGGCATCGTCGGGGTGAACGTGGCGCAGGCGAGCCCTTCGTTCGGGCGCTCCCGCCGCGAGCGGGCGGCCCGCGACGCGGACTGACCCGCGGGCAGCGGGAGCGGCCGAAACGTTCTTGCGGGGACCGCCGCACCCCGGCTCGCGCCGGGGGCGGGACGACGGCGGTCCCCGCGGGGGACACGGACCGGGTCAGGGCCGGTCGGACGCGTCCTGGCGGCTGGGAGGTCCGGGAGCCGCTCCGGAGTTCCTGGCCGCCGCACCAACCAATCTGCCCGACGCGTGTTAAGTCCGTGCTGCGTCCGCGTGACGCATACGTACACCTTGCGTCCACGGGCCTTTTCCTTACGGACACCTGACGCCGCATCGGCCCCGGCCGCCCCGCCGGCCTGCGGCTCCCTCCCGTGCGCCGGACGCGGCTAGCGCGCCCCGCGGGCCAGGAACGCCAGCAGGTCCTGCCGGCTGACGACCCCGGTCGGCTTGCCCTCCACCAGCACGATCGCGGCGTCGGCACCTTCGAGCACGGCCATCAGGTCGGCGACCGGCTCGCCCGCGCCGACCTGCGGCAACGGCGGGGACATGTGCTTCTCCAGCGGGTCGCCGAGCGAGGCCCGCTGCGCGAACAGCGCGTCCAGCAGCTCGCGTTCCACCACCGAGCCGATGACCTCGGCGGCCATCACGTCCGGGTGTCCGGCGCCCGGCTTCACGATCGGCATCTGCGAGACGCCGTACTCGCGCAGCACCTCGATGGCCTGGCCGACGGTCTCCTCGGGGTGCATGTGCACCAGTTCGGGGATGGCGCCGTGCTTGTTGTGCATGACGTCCGCGACCCGGTCGGTGTCCCCGGTCTCCAGGAAGCCGTAGTCGTTCATCCAGTCGTCGTTGAAGATCTTCGAGAGGTAGCCGCGGCCGCTGTCCGGCAGCAGCACCACCACGACGTCGTCCGGGCCCAGGCCCTCGGCGACCTTCAGCGCCGCCACCACGGCCATCCCGCAGGAGCCGCCGACCAGCAGCCCCTCCTCCTTGGCCAGCCGCCGGGTCATCTGGAAGGCATCCTTGTCCGACACCGCGACGATCTCGTCGGCGACGGTGCGGTCGTAGGCGGTGGGCCAGAAGTCCTCGCCGACGCCCTCGATCAGGTACGGGCGCCCGGAGCCGCCGCTGTAGACGGAGCCCTCCGGGTCGGCGCCGATGACCTTGACCTTGCCGTCACTGACGTCCTTCAAGTAGCGCCCGGTCCCGCTGATGGTGCCGCCGGTGCCGACGCCCGCCACGAAATGCGTGATTCGGCCGTCGGTCTGGTCCCACAGTTCGGGCCCCGTGGACTCGTAGTGCGAGCGCGGGTTGTCCGGATTGCTGTACTGGTCCGGCTTCCAGGCGCCGGGCGTCTCGCGTACCAGCCTGTCGGAGACGTTGTAGTACGAATCGGGGTGGTCGGGGTCGACGGCCGTGGGGCAGACCACGACCTCGGCACCGTAGGCCCGCAGCACGTTGATCTTGTCCGTCGACACCTTGTCCGGGCAGACGAAGATGCACTTGTAGCCCTTCTGCTGGGCCACGATCGCCAGGCCGACGCCGGTGTTCCCCGAGGTCGGCTCCACGATCGTGCCGCCCGGTTTCAGGGCGCCCGACCGCTCGGCGGCCTCGATCATCCGCACCGCGATCCGGTCCTTCACGGACCCGCCCGGATTGAAGTACTCGACCTTGGCGAGGACGGTGGCCCGTACGCCGTCGGTGACGTTCTTGAGCCTCACAAGCGGGGTGTTGCCCACGAGGTCAATCATCGATTCATAAACCTGCACGGTGGTCTCCGCGGTAGGGGGCGCGCTGTCCTGCGCCCGTCCGGCCAGCCTATTGCGCTCACCCCTGCAGGGCGGGTGCGTTGCGGCGACGGCCCCGCGGGGCAAGACGTTCTTGACACGAGTTTCGCGATTCCGCGGGGCGCGCGCCGGGTTTCGCTCCCCGACGCCCCCCGTACACGCACTGCGGGGAGGTGCCCGGCCGATGCCGATGACCATGTCCAGGGCGAGAGTGGCGCGCCGGATCGCCACGGCCGCGGCCCTCGGCAGCGGAGGAGTCGGGCTGCTCGGCGTCGCCGCCGTGGGCCTCCTCCTGACCGAAGTGCGGCTCGCGCGCCGTACGGTCGGCGGCTCCAGCGAGCTGCCGCCGCCCGCCGACGGACGCTACGGCGCCACCTTCTGGTACCGCACCGACCGGCCCGCGCTGCGGCTCGGCTTCCTCGGCGACTCCACGGCGGCCGGCCAGGGCGTCACCCGGGCCCGCCAGACGCCCGGGGCGCTGCTGGCCTCCGGCCTGGCCGCGCTCGCCGAACGCCCGGTCGACCTGCGCAACGTCGCGCTGCCCGGCGCCCAGTCCGACGACCTGGAACGCCAGGTGACGCTGCTGCTCGCGGACGGCCCGCCGCCGGACGTCTGCGTGATCATGATCGGCGCGAACGACGTCACGCACCGGATGCCGCTCGCCCGTTCCGTCCGCATGCTCTCGGAGGCGGTGGCCCGGCTGCGCGCGGCCAGCAGCGAGGTGGTGGTGGGCACCTGCCCCGATCTCGGCACGATCGAGCCGGTGTACCAGCCGCTGCGCTGGGTGGCCCGGCGGCTGAGCCGGCAGCTGGCCGCCGCGCAGACCATCGGCGTGGTGGAGAACGGCGGCCGGACGGTGTCGCTGGGCGATCTGCTCGGGCCCGAGTTCGAGGCGAATCCGCGCGAGCTGTTCAGCGCGGACAACTACCACCCCTCGGCCGAGGGGTACGCGACAGCGGCGATGGCCGTGCTGCCGACGCTGTGCGCGGCGCTCGGTCTGTGGCCGGAGGAGGAGAGCCCGGAGCCGGAGCGGCGCGAGCGGTTCCTGCCGGTCGCCGAGGCGGCCGCGCAGGCGGCGTCCGAGGGCGGCACGGAGGTCGCCGGCAGCCGGGCGCCGTGGGCCCTGCTCAAGCACCGCAGGCGGCACCGGATCTCGGCCCAGGACGCGGAGGCGGCGGCCGCCGCCGCGGCGGAGCACGGGGAGGAGACGCCGTAGCGCCGCGGCGGGGCGGCCTGTGGCACGGGGCCGGGCGGGCGGCGTGTCCGGGCGGACGACGGCCACGGGTGAGCGGCGGGGTGCCGGCCCCCGGCGGGCGGCCGCTCGCCCTTCGCACCCTTGCGTATCCTCCGCCGATGAGTAAGCATCCGCTCAGTACGGAGGTAAGCAGCCGCTTAGAAAAGAGGCCCGCATCACAGCGCAGGAGCCGTGACCTTCGCTGTACGCGCAGGTAGCTTGCCTCACAGTCCTCACCCGTGCCGTCTCTCCTCTGGAGCCGTGATGCCCGAAGCCGTGATCGTCTCTGCCGCCCGCTCCCCGATCGGCCGCGCCTTCAAGGGCTCCCTGAAGGACCTGCGCCCGGACGACCTGACCGCCGAGATCATCAAGGCGGCGCTGGCCAAGGTGCCCGAGCTGGACCCGAAGGACATCGACGACCTGATGCTCGGCTGCGGCCTGCCCGGCGGCGAGCAGGGCAACAACCTGGGCCGCATCGTGGCCGTGCAGATGGGCATGGACCACCTGCCCGGCTGCACCATCACCCGGTACTGCTCCTCGTCCCTGCAGACCTCCCGCATGGCGATGCACGCCATCAAGGCCGGCGAGGGCGACGTCTTCATCTCGGCCGGCGTGGAGACCGTCTCCCGCTACGCCAAGGGCAACTCCGACAGCCTGCCGGACACCCACAACCCGCTCTTCGCCGAGGCCGAGGCGCGCACCGCCGAGGTGGCCCAGCAGGAGGGCACCACCTGGCACGACCCGCGCGAGGACGGCCTGGTCCCCGACCCGTACATCGCGATGGGCCAGACCGCGGAGAACCTCGCCCGGCTCAAGGGCATCACCCGCCAGGACATGGACGAGTTCGGCGTGCGGTCGCAGAACCTCGCCGAGCAGGCCATCAAGAACGGCTTCTGGGAGCGGGAGATCACCCCGGTCACCACCCCGGACGGCACGGTCGTCAGCAAGGACGACGGCCCGCGCCCCGGCGTAACGCTGGAGGGCGTCCAGGGCCTGAAGCCGGTCTTCCGCCCCGACGGGCTGGTCACGGCCGGCAACTGCTGCCCGCTCAACGACGGTGCGGCGGCGCTGGTGATCATGTCCGACACCAAGGCGCGCGAGCTGGGCCTGACCCCGCTGGCCCGCATCGTCTCCACCGGGGTCTCGGGCCTCTCCCCCGAGATCATGGGCCTGGGCCCGGTCGAGGCGTCGAAGCAGGCGCTGCGGCGCGCGGGCCTGTCCATCGGCGACATCGACCTGGTCGAGATCAACGAGGCGTTCGCCGCGCAGGTCATCCCGTCCTACCGGGAGCTGGGCATCGACCTGGACCGGCTGAACGTCAACGGCGGCGCCATCGCGGTCGGCCACCCCTTCGGCATGACCGGCGCCCGGATCACCGGCACCCTGATCAACTCGCTGCAGTGGCACGACAAGCAGTTCGGCCTGGAGACCATGTGCGTGGGCGGCGGCCAGGGCATGGCGATGGTCATCGAGCGGCTGAGCTGAGCCGCAGCGGAGGGTAGGGGTCGGGCGCGAGGAACGAGTGCCCGGCACCTGCCCGCAGCGAAGGCGAAGCTCAGCGCGACCACAAGCACGAGCGGCTGAGCCGAGCCGCAGCGGAGGGTAGGGGTCGGGCGCGAGGAACGAGTGCCCGGCACCTGCCCGCAGCGAAGGCGAAGCTCAGCGCGACCACAAGCACGAGCGGCTGAGCCGAGCCGGGGTCGAGCGGCTGAGCTGAGCCGCAGCGGGGTGGTTGACGGTCACCGCCATCCCACCCGCCCCCGTGGGGACCGTACGTATCAACTCCGGCACCCACAGCAACGCTTGGTGACCCCCGTCACCTGGTGACAAGATCGTTGTGCTAACTCCCCCAGGATTGTGACCAACACCCTGGGGGAGTCGCGTTTTCCCAGGTCGCGCGGGGGTCACCCGTTCGTACGAGGCCCAAGGCCCCCAGCTTTCAAGGACGTAGCGCACTGCAAACGGTCGCCGACCCCCGGCAGGCTGAGGTAGGAAGTCGGGGGGACATTCTGCTACCGGGAGTACGCCAGTGACCGCCATCACCACCCTCCTGCTGCCGGCCGCGGCCATCGCCGTGGCTCTGGGAGCGGCCTCCCTGCACACCGCTCGCACCCTGCGCCGCGAGGTCGCCGGACTGCGGGCCGAGCTCCGCGCCGCCCGCGAGGACGGCGCCGCGGCCCTCGCCGCCATTCCCGCCGCCCGCCCGGCACCCGCCGCCGAGACCCCGCTGGACGACATACGTGCCGCGGTGGCCGACGCGCTGGCCGAGGAGCGGGAACGCGAGCTCGCCGAGGCCCGCGCCTTCTGGGCCGCCCAGGAGGCCAGGGACGCCGCCGACTCGCCCTCGCTCATGACCGGCCCCGCGGCGCCGGGCGAGGAGCTCGCGCCCGGCGACGGCTTCGACCGCTTCTACCTGCCGCGACAGGCCGACTTCGCGGGCCTGGACCCGGACGTGCTGGGCTCGGAGCCGCTGTTCGGCATGGACGAGGTCGACCTGGAGCCGGTGGACGCGCCCACCGACGGGGCCGTCGAGGAGACCGAGTCCGCCGAGCTGGCCGCCGCGCGCCGGCGCCACCCCTCGCACCCGGACTTCTCGCCCTCCCCCGCCATCGGCGACCACGAGCGCACCGTGGCGCGCCTGGAGGAGCTGGCGGAGGACCGTACGCCGCTGGCCGACGTCCGGCCGGGCCCGCTGGGCACCCTGGACGTCTACGTCTTCGCCGACGGCACCACCGTCTGCATGACGCCGGGCCACCGCGAGACGGCCGAGCGGGTCGCCGAGGCCCTCCGCGAGGGCCGCTCCCCCGTGCTGCTCGGCGGCTCGGGCGTCTCCGGCGCATACGCGCTGACCTTCGCCTGGGGCGAGGGCCGCGACGACAGCGTCTACATCCTCGCCGACCGGGTCATCGCCTCCCTCTGAGGCCGGCCCGCCCGCCGCCGGACCGGCGGCCCTTCCCTCGGACCGGGCCCAGTACCCGCCCGGTCCCGGACCGCACCACTGCCCGGCGCCCGCCACCCGGCGCCCTCCGCTCAGCAGCGCGCAGCGGTCCGCCGTACCTCTTCCACGGCCTGTGCCACGTCCTCGGCACGGGCCGTTTCCGCGTCCCGGAGCGCGTACGCCAAGTCATGACCGGCCACCGCCACTTGGTCGCCGACCGCGAACAGGCCGGCGTCCGGCAGCTCGCGCGGCTCGCTCCCCGGCTCCTCCAGCAGCTGCGCGCGGCGCGCGAACTCCCTGGCGAGGGCGAGCCCTTCGGCCGCGGCGCCGCGCGCCAGGGCGCTCTGCGGGAGGGCGCGGAGCCGGTCGGCGAGGGCGTCAGCGGCGGTCTGCAAAGGCATCACGTCAAGCACGCCGTGAGCCTATGCGCCACTCCCGGGTGGTTGCCAACGCCCGAACGCTCAGGCACGGTGTGCTGAAGGACCAGCATCGAACGCGTCCGGAGGCGCCGATGTCCCAAGTCTTCTCCGAAGAGACCCACCGGAACCTGCTCTCCCGTATTCCCCACTGCACCGGCCGCGAAGTCTCCGAGTGGCTTCGCACGGTCGAGGAAGGCCCCGCACTCTTCCGCTTCGAGGAGAAGGTCAGCTGGCTCCGTGGCGAGCACAACCTCGCCTACGGACACGCCAAGGCGATCGTCCACGAGTACGACCTGCGGCGCGCGGCCCGGAAGTTGTTCTAGCGGACGTCCCGCGCCCGGCCCGGTCCCGTGGCCGGGCCGCGCCGGAAAACCGAAGGGCCCGCGGGAGGCGTACCTCCCGCGGGCCCTTCGCCGTATCCGGTCACCGCGCGGCGCCGGAGCCGGCGGACGCTAGTCGTCGCCGTTGAGGATGGCGACCAGGCGCAGCATCTCCAGGTAGATCCACACCAGGGTCATGGTGAGACCGAAGGCCGCGAGCCAGGACTCCTCGCGCGGCGCGCCGTAGGCGATGCCGTCCTCGACCTGCTTGAAGTCCAGGGCGAGGAAGAGCGCGCCGAGCAGCACGCCGGCGATGCCGAAGACGATGCCCAGGCCGCCGCTGCGGAAGCCGAGGCCCTCGCCGCCGCCGAACGCCATGAACAGGAGGTTGACCACCTGCAGCAGCAGGAAGCCCATGGCGGCGATGAGCACGAAGCGGGTGAAGCGGGCGTTGACCCGCACGATGCGGGTCTTGTACGCGACGAGCATCACGACGAAGACCGCCATGGTGCCGAGCACCGCCTGCATGGGCGCGCCGGGGGCCACCCACTGGTTGATCGCGTTGCTGAGCGCGCCGAGGAAGAGGCCCTCGAAGGCCGCGTACGCCAGGATCAGCGGCGGCGACGGCTTGCGCTTGAACGACTGCACCAGGCCGAGCACCATCGCGACGAGCGCGGCACCGATGGCCAGGCCCATGGAGAGGTCCATGATCCATGCCACGGCGGCGCCGACGATGACGGTGCCGAGCGTGAGGCCCGTGCGGACGACGACGTCGTCCATGGTCATCGGGCGGGTCTGCGGGACGTACGGCGGAGCCTGGGTCACGTCCTGCTGGGCGTAGGGACTGCCGCCCGCGTACGGGTTGGTACCGGCGTAGGGGTTGTTCCCCGCGTAAGGGTTGGCGGCGCCCCCGGCCTGCGGCGGCGCATTGAAGCCGGCGTAGCCGTTTCGGCTGAACCCCCGTCGCGAGAAGACCGGGTTGCTGCTCCTCATCTCACTCCTCCGTGGCCGCCGTGCGCGGCCTTGGCCTCAAGGGTAATGGCTTGGCAAAGCCTCGTCCCTACTCCTCAGGCAGGATCTTTACGGATTTCCCTCGTCGCTGTGGTGCAGGGCCGGTTTCCGGCGCGTATGCCCGGCGGGCCGGGAGTGACACGCGGGGACGGCCGGGCGGGAGCAGGGGGGGAGCGCTCCGAGGGGCAACGCAGCGGGCCGGGCACGCCCTGGAGCGTGCCCGGCCCGTTCGTCGCGCGACCTTGGTCACGCGGCCTGCGTCACGCGACCGTGTCGTGGGACAGGTCGAGGTCGAACCCGGTGCGGCCGCCGTCCTCCAGCCGCAGCGAGGCGACGGCCGGCGCGTAGCCGCTGGCGATGACCGTGTACTGGCCGCCGTCCAGGTCGGTGAAGGCGTACGCGCCGTCGGCGCCGGTGATGACGGAGCCCACCGTGTTGCCCGCCGGGTCCAGCAGGGTCACCCGGGCGTCGGCGAGCGGCTCGCCCTTGGGGGTGCGCACGGTGCCGGTGACCCGGGCGCACGGCGCGAGGCGTGCCTCGTACCAGTTGGCCTCGCCGGAGCCGACCTCGGCCTGGAGCGCGGCGGGACGGTGGCCCGCGGCGCTGACGGCCAGCGTGTAGCTGCCCGGGACCAGGTCGCCGAAGACGAAGCCGCCGTCGTCGCCGGCCACGGCCGTGGCCACCACGTCGCCGCGCAGGTCCGTCGCCACGACGAGCGCGCCCGGCACCGGGGCCGCGCCCCGGCTGTCACGCACCTGCCCGGTCAGTCCGGCCGCGCCCTTGAGGGCCAGGTCGAACTGGATCGGCTCGTCGCCGACCACCACGGTCGCCGCCTGCGGCTGACGGGTGCCGGAGGACGCGATCAGCACGTACGTACCGGCTCCCGGCGCGGCCAGCGCGTAGCTGCCGTCCTGGGCGGTACCGGCGTGGCCGAGCTGGCGGCCGCCGATGTCGATCAGGGTCACCGCGGCGCCGGCCAGCGGGTCGCCCTGGCCGTCGCGGACCTGGCCGGTGACGCCGGGGCCCGTGAGGGGGCCGGCGGAGGCCGGGAGCGCGGCGGGCACGGCGGCGGGCGCCGGCTCGGGTACGGCAGCGGCGGCGGGCGCCCCGGCGTCCGCAGCGGCGGTCTGCTCGGTCACCGGCGTGCCGGCGGCCGCTCCGGCGCCGTCGGCCGCCTGGTCGCCGCCGTTCTCCCCGGCTTCCTCCGAGGCACGGGCCTGAAGGCCGGAGACCTGGCGCAGCGGCACCTCCTTGACGAAGAGCACCAGCACGAACGCCACCGCGATGATGATCGCGCCCAGCAGGAACACGCCGTGCATCGAGTCGGTGAAGCCGCGCTGGAAGGGCTCGGCCAGCCGCGGGTCCAGGTGCTGGATGAAGGAGGAGTCGTTCAGCACCGACGTGGAGCCGCCGGAGCCGCCACCGCCCTTGAACATGTCCAGGACGGGCTTGTTGGCGGGGTCCTGGAGGACCGCCGGGTCGTGCAGCGCCGCCTGGAAGCGGTCCGTGCCGGCTGCGGCCCTGAACGCCGAGCTGATCTTGTCGCCGACCGTGCTGAACAGCAGCGACAGGAAGATCGCGGTACCGGCCGTGGCGCCCATCTGCCGGAAGAAGGTGGACGAGGCGGTCGCCACGCCCATGTCGCCCGGCGGCACCGCGTTCTGCACCGCCAGCACCAGGGTCTGCATGCAGGAGCCGAGGCCCAGGCCGAAGACGACCATGAAGACCATGGTCTGCCACAGCGGGGTGTCCCACTGGACCCGGAAGTGGAAGAGCAGCAGCGCCGCGACCATCAGGGCCGTTCCGATGACCGGGAAGATCTTGTACTTGCCGGTCTTGGAGGTGATCTGGCCGGTGACGATGGAGGCGATCATCATGCCCGCCATCAGCGGCAGCATCTCCAGGCCCGACTTCGTGGGGCTGGAACCCTTCACGATCTGGAGGTACTGCGGGATCATCATCATCCCGCCGAACATGCCCATGCCGATGAAGACGGACAGCAGGCTGGTCTTGCTGAAGGTGCCGTTGCGGAAGAGCCGCATCGGGATGAGCGCGTCGTCGCCGATCCGCCGCTCGACGAAGATCCAGGCGATGATGCCCACGACGCCGATGACGTAGCAGGCGATCGACCGCGTGGAGTCCCAGCCCCACTCGCGGCCCTGCTCGGCGACGAGCAGCAGCGGGACCACGCCGATGGCGATGGTGAGCGCGCCCCACCAGTCGATGCGCCGGTCGCGGCGGGTGTGCGGGATGTTCAGCACCTTGGCGACCACGAAGAGCGCGACGATGCCGACCGGCACGTTGACGAGGAAGACCCAGCGCCAGCCGGTGATGCCCAGCAGGGTGTCCTGGCCGGCCAGCGCGCCGCCGATGAGCGGTCCGGCGACGCTGGAGGTGGCGAACGTACCGAGCATGTAGCCCTGGTACCGGGCGCGCTCCCGCGGCGGGACGATGTCACCGATGATCGCCAGGGCCAGCGACATCAGGCCACCGGCGCCGAGGCCCTGAATGGCCCGGAAGACGGCCAGTTCGGTCATCGAGGTGGAGAAGGTGCAGAGCACCGAGCCCACGACGAAGATGCCGATCGCCGTCAGGTAGTACGGCTTCCGCCCATGCAGGTCGGAGAGCTTGCCGTACAGCGGTGTGGCGATCGTCGAGGTGATCAGGTAGGCGGTGGTGGCCCAGGCCTGCTGGCTCAGGCCGTGCAGGTCGTCGGCGATGGTCCGGATGGACGTGCTGACGATGGTCTGGTCGAGCGCGGCCAGGAACATGCCCAGCATCAGGCCGCTGAGGATGGTCAGGATCTGCCGGTGGCTGAGTGCCCCTCCGGCCTTCGGCGCCGCCCCGGATATGCGGGGGGTTGTCGTGGTGCTCACGCTGCTGCGTCTTTCTCCTTCACGGCGGTCTCCCCGCTCTCAGGGGCGGGGTGTGCGGGGCGGGCGTGCCGCGCCTGTTCCAAGTCGTCGTTGAGGCGGCCCATCAGCCGGACCAGGTGTGCCCGGTCCTCCTCGGGCCACGGCTCCAGCAATGCGGCCAGCTTGGTGTCGCGCTGCCGGCGGTACTCCCCGAAGGCGGCGTGCCCGGCCTCGGTGGCGCGCAGCAGTGTCCCCCTGCGGTCCTCCGGGTCCGGGTAGCGCTCGACGAGCCCCCGTTCCACCAGCGAGCGCACCTGGCGGCTCACGGTCGAGAGGTCGAGCAGCGCGTCGGCGGCCAGATCGGTGGCGCGCCGGTCCCCGTGATTCACCAGCTTGGCGAGCAGCACGCGGTCCGCGGCTCCGGCGTCCGTCTTGGCGTGCCGCCGCCATGCGGTGACCAGCCTGCTGAACCGGACGATCTCCGAGCCGAGCCCGGCCGCCGCCTCGCCGAGCCGCGCTGCGGCGGCCTCTTCGGCGGCACTGTCCTCCCGGGCGCGGACGTCGTCATCCATCGCCCCTCCCCCTGTCATGTGCGTACCCTGCTTCATCAGGTTGCTTGTGGCTACCAATAAAGTCTCCCCGATATTGCTTGTATTCAGCAAGTCGATTCAGGGGGCATGCCGGTACGGCAGAAGGAGCGTTACGGTGAAGCCGCGCCCACCGGCGCGAGAAGGGGCGCCCACGGGGCGCGAAGAGGGGAGAAGGTCACCTTCCGAGAGGTGTGCCCGGAGCCGGACTTGAACCGGCACGGCCCGAAGGCCAGCGAGGTTTAAGCTCGCCGTGTCTGCATTCCACCATCCGGGCCCGAAACCCCCCACGCCGTCACGAAGACGGCACCACGAGCCTAGCCCGCGACACCACTCGAACAGCGGCGGGAGGGCCTGAGGTTGTCTTATTTTATTGGCACCTGAGGGTGCATCAGCACGTGGTACTGGCCTTCGGCACATGCCCAGGGCCGGACCGCCCCGGTCACGCCCCACCGGCACCGCTGTCACCGGATTGACGGAAACTCGCTGTCTCCCGGAGCGGCACCGCCGCTCCCCCGCGCCTCCGCCGCCGCGTCAGCGCCTCAGGGTCACCCTCATCCCCAAGGAGGACCCGGGGTCCGCCGGGTCAGACCGCAGGCCCCCAGAGAGACCGGCGCAGGGGCTGACGCCCCGCACGATCCGCTCCCCGACGATGGAATCCGACCGTTTACACGGCCCCTACGTCCCGACAGGAGCACCATCCCGTGACCACCACCCACACCGGCGTCCCCACCGCCACCCGCGCCACCGCGGTGGCCGCACGCGCCACGGATCTCACCAAGGTCTACGGACAGGGCGAGACCCAGGTGGTCGCCCTGGACGGCGTGAGCGTCGAGTTCCGGCAGGCCGAGTTCACCGCCATCATGGGCCCCTCCGGCTCCGGCAAGTCCACGCTGATGCACTGCATGGCGGGCCTGGACAGCATCTCCCGCGGCTCGGCGCGGATCGGCGACACCGAGCTGACCGGCCTGAAGGACAAGAAGCTCACCCAGCTCCGCCGGGACAAGATCGGCTTCATCTTCCAGGCGTTCAACCTGCTGCCGACCCTCAGCGCGCTGGAGAACATCACGCTGCCGATGGACATCGCGGGCCGCAGGCCCGACAAGCAGTGGCTGGACCGGGTCGTGGAGACGGTCGGCCTCTCCGGCCGGCTCAAGCACCGCCCGAGCGAGCTCTCCGGCGGCCAGCAGCAGCGCGTCGCGGTGGCCCGCGCGCTGGCCTCCCGGCCCGAGATCATCTTCGCGGACGAGCCCACCGGCAACCTCGACTCCCGCTCCGGCGCCGAGGTACTGGGCTTCCTCCGGAACTCCGTGCGCGAGCTCGGCCAGACCGTGGTGATGGTCACCCACGACCCGGTGGCCGCCTCCTACGCGGACCGCGTGGTCTTCCTGGCCGACGGCCGGATCGTCGACGACATGGCGGCACCCACCGCCGACAAGGTGCTGGAGCGCATGAAGGGCTTCGACGCCAAGGGCCGTACGAGCTGACCGCCCCGTACGCGCCCGCCGCCCCGCCCTCCGGACCTCACCCTCAGGACTGACCCACTCATGTTCCGTACCGCCTTGCGCAACGTCCTCGCGCACAAGGCCCGGCTGCTGATGACCGTGCTCGCCGTGCTGCTCGGCGTCGCCTTCGTCTCCGGCACCCTGGTCTTCACCTCGACCATCTCCGACGCCTACCAGCACTCCTCCCAGAAGGGCTACGGCGACGTCGACGTCGCCGTCGAGCCCGACCGGACCGCGGGACCGGCCGACGAGCCCGGCGCGCCCGACCGGCTGAGCCAGGACCTGCTGGAGAAGACCGCCGCCGTGCCCGGCGCCGCCCGCGTCACCGGCGACGTCTCCGGCTTCGCCGCCGTCGCCGGCAAGGACGGCAAGCTCCTCGGCGACGGCTTCAGCAGCCAGGGCCACAACTACTACCCGGGCAAGGACGGCAAGGACAGCCGCTACCCGATGCGCGACGGCCGCGCGCCGCAGAAGGCGGGCGAGGTCGCGCTGGACGCGAAGACCGCCGACCGCGCCGGCTTCCGCGTCGGCGACACCGTACGCCTCTCCGTCGACGGCCCGGTCCGTAAGGAGAAGCTCACCGGCGTCTTCACCACCGACGATGGCAACACCATGGCCGGCGGCAGCCTCACCCTCTTCGACACCGCCACCGCGCAGAAGCTCTACGCGGCGCCCGGCCGGTTCGACGAGATCTACGTGAAGGCGGCGCCCGGCACCTCCCAGGCGCAGCTGAAGGACCGCATCGACGCGATGCTGCCCGCGAACACGGCCAAGACCACCACCGGCCAGCAGCTCGCGGACGACCAGGCGAAGATGATCGCCGACGGCATGAGCTCCATGCGGACCAGCCTGCTGGTCTTCGCCGGCATCGCCCTCTTCGTCGGCATCTTCATCATCGCCAACACCTTCACCATGCTGGTGGCCCAGCGCACCAAGGAACTGGCCCTGCTGCGCGCGGTCGGCGCGAGCCGCCGCCAGGTGACCCGCTCGGTCCTCATCGAGGCGTTCGTGGTCGGCGCCGTCGCCGCCGTCGCGGGCCTGGCCGCCGGCATCGGCATCGGCGCCGGGCTGCGCTCCCTGATGGGCGCCACCGGCCAGAGCATCCCCGACGGCCCGCTGGTCGTCTCCCCCGGCACGGTCCTGGTCTCGCTGGTCGTCGGCATCGTCGTCACCGTGCTGGCCGCCTGGCTGCCCGGCCGCCGCGCCGCGAAGATCCCGCCGGTGGCCGCCATGAACAGCGTGCACGCCACCGCCACCACCAAGTCCCTGGTCGTACGGAACACCCTCGGCGCGCTCGTCGCCGCGGCCGGCGCCGCCCTGGTCCTGCTGGCCACCGGCATGGGCGACGGCGGCAAGGCCCCCATGGGCGCCGGTGCCGCGCTGCTGCTGATCGGCGTCTTCATCCTGACGCCGCTGCTGTCCCGGCCGCTGATCGCGGCGGTGGCCCCGGTCCTCCGCGTGTTCGGCGTCTCCGGCAAGCTGGCCCGCCAGAACGCGGTGCGCAATCCGCGCCGCACCGCCACCACCGCCTCCGCGCTGATGATCGGCCTCACCCTGATCACCGGCCTGACGGTGATCGCGGGCAGCGTCCAGAAGGGCATCGACAAGATGGCCACGGACTCGCTGAAGGCGGACTACGTCGTCAGCATGGTCAACAAGAGCCCGCTCTCGCCCGACGTGGCGAAGAAGATCGCCGGGGACCCGGAGGTCACGGCCTCCAGCCCGCTGCGCAACTCCCCCTCCCGGGTGGGCGGCGAGATCGAGTACCTCACCGGCGTCGACGGTGCCTCGATCGCCGAGCTGACCTCTCTGGACTTCACCAAGGGCTCGTTCGCCGGGCTGGCCGGCGACAAGGCCGTCGTGGACAGCGACACCGCCAAGGAGCGCGGCTGGCACCTCGGCTCCCGCACCAAGGTGACGTACGAGGACGGCAGCCGCGGCACCCTCACCGTCTCCGGCATCTACCGGGGCAACGAGATGATGCGCGGCATCCTGCTGGACACCGGAACGCTGACGCCGCACGTGAAGGACGCGGCCGACATGCAGGTCATGGTGAAGACCGCGGGCGGCACCTCGGACGCCGCCAAGGACGCGCTGCAGAAGACGCTCGGCGACAACCCGGCCGTCGCGGTCCAGGACAAGCAGGACGTCTCCGACGGCATCGCCCAGCAGATCAACCTGCTGCTCAACGTCCTCTACGGGCTGCTCGCCATGGCGGTGATCGTCGCGGTGCTCGGCGTGGTCAACACCCTCGCGATGTCGGTGTTCGAACGCTCCCAGGAGATCGGCATGCTGCGCGCCATCGGCCTGGACCGGCGCGGCATCAAGCGGATGGTCCGCCTGGAGTCCCTGGTGATCTCGCTGTTCGGCGGGGTGCTGGGCATCGGCCTCGGCGTCTTCTTCGGCTGGGCCGGCGGCCGCCTCATCGCGGACAGCATGGGCACCTACGAGATGGTGCTGCCCTGGGGCCGGATGGCGCTCTTCCTGGCGCTCGCCGCGCTGGTCGGCGTGGCGGCCGCGCTCTGGCCGGCCCGCCGCGCGGCCCGGCTGAACATGCTCGCCGCGATCAAGGCGGAGTGAGCCCGCGCCGCTGAGCACGAGGGAGCCCCGGTCCCGCGGACCGGGGCTCCCTCGTCCGTTCTCCCGGGCGGGGGGCTCAGCCCCGCCACTCCCGGGCCCGCAGCGGCATGCCGGAGGCCCCGCTCTCCGGCGTACGGACCGCGAGGACCTGGTTCACGCCGATCCGGTTGCGCTCGAAGGACAGCGCCGAGGCGGCCATGTAGAGCCGCCAGACGCGGGCCCGGCCCGGCGTCGTCAGGCGCACGGCGCGGTCCCAGTGGCGCTCCAGGTTGGCCACCCACTGGCGTAGCGTCAGCGCGTAGTGCTCGCGGATCGCCTCCACGTCGCGCACCTCGAAGCCGGCCTCCTCCAGCTGCGCGACGGTCCGGCCGACCGGGGCCAGCTCGCCGTCGGGGAAGACGTAGCGGTCGATGAACTCGTCGACGTGGTAGCTGTCCTCGTCGGCCAGCGGGCGGCGGGCGATCTGGTGGTTGAGCAGCCGGCCGCCGGACTTGAGCAGGGCGTACAGGTCGGCCGCGTACTCGGCGTACCGGGCCCGGCCGACGTGCTCGGCCATGCCGATGGAGGAGATCGCGTCGTACGGGCCGTCCTTGACCAGGCGGTAGTCCTGGACGCGGATCTCGATGCGGTCGGTGAGGCCGGCCTCGGCGACGCGCTTGCGCGCGTACGCGGCCTGCTCCTCGGAGAGGGTGACGCCGACGGCCGAGACACCGTAGTGCTCGGCGGCGTGCAGCACCATCGAGCCCCAGCCGCAGCCGACGTCCAGCAGCCGCTCGCCCTCCTTGAGGTCGAGCTTGCGGCAGATGAGGTCGAGCTTGTCGCGCTGGGCCTCCTCCAGCGTCGCCTCCGGACTCTCCCAGTAAGCGCAGGAGTAGACCATCGACGGGCCGAGGACCAGCTCGTAGAAGTCGTTGCCGACGTCGTAGTGGTGGCTGATGGCCTGCTTGTCGCGGCGCAGGGTGTGCAGCGGGCCGTGACTCTTGGGGGCTTCTTCGGCGGGGGCGCGGGGCGGGACGGGGGCGCCGGCGAGGGAGACGAGTTCGCGGGCGGCGCTGCGGACCTCGGGGCGGGCCAGGGCGCGCAGGACGGCGGCGCGCTGCGGCTTCTTGTCCTGGTCGGCGCCGCGTTCCCAGATCAGTCCCGCGAGGCCGTCGAGGGCGGTGTAGAGGTCGCCGTCGATGTCGAGGTCACCGGCCACCCAGGCGCGGGCGAGGCCCAGTTCGCCGGGCTTGAAGAGCAGGTGGCGCAGGGCGCGGCGGCTGCGGAAGACGAGAGTGGGGGCTCCTGGCGGACCGGACTCGCTGCGGTCCCAGGCCCGGATGCGTACGGGGAGCGGGGCGCCCAGTACCTCCTCGGCGAGCTTGGTGAGCCGTCCAGCGGCGTCGGCCATGTCGCACACCTCCGTATTGACGAGTCGGGCGAGATAGTTTCACCCACCACGTAAACGCTCGGCGGGGCCCGGGTAGTCCCGTTCGTTCGTAAGGGAACAGCAAAGCCCGGTACGGACGCCATTGTGAATACGCCGAAGGAGCGGAGCCGGGGTGCGTACCGGCGCACGGGCCCGCACACGCGTACGCCGAAGGGCGCCTGCCCCACGGATGGCAGGCGCCCTTCGGCGTACGTGCGGATGCTCAGGCTTCCCGGCCGGGCCGGGAAGCCTTCGCTCAAGAGGCCTTGGCGGCCGTCTTGTCGTCCTTCTTCTCCTCGGCGGCGGCCGGCTTCGGCGCCGGCTTGGCGGCCTCGTAGAACTCCTCGCGGGGAGACTCCAGGGCACCGAGCGAGGTGATGTCGCGCTTCTGGAACATGTTGATCGTCCACTCGGCGATCACACGGACCTTGCGGTTCCAGGTCGGCATCGCCAGACCGTGGTAGCCGCGGTGCATGTACCAGGCGAGACGGCCCTTGAGCTTGATCTTCATCTTGCCCATGACGATCATCGCGACGCCCTTGTGCAGGCCGAGACCGGCGACCGCACCCTTGTTGGCGTGCTTGTACTCCTTCTGCGGGAAGCCCCGCATGCCGGAGACCACGTTGTCGCCGAGGACCTTGGCCTGGCGCATCGCGTGCTGGGCGTTCGGCGGGCACCAGGCGTTCTCGTTGCCGTTGGCGCGGCCGACCAGGTCCGGGACCTGGGCGTTGTCGCCCGCGGCCCAGATGTAGTCGGTGCCCTGCACCTGGAGGGTGGCGGCGGTGTCCACGTGGCCGCGCGGGCCGAGCGGGAGACCGAAGCGGGCGAGCGCCGGGTTCGGCTTCACGCCGGCGGTCCACACGATGGTGTTGGCGTCGACCTCGAGGCCGTTGCTGAGCACCACGTGGCCATCCACGCAGGAAGGCATCGTGGTCTTCAGGTAGACCTCGATACCGCGGGACTCCAGGTGCTTGCGGCCGTACGTGCCGAGCTCGGGCCCGACCTCCGGCAGCACCTTGTCGGCGGCGTCGACCAGAACGAAGCGCATGTCCTCGCGCTTCACGTTCTTGTAGAACTTGGCCGCGTCGCGCGCCAGGTCCTCGACCTCACCGATGGTCTCGGCGCCCGCGAAGCCACCGCCGACGAAGACGAAGGTGAGCGCCTTGCGGCGGATCTCCTCGTCGGTCGTCGACTCGGCCTTGTCGAGCTGCTCGAGCACGTGGTTGCGCAGGCCGATGGCCTCCTCGACGCCCTTCATGCCGATGCCCTGCTCGGCCAGGCCGGGGGTCGGGAAGGTGCGGGAGACCGCGCCCATGGCGATGACCAGGTAGTCGAAGGGCAGCTCGTACGCCTCGCCCACGAGCGGGGCGATCGTGGCGGCCTTGCGGTCCTGGTCGATGGAGGTGACGCGGCCGGTGAGAATCTCGGCACCCGGCACAGCGCGTCGCAGCGGGACGACGACGTTGCGCGGCGAGATGCTGCCGGCGGCAGTCTCGGGGAGGAAGGGCTGGTACGTCATGTACGAGCGCGGGTCGACGACCGTGACGGTCGCCTCGCCGTACCGCATCTTCTTGAGGATGCGACGTGCCGCGTACAGGCCTACGTACCCACCGCCTACTACGAGGATCCTGGGACGCTCCGTGGTGCTCATGTCATCGAGTATCCACCCCCACTTGGGGGGTGGCTCGTGAGGGCCTTCACAAGCACCGAAGGGGTATCTGCTACACTCCGCGCCTTCGTGATCGACGCCATAGCGCCGCGGGGGAACCACAGGACCCGGCCGGGCGTTGGACACCCCTCCTCATCAGGGCTTGAGCCCCACTGTGAGGCCGAACCACCGGTCGCATAAGCGCTTCTTTAAGCCCGCCGAAACCGCACATTCCCCGGTGCCGCGCCACATGTGAGCCCCGGAAGGGCGAGCGGGGGCCGACTTGTTGCCCCATCGGGCGGTTTTTTCATGTGAAGAGTTTCACGAACTTTTTCGTCGGCACCCCGCGAAGGGCCCCCGGAACGCGTCTTCCGCACCCTCCGGGACCCCTCTCAGCGGCCCGTCGAGCCCCTCAGCGGCCCACTCAGGCGATGCTCCAGGCGATGCCGTCCAGGATGTCGTGCTCGGACACGACGACCTCCTCAGCGCCCGTACGTTCCATGATCGCCAGCAGGACGAGGGCGCCCGCGGCGATCACGTCGACCCGGCCCGCGTGCATCACCGGGACCTCGGCGCGCTCGGCGTGCGTGGAGCCGACCAGCCACTCGGTGATCTCACGGACCTTCGCCAGCGGGATCCGGGAGTGGTGGATGGCGGCCGAGTCGTACTCCGGCAGCCCCAGCGCGATGCCGGCGACCGTGGTCACCGAGCCGGCCAGCCCCACCAGGGTGTGCGCCGCGTCCAGCGGCACCGTCTCGCCGGCCTTGTCCAGCGCCGCCTCGATGTCCGCCTTTATGGCGGCGATCTGCTCGGCCCCCGGCGGGTCGATGACCTCGCCGTCCCTGACCAGGTGCCGCTCGGTCATCCGGACGCAGCCCACGTCCACGGAGCGGGCGGCCCGCACCGAGTCGGCGCCCAGCACGAACTCCGTGGAGCCACCGCCGATGTCCACGACCAGGTACGGCTTCTCAAGGCCCACCCGTCGCCCGCCACCACCCTCCACGGGGAGGCGCTCCGCGCCTGCTGCTTCCAGGCCCGTCAGCTCCTTCGTCGCGCCGGTGAAGGAGAACTCCGCCTCCTGGTCACCGGTGATCACCTCGGGCTCGACGCCCAGGATGTCCACCACGCCGCGCACGAAGTCGTCCCGGTTCTCCGCGTCACGGGAGGCCGACGTCGCCACGAACCGCAGCTTCTCCGCGCCCAGCTCCTCGATGATCTCCGCGTACTCGCGGCAGGCGGCGAAGGTCCGCTCCAGCGCCTCGGGCGCCAGCCGGCCGGTACGGTCCACGCCCTGGCCGAGCCGGACGATCTTCATCCGGCGGTCCAGGTCCTTCAGCTCGCCGGTCTCCGGGTCGAGGTCCGCGACGAGCAGGCGGATCGAATTGGTACCGCAGTCGATGGCGGCGACGCGCTTCACTCGGGGGCTCCCTCGTCCGTGGTCGGGCCGGCGTCCTGGCAGGGGCTCACGCACGGCCCCTTCTTCCACCACTCCGGCAGCATGGCGATGGCCTCGTCGCCCAGCGGGTTCACCCCGGGCCCGGCCGCCAGCGAGTGCCCGACCAGGACGTGCAGGCACTTCACCCGGTCCGGCATGCCGCCGGCGCTCGGGAAGCCCTTCAGCTCCTCGATCGCGTCCCGGCGGCGGATGTAGTCCTCGTGCGCCGCGCGGTAGGCAGCGGCCAGCTCCGGGTCACTGCCCAGCCGCTCGGTCATCTCCTTCATCACGCCGTTCGCCTCCAGCGTGCCGATCGCGGAGGCCGCACGCGGGCAGGTGAGGTAGTACAGCGTGGGGAAGGGCGTGCCGTCCTCCAGGCGCGGGGCCGTCTCGACGACGTCCGGGTTGCCGCAGGGGCAGCGGTGCGCGATGGCGCGCAGGCCACGGGGCGGGCGGCCCAGCTGCTCACGGAACGCCGCGACGTCCGCGTCGGTGGGCTCGGTGGGCTCGGTCTGGGGAGGCGGCGTTTCCATGCAGGTTTCTCTTGTCGTCAGGGACGTACGTGTCGTCTGTCGTCAGGGACGTACGTGTCGTCGGCGGTGTGCGGTCGGCCGCCCCATCATCCCCCGGCGGCGCGCCCGCGCGCGTCGGCGGAGTCCAGGCCGGACCAGATCGCTTCGTACCACGGGCGCTCCACGGCGTCCCGGCCCGCGCGCGGCCGGCCGGCGCCGGTGCCGTCCACGACGGTGTAACCGGTCTCGCCGGGCAGCACGTAGTGCAGGTGGCGGCGGGCCTGCTGGCGTACGTACGCGGGGTCCTGCCAGCGGGCCTTCTCCTGGCGCAGCCGCCGCACGGCGTCCCGCGCCGCGTCGGCCTCGCGGCGCTGCTCGGCGATGTCCGAGCGCTGCGAGACGTAGGCCCTTATCGGGTAGGCCAGGGCCACGACCAGCGAGCACAGGACGAGCGCGAGCAGCGCGGCCCGGCCGGTGAGCCGGCTGCGCCGCGGGGAGCGCGCACGGTAGACCCGCGCAGCGGCCTGCTCGCCGAGCGCCTTGAGCCGGGTCGCGGTCGAGAACCGTTCACCGGACAATGTGGCCTCCCCTGCCTCGCCTCGTACATACGTCCCCGGCAACGGTACGGGACCGCCGCCGGGGACGTACGGAAGCTGAGACCTTCCGGCCGCCGGGGCCTTCGGGCCGGTCAGCCCTTGCTGCGCTTACTGGCCGGCAGAGCGGAACCGCGGGAACGCGCTGCGGCCGGCGTACACCGCCGCGTCGTCGAGGATCTCCTCGATGCGCAGCAGCTGGTTGTACTTGGCGACGCGCTCGGAGCGGGCCGGGGCGCCGGTCTTGATCTGGCCGCAGTTGGTGGCGACGGCCAGGTCGGCGATGGTGACGTCCTCGGTCTCGCCGGAGCGGTGCGACATCATGCACTTGAAGCCGTTGCGCTGGGCCAGCTCGACGGCGTCCAGGGTCTCGGTCAGCGAACCGATCTGGTTGACCTTGACCAGGAGGGCGTTGGCGGAGCCCTCCTCGATGCCGCGGGCCAGGCGCTCGGGGTTGGTCACGAACAGGTCGTCGCCGACCAGCTGGACCTTGGAGCCGAGCTTGTCGGTGATGACCTTCCAGCCCTCCCAGTCGTCCTCGAACAGCGGGTCCTCGATGGACACGAGCGGGTACGAGGCCACGAGCTCCTCGTAGTACTCGGTCATCTCGGCGGCCGAGCGGGACTTGCCCTCGAACTCGTAGGCGCCGTCCTTGTAGAACTCGGAGGCGGCGACGTCGAGCGCCAGCGCGATGTCCTGGCCGGGGGCGTAGCCGGCCTCCTTGATGGCCTCGAGGATGAGGTCGAGGGCCTCACGGTTGGAGCCCAGGTTCGGGGCGAAGCCGCCCTCGTCGCCCAGGCCGGTGGCCAGGCCCTTGGCCTTCAGGACCTTCTTGAGGGTGTGGTAGACCTCGGCGCCCCAGCGCAGCGCCTCGGAGAAGGACTCCGCGCCGATCGGGGCGATCATGAACTCCTGGATGTCGACGTTGGAGTCGGCGTGCGACCCACCGTTGAGGATGTTCATCATCGGGACGGGCAGGACGTGCGCGTTCGGGCCGCCGAGGTAGCGGAAGAGCGGCAGGTCGCTGGCTTCGGAGGCGGCGTGCGCGACGGCCAGGGAGACGCCCAGGATCGCGTTGGCGCCCAGGGAGCCCTTGTTGTCGGTGGCGTCCAGGTCGAACATCGCCTGGTCGATCAGGCGCTGCTCGGTGGCGTCGTAACCGACCAGCTCGGGGCCGATCTGCTCGATGACGGCCAGCACGGCCTTCTCGACGCCCTTGCCGAGGTAACGGTTCGGGTCGCCGTCACGCAGCTCGATGGCCTCGAAGGCACCGGTCGAGGCGCCGGACGGCACGGCAGCGCGGCCCGTGCTGCCGTCGTCGAGGCCGACCTCGACCTCGACCGTGGGGTTGCCTCGCGAGTCGAGGATCTCGCGAGCTACGACGACGTCGATCGACGGCACGTTGTCTCCTTCATGGGTGTCATCTGGAGTTCTGCAACACGAGCCTAACGGCCCGTGGCCCGTCCGCCTGCCCCTAGCCCCTTCCGTGAGACGAAAAAGGACCCAAAGGCCCTCAATACGGGAGGTAAGAACCGCTTTTCGCGGAGGACGTAACGGGTAAATCGGGCCAGGCCACCTGAGCGGCAGGGCCCACAAACGTGAAGCCCCGCCGTGACGCGCTCGGGGGCTGCGCGTCGCGGCGGGGCGGTCTCACGGGCGGCCGGCAGGCCGACGGGATCAGACCTCGAGCTTCTGGCCCGGGAAGATCAGGTCGGGGTTGCCGCCGACGGTCGACTTGTTGTTCTCGTAGACCGTCTTCCAGTCCTTGCCGTGCGCCTTGGCGATCTTGCCGAGGGTGTCACCGGACTTCACGGTGTAGTTGCCGTGGCCCTGCTTCGGCGCGGCCTGCGGCTGGACCGGCTGCGGCTTCGGGGCGGCCTGCTGCTTCGGCGCCTGCTGCTGCGGGGCCGCCTGCTGCTTGGGGGCCTCCTGCTTCGGAGCCTGCTGCTGGGCCTGGCCGGAGCCGGTGTTCACCTGCGCGGCCGGGCCACCGGAGGTCAGACCGCCGGCGCCGGCGCAGCCCCAGGCACCCGGGCCCTGCATGGCGAGCAGCTTCTCGGCGGTGGCGATCTGCTGGTCCTTGGTGGCCAGGTCGGCGCGCGCCGCGTACTTGGTACCGCCGGCGGCGGCCCAGGAGCTGTTGTTGAACTGCAGGCCACCGTAGTAGCCGTTGCCGGTGTTGATGTGCCAGTTGCCACCGGACTCGCACTGGGCGACCTTGTCCCAGGTGGCGACCGAGGCGGCGTTCGCGGAACCGGCGGTCATCAGCGGGACGGCCACGGCGGCGCCGGCGACACCGGCGAGCGTGGCGACGCGGACGGCCTTCGAGGGGCGGCGGTGCTTGCCCTTGAGCATGTTGTGTCTTCCTCACCGACGCCTGCGAGGTGAGCTGTCGGGTTCGGGCTGTGAGTGGCCCGGCCGGATGCGCTTCCGCACACCCGGCTTCACCCCAAGCCGTTCCGCTGCGTCTCCGCTGCGGCCCGGCACTTACCTGGGTCCCCCGCTCCTGCCTACGGCGCTTGCGCGACGGTTGTCCGACCGATCACCGGCAGGATTCGGCGAATGATCGGCGGGCTCACTCGATGCGAGCGGTGAAGAAACTAAACACACACCCTTCGAGGGTTCAAACCACCCATTCGTAGGACAGTTGACCGCTTTCGACACTCGAAAGTGCCCGTTTTCGCAGGTCGCACCCGGTATGGAAACAACGGGCACAGGAGGCTGGAACGGCGCGGGACGAGACCCATGTCTCACTTTCCCCAATTGAGCACAACCGGGCCGCACTTACCCCCCGAGGCTCCGCCTCACTGCCCCAGATCGAGGCGCTGACCAGGGTGGATGAGGTCCGGATCAGCACCGATGACGCTCTCGTTGGCGTCGTACAGACCCGTCCAGCCCTCCGCGAGCCCCTGCGCCTCGGCGATGGCGGACAGACTGTCGCCCGGCCGCACCGTGTACATGCCGTCAACGACCGGGGTACCGCGGTGCGCGTCACCGCCGCGCGAGGCGTGCCGCCCGGCGGGCTTCCCGTCCCCCCTGTCGCCGCCCTTGGCGTCGCCGGAGTCGCCGCGGTGGCGGCCGGTGCCGGGCGCCGAGGGCTCGCCGGAGGGGGTGGCGGCGTCACCGGAGGGCTCGTCCGCGGGCCGGTCGACGGAGTCGCCGGCCTTGCCGTCGCCGGTCTTCCCGTCGTCGCTGCCGGCCTTGCCGCCGGTGCCCGTGTGCGCGTCGCCGGTGGCGTCGCCCGACGGCCGGGAGTCGGTCCCGCCCGCCGACGGCGTCGCGTCCGGCGCCGTGGGCCCGCCGGAGGGCTCGGTACTGGTGTCGCCGGAGGGCTGCTGCGTGTCGCCGCCGTCCGCGTCCGTACCGGCGGACGGGCTGCCGGAGGCGTCGCCACCCGGCTCGGTGGGCTGCGGCTCGGGAGTCTCCGTACCGCCCGGGTCCACGTCGGGTATGAGCCCGTCCACGTCCAGACCGGCGTGGACCGCGCAGCTGGGCCAGGCGTCCGGGCCGCGGTCGTTCAGGACCGACTCGGCGACCGCGATCTGCTGGGCGCGGCTGGCGAGGTCCGGGCGCTCGGCGTAGGACTCGCCGCCGTAGTCCTTCCACATCTCCAGGGTCAGCTGGAGCCCGCCGTAGAAGCCGTTGCCGGAGTTGGCGGTCCACGAGCCGCCGCTCTCGCACAGCGCGACACGGTCCCAAGTGGTGGCGTCGGCGGCCTGCGCACCGCCCGCCGCCAGCAGCGGCAGGGCCATCCCTGCGCCCGTGACGGAGGCCGCCACCAAGAGGGCGGGGGCCTGACGGGGGCGGCGGTGTCTACCGTTGCCGGAGCGCATGCGAATGCCTTTCGAGCGGCGGCTTGAGTTGTCGCACGCAAGGTAGCGGGGGCCCGGTCCGGTCTCAACCCGGTGTAGCGGAGATCACGCGCAGATCACGCCGCTGACGACGCGTCAGTTGAGCCCTTTTCGCGCCCTCTTGAGGCACGCCGGTACGTACGGGAATGCCCGTTCTGACGGCCCGTCCGCAGCGCTCCGGCCCTACGCTCCGCTCCCCGTACCCTCCGGCGTGAACCGCACCGGCAGTGCCCGCAGCCCGCGCATGATGAGGCCGCCACGCCAGCGCAGATCGTCCGGATCGGCATCCAGTCCGATGTCGGGCAGCCGGGTCAGCAGGGTCGCCAGCGCGGTCCGCCCTTCGAGGCGGGCGAGCGGCGCGCCCAGGCAGTAGTGGATGCCGTGCCCGTACCCCAGGTGCTGGTTGTCACGGCGGCCGAGGTCCAGCGTGTCCGGCGCGTCGAACCGCGCCGGGTCCCGGTCAGCGGCCGCCAGTACCACCAGTACCGGGTCGCCCTCGGCGATCACCTGGCCGCCGATGGTCAGCTCCTGCGTCGCGAACCGCCAGGTCGCCAGCTCCACCGGCCCGTCGTAGCGCAGCAGTTCCTCGACCCCGGTCGCCAGCAGCTCCTCGTCGCCCGCGGCCAGCGCGTCCTGCAGCCGCTTCCGCTGCCCGGGGTTGCGCAGCAGTGCGTACGTACCGTTCCCGATGAGGTTGACCGTCGTCTCGAAACCGGCGAAGAGCAGGATGAACGCCATCGCCGCCGCTTCGTTCTCGGTGAGGTGCTCACCGTGGTCGGAGGCGCGGATGAGGGCCGAGATCAGGTCCTCGTCCTCGGTCTCCTCGGCCGCCAGCGACTCGCGCTTGCGGTGGATCAGGTCGGCCAGATAGGCACGCATCTTCTTCACGGACCGGGCGACGCCGCCGCGCGGCCCTCCGCCGTGCCGGATCATCATTCCGGCCCAGTCGCGGAAGTCGTCCTGGTCCTCGCGGGGCACGCCCAGCAGGTCGCAGATGGCGTAGATGGGGAGCGGGAAGGCGAACTCGTGGATGAGGTCGGCCTCGCCGCGCGCCGCGAAGCCGTCGATGAGCTGGTCGGTCAGCTCCTGTACGCGCGGCGCGAAGCGCGCCACCGTACGCGGGGTGAACGCCTTGGAGACGAGCCGGCGCAGCCGGGTGTGGTCCGGCGGGTCGATGTTGAGGAGGTGCGTCATCAGGTTGGCGCTGCGCTCGCCGGGGATGCCGACCTTGCCCTTGCCGTGCGCGGCCTCGCTGTGGTGCTGCGGGTTCTTCGAGAGCCGTGGGTCGGCGAGTGCTTCGCGGGCGTCCGCGTACCGGGTGACCAGCCATGCCTCGACCCCACTGGGCAGCTGTGTACGGCGGACCGGCGCGTGCTCGCGGAGCCAGGCGTACGCGGGATAGGGGTCGGCGGCGAACTCCCAGGTGAAGAGCTCGGGGCAGGCGGGGGGTGTGGTGTCGTGCACCCCTCGACCGTAACCGGTTGTCCACAGGCCCCGGTCACTGTCCGTGGCGGGCGCTAGCGTTTGTGGGAGTGCGGTGGAGGTGGGGGAGGGGTCTTCGCCGGCAGACTCCCGCTGGATGGGGAGAGGGAGGGGCCCTGCCAGGAAACAGCGGGGGCGAACGCCTCGCCCCCGCTCCCCCTAAGCCCCCCGCTCCGCCGCCACGATCGCGTCCCGGTACGTACGCGCCGCCGCCCGCAGTGCCGTCTCCGGGTCCGTGCCCTCCTCCTGGGCCCGCGCGGCCAGCGCCAGCAGCTCGTACCCGATGCCCTCGCCCGCGATCGGCACGTCCAGACCGGCGGTGCGGGCGCGGGAGGCCAGCTTCGCGGCCAGCGCCAGGGCCGGCTGGCCCAGCGGCACGCCCTCGGTCACGGACTCGCGCTGCTTCTCCGCGGCCTTGGTCCGCAGCCAGTGCGCCCTGACGTCCTCGGGCGTCGCGGCCTCCTCGTCACCGAAGACGTGCGGGTGCCGGCGGATCAGCTTGTCGACGATGATCCCCGCGACGTCGTCGACGGAGAACGGCTCGTCGGGGTCGTCCTGCGCGATCCGCGAGTGGAAGACGACCTGGAGCAGCACGTCGCCGAGCTCCTCGGCCAGTGCCTCCCGGTCGCCCTCCTCGATGGCCTCGACCAGCTCGTACATCTCCTCCAGGCCGTACTTCGCCAGGTCCTCGTGGGTGCGGACGCCGCTCCACGGGCAGGCGAGGCGGATCTGGTCCATGACCTGTACGAGGTCCAGCAGCCGGGCGCCCGGCAGATCGTACGAACCGGGCAGCAGTTCCAGGTCCGGCATCGCCTCGCGGCCCGAGCCGGCGAGCCGCGCCAGCCCGTCGGTCAGCGTGCTCTCCCCCTCGGCGGAGGTCAGCACGACAGCGGTACGGGCCTCAGCGACGCAGTAGTCGACCAGCTCACGGGCGCTCGGCACGGCCGCGGTCTCGACGGCGATGCCGGCCTCGGCGAGGTACGGCAGCTGCGGGTGGTCGGGGTCGGCGCACAGCACGCGGTCGGCGGCGCGCAGCGTCTGCCACGCGGGCCAGGACAGCAGGCCGGGTGCGACCCGGTGGCTGGTGGTGAGCAGGACCAGGCGGCCGGTGGCGGAAGCGTTCACCCGTCGAACGTAACGCACCGCCGGTACGGAGGCGCCGCCAGGCCGGACCGCCGGGCCCACCCGCAGGGGGCGGGCCCTCGCGCGGCCGTCAGGTCTGCTGCTTCTGCTCCGTACGCACCCACGGCGTCTTGGCCTCGCCGAGCATGACCTGGCTGTCGTTCCACTTGCCGAAGCGCGGGTTCACGTCGATGCCGAGGTCGCGCGAGGTCTTGGCCAGTGCCTGGGCGAGCTTCTGCTGTCCCTGCGGCGTCTGGCGGTTCACGCCCAGCTTCTTCGCGAGGCCGTCCATGAGGATCTGGTTGCGGGCCATGCCGTCGATCTCGCTGGGCGCGATGGCCTGCTGGAGCGACATCGCCTTCAGCCGCTCGGCGCCGCCGGCCCGCTGCTCGGCCGTTGCCCGCCACTTCTGGACGTCGGAGCGGCTGGCCTCGACGCCCGCGTCCTTGGCGCTGCGCGCCAGTACCTTGTCGAAGATCATGCTGTTGAGCATGGTGACGCTGAGCCGCCCGGTGTTCTGGACCATCTGTGCACCCTGCGGGGCGCCCTCCTGGGCGGTGCGGACGTTCTTCACGCGCGACTGGAGCTGCGCCACGGTGATCCGCTCGCCGCCCACGACGGCCGCGGCACCGGGGTGCGCGTCGCTGCCGCACGCGGACAGGAGCGGGGCCGCCACGACGGCGACGGCGGAAACGGAGAGCGCAGTCCTACGGCGGAGCATTCGGCCTCCCGGCGAAGATCATGAACGACTGCGGGGCGTTCGGCACCTCGCGGGCGTCCCAGTCCTGGCGTTGATCGATGGTATGGAGTCCGCGCGGCGCGGACCAGCAATTCGACCAACGATTGCGGCACTTTTGTGTTTCGTGCCCCGTGCCGGGCGGGTGCCGCCGGGTTCACGGGCCCGGCGGCACCGGCCGGTTCAGCGGACCCGGGCCAGCCATTCCAGGGTGCGGCGCACCTCGGCGGGGAAGGCGTGGTGTGCCCCGTGCACCCGCTCCGCGTCGTACAGCAGCCGGGCGAGCGTTTCCTGTGCGGCGCCGCGCTCGCCGAGCGCGAGCAGGAGATGGCCGATGGAACGGCGTATTTCCAGGGGGCGTACGGCGTCGTCGGGGGCGGCTTCGAAGTGCGGGAGGAGGGTGCGGTACTCCTCCAGGGCGGCCGCCGCCTCGCCCAGCGCTTCCAGGCACTGGGCGGCCTCGAAGCGGAACTGCAGGGCCTGGCGGGCCGCGTGCGGTCCGGGGTCGCGGGCGAACTCCTCCGCCAGCAGGCGTAGTTCGGGCAGTGCCCGGCGGTACTGTCCGTCGTCCATGAGCGTGGCGGCGTACTGCTTGCGCAGGGTGCGGACGACCGGCGAGTGCTCGCCGTGGCGGGCGGCCGCGGCGGGCAGGATGCCGCCGAGGATGTCGACGGCCCGGGTGATGCGTCCGTGGTCCAGCAGCCGTTTGACCTCGTCGACGGCGGCGGCGACGTCCACGGCGACGGGGGCGTCCGGTCCGCCGGGCGCGCCGGCGGGGGCGGGTGTGCGGGGGTCGGTGCCGGTGGCGGGGGTGGCGGCAGCGGGGTACGGCGCTGCGCCCGGTACGACGGGGACCGGGACGGGGACGCCGGGTGCGGGCGGAGGGGGCGCGGCGCCGGGCGGTACGGGGCCGGGTGCGGCGGAGGCGGCCTGCGCTGCGGCGAGCGGGGCCGGGGCGGGCGGAGTGGAGGCGGGTGGTGCCAGCAGGTACGCCTCGCCCGGGGTGCCGTCCGGGCCGGCGGCCGGGACGGGTACGGCGGTGACCGCGGGCCGGGCGGCGCCGGCCGGCTGTGCCGCGCGCCCGGGCCATGGCGCGTGCGGCAGGAGGAAGGGGCGGGTCGGGTCCATGGGCGCCACGGGCAGTGGCAGTCCGCCGGCCGCTTCGGCCCCCGTGCCGTCTTCTCGGCCGGCTCCCGCGCGGGGCAGGAGGGGGGCCAGTGCCTGGTAGACCTCCTGCGCGTCGGCCGGGCGGTGTTCGGGGTCCTTGGCCAGCAGCCGCAGGACCAGGGCTTCCAGTTCGGCCGGCACGTCGGGCCGCAGCTGCCGTACCGGTACCGGCTGTTCGTACAGGTGGCGGTGCAGCACGCCCAGCGCGGTGGAACCGGCGAACGGCACGCTGCCGCTGAGCAGTTCGTGCAGCAGCACGCCGAGCGCGTAGAGGTCGGTGTAGGGGCCGACGGTGCCTCCCATGGCCTGCTCGGGGGCCATGTAGGCGGGGCTGCCGATGGGCGAGCCGGTGTGGGTGAGGCGGGTGGTGTCGGTGTCCAGCGCCGAGGCGATGCCGAGGTCCAGGACGGTGACGGTGCCGTCCGCCTTGACCATGACGTTCCGCGGTTTGAGGTCGCGGTGCACGATCGGCACGGCGTGCACGGATGCCAGTACGGCGCAGAGCTGGGCGGCGACGCACACGGCCCAGGGCCACGGGTAGGGGTCGTGCTCGGCGAGATGGTCGGCCAGGTCGGCGCCCTCGACGTACTGCATGACCAGGTAGAGGTCGTCGCCGTCGCTGCCCGCGTCGTGCACGGTGACCAGGCCGGGGTGGTCGACCTGTGCGGTCACCCGGCATTCGCGTGCGAAGCGGTGGCGCAGCTCTTCGGCGTCCGGGGCGCCGGCCAGCCGGTCGGGGCGGAGGAGCTTGACGCCGACGCGGCGGTCCAGGCGCCGGTCGTAGGCGATCCACACCTGTCCCATGCCGCCCTGGCCGAGCAGTGCGGAGAGTTCGTACCGCCCGGCGATGACTCTGCCGTTCACCGTCCGTCCTCCCCCTGTGGCGCCCGGCCTCCGTGGCCGTCGCCCCGGCGGAGGTAGTCGCTGAGTTCGTCCAGTTCGGCCCGGACCTGGTCGATGCGCTGCGGTCGCGGGTGCGGTTGCGGCGGCGCGGGTGCGGGGGCGGGGGCGGGCGGTGCGTACGGGGGCTGCGGGGAGGCGTACGGCCTCGCCGGCGCGCTGGGCATCGTCTGCTGCTCGTACATCGCACCACTCGGGTACCCGGCCGGGGCTCCCGGTATCGCGGTGCTTCCGTACGCGGGCGCTCCGTACGCCGGGGTCCCGAACGGATGGGTGGTCCGGGCGTGTCCGGGGCCGTACGCCGCGAGGGAGCGGGTGCGGGCGCGGATGTCGATGACGAGGTAGTAGGCGACGGCGCCGACCAGCTGAAGGAGGATCAGGGCCAGTGCGGCGTCCCCGCGCCAGTCGCTCTCGGGTACCGAACCGACGACGGCCAGCAGCGGTACGGTCAGGGCCGCGTTCACCCCGAAGAGCCACCAGGCCACCGGCCGGCGGTGGACCAGTGCGGCGCGCAGCAGCGTGACCCAGGCGAGCATGCCGAGGCTGAGCACGGCGACCGCCACGAAGACCACCCGCAGCAGCACGGCCGTGCCCTGCTGGAGGGGGCGGGGCGGCGGGGCCGGGGCTGGGCCGTGCATTGCTGCTCCTGGTCGGTATGGCCGTCATGGCGGTTGTTTTCGAGCGTATATACCGACACTGACAATGCCTCCGGGGTTGTACGGAACCGCATCGCGGTCCGGTCACAACCGCGGCCCCGCCCGGGCCGGGTCCCCGGGCGGGGCTCATCCCGGCGGCAGGGAGCCGTCCGTCAGGCCGTCGTACAGCCCCTGTGTCAGCCGCTCGCCCAGGCGGGCCGACTCCCGCAGGGCTTCCTCGAAGGCGGCGAGGGCCCGGAAGCGTTCGCCGTACTCGCGCTGTTCGGCGGGGGCCAGCCGGGGCAGCTGGAGGCGGCGGACGTCGAGCCGGGTGGCGGTGGAGGCGTAGCTGCTGGCCTGGCGGTTGTTGGCGGTGCCGCGCAGGAACCCGGCCAGGAACCAGGGGTCCAGCGCGGCCGGGTCGGGCCGGAGCAGGAAGAGGTTCCGGCCGAGCGCCGCCCCTTCGGTGGCGGCGTCGACGACCCGCGCGATGGCGCCGCCGCCCAGGACCGGTACGACGACGTCGCCGGCCCGCAGGAGGACGGGCTCTTCGGGGGCGTCGCCGGTGGCCGGTTCGGGGAGGGTGCCGGAGGGCGGGGTGCCGCCGATGACGTCGTGCTCGGTGAGCTGGACGGGGCCTTCGCCGGGCGCTGCGGTGCCGGGGCCGCCGGCACGCAGCAGGAGGGCGCCGGCCCTGGCCAGCTCGCCGACGGTGGTGAGCGGCCAGCGGGCGGGCGCGGTCCGGCCCTCGGGGGCGGGCTCCGGGGTGAGTTCGGCGGTGCGGGCGAGGGCCGCGGTCAGTTCCTCGTGCGCGCGGGCCAGTTCGGCGGGGCCGCCGGCCGCCGCGGGCGGCGGGAGGTGCCGGGCGGGGGCGAGGTCGACGTCGTCGTCGAGGAGGTCGATGGCGGCCAGCGAGCGCCGTACGCCCGGCCGTTCCTCGATGCCGCCCTCGTGGTCGAAGGTGCGCCAGGCGTCCAGGACCGTGGCGCGCACGGTCTGCCAGTCGAGCTTGTCCCGGCCGCCGGGGGCCAGTTCGGCGGTGTCGACGACGAGGAGATGCGGCGCGGGCGGCGGGGCGCTGCCCGGGCGGTGCAGCACCCAGAGGTGGAGCGGGATGCCGTACGGCGGGGCGGCACCGGCGGGCAGGGCGATGACGGCCCGCAGGGCGCCGCGGCGGAGCAGGTCGGCGCGGATGCGGCGGCCGGAGCGGCGGGAGGCGGCGGCGGGCGGCATGAGCAGGACGGCCGTGCCGCCGGCCTTGAGGCGGGCCAGTGCGTGCTGGACCCAGGCCAGCTCCGATTCGGTGCGGGCGGGGAAGCCGTACTCCCAGCGGGGGTCGTAGGCCAGGGAGTCGTGGCCCCAGTTGCGCTCGTTGAACGGCGGGTGGGTGAGGACGGCGTCGACCGTGAGGTCGGGGAAGGCGTCGGCGCGCAGGGTGTCGGCGGCCTGCACGCGGACCTGGGCCTGCGGTGCTTGCAGGGCGAGGCGGAGCGCGGTGAGGGCGGCGAGGTCGGCGTCGGCCTCCTGCCCGTAGAGCGCGGCGGGTCCCGGGCGGGCCCGGTCCTCGGCGCCGTCCGCGGGGCGCGTCCCGGGCGGTGCGCTCCCTTCGTCCGTACCGGCGCCGGTGGCCGGCTCGCGCGCGGGGTGCAGAAGGGTGCCCGTGCCGGCGGCCGGGTCGAGGACGGAAGCGGCGGGGCCGGCCAGCTCGGCCATGAGGGCGGCGAGGCCGGGCGGAGTGAGGGTGTACTGCCGGGAGTTGGCGTCGAGGTGGCGGCCGAGCAGGAATTCGTAGGCCTGGGGCGCGCCTTCGGCGTCCTCGGCCAGCTCCGCCGCCGCGCGCACGAGGGCGCTGGAGGGGGCGAGGGCCTCGCGGGTGAGGCCGGTGACGGGGTGGGCGGGGCCGAGCCGGGCGGTGAGGACGGTGTCCAGGGCGGGCGGCAGCAGGCCGGTCAGCTCGGCGTCGTCGCTTGCGCGGGCCAGGCCGCGCCAGACGGCGGGGCGGTCGCGGACGAGGAGGAGCACGGCGCCGACGTGCCGCAGGGCGGTGGCGGCGCCGGCCGGGTGCCCGGCGACCTGCTGCCAGACCCGCTCGCGCAGCGGGACCTCGGCGAGCTTGCCCTGCTCGCGCAGCCACTGCTCGACGGCGGTCAGAGCGAAGGCGGGGCTGGCCTCCGTCCCTCCCACGGGCTTGGGGAAGTCGGCGTGCCGACGGCGCCAGTTGCTGACCGCGGCGCGGCCCACGCCGGCCAGGCGTGCGATGCCGGCCGCGGTCACCTCCGCCGCGACCGCGGCTTCCAGCGGGGTCTCCGCCGGGGTCTCCGGTGTTGCGTTCTCCGGCACCTGACTGGCTCCCGTCCGATCGCTCCGTCGCGCGCTGTGTCGCCTGTGTCAGCGAGCATACCCACGACATCGCCACCGACCCCTTCACGACGTGAATACACACTTTCCCGTGAATCGTGTTGACTCGGTTCACAGCCTCTGGTGTTATTGAGCCATCGAGCCACCTGCTCGCCTTTCTCAGCTTTTGCCTCTCTTTTGCGTCTTCTCCTCTTTCTCCACCAGGTCGCTTCGCCAGAACCGATCGAGACTCCCGGAAGGGACCCACAGCCATGTCCCAGCAGATGCAGTTCCCGCCCGGCCCGCCGGCCCCGATGGGCGCCCCCGCTCCGCAGGCCGCGCGCAACGGCCTGGGCGTCGCGGCCCTCGTGCTCGGCGTGATCGGCGTCCTGTCCGGCCTGATACCGCTGCTGTTCTGGCTCGCCGGCACCCTCGGCCTGCTGGCCCTGATCTTCGGCCTCGTCGGCCGCGGCCGCGCCAAGCGCGGTGAGGCCACCAACAAGGGCGTCGCGCTCGCGGGCGTGCTGCTGGGCATCGCCGCGATGGTGGTGGCGGTGATCGGCGCGGTGATCACCTTTACCGCGGTCAAGGGCGCGGTGGACGACATCAACAAGTCGCTGGAGTCCTCCACGGCGGAGCCGAAGACCGGCTCGAAGGGCGAGGACGCGGCCGGCACCGAGGACGGCGGGAGCGGTTCGGAGACCGAGGCGCTGCACGCCGGCGACACCGCCGAGTACGACACCGGCCTGAGCGTGACCGTGTCCAAGGCGTCGCCGTACGCCGTCGGCCAGTACGCCGTCGGCCACAAGGGCAGCAACAAGGCCTACAAGGTCACCGTGCAGCTGCAGAACAAGGGCGACAAGAAGTTCGACAGCACCCTGACCCTGGTCGAGGCGCGGGCCGGCGCTGACGGCAAGAACGCCGAGCAGATATTCGACGAGTCGGTCGGCAAGGGCTTCAGCGGCAAGATCCTGCCGGGCAAGACCGCGACCGTGGAGTTCGCCTTCGACACCCCCGCGGCCGCGAAGGAGCTGGACGTCGAGGTGACGCCGGGTCTGGACCACGAGGCGTCCCAGTGGGAGCTGAAGCTGTAGTCAGCTCACCACCGCCCGGGGCCCGGCCACCACGGCCGGGCCCCGTCGTGTCGTCACTTCGCGTGGAAGCGGGGCGGCGCCGCCGTCGGGTTGCCGCCGGTGGGCAGCTTCTCGGCCGGGCAGGTGTTCAGGATCCTGCCCATCGCCGCCTTCTCCGCCCGGGTCACCCACAGGCCGTACTTCTTCTTCACCGCGACCTGGTGGGCGACGTAGTCGCAGCGGTAGCCCTTGTCGGCCGGGAGCCAGGTGGCCGCGTCGCCGTCGCTCTTCTGCCGGTTGGCGGAGGCGTCGACCGCGATGAGGTTCAGCGGATCGTTGGCCAGCGCGATCCGCTTGCCGGCCGGCCATTGCTGGGCGCCCTTCTGCCAGGCGTCCGACAGCGCCACCACATGGTCGATGTCCACCTGGCTGCTGCCGCGCCGGAACATCACCCGCTTCCCCGTGTACGGGTCCCGGGCCAGTTCACCCGAGGCCACCTTGCAGTGGCCGTCCTCGAAGCGCACCCGCGTCAGATCGCGCTTGAGGATGTCCTCGCGGGTCGGACAGCCATTGCTGTCGGTGTCGGCCCAGGCGGTGCCGAAGCGTTCCCGCTCATAACCGGTCTTCGGGGCACGGCCCTTGACCGGCAGGGTGCCGAGCGCCGCGAGCGCGCTGCCCGGTTCGCCGGTCGCCGGGGGAACGTCCGGGCTGCCCCGTCCGTCTCCCTGAGTACTGCCGCCCGACGGGTTGCAGCCGGCGAGGGCGAGGGTCGCGGCCAGAGCCGTCACGGGGAGCGCGGCACGGCGCACGGGAAGCACGGACCGTATCAAGGGGGACATCCAATCTTCGGTTGAGTCACGGCACGGGCGGGCCAGGACGCGGCACGCCCCGGCCGGCCGGGCCGGCCATCGGGCCCGAGGGCCGCACCCGCCTGACCGGGCGGCTCCGGGCCGGGGTGATCAAGGCGACCGTACGTCGCCCCGGCCGCCTTGTAGGACGGCCCGTCCGTTTCGATGGTTTCGAGTACCTTTTCGGAAGTCGAGGAGTAAGGATCGGTATGGACACGGCCGCAGGAACCGCGGCGGAGAGCACCGGCGCCCGTACGGCCACCGCGGACGGCCGGGAGACCGCGGCGCCGGCCGCCCGTGTCCGGTCCCGGGCCGCAGCGCTCCGCTCCCCGCGCCTGGACCCGTACTGGACGGCCGCCGCCCTCTTCGTCCTCTTCGCCGTGCTGTCCGTGCAGCGCTACCGCACCCTGGGCACGCTCTCCTGGGACCTCGGGATATTCGAGCAGGTCGTACGGGCCTACGCCCACCTCCGGGCACCCGTCGCCGACCTCAAGGGGCCGGGCGCCAACATCCTCGGCGACCACTTCAGCCCCGTCCTCGTCCTGCTCGCCCCGCTCTACCGGCTGTTCCCCTCCCCCGTCACCCTGCTCGTCGCGCAGGCGGCGCTCTTCGCGCTGTCCGCCGTCCCGGTCACCCGCTGCGCCGGCCGGCTGCTCGGCCGCCGCGCCGGGCTCGCGATCGGCATGGCGTACGGGCTGTCCTGGGGCGTCCAGCGCGCCGTGGACTTCGACTTCCACGAGATCGCGTTCGCGCTGCCGCTGCTCGCCTTCTCGCTGGAGGCGGTGGTGCACCGGCGCTGGACCGCTGCGGTGTGCTGGGCGGCCCCGCTGGTCCTGGTCAAGGAGGACCTGGGGGTGACCGCCGCGGCCATCGGCGTGATCGTGGTGATCCGGGCGCGGCGGCTGGTGCCGGCGGCCGTCGCGCTGGTCTTCTTCGGGCTCGCCGCCACCGCGCTCACGCTCGGCGTGATCATCCCGGCCTTCAACGGCGCGGGCTCCTACGACTACTGGAACAAGCTGAGCGGCGACGGCGGCCCCGCCCCCGTCATCCCCGTGGACACGGCCGTCCGCACGCTGCTGTGGACGCTGCTGCCCACGACCGGCCTGCTGGCGATGCGTTCACCGCTGCTGCTCGCCGCCGTGCCGACCCTCGGCTGGCGGTTCGTCTCGCACGACGACCACTACTGGGGCACCGACTGGCACTACAGCGCCGTCCTGATGCCGGTGGTCTTCCTGGCGCTGACCGACGCGCTGCCGAGGCTGCGCGCGAGCCGCCGGCCCTGGCTGCGCAGTTACGCCGCGCACCTGCCGGCCGCCGCGCTGGCCGCGGCGCTCGCGCTGACCACGACGCTGCCGCTCGCCCGGCTCACCGAGGCGGACACCTACCGCACGCCGCCCGCCGTCGCGGAGGCCGACGCGCTGCTCGGCCGCATCCCGGACGGGGCAACCGTGGAGGCCGACGTACGGCCCATCAGCCGTCTCACGGGACGTACGACGGTGTACTGGATAGGTGACACCCGCGGCATCGCGCCGGACTACATCGCGGTGCAGCTCCAGGACGGCCGGACCACCTCGCAGGCCGTCGCGGAGGCCGCCGCCCGCCACCCGGGCACGGTGTACGTCCCGGACGGCGAGGCGGGCGGCCTGACGCTCCTGAAGCGCGCCGCCAAGAACTGACGCACGGGGTCGCCGGCTACCGGCCCCAACGGACCCGCGACAGCCCCGCCCGCCCCCGTTCACGGAGCGGGCGCCCCGGCCCGGCCTGGCCTGACCTGACCTGACCGAGCCTGGCCTGGCCTGGCCTGACCGAGCCTGCCCTGACCCGGCCTACGACCCCAGCACCGTCGTCAGGAACTCCCCCACCCACGACAGCAATTCGCGGCCGACCAGGGGCTTGCCGCCGATCTTGCCGGTGGCGGGGCGGGGCACCAGCACCTGGTGGGTGGCCGGCTTGATGACCGACCGCGGGTAGAGCCGCTTCAGGCGCAGCTCCTGGGACTCGCGCAGCTCGACCGGGCCGAAGCGGACGTTGGAGCCCTGCAGGGTGATGTCCGTGACGCCGCAGGCGCGGGCGAGCATCCGCAGGCCCGCGACGAGCAGCAGGTTCTCCACCGGCTCCGGCAGCTTGCCGTAACGGTCGGTCAGCTCCTCGCGCACCGAGGCGATGTCCTCCTCGGTGCTGGCGGAGGCGATCGCACGGTAGGCCTGGAGGCGCAACCGCTCGCCGGGCGCGTAGTCGTGCGGGACGTGCGCGTCGACCGGCAGCTCGATCTTCACCTCCAGCGGCGGCTCCTCCTCAGCGCCGCCCTCCAGCGAGGCGCGGTAGTCCGCCACGGCCTCGCCGACCATGCGGACGTACAGGTCGAAGCCGACGCCCGCGATGTGGCCCGACTGCTCGCCGCCGAGGAGGTTGCCCGCACCGCGGATCTCCAGGTCCTTCATCGCGACGTACATGCCGGCACCCATCTCGGTGTGCTGCGCGATGGTGGCCAGGCGCTCGTGCGCGGTCTCGGTGAGCGGCTTCTCCGGCGGGTACAGGAAGTAGGCGTACCCGCGCTCCCGGCCACGGCCGACGCGGCCGCGCAGCTGGTGGAGCTGGGAGAGGCCGAAGTTGTCGCCGCGCTCGACGATCAGGGTGTTGGCGTTGGAGATGTCGATGCCGGACTCCACGATGGTCGTGGCGACCAGCACGTCGGACTTCTTCTCCCAGAAGTCGACCACGACCTGCTCCAGCGCGGACTCCGACATCTGGCCGTGCGCCGTGGCGATGCGTGCCTCGGGGACGATCTCGCGCAGCCGGGCGGCCGCGCGGTCGATGGACTCGACCCGGTTGTGGATGTAGAAGACCTGGCCCTCGCGGAGCAGTTCACGGCGGATGGCGGCGCCGATCTGCTTCTCCTCGTACGGCCCGACGAAGGTCAGAACCGGGTGCCGCTCCTCGGGCGGGGTGGTGATGGTCGACATCTCGCGGATGCCGGTCACCGCCATCTCGAGCGTACGGGGAATGGGCGTCGCGGACATGGTCAGCACGTCGACGTTGGCGCGGAGCTTCTTCAGCTGCTCCTTGTGCTCGACGCCGAAGCGCTGCTCCTCGTCGACGATGACCAGGCCCAGGTCCTTGAACTTGGTCTCGGACGAGAACAGCCGGTGGGTGCCGATGACGATGTCGACCGAGCCGTCCTTGAGCCCTTCGAGGGTGGCCTTGGACTCGGTCTCGGTCTGGAAGCGGGAGAGCGCGCGGACGTTCACGGGGAACTGGCCGTAGCGCTCGGTGAAGGTGCCGAAGTGCTGCTGCACGAGCAGCGTGGTCGGCACCAGTACGGCGACCTGCTTGCCGTCCTGGACGGCCTTGAAGGCGGCGCGCACCGCGATCTCGGTCTTGCCGTAGCCGACGTCGCCGCAGATCAGCCGGTCCATCGGGACCGACTTCTCCATGTCCTCCTTGACCTCGGCGATGGTGGTGAGCTGGTCGGGCGTCTCCGCGTACGGGAAGGCGTCCTCCAGCTCGCGCTGCCAGGGGGTGTCCGGGCCGAAGGCGTGGCCGGGGGCCGCCATCCGCGCCGAGTAGAGCTTGATCAGGTCGGCGGCGATCTCCTTGACGGCCTTCTTCGCGCGCGCCTTGGTCTTGGTCCAGTCGGCGCCGCCGAGGCGGTGCAGCGTCGGGGCCTCGCCGCCGACGTACTTGGTGACCTGCTCCAGCTGGTCGGTGGGGATGTAGAGGCGGTCGCCGGGCTGGCCGCGCTTGGCGGGCGCGTACTCCACGAGGAGGTACTCGCGGGTGGCGCCCTGGACCGTGCGCTGCACCATCTCGATGTACCGGCCCACGCCGTGCTGCTCGTGGACGATGTAGTCGCCGGCTTCGAGGGTGAGCGGGTCGATGGTCTTGCGGCGGCGGGCCGGCATCCGCGTGGCGTCCTTGCCGGCCGCCTTCTGGCCCGAGAGGTCGGTCTCGGTGAGGACGGCGAGCTTCAGCTGCGGATCGATGAAGCCGTTGTCGATCGAGCCGCAGGAGACGTGCACGACGGACGGCGAGATCTCCGTCAGCTCCGGGTCCAGGCGCGCTGCGATGCCCTCGCCGCCGAGCACCTCGACCGTGCGGGAGGCGGGGCCGTGGCCCTCGGTGAGGTAGACCGTGCGCCAGCCGTCGGCCAGCCACTGCTTGGTGTCGGCGAGCGCGCGCTGGGTGTCGC
This sequence comes from Streptomyces sp. Ru73, assembly GCF_002920575.1. GTDB lineage: Bacteria > Actinomycetota > Actinomycetes > Streptomycetales > Streptomycetaceae > Streptomyces. The sequence continues at coordinate 7,904 of NZ_PQSQ01000062.1, read as the reverse complement.
CTCTGTACGTCTCGGGGGCGTGCATGCCCAGCTTGAGGGTGTCCCCGTCGTCCTCGCCCGCCTCGTCGGCGGCGAACTGGGACACCGACCACCACATCATGCCCAGCTCACGGGCGCGGTCGCGGACGTCGGCGATGCCCCACAGGGAGGCCGCGCCCACGTCGATGGGGGCTTCCCCGCCGCCGGCCGTGGCGGCCCAGCTGGCCTGCAGGAACTCCTGGCTGGTGGCGACCAGGTCGGCGGCGCGGGTGCGGACCCGCTCGGGGTCGCAGACCACGGTCATCGCGCCGGCCGGGAGGACGTCGAGCAGCAGCTCCATCTCGTCCACCAGGACCGGGGCGAGGGACTCCATGCCCTCCACCGCGATGCCCTCGGCGATCTTGCCGAGCAGTTCGCCCAGCTCGGGGTGGTCCTCGGCGAGCGCCGCAGCGCGCTCCCGTACGGAGTCGGTGAGCAGCAGCTCGCGGCAGGGCGGGGCCCACAGGCCGTGCTCGGCGATCTCCAGGGAGCGCTGGTCGGCGACCTTGAAGTAACGGATCTCCTCGACGTCGTCGCCCCAGAACTCGATCCGCAGCGGGTGTTCCTCGGTGGGCGGGAAGACGTCGAGGATGCCGCCGCGCACCGCGAACTCGCCGCGCTTCTCGACCAGTTCGACGCGGGCATACGCGGCGGCCGCGAGGCCGTCCACGATGTCGCCGAGGTCGGCGGTGTCGCCCGTGCGCAGCGCGACGGGCTCCAGGTCGCCCAGCCCCTTGACCTGCGGCTGGAGGACGGAGCGGACGGGTGCGACGACGACGGAGACGGGGCCGGCGGCCGGGTCGTCCTTGCTGGGGTGGGTGAGGCGGCGCAGCACGGCGAGGCGGCGGCCGACGGTGTCCGAGCGGGGCGAGAGGCGCTCGTGCGGCAGGGTCTCCCAGGAGGGGTACTCCACGACGCCGTCGGCGGGCAGCAGCGAGCGCAGCGCGGCCGCCAGGTCCTCGGCCTCCCGGCCGGTCGCGGTGACCGCGAGCACCGGGCGCCCCGCGTCCCTGGCGAGCGCGGCGACGGCGAAGGGGCGGGCGGCCGGCGGGCCGACCAGGTCCACGTGCGGGCGGTGCCCGTCGACGGCGGCCTCGACCGCTTCGGCCAGCGCCGGGTCCCGTACGACGGCGTCGAGCAGTCCTGTCAGGCTCATGAAAAGGCTTCCGTCCCAGGGAGTCGGACAACGCGAACGACCGGCCGCTTCAGTACCGCGGGCTGGGCGCGACGCACGGGGCGTACGTGACGCCGGCAGCCGGTGCGCGGAGAGCGGGCCGGGGTTTCCCAGGGTACGCCCGACCGCCGACAGCCACCGGCCGTACCGGCCTCCGGGGCCCCTCGGCACCGGCCTCCGGGGCCCGGCCGCACCGATCGCCGGGGGCCCGGCCGCACCGGTCTCCGGAGCCAGGCGGCACCGGCCCGCGGTACGCGTCCGTGCCCCGCCTGCGACGCTTCGTCCACCCCGGTCTGCGCTCGTCCGCCCCGCCTCGCATCCGGCCGCCGCCCCGGCCCGCGCCAGGCCGCCCCGACCCGCGCCAGGCCGCCCCGACCCGCGTCCGGCCGCCGCGGCACGCGCCGGTGCGCCCTGCCCCGCTCCTCTCCGCCCGGCCCGGTCCGCGTCTCTCCGGCCCCGTGCGTCCCCGCGCCCCTCGGACACCGCGGCCCGTGCGGGGCCGTCCCGGTCCGTGGGCGGCCCCGTTCCGCAACGCGGGCCGGCGTGGAATGGTGTCCGGTACACGGACTTGGGAGGGGGCACGGTGAGCGGGACCGGTGGCGGTGGCGCGGTGAACGGGACCGGCGAGCGGGCGGGCCGGGAGCGGACGGCGGACGCGGCACCGGAGACGTCGAGCGGCGCGGCACCGGAGGCAGCGGCCGACGCGGCACCTGAGGCGGCGGGTGGCGCGGGGCCCAAGAAGGGCGGCGCGGCGTCCAAGAAGGGCGGCGGTCCCGCGCCCGCCACGGTCACCCGCCGCGGTCCGGTCGTCGCGGCCCTCATGCTCGGCATGGCGCTGGCCGCGCTGGACTCCACCATCATCGCCACCGCCGTCCCGCAGATCGTCGGCGACCTCGGCGGCTTCTCGGTCTTCTCCTGGCTCTTCTCCGGCTACCTGCTGGCCGTCACCGTCACCCTGCCGGTCTACGGGAAGCTCTCGGACACCTTCGGCCGCAAGCCCGTCCTCGTCACCGGCATCGCGGTCTTCCTCGCCGGCTCGCTGCTGTGCGCGGGCGCCTGGAACATGGCCTCGCTGATCGCCTTCCGCGTGCTCCAGGGCCTCGGCGGCGGCGCGCTGCAGGGCACCGTGCAGACCATCGCCGCCGACCTGTACCCGATGAAGGAGCGGCCCCGGATCCAGGCCAGGCTCTCCACCGTCTGGGCGACCTCCTCCGTGGCCGGACCCGCGCTCGGCGGGCTGCTCGCGGCGTACGCGGACTGGCGCTGGATCTTTCTCGTCAACCTGCCGGTCGGCGCGGTCGCCCTCTGGCTCGTCCTGCGGCACTTCTTCGAGGACAAGCGGGGCTTCGAGGACAAGCGGGGCCTCGAGGATCCCGCGGGCCGCTCCCGTACGGTGCGGCCACGGATCGACTGGCCCGGCGCGCTGGCCATCTTCGCCTCGGGCGGGCTGCTGCTGACCGCACTCGTGCAGGGCGGCGTCGCCTGGCCCTGGTTGTCCCTGCCGTCGCTGCTCCTCCTGGGCGCCAGCGCCGTGTGCGCGGCCGTCACCGTACTGATCGAGCGGCGCGCCGCGGAACCGATCATCCCCGGCTGGGTATGGCGCCGCCGCACCATCTCCACGGTCAACCTGGCGCTCGGCGCCCTGGGCCTGCTGATGGTCGCCCCGACCGTCTTCCTGCCCACCTACGCCCAGGCGGTGCTGGGCCTCGGGCCGATCGCGGCCGGCTTCGTGCTGTCCACGATGACGCTGAGCTGGCCGATCGCCGCAGCGCTCAGCAGCCACGTCTACAACCGCTTCGGCATCCGCACCTGCGCGCTCCTCGGGATGAGCGCGGCCACACTGGTGCTGCTGGCCTTCCCGCAGCTGCCCTACCCCGGCGCCGCCTGGCAGCCGGCCCTGCTCTCGCTCGCGCTGGGCGCCACCCTCGGGCTGTTCCAGCTGCCGCTGATCATCGGCGTGCAGTCCTCCGTCGGGTACGCCGAACGCGGCACCGCCACCGCCTCGATCCTCTTCTGCCGCCAGGTCGGCCAGTCCGTCGGGGCCGCGCTCTTCGGGGCCGTCGCCAACGCCACCCTCGCCGGGCGGCTGGCCGACGCGCCCGCCGGCCTCCGTGCCGGGCTGCCGGACGGCCTGGACGCCGTCTCGCGGGCCCTGGAGCACGCCGGCACGCTCACCGAGCGCGCCGCCGACTACCTGCGCCGCTCCGTGGACGTCACCGTCGAGCACGTCTACTACGGGGCCGCCGTCGCCGGGCTGCTCGCGCTGGCGGCGCTGCTGTTCGCGCCGCGCCGCTTCCCCGTGCACGCGGACGCGCGGGACACGACGGAGGGCACGCCCGTCCGGAAGGGCTGACGGACGCCGCGCCCTCCTGGCCCGGGGCCCCGGCTCAGCCCTCCGTGCGCGGCAGCTCGGTCTCCAGGGTGTCCTCCTCGTCCGGGTCGACGCCGCGCTTGGCGGGCGCCTCCTCGGGCGCGGCGGACGCCTCGGCGGCGTACCCGGAGCCGTGCCGCGCCTCCCGGGCCCGCGCGTACTCGCCCGCACCGGCCGCGCCGGAGGCGTCAGCTTCGTACGCCGCCGCCTCGTGCCCCTCGTACGCCGTCCCGCCGCGCGCCTCGTGGCCGTCGTCCCGGTGGCCCTCGTACCCGGCGTCGGGCGCCCCTTCGTGGGTCTCGTGGACGCCCGCTTCGTACGACGCGTTCGCGCCCCCTTCGTACGACGCGTTCGCGGCCTCTTCGTACGCGGCGTTCGCGTCCCCCTCGTGGCGGGCGTCCCGCGCTTCCTCGGTGTGCTCGCGCACGGCCTCCGTGCCGTCCGCCGCCACGTCGTGCGCATGGCCGGATTCCCGCGCCTCCGCCGCGTCCCCGGCGTCCGCCGCGTCCCGCTCGGCCGCGTCCGGGTCCTTGCCCATGAGGGCGGCCAGGCTGCTGCGCACGTGTGCCATGTGGGAGCGCAGCTCCTCGCGCCGCTCCTCGTGCTCGCGCAGCGTCCGCTCGGTGGCCCGCTCGACGCGCGTCGCCTCGGCCTCGGCCTGCGCGATCACCTCGGCGGCACGGGCCGCGGCCTCCTCGTCGATCTCCCGCGCGGTCTCCTCCATCTTGGCGTAGTACCGCTGCACCTCCACGATGCGCGCCTCGCCGCGCTCCTCCAGGGCCGCGATCCGCTGGTCCACGGCCGCCTCGCGCTCGGCCAGCTCCTGCTCGGCCGCCGCCCACTTGTCGGCCAGGCTCTTCTCCTGCTCCTCCAGGACCTCGGCGGTGCGCCGCCGCATCTCGCGCAGCGACTCCTCCGCCTCCCGGCGCAGATCCTCGGCCTCCTGGGCGGCCTCCGCGACCATCGTCCTGGCCTCGGCCTCCGCCGCCTCCACGGCGCGCACCGCGGCGTCCTCCGTGTCCTGGTGCAGCTTGACCGCGAAGGCGTCGGCGGCGTCACCCTGCTCCCGCGCGTACTCCGCGGTCTCCTCGGCCAGCCGTTCGGCGGCCTCGGCCGCCTCCGTGCGCAGCCGCTCCGCCTCGGACTCCGCCGTGGTCAGGATCAGCCGGGCCTGCTCACCCAGCGATTCGTACGTCTGGGGCGGCATCTGGGCCAGGTACTCGCGCAGCCGCTCCAGCTCGGCCGTCATCTCGTTGGCCAGCACGGTGAGGCGGGCCGCCCGTTCCCAGCACGAGTCGCGGTCGACGGAGAGCCCCTCGACCCTGCGGTCCACGTCCTCCGGACGGTAACCACGCCCTCGTACGACCTCGAACCCGTGAGGCGACACCGATGCGCTCATCCCTCAAGCCCCTCTCCGACATGACGTGGTCCGCGCACATCTTTGTTGATCCGTCCGAAGCACCCATAACGCGACACTCCGCACCTATCCCTGCCCAAGGATGCGTCACTTTTCAGCAGAAGTCGGAATCGGCTCGTCGGCGCGCACGGCACGGAACAGCCGCCGGGCCTTCTCCCGGTCCCACACGAGCACGTCGCCCGCCCCGGCCACCTGCTCGCCGGGGCCGGTCACCGGCACCGTCACGGCCTTCCCCGAGCCGTCCGCCACCTGCTTCATCGACAGTCCCATCTGCGTCAGGTCCACCACCCCCGCACGCTCGTCCACCCGCAGCGCGGCCAGCGCCGCGTCCAGCGCCGGCACCAGCCGGAACGGGTTCAGCAGCACACCCGGGCCGAGCATCTCCCCGGCCACCGCGCTCATCAGTGCCCGCTGCCGCGTCACGCGTCCCAGATCGCCCCGGGGATCGCTGTAACGGGCCCGTACGTACGCCAGCGCCCGCACGCCGTCCATGTGCGAGCAGCCCGCCGGGAAGTCCGCGCCCGACTTCTCGTCCTTCAGCGGCGCGTCCAGGCACAGCCGGACCCCGCCCAGCGCGTCCACCACCCGCACCAGGCCGAGGAAGTCGAGCTCGGCGTAGTGGTCGACGCGCAGCCCCGTCGCCTGTTCGACGGTGCGCGTGAGCAGCTTCGCGCCGCCGATCCCGTACGCCGCGTTCAGCTTGTTCCTGCCGTGCCCCGGCACCTCGACATAGCTGTCCCGCGGCAGGCTCACCAGATACGGGCCGCTGTCCCCGTAGTGCAGCAGCAGCACCGTATCGGTGTTGCGCCCGGCATCACGGCCCACGTGCAGCTTCCGCTGCTGCTCAGGGGTCAGATCACGCCGACTGTCGGAGCCGGCCAGCAGCCAGTTCGTGCCCTTGCCCGAGGACGGCCGGCCCGGGTAGCCGCTCAGCGCGTCCATCTGGTGCAGCTGTCCGCCCGCCCAGAAGAACAGCGCGACCGCCAGCGCCACGGCGAGCAGCACCACCACCGTCACCAGCAGCGCGATCCGCCGCGGCCACGACCGTCGCGCACCGCGCCGCCGCCCGCGCCCGCCCCGGTACAGCGTCGGCGAACTCGGCGGCGGCAAGGACGGTGGGGCCATACCGGCATGATCGTGGCGCCCGGCCCGCCGCGCAGGTCGAGCGCCACGTATGACGCACCGTCACCGCCGTACGGGGGACATCACGGAGGACATCACCCCACGCCGGCGCCCTCGGACGCCGGCTACAGCAGGCCGTCCCACATCTGCTCCAGCAGCACCGACCACCAGCTCTCCGGCGAACCGAGCGCCTGCGGGTCCAGCGCCACCAGCTGCGCCTGGAAGTCCGTGGTCCAGCGGCCCGCCTGTTCCGGGTTCAGCCCGTACCGCAGCCGCCACATCCGGCCCAGCATCGCCATGCAGCGCACGAACTCGGGCAGCCCGGTGTTCACGAACTGCGGCGTCGCCGCCTGCCCGCCGGGCCCCGCCTCCAGCGGCACCGCCACGATGTGCGCCGTGCCGTACTGCACGCACAGCTGACGCCCGAAGTCGGTGCCCATGACCAGGTACGAACCCGCGTCCGGAGCCGGCTGCACGCCCCGCTCCTGGGCCAGCTCCGCCAGCGTCGGCACCGGCCGGCCCGGCTGCGCCTGCCCCCAGAAGAACGGGCCGAAATCGACCGGCACACCCGCCCACACCAGGGTCTGCGCCACCACGTCGGGCACGCCCTGCCGGGACACGGCCCGCTGGTCGAAGCGGAACACCCCCTGCGGCCCGAACGCCTGCTCCAGCTCCTGGCCGATCACCTGCGGCGGCACCGGCGGCGCGAGCTGGATCTGCGACGGGTGCGGCAGCGGCACCCGCACCGGCGCGGGCCGCGCCGGGCCGTCCGCCACCTGGTGCAGCTCACCCTGATGCTCGATCAGATGGCGTACGCCCTGCTGCCGCGAGGCGTGGTCGTGGCCGTACGCGGCGGTGTGGCTGATCCGCACCTGCGGCCAGGTCTCCCGGATCATCCGGGCGCAGTAGCCGCCCGGCAGGTCGCAGGACTCCAGCTCGGTGTGGAGCTCCAGCACCTGCTGCGGCGGCACGTTCAGGCCGCGCAGCTCGTGCAGGATCTGCCACTCCGGATGCGGCGTGCCCGGCGCCGAACGCCGGATGATCTGCTGCTCGGAACCGTCCGGCGCGCGGTAGCGCAGTACGGCCATGTAGCCGGGGCCGACGGTCGGCTGACCGCCGGGCGCCTGCGGATAGCCGTACGCGGGGCCACCGACGGGCGGCTGCCCCATGGGCGCGCCGGGCTGCTGCCCCATGGGGGGCGCGGCCGGCGGCATTCCGGGGCCCGGGGGCGGCGCACCCGGACCGGGCGGCGGCGTACCGGGGCTCGCCAGCATCGTGGCCGCGGCGTGCACGCCCCCACCGGGCGCCCCGGGCCCGGCGGGCGCGCCCGGAGGCGGCGTACCGGGGGCGGCGGGCGGCGGCGGAGGCGTGCCGGGACCGGCCGCGCCGGGCGTACCGGGCGGCGCGGGAGGCGGCGGCGCACCGCCACCGGTCCGGCCAGCGGCGGAGTTGCCGGGCAGCGAGGCGCCGTCGGCCAGCATCGTGGCGGCCGCGTGCACCCCGCCACCGGGCGCACCGGGGGCGCCAGGAGCACCGGGGGCGCCGGGCGGCGGCGTCTGCGCGCCGTCCGCCGTGTCCGGCGTGCCCTCGGGTCCCGCGGCACTCGGGTCCAGCTGGGACACCATCTGGGTCGGCACGTAGCCGCCCGCCGGGCCACCGGGTGCCGCGGGCGGCGGCGTACCGGGACCCGCCGGACGGGCCTCTGCCTTGTCGGCCGCCTCGTCCGCGACCTCCGCGGGAGACGGCCGGTCCGCTCCGGGAACACCGGGCGGCGCTGGCGTACCCGGAGCCGGAGGCGTACC
>NZ_PQSQ01000061.1 GCF_002920575.1 Streptomyces sp. Ru73 | reverse complement strand
CGGGCTTCGACTGCGATTGTCATGGAAAATCCGGTCCGCCTGCGCATCATCCCCCTGGTGCAACAGGCGGCGGGGGACTGACCGAGGAGATCCCCGGATGAGCTTCTGGGAATACGTCGCAGGCCGGCACACCCAGCTGCTGATCGATACGTATCAGCACGCCAGTGCCGTGTTCCAGTGCATGGTCCTCGCCACCCTCATCGGGGTGCTCGTCGGCGTCCTGACCTACCGGAGCGAATGGGTCGGCAACCTCGCCACCACCGCGACGGCCACGATCCTGACCGTCCCCTCGCTGGCCATGATCGGCCTGCTCATCCCCATCGTCGGCCTGGGCGTCGCGCCCACGGTCGTCGCGCTCACCCTGTACGGACTGCTGCCGATCGTCCGCAACGCCGTCGTCGGCCTGCGCGGGGTCGACCCCACGCTGGTCGACGCGGCGAAGGGCATCGGGATGTCCCGGGCCGCCCGGCTGTTCAAGGTCGAACTGCCGCTCGCGTGGCCGCCCATCCTCACCGGCATCCGGGTCGCCACCCAGATGCTGATGGGCATCGCCGCGATCGCCGCGTTCGCCTCGGGCCCCGGCCTCGGCAACGAGATCTTCCGCGGCATCGCCTCCCTGGGCAGCGCCAACGCGCTGAACCAGGTCCTCGCGGGGACCCTCGGCATCGTGATCCTCGCGCTCCTCTTCGACGCCGCGTACGTCCTCATCGGACGCCTGACCATCCCCAGGGGGATCCGTGCCTGAGCAGACCACGACGGGCGCCGCCATCCAGCTGGAAAACCTCACCAAGCGCTACCCGGGCGGTGCGGTCCCGGCGGTGGACAACGTCACCATGGACATCAAGGCCGGCGAGATCGTGATCCTCGTCGGGCCCTCCGGGTGCGGCAAGTCCACCACGCTGAAGATGATCAACCGGCTGATCGAGCCCACCGCGGGCCGCATCCGGATCGGCGACGAGGACGTCACCGACATGGACCCGGTCCGGCTGCGCCGCAAGGTCGGGTACGCGATCCAGTCCTCCGGGCTCTTCCCGCACATGACGGTGGCGCAGAACATCGCGCTGGTCCCGAAGATGGTCGGCTGGTCCCGGTCGAAGATCAAGAGCCGGGTCGAGGAGATGCTCGACCTGGTCGGCCTGGACCCGCGCGAGTTCCACGGCCGCTACCCCCGCCAGCTCTCCGGCGGCCAGCAGCAGCGCGTCGGCGTGGCCCGCGCGCTCGCCGCCGACCCGCCCGTCCTCCTGATGGACGAGCCGTTCGGCGCGGTCGACCCGATCACCCGCGACCACCTCCAGGACGAGCTGATCCGGCTCCAGCACGAGCTGCACAAGACCATCGTCTTCGTCACCCACGACTTCGACGAGGCCATCAAGCTCGGCGACCGGATCGCCGTCCTCCGCGAGCGCTCGCACATCGCCCAGTTCGACACCCCCGAGGCCATCCTCACCAACCCCACCGACGACTTCGTCTCCGGCTTCGTCGGCGCGGGCGCGGCCCTGAAGCGGCTGAACCTCACCCGCGTACGCGACGTGGAGGTCGTCGACTTCCCCACCGCGACCATCGAGGACCCGCTGCAGTCGATCTTCGACAAGCTGCGCGACGGCGCCAGCAACGAACTGCTGCTGCTGGACCGGCACAACCGGCCGTACAAGTGGCTGCGCCGCGGCGACCTGACGCTCGCCAAGGGCTCGCTCGCCCGGGCCGGGACGCTGGTGCACGACACGGTGACCCGGGACGCCACGCTGCGGGACGCGCTGGAGGCCGTCCTCACCGACAACGCGGGCCGGGTCGCGGTCACCGGGCGGCGCGGCGAGTACACCGGCGTCGTCGACATGGAGACGCTGATGAACAACGTGCACGAGCTGCTGGAGGCGGACCGGATGGACGCCATCGAGCACCGGCACGAGCTGGAGGAGCAGCGCGCCCTGCAGACACAGCGGGAGCAGGAGGGCACCGACTCCGCCCACGGGGCCTCCGCATGAGCCCCCGGGAGGAGCGGAACCGGCCGGACGACCGGCCGCCGGGCGAGCACGAGGTCATGGGCGTGGCCTTCCGGGACGAGGTGCGGGCCGGCGAGCGCGAGGACGAGCCGCCCGCCGCACCGGCCCGGCAGCGCCGCCGGATCACCTGGCAGAAGGCGACCTTCCTGCCGTTCGTCCTGCTCGCCGCGCTGCTCGCCACCTGGCTGTGGTTCCGCGGCGCGCACCTGGACTCCATCGCCCACCAGGCGGTCGACGACGGCAAGGTGTGGCTGGCGCTGCGCCAGCACCTCTGGCTGACCGCGGTCTCCACCTTCTTCGTACTGATCATCGCGATCCCGCTGGGCATCGCGCTGACCCGGGCGAAGCTGCGCAGGGCCACCCCGGCGGCGATGGCGGTCGCCAACCTCGGCCAGGCCATCCCGGCCCTGGGCCTGCTGGTGCTGCTGGTCATCTGGCTCGGCGTCGGTCCCCGCGCGGCGATCATCGGCATGATCATCTACGCGGTGCTGCCCGTGCTGGCCAACACCATCGCCGGGCTCCAGGCCATCGACCCCACCCTCACCGAGGCGGCCCGCGGCGTCGGCATGTCGCCGCTGGGCGTGCTCACCAAGGTCGAGCTGCCGCTGGCGGTACCGCTGATCCTGGCCGGCGTGCGCAATGCGCTGGTCCTGAACGTCGGCACCGCCACCCTCGCCACGTTCGGCGGCGGCGGGGGCCTGGGCGACCTGATCTCGGCCGGCATCGTCACCCAGCGCATGCCGGTGCTGGTCCTGGGGTCCGTACTGACCATCGCGCTCGCTCTGCTGGTCGACTGGCTGGCCTCGCTGGCCGAACTGCTGATGCGGCCGCGCGGCCTGGAGGGGACGTCGTGATGGGGAACCGGCGTACGTACCGGACGGCCGCACTGGCGGCGGCCGGAACGCTGCTCGCGGCGCTCGCGCTCGGCGGCTGCGGCCTGGTCAGTGGCAGCCCGATGACGGACGACGTGCAGCCCGGCAGGTCGGCCGGCTACCAGGGCCGGCCGCTGAAGGGCGCGGAGCTCACGGTGACCTCCAAGGAGTTCACCGAGCAGATCATCCTCGGCCAGATCATGGGGCTGGCCCTGAAGGCGGCCGGCGCCACGGTCGTGGACAAGACCAACATCCAGGGCTCGATCGGCGCCCGCGAGGCGGTGACCTCCGGCACGGCCGACGGCAGTTACGAGTACACCGGCACGAGCTGGATCACCTACCTCGGCCACACCGAGCCCATCCCCGACGAGCGGAAGCAGTGGGAGGCGGTGCGGGCGGCGGACGAGAAGAAGGACCTGGTCTGGCTCCCGTACTCGGAGCTGAACAACACCTACGCGCTGGCGCTGCTGCCGTCCGACCAGAAGAAGTACGGCGTCAGCAAGCTCTCGGACCTGGCGCGGATGCTCGAGGAGCACCCGGACTCGGTCACGCTGTGCGTGGAGAACGAGTTCGCCACCCGCAACGACGGCCTGCCCGGCATGGTCAAGAAGTACGGCCTGAAGATCCCGTCCGGGAACATCAAGCGGATGTCGGCCGGCGTCATCTACACCCAGGTCAAGAAGGGCGGCACCTGCACCTTCGGCGAGGTCTACACGACCGACGGGCGCATCCGGGCGATGGGCCTGAAGACGCTCGCGGACGACAAACACTTCTTCCCGAACTACAACGCGGCGCCGCAGATGTACGCGCCGACGATGAAGAAGTACCCGGCCATCGCCGACGTGCTCGCGCCGATCACCAAGGCGCTGAACAACAAGACGGCGCAGCGGCTGAACGGCAAGGTCGACGTGGCCGGCGAGGACCCGCACCAGGTCGCCAAGGACTGGCTGGTGCAGGAGGGGTTCATCAAGGCGAAGGACTGAGCGCCGGTCCGGCCGGGGCGGCTGCCGGCGGCCGGACCCGCGCGGGGCGGCCGGGCCGCCCGGCTCTCAGCAGCTGGGCACCTTGCCGCCGGAGTTCAGCGCCTTGAGCGAGTCGACCGCGCCGTTCAGCGTGGTGACGGGGATCAGCCGCATGTCCTTCGGCAGGTTGGCGCGGGCGTCGGAGCACTCGTCGCGCGGCACGAGGAAGTACTTCGCGCCGTCGCGGTGCGCGGCCTGCGTCTTGAGCGCCACGCCGCCGACCGGCCCGACCTTGCCGCCGGTGGTGATGGTGCCGGTGCCCGCGACGGAGCGGCCGCCGGTCAGGTCGTGGCCCGCGCCGTCCCCGTCGATGGTGTCGATGATGCCGAGCGTGAACATCAGTCCGGCGCTCGGCCCGCCCACGTCCGCCAGCTTCAGGTCCACCCGCACGTCCTTCGGGGAGCGGTGCAGGTAGCGCAGCGCGGCGCCGACCGCGGCCTCCTGGGACTGCTTCATCTCGGCCGCGTTGTGCTTGGCCACCTCTTCGGCGTTGTCCCCCACCGGGTACACCGCGTCGCGCGGCATCACGGCCTCGTCCCGCCGGAACCAGGCCCGCAGCACCTCCGGCAGGTGCGCCGAGACCTGCGGCCCCGTGGCGACGATGGCGGTCATCCGCAGCTCGCCGCTGGTCTTCCTGGCCTTGGCGCCGTGCACGGTGATGACCGGCTCGCCCTTGTGCTCGCCGAGGACGTTCGCGGCCGGGCCCGGATAGGCGATCGAGAACGGCAGCGGCACGAAGGCAGCGACGGCGAGGAGCGCGATGACGAGGGCGGAGCAGACCGCCAGGGTGCGGGCGCGAGAAGACACCCCGCCACCCTAGATGACCTCCGTACCGAAGATCCCACCGCGGCACGGTTCGCGGCGGTCAGGCACGGGCTGCGGAAGGTCCGCGGTACGCCGGGGCGGCCTACCGCAGCGCCTCCGCCACCTCCTTGGCCGCCGCGACCACGCGGGCGCCGACCCGCTCCGGCACGGTGTCGGCGAGCAGCACCACGCCGACGCTGCCCTCGATGCCGCTCACTCCAAGGAGTGGTGCCGCGGCCCCGCTCGCCCCGGCCTCCAGCTCGCCGTGGGTCAGCGCCAGCCCGTCGCTCTCCGTACGGCCCTGCCGGGCCAGCAGGATGGCGCGGCCCGCGGCCCCGCGGTCCAGCGGGTGCCGGAACCCCGCCCGGTACGCGACGTGGTAGTCCGTCCAGGTCGGCTCCACGACGGCGACGGCCAGCGCTTCCGTGCCGTCGACGAGCGTGAGGTGGGCGGTCGCGCCGAGGTCCTCGGCCAGCGAGCGCAGCGCGGGCAGCGCGGCTTCCCGGACGAGGGGGTGCACCTGACGGCCGAGGCGCAGCACGCCCAGGCCCACCCTGGCCCGGCCGCCGATGTCGCGGCGGACGAGGGCGTGCTGCTCCAGGGTGGCCAGCAGGCGGTAGACGACCGTCCGGTTGACGCCGAGCTTGTGCGAGAGCTCGGTGACGGTGAGGCCGTGGTCGGTGTCGGCGAGCAACTTGAGGACGCGCAGTCCTCGGTCGAGCGTCTGAGAGGTCTCCGCGGTCACGACGCCCCCTCCTCGGGTGAGTGGCGGCTCTTCGGGGAGGTAGCGCTGCCGGTCCCACGGCAGCGCTGACGAGGCCGCCGGTCTGTGGCACCGGCTGCGCTCCGCGGCGGCGCTGCCACGGGGCGTGTTCGTGACGGGGACAGTAGCGATACAGTCCGGTCAGCGGAAGAGTCCGTCCAGAATCCGGTCTCGGCTGACCGCTCTATCCGTATTGATCCTGCGCTGACGGCACTCGATGCCACCCCTCCGTCCCGAAATGCGGAAAGGGCGCCCCGCTCGCGGGACGCCCTTCACCACGCCCGCGCAGGGGCGCCCTTCACCACGCCTCGCGCGCCGGCGCCCGGCTCAGCGCATCCGCGTGGCCCACTCCTGGACCTTCTTGATCCGCTCGCGGATCTGCCCGGCCGTGGCCTCCGCGCTCGGCGGCCCGCCGCACACCCGGCGCAGCTCGTTGTGGATCACGCCGTGCGGCTTGCCGCTCTGGTGGACGTACGCGCTGACCAGCGTGTTCAGCTGCTTCCGCAGCTCCAGCAGCTCCTTGTGCGTGACCACGGGACGCCGCTCGGCGGGCAGCTCCAGCAGGTCGGCCTCCTCGGCCGGCTTCTTCTTGCTGTGCGCGATCTGCCGGGCCTGCCGCTTCTGCAGCAGCATCTGCACCTGGTCCGGCTCCAGCAGGCCGGGGATGCCGAGGTAGTCCTGCTCCTCCTCGCTGCCCGCGTGCGCCTGCATGCCGAACTCGGCGCTGTTGTAGAGCACCCGGTCGAAGACCGCGTCGGACTCCAGCGCCTCGAAGGAGAACTGCTCCTGCTCGCCGGTGTCCTCGTCCTGCTGCTTGTTCGCCTCGTCCATCTCCTTCTCGGACTCGGCGTACGGGTCGTCCTCGCTGTCCTTCTTCGGCTTGTCGAGCACGTGGTCGCGCTCGACCTCCATCTCGTTGGCGAAGCCGAGCAGCATGGGCACGGTCGGCAGGAAGACCGAGGCCGTCTCGCCACGCCGCCTGGACCGCACGAAACGGCCCACGGCCTGCGCGAAGAACAGCGGCGTCGAGATCGTCGTGGCGTACACGCCGACCGCCAGCCGCGGCACGTCGACGCCCTCCGACACCATCCGGACCGCGACCATCCAGCGGTCGTCGGACTGCGAGAAGTCGTCGATGCGCTGCGAGGCGCCGCTGTCGTCCGAGAGGACCAGCGTCGCCTTGTGCCCCGTTATCTCGCGGATCAGCTTCGCGTACGCGCGCGCCTGCTCCTGGTCGGAGGCGATCACCAGCGCGCCCGCGTCCGGGATGGACTTCCTGACCTCCGTCAGCCGCTGGTCGGCGGCGCGCAGCACGTTCGGCATCCACTCGCCGCGCGGGTCCAGCGCGGTACGCCACGCCTGCGAGACCGCGTCCTTGGTCATCGGCTCGCCCAGCCGCGCCGCGATCTCGTCGCCGGCCTTGGTCCGCCAGCGCATGTTGCCGCTGTAGGACATGAAGATCACCGGCCGGACGACGCCGTCGGCCAGCGCGTTCCCGTAGCCGTAGGTGTAGTCGGCGGCGCTCCGCCGGATGCCGTCGTTGCCCTCCTCGTACGTGACGAAGGGGATCGGGTTGGTGTCCGAGCGGAAGGGCGTACCGGTCAGCGCGAGCCGCCGGGTGGCCGGCTCGAACGCCTCCAGGCACGCCTCGCCCCACGACTTGGAGTCACCGGCGTGGTGGATCTCGTCCAGGATCACCAGCGTCTTGCGCTGCTCGACGCGGTTGCGGTGCAGCATCGGCCGGACGCCCACGCCCGCGTACGTCACCGCGACACCGTGGTACTCCTTGCCCAGCGGCCCGGCGCTGTAGTCCGGGTCCAGCTTGATGCCCAGCCGGGCCGCCGCCTCCGACCACTGCTTCTTCAGGTGCTCGGTCGGCGCCACCACGGTCACCTGCTGCACGACGTGGTGGTGCAGCAGCCACGAGGCGAGGGTGAGCGCGAAGGTGGTCTTGCCCGCGCCCGGGGTCGCGACCGCGAGGAAGTCCCGCGGCTGGGTCTCGATGTACTTGTCCATCGCACCCTGCTGCCAGGCGCGCAGCTTGTTCGCGGTACCCCAGGGGGCCCGTCCCGGGAAGGCCGGGGACAGGTGCTGGTTGTTCATGGCGCTGGTGGTAGTACTCACGGTCTCCGTCGGCTGGCTCGGCGATCGGCAACCGCGTCAGGGTACCCGTGTCGCCTCGCCGGCCGCGGAATTCCGGCCGGGCGGCGGGACGGGTGCGACTCAGCTCACACCGCCGGCTCCGCGACCGGCCCGGTGCCCGGCGCGGGCCGCAGCCGGGTGGCCACGTACGCGCCCACCAGCGCGACCAGGGACATCGCCGCGAAGACGACGGCGAAGGCGGCCGGGTGCGCGGCGACGGAAGCGCCGGGGTGCGCGCCGGCACCGGCCGTGGCGACCGCGCCGCCGCCGAAGGCGACGAAGAGGATGCCGCTCAGCCCGACGAAGACGATGTTGCCCAGCGCGTCGGAGACCTGCAGGGAGGCGGAGTTCCGCCCCGCGTCGGCCGGCGGGGAGAGCTCCAGCAGCAGCACGCTGCCGCTGGAGATGGTCAGCCCCATGCCGTACCCGGCCACGATCCAGGCGAGCGCCACCACGGCCGCCGGTACCGCCTCGATCAGCGCCAGCGGCACGAGCGCGACGGCCAGGGCCATCAGGAGCATGCCGACGCACATCAGCCGCTCGCGGTACGGGTCCATCCGCGGCCGGCTCTGGGTGTACGAGCCGAGCGCCCAGGTCAGCCCGCCGCCGGTGAGCGAGAGCCCGGCCAGCGTCGGGCTCAGCCCGCGCTGCGTTACCAGCATCAGCGGCACGAAGCTCTCGGCGGCGAGCAGCGCGCCGGCCGCGAGCCCACGGATCAGCACGACGGACGGCAGCCCGCGTGCGGCCCGGAACGTGCCCCTGGGCAGCAGCCGCAGCACGGACGGCACGAGCAGCGCCAGCCCGGCCGCAGCGGGCAGCAGCGCGAGCGGGCGCAGGTCCTGCCCGGCGTACTGCAGCAGCCCGGCACCGGCGGCCACGGCGAGCGCGAGGAGGATGCGACGGCGGTCCAGCGGCGCCGCTGCCTCCTCGGTACGCGGCAGCTTGCGCAGCGCCGGCAGCATGACGGCCAGCGGCAGCAGCACCAGCACGGGGATCGACAGGAAGACCCAGCGCCACCCCAGGTGCTCGGTGACCGTCCCCGACACCACCGGCCCGACGATCACCGGCAGCACCCAGGCGGCCGAGAACGACGCGAGCACGGCGGGCCGCAGCCGCTCGGGGTAGGCGCGGCCGACGACCACGTACAGCGCGACGATCACCAGCCCGCCGCCCAGCCCCTGCACGGCGCGCCCCGCCACGAACGTCCACATCGACGGCGCCGCACCCGCCACGACGAGGCCGCCGCCGAACACGAAGATCCCGCTGAACAGCGGCACGAGCGGCCCGTTCCGGTCGCACCACGCCCCCGACAGCGCCATCGCGAACAGACTCGCCGTGAAGTACGCGGAGAAGGCGAACGCGTACAGCTCGATCCCGTCCAGCGCCCGCGCGGCCACCGGCATCGCGGTGTTCACCGCGCTCGCCTCGAACGCGATGAGCGAGACGACGGAGATGATGCCGAGGGTCAGGGCACGGTAGGTGCGGCCGAGCACACCGCCTTCGGGGGGCGCGGCACCCGGTACCGGCACGGACTCGGGTACGGCTCCCTGGACTTCAGTGGCGGCGGCATCACTGTCGCGCGGTTCGGCGGTGGTCATTCCGCCACAGTAAGGGCCTCGGGCGGGTCATGCCCCTGTCGTTCGCCCGAATTCCGGTCCGTCGCTGGACCTACGACGCGCGGCGCACGGGACCGTCCGCCCGATCCGGGCACACTGCCTGCATGCCTCATTACCGCTCGTACGACGGCACCGAGCTGCCCTACCGCGTGCTCGGCCCCGAGGAGCCCGAGACCGGGCTCCCGCCGCTGGTCTGCCTGGCCGGCGGCCCGGCGCGGGACGCCGACTACCTCGGCGGCCTGGGCGGGCTCGACGCCGCCCGGCAGCTGATCGTCCCGGACAGCCGCGGCACCGGGTCGGCACCGGCCGCCGAGGACCCGGCCGCCTACGCCTTCCCCCGGCTCGCCGAGGACCTGGAGGCGCTCCGCGCCCACCTCGGCCTGGAACGCTTCGCCCTCCTCGCGCACAGCGCCGCCGCGGCCACCGCGCAGGCGTACGCGGCGGGCCACCCGGACCGGCTGAGCCGCCTGGTCCTGGTCTGCCCCGGCTCCCGCCTCCAGGGCGAACTCCCCGACGACGCACGGCAGATCTTCGAGTCCCGCGCCCACGAGGAGTGGTGGCCCGACGCCTCCGTCGCCGTCCAGCGGCTCTCGGAGACCGGCGACATGGACGAGGTACGCGACCTCCTGCTGCGCGCCGCGCCCCTGGCCTACGGCAGCTGGGACGAGCCCCAGCGCGCCCACGCGGCCACCGAGGGCGGCCAGCTCAACCCCGTCCCCCGCGCCGGCTTCTGGCAGTCGGTCGACGACCGCACCCGCGAGGCCCTGCTGACGGCCCTCCGCGACGTCACCTGCCCGGTCCTGGTCATCACCGGCGACCGCGACGCCCTCTCCGGCATGCGCGCCGGCGAACTGGTCGCCGCGTCCTTCCCCGACGCCCGCCTCCGCCCCCTCCACCTGGCCGGCCACTACCCCTGGATCGACGACCCGGACCGCTTCCGCACCCTCGTGGAAACCTTCCTCCACACCGGCGAGGCCCCCCTCCCCTAGCCCGTTCATGAACGCCGTGTTGCCCCCGATGACAACCCCATGGCACCGGCCCCGTCCCCCTGGCCCTCCGCCCCCGCCCCGCCCTACTGTCGAACCCACGCACCACCCCCCGGCCGTGTGCCCGAGTGGTTCAGGGACTCGCCTGCAAAGCGAGTTACGCGGGTTCGATTCCCGCCACGGCCTCTTTTTCTTCTCCCCCGGGCGGCGCCCGGGGCGTCCCTTTTCTCGGGCGTCCCGCATGAAGCGCGGCCTCGTGCGGTACCCAGCGGCTGGATGGTTCTTTGCCGGTGGGAAGGAGTCTGTGATGGGTGAGACCTATGGGCCCGGCGGGTCCAGTGCGGATGCCGTGGACGGGGTCGACAAGGATCAGCTGGAGAAGGCCGACAAGGACCGGCGGGAGGCCGAGGTGGCCGAGGAGGCTGCGGGGGACGTGACGTTCCCGCCCCGGGCCGGGGAGGCGGCCCGGGGCGGCGAGGAGCGCGGCGGAAGCGAGTAGCCCGGCCCTCAGGTCAGCGGGGTGAGGGCCGCGGCCTGGGGGCGGATGGGGAGGCGGCCTATGGGGCGGCCGGTGGCGGCGCGGACCGCGGAGGCCACCGCCGCCGGGGCCGCGACGACCGGCGCCGCGGAGACCGGCTTGGCACCGAAGGGGGCCACCACGTCGCGCTCCTCGATGAGCTTGACGATGCGGATGTCCGGGGCGTCGAGCGCGGTCGGCAGCGGGTAGCCGGTCAGGTCCGGATGGCGCACCAGGCCCCGCGTCGTACGCAGGTTCTCCATGAGCGCCGCGCCCAGGCCCTGCGTGACGCCCGCCTCGATGCGGGCGCGCAGCTGGGCGGGGTTCAGTACCCGGCCGACGTCCTGCGCGACGGACAGCTCGACGACGCGGATCGTGCCCAGCTCGATGTCGACGTCGGCCACGCAGCGGATCGCGCAGAAGGCGAGGCCCACGAAGGCGTCGCCCTGGCCGGTGTCGTCCAGCGGCTCGGTGGGGTGCGGGCGGCACTGGGCCGTGGCCCACAGTTCCTTGCCGTCCAGCGCCTCCGCGACCGTGGTGCTGAGGACGCCGTCGTAGGACGTGATCTTGCCGTCGGCGATCTGGAGGAGTTCGGTGGACATGCCGAACTTGTGGGCGAGCGGCTGCAGGAGCTGCGTACGGACCATCTTGGCCGCGCGCTCGACGGCTCCGCCCGAGACCCAGGTGTGCCGGCTGTGGCAGGCGGCGCCGGCCGGCGGCTGGTCGGTGTCGACCGCCGCGACGTGCACCTCTTCGACGCCGAGCGTCTCCTGGACGATCTGGCGCGCGAGGGTGGAGAAGCCGGAGCCGGTCTCGACGGCGGCACAAATGACCGTCGCCACCGAGCCGTTGACCTTGACCGTGGCCGTGGAGACCTCGTCCGCGCCCTCGGCGCCGAGCATGTGGACCATGCCGATGCCGTACCCGACACCGCGGCGCACGGCGGACGGGTCGCCCGCGCCCTCCGGGCCGCCCGGCAGCAGCCACTCCTCCTGCGGCGCGTCCTTCGGCAGGTCGGGCAACGGCGCGTCCTTGACGGCCTGGAGGAGTTCGGCGACCGGCGCCGGGCAGGTCACGGTCTGGGAGGTCGGCAGGATGTCGCCGGTGGCCATGGCGTTGCGCAGCCGCAGCTCCGCCGGGTCCAGCCCCAGCTTCGCCGCCAGCTTGTCCATCTGGCCCTCGTACGCGGCGCACACCTGCATCGCGCCCTCGCCGCGCAGGTGCCCGGCGGGCGGGTTGTTCGTCCGTACCGCCCAGCCCTCCACGAAGGCGTGCGGCACGACGTACGGCCCGCAGGCGAAGGACACCGCGGCAGCCAGTGCGTCGGCCGAGGTGTCGGCGTACGCGCCCGCGTCCATCAGGATCTGCGCCTCGACCTTCACCAGCTTGCCGTCGGAGTCGGCGTGATGGCGGTAGCGGAGGATCGTCGGATGCCGGTGGGCGTGCGAGAGGAAGGACTCCTCGCGGGTCGCGGCCAGCTTCACCGGGCAGCCGGTGCGCAGCGCCAACAGGCCCAGCGGAAGCTGGATACCGGGGTCCTCGCGGTCGGCCGTCGCCCCCGGCACGCCGGTCACCACGACCTTGACCTTGTCCTGCGGCAGCCCGAAGCAGGCGGCGGCGAGGTCGCGGTCGGTGTGCGGGTCGGTGGCGGCCGTGTAGATCTCCACGCCGCCGTCCGGGCGCGGCACGGCGAGCCCCGCCTCGGCACCGATGGGCGCCGGGTCCTGGCGGCCGATCCGGTACAGCCCCTCCACGACGACCTCGCCGGTCGCCTCGGGGTCCCCGAAGCGCAGCGGGATGTGCCGCACGAGGTTGCCGTCCGGGTGCAACGGCTCGGCCTCGAAGGCCAGTTGCGGGTCGGTGACCGGCTCCAGCACCTCGTACTCGACGGCGATCGCGGCGGCCGCGAGCCGGGCGGTGTCCGGGTGGTCGGCGGCGATGGCCGCGATCGGCTCGCCGTGGTGGCGCACCTCGTCCTTGGCGAAGACCGGCCGGTCGGGCGTGCCGCGCCCGTGCCCGGCGTCCCCCGGCACGTCCTCGTGCGTGACGACGGCCCGTACGCCCGGCATCTCGGCGGCCTGCTTGGTGTCGATCGACAGGATGCGGGCGCGGGGGTGCGGGGAGCGCAGGATCGCGGCCCAGAGCAGGCCCTCGGCCCACAGGTCGGCCGCGTACGGGAAGGTGCCCTGGGTCTTGGCGGGGGCGTCGGCGGACGGCAGCGAGGCGCCCAGGCCGTGCGGCAGCGGCTCGGTCGCGGCGGCCGGGGCGCTGCTGGGCGCGGCGGTCACGGTGACGGAGCCGGCGCCCTCGTTCGTGCCGGTCATGCGAGGCCTCCCGATTGCGGGTCGGCCCCCGGGCCCTGGGTGTTCGGGTCGTGGGGGTGGGGGTGGCGGTGCGTTTGCGGGTCGGGATGCGGGTCGAGGCCCGGGTCCAGGTCCTCGATCAGCGCGTCCTGGCCGCCGAGGGCGTCCCGGCCGTAGGAGTCGTGGCCGGCGAGCGCGTCACGCCCGTACGAGGTGTCATGGCCGGCGAGCGCGTCACGCCCGTACGAGTCGTGCGTGGCGTACGGGTCGCCGTTGTACGCGGGCCCCGCACCGGCGTACGGGTCGGCGCCGCCGTACGGGTCGCCGGTGAAGCCGGGAGTGGCGTACTGGTCGGCGCCGGGCACGCCTTCGGGGTACGTGCCGTCCGGATACGTGCCGTCGGCGTACCCGCCCTGGGGGTAGCCGCCCTGCGCGTAGCCGCCTTCGGGGTACGTCCCGTCGGCGTACGTGCCCTCGGAGTACGCGGGGTCGGCGTAGGAGCCGTCGGGGTACGTACCGGCCGCGTCGGCGGCGTGCCCGCCCTCGGGCAGGTGCCCGCCCTCGGGGACGTGGAAGCCCTGGCCTTCCGAGGGCTGGTCGGTGTACGGCTGCCCGCCGGACGTCCCGTCGTCGCCGTACGCCTGCTCCTGGTACGTGTCCTCGGGATACGTGTCCTCGGGGCGCTGCGCCTCGGAGTGCGGTTCGGCGGCGTACTGCTCGGTGGCGTACTGCTCGCCGCCGTACTGCCCTTCGGCGTACTGCTCCCCCGTGTACGCGTTCGGGTCGGCCGGGCCCGCCTGGTGCGGGATGCGGGCGACCGGCTCCTGATGGCCCTGTGCCGGGTCCTGGTGCTGGTGCTGGTCCTGCGGCTCGGCGTGCTCCTGCTCGTGCGCCTCGGCGGCGGCCTGGGCCGCCTCCTTGCGGGCACGGGCGACCTCCTGCACGGCGTCCAGGACGCCGCGGTACCCCGAGCAGCGGCAGAGGTTGCCGCACAGGGCCTGGCGGGTCTGCAGCTCGGTGGGGGCATGGTTGCCCTCCAGCAGGTCGTGCACGGTCATGGCCATGCCCGGGATGCAGAAGCCGCACTGCACGGCGCCGGACTCGGCCAGCGCGCGCTGCACGTCGGAGGGCGTGCCGTCCTTGGCCAGGCCCTCGACCGTACGGACCTCGCTGCCCGCGGTGGTCGCGGCGGGCACCAGGCAGGACGCCACGAGGCGGCCGTCGACCTGTACGGAGCAGGCGCCGCACTCCCCCTGGGAGCAGCCGTCCTTGGCGCCCGCGAGGCCGAGCCGCTCGCGCAGCACGTAGAGCAGCGACTCGCCGATCCAGGCATCCGTGACCGGGCGGTCGACGCCGTTCACGGCCAGGACGTAGGAGGCCCGCGGGTGCTCCAGATCGGCGTGCGGGGCGGGATCCACCGGAAGGGCGGCGGCGAGCGCCTCTTCGGGGGCGGCAGGGGCCTCCTCCGGGGCGGCAGGAGCCTCTTCGGGGACCGCGGGGGCTCCCTCGGGGCCGGCAGGTCCGGCAGGCGCCGCGAGGGCGTCCTGGGGGGTCTGGGGCTCCTGGGAGGCTCGGGCCGTCTCGTCGTTGTCCGGGGCAGGGGCGTCCTGCGCTTGAGCGGAGTCCGGTGCCTGGGCGGCATCCTGCGCCTCGGGGCCGGTCTCCGGCTGCGGTTCGGCCGCTGCCTGCGGTGCGGTGTCCGTGGGCAGCGCGGTGTCCGCCTCGGGGGCGGTCGGCGCCTCGGCTTCCGGGGTCGCGTCGGGGCCGGTGCCGGTGGCGGCTTCGGTGTTGGCGTCGGTACCGGTCTCGGCGGGGGCCTCGGGCGCCGCGGTCACGGCGGTCGCGGCGGTGTCCGGCGCCTCGGGGGTCGCTTCGGACGCCTCGGGCGCAGCGGCCTGCGTCACCTCGGGGCCGGCAGCCTCGGCAGCATCGGCCTCGACGGCACCCGCCTCGGCAGCAGCAGCCTCGGGAGCCGCAGCCGTCTCAGGAGCGGCGGGCTCGGCGGCAGCGGGTGCCGCGGGTGCCTCGGGTGCCTCGGCAGCAGGCGCCTCGGGAGTCCCGGCGGCGGCCGCCTCCTCGGGCGCGACGGGAGCCGCCCCTTCGGGGCCGGCGACAACGGCACCCGTGGAGGCGTCCGCAGACGCATCCGAAGGAGCCTCCGCCCGGGCCTCCTCGGGCTCCGCGGCGGCGTGCTCCGGGGCGGCATTCTCCGCGACAGCCTGCTCCCCCGGGCCCGGCCCGGTGCTCGCTTCCGGGTGCTCCGGTGCGCTGTCCGCCGGGTTCTCCACCCGGTTCTCCAGCGGGGGCTCCACGCGCTCGGCCCCCGCGTCCGCGCGTGCGTCCTCCGCCTTCGTGTGCTCGTCCGCCGCGCGCGTGGCCCGCGGCTCGGCGGGCACGGCGGCCCGCTGCTCCGCCTGCGCCGACTCGGCCAGCGGCTTCGGCGTGGTCCGGCCGGAGACCAGGGCGTCGGCGAGGGCGATGCCGTCCGCGATGCCGCCGCCACCGGGGGTGCTGAACAGGTCCTGGTACGAGGGCGGTTGGGTGGCGCGGCCGGGGCTCGGCCACTGCTCGCCCGCCACGGGGGGCACGCCGTGCGGCGCCGGGGCGTGGCCCGCGGCCCCGGGGTGCGGCGCCGGCAGGTCTCCGGAGGACTGCCACTGCACGGCGGCACCGGGTGCTCCGGGGGCGTCGCTGGTCCCGTATCCGCCGTACTGCAGCGCGTTCTGGGCCGCGGGGTGCGGCCCCACGTGGTACGGGCCGACGTGCTGCGGTGCGGCCTGCTGCGGCAGCCCGGGCTCGCCCGCGCGCGCGGTGCCGGCGCCGTCCTGGCCCTCGCCGCCGGGCGCCGCGCCCGGACCGGCGGATGCGTCCGCGCCGGCCGCCGCGTCCGTGTGCACCGGGTCCGTGTGCCCCGCGTCCGGTGCGCCCTGGGCCGGGTCCGCCGGGGCGTCGGGGGCCGTGCCGAGGCCCGCCGAGAAGTTCCAGTGCCCGGTGGCCTCGGGAGCGGTGCCGTGGATCGGGTAACCGCTGTGCGGGCGGCGCTCGTCCTCGACCAGGTACTCGCCGGACTCCTCCAGCACCTCGTCACCGGCGGTGGGCACGGCCCACTGGCCGGCGCCCGCGCCGAACGTGCCGTCGGCGCCGTAGCCCGCACCGCCGTCGAAGCCGCCGTCCGCGCCCGGCTGCCCGTTCGCGCCCGGCTGTCCGTGCGCATCGGCCGCGCCCGCGACCGGCCACTCCACCGTGTCCGGCCCGTCCGCGTCCCGGCCGCCGTCGCCGGCTCCGGAGGCACCGCCCTGCTCTCCGCCCTCGGGCACGCCGCTCTCGGGCACGCCTCCCTGGGGCACGCCGCCCTGGGCACCGACGTCGTACTGCATCGCCGGCGCGCCCGCCGTCGGGTCGACGAAGGGCATGGTCCACTGGCCGGTCGCCGCGGGGTCGGTGCCCGCGCCGCCCGCCGGGGCCGCGTACGGCGAGGCAGCCGCACCGTTGTTCGCGGCGTCGCCGGAAGCCGCGGCGCCGTCGCCCGCGCCGGGGAAGTAGTCCGGCGGGATGTACCCGTGTCCGGGGGCCGCGAGGGGGTCGGCACCGTAGGCGTACTGGGGCGCGCCGGCGGCGCCCGCCTCGCCCTCCGCGCCGTAGCCGCCGTGCGGTTCACCGGCGCCCGCGCCCTGCGCGCCCGCGGCGCCGTGCGCCCCGTAAATGGCCGCGCCGTACGCGCCGTGGGCATAGCCGCCCGCACCGTGCGCGCCCGGGCCGTACGCGTTCAGCCCGTACGCGTCCAGGTCGTCGGGCAGCTGAACGAAGGCCGTGGCCTCCTGGTCGTACTCGCCCTGCGGCAGTGGCTCCCAGCCCTGTCCGTGCTGGGGCTGCCGGGGGGTGTCCCCGTCACTCATGCGCCGGCCTCGCTTCGCTCGGCTCGCTCGGCGGCCACGCATGCGCCGTGCGCGCGCCTCTTGTCGGATCGCTGCCGGTTCCCGGCGGTTCGCTGCCCGTTGTCGGTTCGCTCGCTGCGCTCACTCACGAGAGCGCCCTCCCGAGTGCTCGGCGCGCCAGTGCTGCCACCGTACGGCGCAGGTGCAGGGCGGCGGGCGGCAGGGTTGCCGCCTCCGTACCGTCCTCCGGGGGTGCCGGATCGGGGATGCAGGCCGCCGCCACGTAGTCGCCGAAGGCGGTCAGCGCTTCGGGGGCCAGGCCGCGGTCGTTGTCCCAGTCGATGAGGGAGGCCACCCACTGCTCGGCCTCCAGCGGGCGCAGCGGCATCATCGCGACCGCCCCGACCGCGCAGCGCACGCCCCGGCGTGCTGGGTCGAGGACCAGCGCGACGGATGCGGCCGCGCGCCCCGGACCGGTCCGGCCGGTGGCCTTCAGGAAGGTCTGCGGCGCATGCAGGAGCGGCACGCGCACGAAGCCGACGATCTCGCCGGGGCGCAGCATCTCCATGCCGGCGAGCAGATGACTGACCGGGACCTCGCGGCGGGCGCCGCCGGGGCCCGCGATGATCACGGTGGCTTCGAGGGCCGCGAGGACCGGGAGGGTGTCGCCGGTCGGCGCGGCCGTGACGATGTTGCCGCCGAGCGTCCCGGCGTTGCGGATCTGCGGCGGTCCGGCGGCGCGGGCCGCGGCGGCGAGGCCGGGGATCAGGGCCGCGAAGTCGGGGCGCCCCATGCGGGCGAGGGTGAGCCCCGCACCGAGCAGCGCGTGGCCGTCCTGGTACTGCCAGCCGCGGATCTCGCTGATGCGGTTCAGGCCGACGAGCGCTGCCGGGCGCAGCAGCCCGGAGTTGACCGCGGCCATCAGATCGGTGCCGCCGGCCACGGGCACGGCGGCGGGCATGGCGGCCAGCGCCGCCACGGCCTCGTCGAGCGAGGCCGGCAGCGTCACGGAATGCGACGCCTGCGGTGCGTGCGTGGTCAACCCAGCTGCCCCTTCCCCGGTGTCCCGGCTGTGCTGTTCCGCCTCGCCGTACGGTACGTGCTCACGGCCCGGACGTGGCAACTCTGGCACATCTTCGCAGGCCCGCGACGCGAGGGTCCATGAAGGCAGGTTCCGTCACCGGCCGGTGCGAAGCTCCTGGTTCGCCCCGGCCCGTCCGGGACCTCCGAAGAAAGCGTATTGCCACCTTTCCCAAGCACTGAGCGTTACGGCACGTACCGCCCGTACCGCACGTACCGTGCGCCTGACGCCACTTGACGTCGTACGCCGTGCCGTACGGGCGTTCCGTGCTGGTGTTCGGCGTACCGGACCGGGCCACCCGTCCCGCGGCGTGGGTACACGGTGCCAGGGGCCCGCCGCTGCCGCGTCCGCCTTTCGGGGTGGCTCACACGTTTGGGGGCGGTCCGTCGATCGGACGTCCGAGCGGGCCCGGTACTGGCGCTCGCGCCCCGCACGCGTAACGGCCCGTCATCCACCGGCCATGCCCCGCACTTGACGTCGGCGCGGGACCGCCCATCGGAGGCCCCGGGTGTGAAAACGGTGAGAAATCGGGGCGTCGGCACGGGAAACGTCACATGGCGACTCCCGTGCGCGCGCCAACTCGCTACCGGGCGGCGACGGTTGTCCGGCGCCGGTTGTCCGGCCACGGTGGCGCGCGCGGCCGCCGTCCGACACGCCACCGGCGGCCCACAATCAGCCGCCCGGTACCGCGACACGGCTATCCATGAGGCGAGATGTCCGTCTCACCCAACTTTCAGCCGATCGTAAGGAATCCGCTCATGCGAAGGACACCGCTCAGGCGCGGCAGACGCGTCCGCGCCGCCCTGCTCTCCGCCGCCGCCCTCGGCCTGCTGCCCCTCGCGGCGGCCACGGCGCCGGCCGCAGCGGCACCCCCGCAGGCGGCGGCGCGCGAGGTGAACATCGTCATCCACGCGGGCGAGGGCACCGGCGGCCCGGTCATCGCCCAGGCCACCCTGCGCTGCTACCCCACCGGGGGCTCCCACCCCCGCCCGGAGGCCGCCTGCCGCGAGCTGGCCCGGGTGCACGGCGACTTCCGGCAGCTGCGGCCGCTGCGCCGCGCCTGCCCGATGATCGAGCGGCCGGTGACGGTGGCCGCGAAGAGCATCTGGGAGGGCAACGCCACGTACGTCGTGCGCGGCTACCCCAACCTGTGCACCGCGAGCGCCGACAGCGCGGGCGTCTTCGACCTCGCCCGGCGCGCCGGCGGCTGAGCCGGGACGGCCCCGGACCCGTCCGGCCGAGACGGGGCGTCCACGGACCCGTCCGGCCGAAACGGAACGTCCGCGGGCCCGCCCGTACGCAGGACGCCCGGCCCGCTGTCCCTCGAAGGGAGCGGGCCGGGCGTCACCGTCCGGGCGGCGGGGCGGGCCGGGGCCTACTTCTTGCCGCCGTCCTTGCCGCCCTTGTCCTTGTCGCCGCCGGCGCCCATGGACTCGTAGATCTCCTTGCACATGGGGCAGACCGGGTACTTCTTCGGGTCGCGGCCCGGGACCCAGACCTTGCCGCAGAGCGCCACGACGGGCGTGCCGTCGAGCGCGCTCGCCATGATCTTGTCCTTCTGGACGTAATGGGCGAAGCGCTCGTGGTCACCGTCGCCGTTCGACACCTGCGGCGTCGGTTCCACGAGGGTGCCGGTACCTGCCCCGCGCTCGGGCTCAAGGGGAGTGCTCATAACTGCCAAGGGTACTCACGCGCGCGCCGTACCGGGCGCCGCGCCCGGTACGAAGTTGAACGACCGGCCGGCGGACAGGCCAGCGACCGGCCGGGCGGTCAGTTCAGCGAGGGGTCGTCCGGGTACGTCGCGACCATCGCCAGCTCATTGCGCTGGCGGCGGAGCACGGCGCGCCAGAGCTGCTCGGGGGCGGGCGAGGAGACGTCGCCCGGCTCCGACTCGACGACGTACCAGGCGCCTTCCACCAGCTCCTCCTCCAGCTGGCCCGGCCCCCAGCCGGCGTAACCGGCGAAGATGCGCAGCGAGCCGAGCTCGGCGGAGAGCAGCTCGGGCGGCGCCTCCAGGTCGACCAGGCCGATCGCGCCGTGCACGCGGCGCCAGCCGAGGGGGCCGTCGCCGTCGCTGTCAGCGCCGTCCGGGACGTCCGCCCCGGGCGACCCGGCGTGCTCGCCCGCCTCGCCCGGGACGACCGCGACGCCGAGCGCGGAGTCCAGCGAGACCGGGCCGCCCTGGAAGACCACGCCCGGCTCGCCCGCCAGGTCGGCCCAGGGCTGGAGGATGTCCGCCACGCCGACGGGCGTGGGGCGGTTCAGGACCACGCCGAGCGAGCCCTCCTCGTCGTGGTCGAGGAGCAGCACGACGGCCCGGTCGAAGTTCGGGTCGGCGAGCGCGGGGGTCGCGACGAGCAGCCGGCCTGTGAGCGAGGACACCTCGGTCATGGCGACATGATCCCGCACTTCGGGCCGGTACGGAGGGCCAATGGCCGCACCCGTATGCGCGCACTCGGCACGGAGGGGACGCACGGCGACCGATCCGGCATCACGGGCCCTCTTTCACATCACGGTCCGTTCCGGCGGATAAACCGTGCGTGTTGTGACAGAGCTATTACATGCACAGGGGCCGCTCGACCCTTCGGACTACCCCTGTACCGCCCTTACCATTTCAGCTTGCCCCTGTCCGTCTCCAGGAACGCGAGATCCATGACCGACGACGTTTTGCTTGTCCACGGCGGCACCCCGCTGGAGGGCGAGATCAAGGTCCGCGGCGCGAAGAACCTCGTGCCCAAGGCCATGGTCGCCGCGCTGCTCGGCAGCGAGCCGAGCCGGCTGCGCAATGTGCCCGACATCCGCGACGTGCGCGTCGTGCGTGGCCTGCTGCAGCTGCACGGCGTGACCGTACGACCGGGCGACGAGTCCGGGGAGCTGATCCTCGACCCGTCGCACGTGGAGAGCGCCAACGTCGCCGACATCGACGCGCACGCGGGTTCCTCCCGTATTCCGATCCTCTTCTGCGGCCCGCTGCTGCACCGCCTCGGGCACGCCTTCATCCCGGGCCTGGGCGGCTGCGACATCGGCGGCCGGCCGGTCGACTTCCACTTCGACGTGCTGCGGCAGTTCGGCGCGGTCATCGAGAAGCGCGCGGACGGCCAGTACCTGGAGGCGCCGCAGCGGCTCCGCGGCTGCAAGATCCGGCTGCCGTACCCGTCCGTCGGCTCGACGGAGCAGGTGCTGCTGACCGCCGTCCTGGCGGAGGGCGTCACCGAGCTGTCGAACGCGGCGGTGGAGCCGGAGATCGAGGACCTGATCTGCGTCCTGCAGAAAATGGGCGCGATCATCTCCATGGACACCGACCGGACGATCCGCATCACCGGTGTGGACAAGCTCGGCGGGTACAACCACCGGGCGCTCCCGGACCGGCTGGAGGCCGCCTCCTGGGCGTCCGCCGCGCTGGCCACCGAGGGCAGCGTCTACGTGCGCGGCGCCTCGCAGCGCGAGATGATGACCTTCCTGAACACCTTCCGGAAGGTCGGTGGCGCGTTCGAGGTCGACGACGAGGGCATCCGCTTCTGGCACCCGGGCGGCTCGCTGAACGCGATCGCCCTGGAGACCGACGTGCACCCCGGCTTCCAGACCGACTGGCAGCAGCCCCTCGTGGTCGCGCTGACCCAGGCGTCCGGCCTGTCGATCGTCCACGAGACGGTGTACGAGTCGCGCCTCGGCTTCACCTCCGCGCTGAACCAGATGGGCGCGCACATCCAGCTCTACCGCGAGTGCCTGGGCGGCTCGGCCTGCCGCTTCGGCCAGCGCAACTTCCTGCACTCCGCCGTCGTCAGCGGCCCCACCAAGCTGCAGGGCGCCGACCTGGTCATCCCCGACCTGCGCGGCGGCTTCTCGTACCTGATCGCGGCGCTGGCGGCCCAGGGCACGTCCCGCGTCCACGGCATCGACCTGATCAACCGCGGCTACGAGAACTTCATGGACAAGCTGGTGGACCTCGGCGCCCAGGTCGAACTCCCCAACGGCCCGAAGCAGAGCTAGCAGGCCGCGGCCCCCTGGTGGGGGCCTGGGGCCCGTATCGCCGGAGGGCGGCCACCCAATACCGGGTGGCCGCCCTTCGGCGTTCTCGTGCCCGCACAGGCGGGCTCACGGCGGCGTACGGTACGTACGTCCGCACATGCGAAAGGCAGCCATCCGGCTCGGGATGGCTGCCTCTCCTGTGTCCTGGTCCGTGCCCCGTCGTCCCGGAGGCACGGTGCCGGATCACTTGCCCTTGGCGGCTTCCTTGAGCTTGGAGCCCGCGGAGACCTTCACGCTGTAGCCGGCCGGGATCTGGATGGGGTCGCCGGTCTGCGGGTTGCGCGCGGTGCGAGCGGCACGGTGGGTGCGCTCGAAGGTGAGGAAGCCGGGGATGGTGACCTTCTCGTCGCCCTTGGCGACGACCTCACCGATGGTCTCGGCGAGCGCGGCCAGAACGGCGTCGGCGTCCTTGCGGGTCACCTCGGCACGGTCGGCCAGAGCGGCCACCAGCTCACTGCGGTTCATTTATTACTCCCGTGTTCTTCTTGCCAATGGGCGTGCCACGCGGCGGAGCCGCATATCAAGCACAGCGAAGCCGATGCTGCCAGGGCCCTCGGACAGTCCCCGGAGCCGGGTCCGGTTTGCAGACCCTCGCGCCCGGTAACGCATCCTGCCCCCACCTGCGGCGGTAAAGCCAATCCGGCGCCCTGGAGGGTCACACGAAGAGCGCCATCGCCTCGAATAGGTGACGCACCGGTGACGCTCCGCGCCAGGCCCTTGGGCCGCCGGCCGGGCGGCGGCCAGTCGTGCGCTGCCCGCCACCCTATGGGGGCCCTGAGGGACGCGTGTCGTGCGACGCGCCGTACTCAGGCCGTCGTGCCGCCCGTCACAGCCGCTCCGGCGGCCTGCGCGGCGTCCCGTACGGCTCCCGCGACCGCCCCGGCGACCTTGTCGTTGAAGACGCTGGGGATGATGTAGTTCGCGTTGAGCTCGTCCTCCAGGACGACGTCGGCGAGGGCGCGGGCCGCCGCCAGCATCATGTCCTCGTTGACCGTACGCGACTGCGCGTCCAGCAGGCCGCGGAAGACGCCCGGGAAGACCAGCACGTTGTTGATCTGGTTCGGGAAGTCCGAGCGGCCGGTGGCCACCACGGCGGCGGTCTGCCGGGCCTCGCCCGGGTCGACCTCCGGGTCGGGGTTGGCGAGCGCGAAGACGATCGCGCCGTCCGCCATCCGGGAGACGTCGTCGCCGTCCAGGACGTTGGGCGCGGAGACGCCGATGAAGACGTCGGCGCCGACCACGGCCTGCTTGAGGGTGCCGGTGACGCCCTCGGGGTTGGTGTTGTCGGCGATCCAGCGCAGCGCCGAGTCGGGGTCGGCGGAGACCAGGTCCTCGCGGCCCGCGTGCACCACGCCGTGGATGTCGGCGACGACGGCGTGCTTGACGCCGGCGGCGAGCAGCAGCTTGAGGATGGCGGTACCGGCGGCGCCCGCGCCGGACATGACCACGCGCACGTCCTCGATGCGCTTGCCGACCACGCGCAGCGCGTTGGTCAGCGCGGCGAGCACGACGATGGCGGTGCCGTGCTGGTCGTCGTGGAAGACCGGGATGTCCAGGGCCTCGCGCAGCCGCGCCTCGATCTCGAAGCAGCGGGGCGCGGAGATGTCCTCGAGGTTGATGCCGGCGAAGCCGGGCGCGATGGCCTTGACGATCTCCACGATGGCGTCGGAGTCCTGGGTGTCCAGGCAGATCGGCCAGGCGTCGATGCCCGCGAAGCGCTTGAAGAGGGCCGCCTTGCCCTCCATGACGGGCAGCGCGGCCTTGGGGCCGATGTTGCCGAGGCCCAGCACGGCGGAGCCGTCGGTGACCACCGCGACGCTGTTGCGCTTGATGGTCAGGCGCCGGGCGTCCTCGGGGTTGTCGGCGATGGCCTGGCAGACGCGGGCGACGCCGGGCGTGTAGACCATCGACAGGTCGTCACGGTTGCGGATGGGGTGCTTCGACGACATCTCGATCTTGCCGCCGAGGTGCATCAGGAACGTACGGTCGGAGACCTTGCCGAGCGATACGCCCTCGATCTCGCGCAGCTTCTGGACGATCTCGTCCGCGTGCGCGGTGGACGTCGCGGCGATGGTGACGTCGATCCGGAGTTTCTCGTGGCCGGATGCGGTCACGTCGAGGCCGGTGACCGACCCGCCGGAGGACTCCACGGCCGTGGTGAGCTGGCTGACGGCGGTGCCGCTCGCGGGAACTTCCAGTCGCACCGTCATCGAATACGAGACGCTAGGCGCCGTTGCCATGGCCGACTTCCTCTGCTTTCCCTTGTTACCCATGCGCTGCCCCAGGAGTCCTAACCTCCTGCGCATCGTTCGATCGTCCCACCTACCAGCCGGTACACGGTAACCAGCCACAAGTTTCGGAAAGACTCTTCCACCATACGAGAGCTAGTCAGCTCGGCGGAACCCCCCACTCCTTCGCTTGAAAAATGGCCTTAATAGGGAGAAATTCTGGCGTACCGCCCTTAGGCTCGGGCCCGCAGGACCCCAAAATCACGCAAGGACAGGCATATGGCTCAGGGCACCGTGAAGTGGTTCAACTCCGAGAAGGGCTACGGATTCATCGCACAGGAGGACGGCGGACCCGACGTCTTCGTCCACTACAGCTCGATCAGCGGCGACGGCTTCCGGAATCTGGAGGACACCCAGCGGGTGGAATTCGAGATCGCCCAGGGCCGCAAGGGCCCCCAAGCGGAACAGGTCCGTGTCATCGGCTGACCTTCCGGCCGTACCGGTGACACGGACCTGTCCGTGACGCTGGAGAAGTAGAGGTGGCACCGACCCGCCATGCTCGCCTCGCGGCAAGTGGTCGCTCGAAGCGACTATGGTTGGGCCCGGGGGCTTGGATCGGGCCGGTGCCACCTACAGGCTAACACTGCGGCCGCCACGGGCAATTCCCCCGAACCACCGATCTCCGCAAGCGGATCCGGTAGCGCGGAGCGCGGGAACGCGGCCCCGGGCCCTCAGTCCCGCAGCAGGTCCGGCACCCCGTCCGCGTCCGGCTCGTCACGGTCCCCGGAGACCACCGTCAGCCGCTGAGTGGCCCGGGTCAGCGCCACGTACAGCACCCGCAGCCCGGCCGGCGACTCGTCCGCGATCTCGGCGGGCGAGACCACCAGCGTCGCGTCGTACTCCAGCCCCTTGGCCTCCAGCGAGCCCAGCGCGACCACCCGGTCGCCCAGCCCTGCGAGCCAGCCGCGGGCCTCCTCCCGGCGTTCCATGGCCACGACCACGCCGACCGTGCCGTCCACCTCGGCCAGCAGCCGGCGCGCCTCCTCCCGTACGGAATCGCCCAGCCGGTCCCCGGCGACGGCGAACCGCGGCCGCAGCCCGGTCGAGCGCACCGCCTCCGGCGCGACCATGCCGGGCATGGCCAGCGCCAGTACCCGCGCCGCCAGTTCGGCGACCTCGGCGGGGTTGCGGTAGTTCACGGTGAGGGTGAAGCGGCGGCGCGGTCGGGTGCCCAGCGCCTCGTCGCGCGCCTCGCCGGCCTCGTCCGGGTCCGACCAGGAGGACTGCGCCGGGTCGCCCACCACGGTCCACGTCGCGTGCCGGCCGCGGCGGCCGACCATCCGCCACTGCATGGGCGTGAGGTCCTGCGCCTCGTCGACGATGACGTGCGCGTAGTCCGTGCGCTCCTCCGCGAGCCGGTCCCGGCGGGTACGCGCCGGGGAGCTGCGGTCGGCGAACGTGGTCAGCTCCTCCAGCCCGGTGAGCTGGTCCAGCGGGTCGGCCTCGCGCGGCCGGGCGGGGCGTGCCGGGGCACCGAGGATCAGCTGCAGTTCGTCCAGGAGCGCGACGTCGTGGACGGACAGCGGGCCCTCGCCCCGTGCGTCCAGGCGGCCGCCCAGCGAGCGGGCCAGCAGCCGTGCCTCGCGGTGCTGGAGCACCCGGCGCGACCAGCGGCCCAGCAGCTTCTCGTCGGTCATCGCTGCCAGCACCCGGCGCGGGGTCAGCTCCGGCCACCAGGCGTCCAGGAAGTCGGTGAACTCCTGCTCGGTGGTGATGTCCTCGTCGAACCCGGACCGCGCCTCGGCGGCCAGCTCCGGATCGCTGTAGCGGCGGTCCCCGCCGGTCTTGGCCCACAGCGCGTCCAGGATCAGCCGGCGGGCGCGCGGGCGCAGCAGGTTGACCGGCGCGGTGCCGCCGAGCGCCGCCGTGCGGATGCGGCGCAGTTCGGCCGCGTCCAGTTCGAGGCGGGATCCGAAGGCGACCACCCGGAGCCGGTCGGTGCGCACGGCCGGGGCCGCCTCGTCCTCGTCCGGGTCGCCGAAGGACAGCTGGCCTTCCGGCTCGGCCGTCGGACCGGCGTCGGCGGCCAGCTCCAGGGCGCCGCGCGCGGCCTTGCGGAGCACCTTCACCATGCGGGACGAGCCCTTGACGCGGGCCACGTCCGGCGGGTCGTACGAGGTGGCCTCCGCGCCCTCCACCAGCGAGCCGAGCGCCCGGATGGCGACCTGGCCCTCCTCGCCGAGCGAGGGCAGCACGCCCTCGGTGTACGCGACCAGCAGCGGGGTGGGCGAGACGATGAGGATGCCGCCGGCGTAGCGGCGCCGGTCCTGGTAGAGCAGGTAGGCGGCGCGGTGCAGGGCGACCGCGGTCTTGCCCGTGCCGGGGCCGCCCTCGACCTCGGTGACGGAGGCGGCGGGCGCCCGGATCACCATGTCCTGCTCGGCCTGGATGGAGGCGACGATGTCGCGCATGGAGTGGCTGCGGGCCCGGCCGAGGGCCGCCATCAGCGCGCCGTCGCCGACCGCCGGCAGCTCCTCGCCGTTCAGCGTCGCGGTGACCTCGGGACGCATCAGGTCGTCCTCGACGCCGAGGACCTTGCGGCCCTTGGAGCGGATGACGCGGCGGCGCACGACGCGGCCCGGGGCGACCGGCGTGGCGCGGTAGAAGGGCGCTGCGGCCGGGGCGCGCCAGTCGATGACCAGCGGGCTGTAGTCGGCGTCCAGGACGCCCAGCCGCCCGATGTGCAGCGTCTCGGCGATCTCCGCGCGGTTGTCCTCGGTGACGGCGCCGTCGGCGGGCTCCACGGAGGTGTACGCGCCGTCCGGGCCCCGCTTGCCGTCCTTGCCCAGGAGCAGGTCGATGCGGCCGAAGAGGAAGTCCTCGTACTCGGAGTTGAGGCGGTGCAGATGGACGCCGGCCTGGAAGACCTGCGCGTCGCGCTCGGCGAGGGCGCCGGGCGTGCCGACCTGGCCGCGCTTGGCGGCGTCGTCCATCAGGAACTGCGCCTCGTGGATCTTCTCCTCCAGGCGCCGGTACACCCGGTCCAGGTGCTGCTGCTCACCCGTGATCTCGCGCTCGCGGACCGAGTCGCTGTCGGGTACGGAATCCGGCGCGTGCGTGGAGTTCTCCGGCGCGTGCGTGGCGTTCTGCGCGGCCACCCAAGCCCCCTTCTGCTGTGCGTAGGGCAGCCGTCAACCGTACGCGAAGCAGGTCGCGGGCGCACCTGTGCACCGGGCCCGGTGTCCGGTCACACGTCGACGGCGGCCAGCCGCTCGCCGTCCTGGGTACGGATTTCGAAGCGGTCGATCTCCGCGCGGCTCATGGCGGCGCCGCCGTTCGTGTAGAGCGGCCGGCGGCTCCACTTGGTCGTGCCGCCCTTGAGCCCGTACCCGCCGTACGGCACGGCCCAGGTGGTGACGGTCTGCTTCTCGCCGTCCTTGCCGACCGCGATGAGGGAGCAGGTCAGCGGGCCCTTGACGTTGCCGAGGCGGAGCGCGACGGCGGTCCCCCAGGGGCGGTCGGCCATGGCCACCCCCGCGCTGACGTTCGTGACCGGATCGACCGCGGTGTGCTTGTCCCGGCCGCTGTCGTACATCTGCTCGGCCGGGCTCGCGGTCTGCCGCGGCGGCCGGGCGTCCTCCCCGGTGACGGCCAGGGTGGCGAGCGGCCCGCCGGCGATCAGTGCGACGGCGGCCGCGACGAGGGCGAGCCGCCGCCGGCGCCCGCGCCGCCGTACGGCCGCGACCTCGGCCAGCAGGCCGCCCAGTACGCGCCGGGAGGGCCGCGGGACGAGCGTGGACTCGGACGGCGGGGCGCCGGTGCCGTCGTCGGCGAGCTCGGCCAGCAGCGGCGGCAGGCCGAGCAGGCGCTCCAGCTCGGCGGCGCAGCGGTCGCAGCCGGCCAGGTGTTCCTCGAAGCGGGCGGCGTGGCCGGCGTCCAGCACGCCGAGCGCGTAGGCGCCGACGTCGGTGTGGTCCGCCGGCTCGGCGGGCGGGTGGGGCCGGTTCACGCCGTCACTCCTCGTTCTTCCAGCGAGAGCTTCAGGGAGCGCAGGGCGTAGAAGACCCGGGACCGCACGGTCCCCGGCGGCACCCGCAGCACCTCCGCCGCCTCGTTGACGGTACGTCCCTTGAAGTACGTCTCGATCAGGGCCTCCCGGTGGGCCGGGCTCAGGTCGGCGAGCGCCTCGGAGATGGTCATCAGGCGCAGCGCGCGGTCGATCTCGTCGGCGGCGGGCAGCGTCTCCAGGGGCGCTGCGTCCACCTCCTGGGGGCGGGCCCGGCGGCTGCGGTGCCCGTCGATGACGATCCGGCGGGCCACGGTCACCAGCCAGGGGCGCACGGACCCGGTCGCGCGCTGCAGCTGGTCGGCGTTGCGCCAGGCGCGCAGCAGGGTCTCCTGGACCACGTCCTCGGCGCGGTGGCGGTCGCCGGCCACCAGCCGCAGGACGAACGCGAGGAGCGGTCCCGCGTGCTCCTCGTACAGGGCCCGCATCAGTTCTTCGTCGGACGTCGTCCGGTCGGCCACGACGGCATCCTCGCGCAACGCCACTCCCCGGTCGACAGTACGGACAGGACTCCGTCGGAGACGGTCTCCGGAGCCCGACGGGGAGTACGCAAGCGCGCGCCCGTGCGTTCATCCGGTGCCGCGGGAGGTGTCCGGACGCCGGTGCGGGAGGCGGTCGCCCGGTGACGGCCGAGGCGCGCAGCCGGTGCCGCGGGAGGCGTTCAGCCGGTGACGCGCGAGGCGGGGCCGAGGGTGGCGCGGCGGCGGTGCCGGGCGACCCGCTCGCGGTTGCCGCACACCTCGCTGGAGCACCAGCGCCGCCGGCGGCCGCGCGAGGTGTCCAGGTAGATCCGCGAGCACGTCTCGCCCTCGCACTGGCGCAGCTGGCCGCGGGCCACCGCGTCGGTCAGCATGCCGACCGCGTCCCGGGCGACCGCCGCCATCAGCCCGGCGCAGTCCGGCGCGCGTGCGGCGCGCCGTTCCAGTACGCCGTCCACGCCCCGTACGGCGCGCTCGGGCGGCGGCGGGGCCTCGGCGGTGGCGTTGAGCAGTGCCAGGTCGCGGTCGGCGGCCCGGCCGCGGATCTCGTCGTGGACGATGCGGCGCAGCAGTTCGCGCAGTGCCCGGAAGCGCGCGACCCAGCTGCCGTCGACGGCGTCCAGCGGGGCGCTGCGCGGCACGACGCCCGCGCCGATGAGCCAGGCCCGCAAGTGGTCGGGGCCGAGGAGCCGTTCGGCCGGCGGCTCGCCGGTCGTGGCCACCAGGTCAAGGCAGATCCGCCCGCAGTCGAACCGCAGGTCGTAAGGGGCCGCCATGTGCCTGTCACTCCTTCGGGGACAACGTCTCCTCCCAGAGTGCCCGGCCCGGCGCCCGGCCGGAACCCTCGGCACCGTGCCTCCCGTGGCGGCCGGACGCGCCGGTAGCGCGGCCCAACCCCCTCAGGAGTCCGCGTACTTGGTCTCCGCGTGCGGGTCCAGGGACAGCCGGTAGCCGCGCTTGACGACCGTCTGGATCAGCTTCGGGGCGCCCAGCGCCACCCGCAGCCGGGCCATCGCGGTCTCCACCGCGTGCTCGTCGCGGCCCGCGCCCGGCAGCGCGCGCAGCAGGTCGCCGCGGGAGACGACCCAGCCGGGCCGCCGGGCCAGCGCGCGCAGCAGCGACATCCCGGCGGGCGGCACGGGGCGCAGCTCGCCGTCGAGGAGGACGGCGTGCCCGCGGATCTCCAGGCGCCGGCCCGCCACCGGCAACGCGCGGGTGCGGCCCGGCAGTTCGTGGCAGAGCAGCTGGACGAGCGGGCCGAGCCGGAAGCGCTCCGGCTGGACGGTCGGTACGTCGTGGTTCTCCAGGGGCAGCGCGGTGACCGGTCCGACGCACGCGGGCAGTACGTCGTGCCGCAGCGCGTCGAGCACCTCCTCCTGGACGCCCCGCTCCTCGGCGCGGCGCAGCAGCGAGGCGGCGGCCGGGGCGCTGGTGAAGGTCACCGCGTCCACGGTGCGCGCCAGCACGCCGTCCAGCAGCCGGTCGACCGGGCCGATGTCCTCGGGCGGCATCCAGCGGTAGACCGGCACGCCGACCACCTCGGCGCCCGCCGCGCGCAGCGACTCCACGAAGCCGGGCAGCGGCTCGCCGTGCAGCTGAACCGCGATCCGCCGGCCGGCCACGCCCTCCTCCAGCAGCCGGTCCAGCACCTCGGCCATGGACTCCGAGGCGGGCGACCACTCCTCGGTGAGCCCCGCGGCACGGATCGCGCCGCGCACCTTCGGGCCGCGCGCGAGCAGCCGTACGCCGCCCAGCCGGGCCAGCAGCGGCGTGCCCAGGCCCCAGCCCTCGGCGGCCTCCACCCAGCCGCGGAAGCCGATCGCCGTGGTGGCCACGACGATGTCCGGCGCGTCGTCGATGAGCTGCTTGGTGGCGGCCAGCAGCTCGGCGTCGTCGGTCAGCGGCACGATGCGCAGCGCGGGCGCGTGCACGACCTCGGCGCCGCGGCGCTCCAGCAGCGTGCCCAGCTCGGCGGCGCGGCGCGCCGCGGTCACCCCGACGGTGAATCCGGCCAGCGGCTGCCCGCCGCCCCGCTGCCCGGGTCCGCTGTCGTCCTGTTCGTTTCGCTGTCCCTCGTGCATGGGCTCTCGTCCGCTCCGCAGTGGTGTGCGCCGGCTCAACGGCGGCCGGGTCCTGCCGTCCCCCGGGCGTCCGTCCCGGGCCGGTCCGGCGGACCTGTTGGTCCCCTGATGCTGCCAAGGGTCCGTGACGGCCCGGGTTCACCGTCATTTCTCCAGTGTTACGCCCGGGCGGCCCCGGACGTTCCCGCCGGGGCCGCCCTCCGGGTGCGGCCGGTCACACCTCCGCGTACGCCGGGCGCGGCGCCTCGTCCGTACGCGGCTGCGCCTCCGGGGCCGGGCGCCGGAGGTATACGGCCCAGGTCACGGCGGCGCAGAGCGCGTAGAAGGCGAGGAAGGACACGAAGGCGGGGGTGCCGGAGCCGCCGGTCATGAACGCCTGCCGGAAGGCGAGGTTGATGCCCAGCCCGCCGACCGCGCCGACCGCGCCGATCAGCCCCATGGCCGCGCCGGAGAGGCGTCGTCCGTACGCCGCTGCCGCCTCGCCCGGGAGGCCGCGCGAGACCGCCTTGGCCTGGAAGATCGCGGGGATCATCTTGTACGTGGAGCCGTTGCCGAGGCCGGTCAGCACGAAGAGCGCGATGAAGCCGACGAGGAAGACCGGCAGCGACTTCTGTACCGAGGCGGTGATCACGACGGCCGTCGCCGCGCCCATCGCGGCGAAGTTCCCCAGCGTGATGCGCGCGCCCCCGAAGCGGTCGGCGAGCTTTCCGCCGACCGGCCGGATCAGCGAGCCGAGCAGCGGTCCGATGAAGGTCAGGGAGGCGGCCTGCAGCGGGGTCTGCGCGAACTGGTTCTGCAGGACGAGCCCGAAGGCGAAGCTGTAGCCGATGAACGACCCGAAGGTGCCGATGTAGAGCAGCGACATGATCCAGGTGTGCGGGTCGCGCGCCGCCTCCTTGGCCGCGCCGGTGTCGTTGGTGACCGGCGCCAGGTTGTCCATGAACAGCGCGGCGCAGACCGCGGCGATCACGATGAGCGGGAGGTAGATCCCCAGGACGATGCGCGGGTGCGCGGCGCCCGCCGTACCGATGACCAGCAGGCCGAGCAGCTGGATGACGGGCACGCCGATGTTGCCGCCACCCGCGTTCAGGCCCAGCGCCCAGCCCTTCTTGCGCAGCGGGTAGAAGGAGTTGATGTTGGTCATGGAGGACGCGAAGTTGCCGCCGCCCACGCCGGTGAGCGCCGCGACCACCAGGAACGTGCTGTACGAGGTGCCGGGCGCCATCACGAACGCCGCGAGGACGGTGGGCACGAGCAGCATGGCGGCGCTCAGCACCGTCCAGTTGCGCCCCCCGAAGCGCGCCACCGCGAAGGTGTACGGCACCCGGAGCACGCCGCCGACCAGCGTCGGCATCGCCACCAGGAAGAACTTCCCGGCCGGGTCCACGCCGTACTCGGGCCCCATGAAGAGCACCATCACCGACCACAGGCTCCACACGGAGAAGCCGATGTGCTCGGACAGGACGGAGAACCACAGGTTGCGGCGCGCGATGCGCTCACCTCCGCCCGCCCAGAACGCCTCGTCCTCGGGGTCCCACTCCTCGATCCACCGCTTGCCCCTGCGTGCCGCCGTCATCGTGCCTCCCGGCTGTCGAAGTCTCCCGACCCGAAGCTAGGGACGGCGCGTTTCGCCGCGGTGCCGCCAGGTGTCACCGACGCAATATCGGGCTCACCCGGCACCGCGCGGCACGGTGAGTACGCCAGCGCCGTGCCCTCAGGCGGCCATCAGCCGGGCGTCCTCGGGGGGCAGCCACGCGGCCTCGGGGCGGGCGAGCCAGCCGCCCTCCGTGCCCAGCTCGCGCGCCGCGCAGCGCAGCACGTCCAGCCCCGGGTGGCGCAGCCCGCGCCGCCAGACCACCGACACCGGGGACAGCGGCACGGGGTCCACGAGGGGCCGCAGCACCATCCCGGGCACCTCGATGAACTCGACGCTGGCCAGTACGGACCAGCCGCGCTTCCGTACGACGCGGAGGAATTCGGCCGGGCCGTCGATCTCCGGGTACGGCGCGGCCGCCCGGATGCCGCGCCCTTCGAAGAGGCGCGCGGCCAGCGCTGTCCACTCCGCGGTGTGCGCGTTGCCCGCACCCGTGTACAGCGTCTCGCCGGCGAGCGCCGCCACGGGCACGGCGGGGCGTGCGGCCAGCGGGTGCTCCGCCGGCAGCAGGACGGCCATCGGCTCGTACCGCACCGGGTGGTGGGCCAGCCGGTTCCGCACCCCGCGCGGCAGCCCGGCGACCCGCCCGAAGGACACGTCCAGGTCCCCCGTCAGC
This sequence comes from Streptomyces sp. Ru73, assembly GCF_002920575.1. Classification (GTDB taxonomy): domain Bacteria; phylum Actinomycetota; class Actinomycetes; order Streptomycetales; family Streptomycetaceae; genus Streptomyces. The sequence continues at coordinate 16,330 of NZ_PQSQ01000061.1, read as the reverse complement.
AGCCCTTCCGCCGCGCCCGTCAGGCCGCTGTGGAAGCGGGCGGCGAACTCCAGGTCCGGTGCCGCGGCCCGGGCCCGCTCCAGCACCCGGTGCGCCGTGCCGACCGGCGCGCCGACGTCCACCAGCAGCGGGCGGGCGCGGTCGGCCTCGCCGTGGAACGCCGCCGACAGCTCGTCGTGCGCGGCGAGCACCCGCTGCGCATACGGGAGCAGCCGCTCGCCCTCGGGGGTGAGCCGGACCTGCCGGGTGGTGCGCAGGAACAGCAGGGTGCCCAGATCGCGCTCCAGGCGGCGGATGTCCCGGCTCAGCGCTTGCTGGGCGACGTACAGGCGGGCGGCGGCACGGGTGAAGTGGAGCTCGTCGGCGACGGCCACGAAGGCGCGCAGCAGGCGGGGCTCTATGTCGTGGGGCACGCACCCATGGTGACAAAGACGAGATGGCGCCCCGGAGTACTGGTGGCCAACGGATTGACAACCGGGGGCGGTGAATGGGTGGAGAGAAGGTGTTGGACGCCGCGGGGCGGCCGGCCCGACCGTTGACGGGTGATCCTCTTCCTCGCCGCCCGGCCCGTGACCGCCCCGCCCGTTCCCGCCCGGCCGCGCCGCGCCGCCGGCCGTCGCGGCGGCCCGCGCCCGCCGTTCCCCGGCCCGTACGGGCGCCTCTTCGCCGTGCCCGGCACCCGGGCCTTCACCGCGGCCAACCTCCTGGCCCGGCTGCCCATGGGCATGTTCGGCGTCAGCGCGGTGCTCATGATCGCCGGATCGCGCGGCTCGTACGCGCTGGCCGGGGCCGTGACCGCGGCCGGGCTCGCGGCGACCGCCGTGGCCGGCCCGTGGACCGCGCGGCTCATCGACCGCTACGGGCAAGCCAGGGTCGCGCCGCCCGCCGCCCTGCTGGCCGCCGCCGGCTCGCTGGCCCTCGTGCTGTGCGTACGGCTGGACGCGCCCTCGTGGACGCTCTTCGCCGCCTACGTGTGCACCGCGACCACGCCCAACACGGGCGGCATGTCGCGCGCCCGCTGGGCGCACCTGCTGCGTGACGACCCCCGTGCCCTGCACACCGCGCTCTCCTTCGAGCAGGCGGCGGACGAGGTGTGCTTCATGCTCGGCCCGGTGCTCGCGGCCTTCCTGTGCACGGCGCTGTCCCCGGTGGCGGGCACCCTCACCGGAGCCGTGCTGCTGCTGACCGGCGTGCTGCTGTTCGCCGCGCAGCGCCGTACGGAGCCGCCGCCCGCGCCCCGTACGGGCCGGACCCGCTCCCCGCTGCGCAGCCCCGGACTGGCGCCGCTGCTGCTGGCCTTCGTGTGCACGGGCGCCGTCTTCGGGTCGCTGGAGGTGGTCACCCTCGGGTTCGCCGACGGACACGGCGTCCGCGCCGCCGCGGGCGGCATCCTGGCGCTCCAGGCCGCCGGGTCGTGCGCCGCCGGGCTGCTGTACGGGCTGCTGCCGCCCGCCGGCCGGCCCGCCGCGCGCTTCACCGGCTGCGTGGCGGCCATGGCGGCCCTGATGCTGCTGCCGCTCCTCGGCGCGGCGAGCGGCAGCCTCGCGGCGCTGGCGGGCGCGCTGCTGGTGGCCGGGATGGCGACCGCGCCGACCATGGTCACCGGCATGGGCCGGGTGCAGGCCCTGACGCCCGAGGGCCGCGTCACCGAGGGGCTGACGCTCGCCGTCACCGCGCTGCTCACCGGCATCGCGGCCGGCTCGGCGGCGGGCGGCTGGGCCACCGACCACCTGGGCGGCGGCCCGGCCGGGTACGGCGTACCGGCCGCCGCCGCTGCCCTGGCGGCGGGCGTGACGCTGCTGGGGCACCGGCGGGCTCCCCGGCCCGCGTGAGGCGCCGTGCGGCCGGAGGGAGGCCGCCGCGCGGCCGACTCCCGGCCCGCCCGGCCGGGGCCTCGCAGCGGACCGGCGTGGCCGTTTCCCGGCGGCCCCGCCGGTCCGCTGCCGCGTCGCGGTCACGCTCTGTCCGCGACGCCCTCTACCGTCGGCGCATGACCCCTGACCGACCGCACGCCGCGACCACTGCCGCCGTCACCCCGTTCCGTATCGACATCCCCGAAGCGGACCTCGCCGACCTGCGCGAACGGCTCGCCCGGACCCGCTGGCCGGACGAGCTGCCGGGCGTCGGCTGGAGCCAGGGCGTGCCGCTCGCGTACCTCCGGGAGCTGGCCGCGTACTGGCACGAGGGCTACGACTGGCGGCGGCACGAGGCCGAGCTGAACCGCTTCCCGCAGTTCACCACCGCCATCGACGGCACGACCGTGCACTTCCTGCACGTGCGTTCCGGCGCGCCGGACGCGCTCCCCCTCGTGCTGCTGCACGGCTGGCCCGGCTCGTTCGTGGAGTTCCTCGGCCTGACCGGGCCGCTCACCGAGGCGGGCTACGACGTCGTGGTGCCGTCCCTGCCCGGCTACGCCTTCTCCGGGCCGCCCCGGCAGCCCGGCTGGGGCGTCCCGCGCATCGCCGCCGCCTTCGCCGAGCTGATGCGGCGGCTGGGGTACGCGCGGTACGGGGTGCACGGCGGCGACTGGGGCGCGATGATCGCGCGCGAATGGGGCCGGCTGCACCCGGAGGCGGTGGCCGCCGTCCACCTGACGATGCTGCCCTCGGCCGTCGCCACCGCCGAGCCCACCGAGGAGGAGCGCGCGGGCCTCCTCGAAGAGCAGCTTGCCGAGGTGCACGCCTCTCTGGAGCGGCGTGCGCAGGTCCAGAAGGAGGAGATGGGCTACGGCATGCTGCAGTCCACCCGGCCGCAGACCCTCGGGTACGCGCTCACCGACTCCCCCGTGGGCCAGCTCGCCTGGATCACCGAGAAGTTCAAGGTGTGGACCGACTGCCGGGACGCGCCCGAGGAGGCGGTCGACCGCGACCGCCTCCTGACGAACGTGACGCTCTACTGGCTCACCGGCACCGCCACGTCCTCGGCCCGGCTGTACTACGAGACGATGCACTCCGGCGCCGGGTGGGGCGGGAACACCGTGCCGTCCACCACCCCGACCGCCGTCGCGGTCCTCCCCGCCGACCTCTCCCGGCCCGTCCGTCACCTCGCGGAGCGGTCGGACGCCGTGGTGCGCTGGACGGAGTACCCGCGCGGCGGCCACTTCCCCGGCCTGGAGGTGCCGGACCTGCTGCTGGACGATCTGCGGGAGTTCTTCCGCGCCTTCCGGTGAGACGGGCCGGGCTCCGGTGCGGCGCGCGGGACCGGTCGGCCGGGGCTCAGCCGGCCAGACCCCAGCCCCTGCCCATCTCGTACGCGGCGCAGAGGTTCACGTCGAGCATGTAGGCGCCGGCCGTGCCGCACTGCGCGGGGCCGGTGCCGGGGTCCAGCGGCTGCCCGTGCCCCATGCCGGTGATCTCGTACGTCTCGGCCGCCACGGCGCCCGCCGCGTCCCGGTACACCGCGTGCGGGTAGCCGCCCACCGTGTCCTTCGCGTCCGCCGTCTGATCCGTCCCGTGCACGTTCGTCCACTGCTCGACCAGGTCGGCCATGTTCACCGGCTCGACGGTCGTGTCGGCCGTCCCCTGGAAGACCGTGAGCCGGGGCCAGGGGCCGGTGTACCCCGGGTTCTGCGCCCGGACCCGGTCGCCCCACTGCGCGGGCGTCTGCGTGGCGCCCACGTACATGCACACGTACGGGGAGCCCGCCGCCTGCGCACAGCCGTACGGGAGGCCGGCGACCACGCCGCCCGCCGTGTACGTCTCCGGGTACGCGGCCATCATCACCGCGGTCATGCCGCCGCCGGCCGACAGCCCGGTGACGTAGGCGCGGGAGCCCTGGGCGTCGGCGAGCTGGCGCGCGGTCATCTGCTGGACGGAGGCGGCCTCGCCCCGGCCGCGCTCGATGTCGCCGGACTGGAACCAGTTGAAGCAGTTCTGCAGGTTGTTGGCGCTGGTCTGGCCGGGCAGCACGACGGAGAAGCCCCAGCGGTCGGCGAGCTCGGTCCAGCCGCTCCGCCGGCCGTAGTCGGCGGCGTTCTGCGTACAGCCGTGCAGCGCGACGACCACGGGGCGGCCGGCGGGCAGCCCGGCGGGCACGTAGCGGTACATCCGCAGCGCCCCCGGATTGCTGCCGAAGCCGGTGACTTCCTCGATGGTGCCGGTGGCCTGCGCGGGGCCGGTGGCCGCCTGCGCGGTGGCGGCGGGCAGGAACAGGGCGGCCAGGACGGCCGCGAGCAGGGTGCTCAGCACACCTGTGATTGTCTTGTACATGCCCGATGACGGTAGGGACGGACGACGGCCGCCGACATGGCGCGGAACGACACATCCGGCCGCCCCGGCATGGGCCCGGCATGACGAAAGCCCCGCTGCCTGACGGCGGCGGGGCTTCGCCCACATGGGATGTCCGGAGGCCGGGGCCTCCGTTCGGTGGAGATGGCGGGAATCGAACCCGCGTCCAACGGTGCAGAATCAGGGCTTCTCCGAGCGCAGTCCGCTGCGATTTTCTCGGCCCCGGAGATCACGCGGACAAGTCTCCGACGGGCTCAGTCACTGTTTGATGTCTCCACAGAACCCCGTGACCGGGCTCAGTGGATAAGACCCCTAGCTGATGCCAGGATCCGGGTCGGGATCATCCCCGGGCTGACACTTCGCAGGTCGCTACTTAGGCAGCGAGGGCGAAGGAATCGCGCTTGGTGTTGGCGATTATTGGTTGCGACACATGGTTAACGAGATCATTGCCGCTTCCTCGGCTCGCTTCCCCTGCTTCGACATCCGCTGTCGAAACCGATCATCCCCATGTTGTGTTTTCAAATGTGGGCCCCGCCTGAGCGGGATCCGCGCACCCCGTCCAGCGGGGTACGTGTGCCATCGTACGGGAACAACGCGGCACCGTGCCAGCATATTCCCGGGGGCTTTCGCCCGGCACTCCGTGCAGGTCAGGCCCGCTGCCGACGCCGGGCGGCGGAGATCGCGCGGTCCGCCTCGCGGCGGTCCTGCTTCTCGCGCAGGGTCTGCCGCTTGTCGTACTCCTTCTTGCCCTTGGCCAGGGCGATCTCGACCTTGGCCCGGCCCTTCAGGAAGTACAGCGACAGCGGGACGATCGTGTGCCCGGTCTCCTGGGACTTCGCCGCCAGCTTGTCGATCTCCACCCGGTGCAGCAGCAGCTTCCGCTTGCGGCGCGCCGCGTGGTTGGTCCAGGTGCCCTGCGCGTACTCGGGGATGTGCACGTTGTGCAGCCAGGCCTCGTCGTTGTCGATCTGGACGAAGCCGTCCACGAGCGAAGCCCGCCCCTGCCGCAGCGACTTGACCTCCGTACCCGTGAGCACGAGACCGCACTCGTAGGTGTCGATGATGAGGTAGTCGTACCGCGCCTTCTTGTTCTGCGCGATGAGCTTGCGCCCGGCCTCCGCGGCCTGCCGCTTCGCCTTCGTGTTCGCGTTCGCCTTAGCCATAGTGCGGCCATTTTCGCACTACGACCCGCCCCCCAGGCCACTCATTACCGTTCTGGCCCGGCTCTCCGCGCGGTCGTCGGCGGGGATGTCCGGGCTGATGCCCCGGCCGTCGACGCCGCGCCCGGACGGGGTGCGGTAGTGCCCGACGGTCAGCTCGGCGACCGAGCCGTCCGCGAGCTTGCTGGGCATCTGGACCGAGCCCTTGCCGAAGGTCGGCGAGCCGATCACCACCGCGCGGCCGCGGTCCTGCAGCGCCCCGGCGAGCAGCTCGCCCGCGCTCATCGTGCCGCCGTCGACCAGCACGACCAGCGGCGACTTCGTGGCCCGGCCGCGGTCGGCGTACAGCGCCCGCTGGCTGCCGCGCACGTCGTACGTGGCGACCAGGCCGCCGTCGAGGAACGCGGCGGACGCCGTGACCGCCTCGGCGACCAGCCCGCCGGAGTTGCCCCGCAGATCCAGCAGGATGCCGCCGGGCGGGGCCGAGCGGACCGCCTCGCGCACCTCCTCGCCGGTGCCCTTGGCGAACGCCTCGACCTTGATCCGGGTCATGCCTCCGGGCGCCGAGGGACGCTCGACGGTGACGTTGGTCGCGCGCAGCCGCGCGCGGTGCAGCGTCGATGTCCAGTCCCGGTCGGCGCGCCGCAGCTTCAGCTCGACCGGGGTGCCGGGGGCCGCGGGGACGGCGCCCGCGCGCTTCGAGGCGGCGCGGCCGTCGCCGCGCAGCCGGGCCACCACGTCGGTGACCGGGCGGTGCCGCGTGCTGCTGCCGTCGACGGCGAGCAGGTCGTCCCCGGGGGCGATGCCCGCGCGGGCCGCCGGGCTGCCGGGGCGTACGCGGGAGACCTGGACGCGGCCCTCCCCGCCCTGGCGCAGCCACAGGCCGACGCCGACGTACTCCCCGTCGAGCTCGCGCCGGAAGTCCTCGTACTCGCCCGCGGTGTACACCGTCGACCAGCGGTCGCCGCTGCGGCTGACCACGTCGGCGGCTGCCTGACTGCCGGACTTGCCGGCCTTCAGTGCCTTGACCGCGGCCTCCTCCACGGCCTTGCGGTCGGCCGTGCCGTCCGCGGCTTCCCTGCCGTCGGCGACGGTACGCACCGGTATGCGCTGCTCCGCCCCTTCCGGGCCTTCGTCGTGCCACGTACCGGCTGCCGCGCCGGTGCCGAGCACGCTCGCGAAGACCAACGTCAGGGCCGCCCCGCGGCGGATGCGGCGGGGCCGGACAAAGTGCAATCGGCCCGACATGCCGGTGAGTCTAGGCCAGAAAGAAGCGCCGTACGGGCAGTTGCCCGTACGGCGCTCTTGGCATAACTCACACCTTCAGATACTTGCGGAGCGCGAAAAACGCGGCGAGCGCCGGCATGAGCAACCCGATGAGCAGGACCAACGGCAGTACCGCCACGACCGAGTCCCAGCCGATGAAGTTGATCACCTGGATCTTTTCGGCCAGCCAGTTGTTCACGAGGACGAACTTTCCGCCCACGATCAGGACACACGCGAACGCGGCACCGATCAGGCCGGCGATCGCGGCCTCCAGGATGAACGGCATCTGGATGTAGAAGCTGGACGCGCCGACCAGCCGCATGATCCCGGTCTCCCGCCTGCGGCTGAACGCCGACACCCGCACGGTGTTGACGATCAGCAGCAGCGCAACGACGAGCATCAGCCCCATCACGCACAGCGCGGCGATGTTCATGCCGTTGAGCAGGTTGAACAGCGGCTCGACGGTGTCCCGTTGGTCCTGGACCTCCTGGACGCCGGGCCGCTCGCTGAAGGCCGATTTGATGACCGCGAACTTGGTCGGGTCCTTCAGCTTGACGCGGAAGGACTCCGGCAGCTGGTCCGGCGTGACGAGCCCCGCGACGGGGGTGTCGCCGAACTGCTCCTTGTAGTGCTTGTACGCCTGGTCGCTGGACTCGTACTGCACCTTCTCCACGATCGGCAGACGGTTCAGCTCGGCGCGGATGTCGTTCTTCTGCTGCGTCGTGGCCGCGCCCTTGGCGCAGTTGGCGCCGGAGTCGGCGTCGTTCTTGTTGCAGAAGAAGATCGAGACGTTGACCTTGTCGTACCAGTAGCCCTTCATCGTGCTGACCTGGTCGCGCATCAGGAGCGAGGCGCCGAAGAGGCCGAGCGAGAGAGCCACGGAGACGATGACGGCGAAGGTCATCGTGAGGTTTCGGCGGAGACCGACGCCGATCTCCGACAGGACGAACTGGGCGCGCATGGCGTCCTTTCAGTACTGGTAGCCGTACACGCGATTCAGTGCTGATAGCCGTAGACGCCGCGCGACTGGTCGCGTACGAGCCGGCCCTTTTCGAGTTCCATGACCCGCTTGCGCATCTGGTCGACGATCTGCTGATCGTGAGTGGCCATGACCACCGTGGTGCCGGTCCGGTTGATCCGGTCCAGCAGCTTCATGATGCCGACGGAGGTCTGCGGGTCGAGGTTGCCGGTCGGCTCGTCGGCGATCAGCAGCATCGGGCGGTTGACGAACGCCCGGGCGATCGCCACGCGCTGCTGCTCACCGCCGGACAGCTCGCCCGGCATGCGGTCGTCCTTGCCCCCGAGCCCGACGAGGTCCAGGACCTCGGGAACGGTCTTGCGGATCTGGCCGCGCGGCTTGCCGATGACCTCCAGGGCGAACGCGACGTTCTGCCCGACGGTCTTGTTCGGGAGCAGCCGGAAGTCCTGGAAGACCGTGCCGATCTGGCGCCGCATCTGCGGGACCTTCCAGTTGGACAGCTTGCCGAGGTCCTTGCCCAGTACGTGCACCGCACCGTGGCTGGCCCGCTCCTCGCGCAGGAGCAGCCGCAGGAAGGTGGACTTGCCGGAGCCGGAGGAGCCCACCAGGAACACGAACTCGCCTCGTTCGATCTCGAGCGAGACGTCCCTGAGCGCGGGGCGGTTCTGCTTCGGGTAGGTCTTGGAGACGTTGTCGAATCGGATCACTGATGCACCACGGTCGACCTGGGTAGGGGCACGGGTTGCCGTGTTGCGGCTCCCGTCGGTGAGCGTGACCATACGCGAAGCGCGCGCCGCGGCGCAGTCGGCGTTCGGTCTTGGTGCGTTTATTCACGGCACCTACGGGGACAAAACGAACACATTCCGGCTCCGGTGGAGGGCCCGTACGCGGCTGGAATACGCCGTGCGCTGCGAGGATTCCGGTAGGCGCGCCGATGCTCCGGCGAGCTGGCACAGTAGAAGAGGGAACCAATGCGCCGGCCCGCGCGTTGGAGCTGGTGAGAAGGAGGTCGCATGACGTACGACCGGCTGGTGTGCGCCAACTGCGCGGCCCCCGTGAGCGAGGGCCGCTGCCCGGTGTGCCGGGCGAGCAGGGAGCGGCTGCAGCAGCAGAGCGGCCTGAGCGGGCTCTTGGCGCAGGTCAGCCCGGCGGCACTGGTGGTGCTGCTGGCGGTGCTGTTCGCGGTGGGCCTGCTGCTGCACCGGGCGGGCTGAGCCCTCCGCCGACGCGGGAGCCGAGCGGACCGCTGACCCGATCCGATCTTGTCCGGACGCACTTTTGTCCGTACGCACCAGGGCCCGGCGCGGAATCCGCGCCGGGCCCTCTGCTGTGCTGTGACGCCTACGGCATCACGCGCCGGCCTCAGGCCGCCGCGGCACCGCCCTTGTTGATCAGGCGCGGCAGCATGCGGAAGCCGACGCCGCCGGCGATCATGGTCGCCGCGCCGATGAGCAGGAAGGTCGTGCCGGACGAACCGGTCTCGGCCAGCTCACCGTCGGCCTGCTGCTGGCCACCCTTCGGGGTGTCCTGGGCCTGACCCGGCGTGTTGGCGATGTCCTCCTTGGAGTCGCCCGGCTGCTCGACCGGCGTCTGGCCCTCGTTGTCGGGACCGGGGCCGGTGTCACCGGTGGCACCGCCGTTGTCGCCGCCACCGTTGCCGCCGTTGCCGCCACCGGCCTGGCCGCCGTTGTCGCCACCGCCGTTGCCGCCGTTGCCACCGCCGGCCTGGCCGCCGTTGTCACCGCCGCCGTTGCCGCCGCCGACCTGGCCGCCGTTGTGGCCACCGTTGTCGCCGCCGTTGCCGCCGCCGACCTGGCCACCGTTGCCGTTGTCGCCGCCGTTGCCGCCGTCGCCACCGCCGATGGCACCGCCGTCGTCGTCACCGCCGCCGATCGCGCCGCCGTCGTCCGAACCGCCGTCACCGCCACCGATGGCACCGCCGTCGTCCGAACCGCCGTCACCGCCACCGATGGCACCGCCGTCGTCGGAGCCGCCGTCGCCGCCGCCGATCAGGCCGCCGTCGTCCGAACCGCCGTCGCCGCCGGTGTCGCCGCCGCTGGCGCCGCCGTTGTCCTGGCCGCCGTCGCCGCCACCGATGATGCCGCCGATGAGGCCACCGATGATGCCGTCGTCGTCCTGGGCCTGAGCGCTCGGCGTGGCCGCCGAAGCGACGCCCGTCACGGTGAGCGAAGCGCCCACAGCGATCACGGCACCGGCCGCAACGCGTGCCACACGCACCCGCGTCTTCTTGGTCATCTAGTGCTACCCCCAGTAGCTACATGTGTCATTGGGGCATCGCTGTGCGGGGCAACGGCCGATGCGGGACGCGGTCCGCTCCGTCTCTCGCAGGCGGTTACCTCAGATCCCCGTTTCACACGCGCCCCAGACATACGCATGCCGCGCTCTACCCTTCCCAGATCCCAAGGGACCGTCAAGGTCAAATAAAGAGCGGATGACCGTATTGACCGGCTTTGTTGGGGTCGGCGGCGTACGACTGTAACCAAATCAGCACAACAAAAAGCAACCGCCGCCCGAAGGCGGCGGTTGCTGCCGGTTCGCCCGGCCTACTTCCCCTGCTCCTGCTGCTTGCGCCAGCGGATGCCGGCCTCCAGGAAGCCGTCGATGTCGCCGTCCAGCACCGCCTGCGGGTTGCCGACCTCGAACTCGGTCCGCAGGTCCTTGACCATCTGGTACGGGTGCAGGACGTACGAACGCATCTGGTTGCCCCAGGAGTTGCCGCCGTCGCCCTTGAGCGCGTCCATCTTGGCCTGCTCCTCCTGGCGGCGCCGCTCCAGCAGCTTCGCCTGGAGGACGTTCATGGCGGTGGCCTTGTTCTGGATCTGCGAGCGCTCGTTCTGGCAGGAGACCACGATGCCGGTCGGGATGTGCGTCAGGCGGACCGCGGAGTCCGTGGTGTTGACGCCCTGGCCGCCGGGACCGGAGGAGCGGTACACGTCGATCCGCAGGTCCGACTCGTCGATCTCGATGTGGTCGGTCTGCTCGACGACGGGCAGCACCTCGACGCCGGCGAACGACGTCTGGCGGCGGCCCTGGTTGTCGAACGGGGAGATGCGGACCAGGCGGTGCGTGCCCTGCTCCACGGAGAGCGTGCCGTAGGCGTACGGCACGTTGACGGCGAAGGTGGTCGACTTGATGCCGGCCTCTTCCGCGTACGAGGTCTCGTACAGCTCCGTCTTGTACCCGTGCCGCTCGGCCCAGCGCAGGTACATGCGCTGCAGCTTCTCGGCGAAGTCGGCGGCGTCCACGCCACCCGCCTCGGCGCGGATGTTCACGACCGCCTCACGGGAGTCGTACTCGCCGGACAGGAGGGTGCGCACCTCCAGCTCGTCCACGGCCTTGCGGACCGCGGCCAGCTCGGCCTCCGCCTCGGCCCGGGTGTCCTCGTCGCCCTCGTCGGCGGCCAGCTCGAACAGCACCTCGAGGTCGTCGACCCGGCCGCGCAGCTCCTCGGCCTTGCGCAGCTGGCCCTGGAGGTACGAGAGCCGACTGGTGACCTTCTGGGCGTTCTCCACGTCGTCCCAGAGGTCGGGGGCCGCTGCCTGCTCCTCGAGCACAGCGATATCGGCCCTCATCTTGTCGAGGTCCAGGACGGCCTCGATCGACCCCATGGTCGAGGCGAGGGACTTCAGCTCTTCGGATACATCGACGACTGCCACGACTCCAGCCTAACGGCTGGGGGAGCCGACCCGAGCCGTGGCCGTCCCGGACCTTCCGGCGGGCCGCGGCCGGCGGCCCTCCGCGGCGCAGCCGTGGCCGCTCGCGGGTTCCCCCTCCTGCGGGGCGCTGATCTCCGCTCGCCACCGGCACGAAGGCCCCTGGCCCGCTACGGCACCTCCGGGGAGGACTGCTGTGTACCGGGGCGGGCGTCGTCCGGGGCGTCGTCGCCGGAGGCGAGCCAGGTGGTCAGGCCCGCCACGGCCACCAGACCGGCCGCCGCGATGCCCAGCCGCACCCGCCGCTTGCGCACCCGGTGCCGTGCCGAACCCGCCCGGCGCTCGCCCGCGGCCCGGGGCGTGCGGGCCGTGCCGTGCGCTCCGCCGGCCAGCTCGTCCGGGCCCGGCACCCGCATGCTCGTGTGCGTCTCCCGGTTGGAGTCCGGGGCCGCGCCGTGCACCAGCGGCACCGCGCCGCGCACCCGGCCGCCCTCCTCGGGCACCGGGTGGTACGGGCCCTCCTCCCGCGCCGCCTCCGGTCCTGCGGCCGCCTCGTCCGTCTCCTCCTCGCTCTCCGGCTCGTCGATGTCCAGCGGCGGGATGCCGGCCAGCGAGGGCAGGATCTCCCGCAGCCGGGCCGCCAGCTCGGGGGCGCGGAGCCGGGAGGCCGGGGCCTTGGCCAGGCACTGGACGAGCAGCTGCCACAGCTCGTCCGGGATGCCGGGGAGCGGCGCGACCCGCTCGGTGACGTGCCGGCGGAGGACGGCGCCGGGGTGCCCGCCGCCGAACGGGGTGAAGCCGGCCAGCAGCTCGTACAGGACCGTGGCCAGCGCGTACACGTCGACGGACGCGCGGGGCGGGAGCCCCTCGATGATCTCGGGGGCGAGGTAGTCGGGGGTGCCGATGACCCGGGTGGAGCGGGTCCGGCGCGGGGAGTCGACCAGCCGCGCGATACCGAAGTCGGTGAGCAGGGCGGGGTGCGCGCCGCCGGGCCCCGGCGGGGCCTCCATGTCCAGCAGGACGTTCTCGGGCTTCACGTCGCGGTGCACGATGCGCGCGGCGTGCGCGGCGGCCAGCCCCTCGGCGACGTCGGCCACGATGGCGACCGCGGCCTCCGGGGCCAGCCGGCGCTGGGCGTCCAGCCGGGTCCGCAGGTCGGTGCCCCGGACGAGGTCCATGACCAGGGCCAGGTCGTTGCCGTCCACGACCAGGTCGCGGACGCCGACCACACGCGGGTGGTCCAGGCTGAGCAGCGCCGCGCGCTCCTGGACGAAGCGGCCGACCAGCTCCTGGTCGGAGGCGAGGTCCTCGCGCAGCAGCTTGATCGCCACGGGCCCTTCGGGGCCCTCGCCCAGCCACACCGTGCCGGCGCTGCCCCGGCCCAGGATCTGGTGGGCGGTGTACCGGCTGCCGATCTTCCGTGCCAAGACTGCTCCGACGGGTCTTGTCCGACAGGTGACGGCCCGCGGCGCGGATGCGAGGGGGCCGCGGCCCGGGGCGCTGGATGCGCGCGGGCCGATGCTGGCGACAAAACTACGCGGGCCGCGGCGCTTTCGGCGCCCCGGACGCCGTCAACCCGCACTTCTCCGCCGGAAAATCTCCTGGGATGTCGATAAATCTCCGGCGTCGCCCGTCCGGAGGACGAGTGGCGGGCCGACGGGTCCGTGTACGGCGGGCCGCTACTGGCCCACCGACTTCTTGGCCTCGCCGATCGTGGACACCCAGTCCGAGACGTCGGTCCACCACTGGCTGAGCTGGTTCCAGAAGCTGCGGCCCTGGCCGATCCAGTCCTGGAGCGGGGTGAGCTCCCAGATGAGCCAGCAGCCGACCACGATCAGCACGATCATGATCAGACAGCCCTTGAGGCAGCCCAGGCCCGGGATGTGCACCGGATTGGCGCTGCGCCGGCGCGGCTCGCGCTCGCGGCGGCGCGGCTCCGGGGCCGGCGGCCGCGGCTCGTACCGCTGCGGCGGGGGCTGCCGGCGCTGCGGCTGCTGCTGGTACGGCGGCGGCTGCTGGCGGTACTGCGGGGGCTGCTGCGGCTGCCGGTACTGCGAGGGCGGGGGCTGCGCGGGCCGGCGCTGGGGGCGGTGGCGCAGCGGGTCGTCCTCGGGGCTGAGGTACTGGACCTGGGTCTGCTCGTTCCGGTCCCGGGCGGCGCGCAGCTGGTTCTCCCAGGGGTGCGGCCCCTCGGGCTGCTGCGGGTCGCCGCCGGGCGGCCCCGGCGGCACGGGCGGCATGGCGCGGGTCGGGTCGGCGTCGTCCCGGCCGCGCCCGGAGTCGGAGGCGAACCCGGCGGCCGCCGCGCCCGCGGCGGCTCCGGCAGCGGCGGCACCGGTGGTCGGCAGGACGTTGGTCGCGGCGGACGGGTCGTACTGGCCGCCGCCGGCGCCCGTGGAGGGCAGCACCTGCGTGGGGTCGGCGTCTCCGCTGCCGCCGCCGTCGGCGCCGGTGTCGGGGACCGGCGCGGGCGCCGGGTCGGGCGCGAGCAGCGCGGCGACGCCGAGCGCGGCCTCGGCCTCGGCGGGCGAGGCGTGCACGCCGATGCCGGCCGCGACGACGCGCAGGGCCCGGGCGAGGTTCTCGGCGCTGGGCCGCTCCTCGGGGCGCTTGCGCAGGCAGCGCTCTATGACGGTCCACAGCGGCTCGGGCACGCTGCCGGGGCGCTGCGGCTCCTCGCTGAGGTGGCGGTGCAGCACTTCGAGGGCGGTCGCGCCGGCGAACGGCGGGCGGCCCGTGACCAGCTCGTACAGCAGGATGCCCGCGCCGTAGATGTCCACGGCGGAGGTCTGCGGGCGGCCTTCGGCGGACTCCGGCGCGACGTACGCGGGGGTGCCGACGAACTCCTGGGTGCGGGTGAGGCCCGGCGAGTCGGCGAGGCGGGCGATGCCGAAGTCGGTCAGCATCGGGTGCATCTCGGCGGCCCCGTCGGCCCCGGCGAGCAGGACGTTCGCGGGCTTGAGGTCGCGGTGCACGATGCCGTCCGCGTGGCTCGCGGCCAGCGCGTCCGCGATCTGCGCGGTGAGCAGCGCGGCCGCGACCGGGCTGAACGGGCCGTTCCTGCGGAGGTACTGGTGCAGGTCGGGGCCGTCGACCAGGTCCATGACCAGGGCGAGCAGGTCGCCCTCCACGACCAGGTCACGGGTCCGGACGATGTTCGGGTGGGTGAGCCGCAGCAGGACGGAACGCTCGCGCAGGAAGCGCATCACCACGTCCGGGTCGTGCGCCAGCTCCTCCTTGAGGACCTTGATCGCGACCGTCTCGCCGGGCTGTCCGGCGACGGCGGCCTCCTCGCCCGCCGTCTCCCGCTGGCGGGCACGCCAGACGGTGCCCGTGGCGCCGCGTCCGAGCGGCTCCTCGAGCAGGTACTTGCTGCCTACCGGCCGCACGTCATGCGCTCCCTGGTCGTTGCTGAGCAGCTGCCTGATCTGCGCTGTCTGTCGGGCTGTGGGGGATGCCGGCCGCTCCGGAGGTCCGGGCGGCCCCTTCCGCCCCACCATAGTGCCGTGTTCCACGGCCACGGCCGGGCGGATCCCGTGGTCCGGGGCGGTTCCGGCCGTGCGGTCGGGTCCGGACCGGGCGGGGCTCCGGGGAAAGACGCCAGTTCCGGGCGGATGGTTGCTCCTTACCCCGATCGCTGACCACTCAGTGGACGATCTTTGGCCGATCATGGTTCGCAAGCAGCCACTTTTGCGAACATGGGTGACCGAACAAGATCACTGAAGGACAGTCGCCACGCGTCTTGTCGGTGGCAGGTGCGAGGATGCTTTCCAGCACGGCAGCGGTGGGGAACGGGGGCGTTGCGCCGCGGCGTGCGGCGTGCGCATGCACGCGGACTTGGACTTGTACGTGCCGACGTGTCCGGGCGCGGTAGGGGGAGGTGTCGGTCCCCCGCCGCATTGCCGGGCGGAAGGGACCGTTGACGGCGATGCAGATCCGGCTGACCGTCCTCGGGCCGCGCAGCGGCCACTCCACCCGTGCCTGCGACGTGCTCGTGACGGCCCCCGCCGGCACGGCGCTCTCGGCCGTGGCCAGCAGCCTCGCGGCGGCCGTGGCCGGCGCCGGGGCCGACGTCGGCGGGGCCGGCGCGGGCAGCGGTCCCGTCGTGCTCTACGCCGGCCAGGAGCGGCTCGACCTCCAGCGCGCCGCGCTCGGCGAGCCGCCGCTCATAGACGGCGCCGTCCTCTCCCTCCAGGGCCCCGGCCCCGCGCCCGCGCACGGCCTGCCCGCCGGATACGCCCGGCTGCGCGTCGTCTCGGGTCCGGACGCGGGCGGTGTCCACCTGCTGCACGGCGGCCAGATCCGCGTCGGCCGCTCGACCGACGCCGACGTACCGCTGGACGACCCCGACGTCTCCCGGATGCACTGCGCCGTCACGGTGGCACCGGACGGCGCGGTGACCGTGGCCGACCTCCGCTCGACGAACGGCACGGTGGTCGACGGCGCCGAGCTTGACGACCGCCCGGCGGCACTGCCCCCGGGCGCCCTGCTCCGCATCGGGGAGTCGGCGCTGCGCCTCCAGCCCGCCGCCGTCTCCCCCGACCCCGTGCTGCCCGCCACTCCGGACGGCGAGGGCCGGCTCCGCGTCCACCCGGCGAGCGCGGACGACTACGACTCCTCCGGTGACCACCGCCCCGGCCCCGCCGCTCCGTACAGCGGTACCGCGGCCGCGTACGGCGACCGGGGCGCGGCCGCGTCGGCGCCGTACGACACCGGCCGGTACGACCACCGGACGGGCCCGCAGGCTGCCGGACCGGCGGCTTCCGGAGCGGCGGCCGGGCATCCCGGCCCGGCGGCCCGGAGCGGGGCCGTGCGCGCGGACGGCGTGGGCGCGGGCCGGATCGACGCCGGCCCCGGGCGCGCCCCCGCGTCCCCGGGCCCGCTCCCGGCGCAGGACACGTACGGCGCCCGGGCCGCCACGGCCGCACCGTACGGAGCGCAGCCGCCGGCCGCCGCGCCGTACGGCGCGGACGGGATACGGCGGGGCGCACGCGACAGGCCCGTACGCCGCGGGGACGCCGGGCG
>NZ_PQSQ01000060.1 GCF_002920575.1 Streptomyces sp. Ru73 | reverse complement strand
CCCACTCGCGGGGCGCGAACCCCATGTCGGCCGGTGTGAGGCCGGGGAACATGTGCCGGAACACCCGCTCGTAGGCGTAGTTGGGGCACCGGATCTCCCCGGCCTCGACGCGCCCCACGTAGCGCGCGTCGCACGAGACCTGTTCGCCGATCTCACGGGCGGCCCGGCGTACGGCGGCCGCGAACTCGCCGGGGGACAACCGGCCGCGCAACTGCCTGAATGCGGTGTTCGGGCGGGGCAGGACGTCGCGTGCTGACCCCGATGGACCTGTGGGCGACGTCATGGCGGACCCTCTCCATGCCATCCGTGCGGCGATGCCGCACCATGGGCGGTACGGCGGGGAAGACCGTACCGTCTGGGACACCCGCGATACGGGCAGTTTGTTTACAAAAGGGATATCCCACCCGGCATCCGCCATGAAGTGCCATCCTTTACAGCGTTCTGACGCCGTTGCTGTTGACGGCCTTCCGCGTTGCTCCAGGTGTAAGGGAGCGGCGCGTCAGGAGGAGGGGTTTCCCGTGCTGGAAGCCGGCGTGGACAAGGGTGTCGTGGAGACCGCTTCGGAGCCCTCGGGCCGTACCGTGGCCGGCGCACCGCCCGGTGACCTCGATCTCGTCACGGTGCCGGCCCGGCAGGGCCTGGAGGCGGTGGACATCCTCCGGCTGCGGGACGGCGTCGGGCCGGTCCTGCACGACGGCGCCTGCGACACCCTCGGCTTCCTGGTGCCCCCGGGCACGGCCGCCGGCTGGGACGTGCCCGGCAGCGCCTGCACGCAGACGTACGGCGGCGGCCGGGCCGGCGGCCCGCGGGGCGCGGACGAGCCGCCGGTCGCGGGCACGGGCTGGCTGGTCCCCCCGGAGGGCGCCTTCGCCGCGGCGACCGATCCCGCCGTCCTGCGCGCAGCGCTCGGCGAGGCGGCCCGCACCATCGAGGCCGTCGACCGCTGCCGCTGAGCCGCCCGGGCGGCCCGCGCCACGCGTACCGCTCACCGGCCGCACCCCGAGGCCGCCCGCGCCCGGCGTGATCCTTCCGGGGGATACTGACCCGATGGCGAGGAACAGGCGGGCGCGGGCGGCGCGGGAGCCGGTGACGGCGCAGGTGAGCGGCGGGCGGGCCGAGCTGCGGCCCGACCGGGACCGGGCGCGCGGCTGGACGCTGCTGATCGACGAGGCACCGCAGTCCTTCGTGGACCTCGACGACCCGGCGTACCTGGACTTCCCCTACCAGCGGCGGCTGGGCCACGTCGCCGACCTCGCGGCCCCGGCCGGCAGGCCGCTGCGCGTCCTGCACCTCGGCGGCGGCGCGCTCACCCTGGCCCGGTACGTCGCGGCGACCCGCCCGCGCTCCACCCAGCAGGTCGTGGAGGTCGACGCGCCGCTCGTGCAGTTCGTACGGGAGCACCTGCCGCTGGAGAGCGGGGCGCGGATCAAGGTGCGCGGCGGGGACGCGCGCGCCGGGCTCGCCAAGGTCCCGGACGGCTGGGCCGATCTGATCATCGCCGATGTGTTCAGCGGCGCCCGCACGCCCGCGCATCTGACCAGTACCGAGTTCGTCGCCGAGGCGGCGCGGGCGCTGGCGCCCGGCGGCTGGTACGCGGCCAACCTCGCGGACGGTCCGCCGCTGGCCTTCGTGCGCTCCCAGATCGCCACTGTGGGCAGGGTCTTCGAGGAGCTGTGCCTGACCGCGGCGCCGCCCGTGCTGCGCGGCAAGCGCTTCGGGAACGCCGTGCTGCTCGCGGCGGACGGCGCGCTGCCGGTCGCCGAGCTGACCCGGCGGGCCACGACCGACCCGGAGTCCGGGCGGGTGGAGCACGGCCGCGGGCTGCGCGACTTCGCCGGGGGCGCGGCGCCGGTCACGGACGCCACCGCGGTCGCCTCGCCCGCGCCGCCGCCGGGCACGTTCGACTGAGGGGCGGCTGCGGTCGGGAGCGGCTTCCGCAGAGGAGCAGCGGCCGCGCGGTGCGGGCTACCGGGAGTGGTCGTCCGTGGTGACGACCGGCGGATGGCCGTTCCAGGCGCAGATCACCGAGGCGCGGTCGGGGCCGCGGGTGAAGTCGACCCGGAGCCAGCCGTTCTGCCGCCACACCTGCATCTGCCAGCCGGGCCCGGGCGTCGCCGACACCAGCTCGGCGTAGGTGGCCCGCAGGTCCAGGACGACCCGGCCGCCGACGGTGCGGTAGCCCCGTACGGTGCCCGAGCCGCCGTCCGGCGCCGAGGTGTCCGGCGCGTCGGCGGAGCGGCTCGGCGACGGGCTGCGCGGGGGCGTGGCCGGCTCCTCGGGCCGCTCGGCCGTGCGGGTGGGCGACGGCGAGGGCGTGGCGGAGGGCTTGGGACGGTGCGTGGACGACGCGCGGGGTGCGGCGCCGCTCGCGGACTCGGACTGCGCGCCGGGCGCGTTGTCGGAAAGCGGCAGCGCGCGCGGTGGGTCGTACGCCGTACCGGAGACGACGGTGTGCACGCCGAACCACGACAGCGTGACCGCGGCCCCGGTCGCCATCGTCCAGGCCGCCGCGTGAACCAGTCCTCGTCGCACGCGGGCCATACTGCCCCACGCACGCACCGGGTACGAGGCCGTGCCGGAGTCGTGCGCGAGCGGGCGGCACCCGTACGGGAGCGGGCCGCACCGCGCACGGAACGCACAGCGGCCGTCAATGGCCGGTCAAGAAGCGCACCCGAATGGCGTACGGTGCCGTCCCATGGCACGTGTGCTCGTGGTCGAGGACGACCAGTTCGTCCGCTCGGCCCTCATCCGGCATCTGTCCGACGCCGCCCACACCGTGCGCAGCGTCGGCACCGCCCTGGAGGCGCTGCGCGAAGTGGCACAGGTCGGCTTCGACGTGGTCGTCCTGGACCTCGGGCTGCCCGACCTGGACGGCCGTGAGGCGCTGAAGATGCTGCGCGGCATCACCGACGTCCCGGTGATCGTCGCCACCGCGCGCGACGACGAGGCGGAGATCGTGCGGCTGCTCAACGACGGCGCCGACGACTACCTCACCAAGCCGTTCTCCGTGGAGCACCTGTCCGCGCGGATGGCCGCCGTCCTGCGCCGCGCCCAGGGCCCCGGCGGCGGACCGCCGCCCTCCCGGGTCCTCCAGGTCGGCGGTCTGACCGTCGACCCGCTGCGCCGCCAGGCCGAACTGGACGGCAGGCCGCTGGACCTGACCCGCCGCGAGTTCGACCTGCTGGCCTTCCTGGCCGGGCGGCCCGGCGTCGTGGTGGCCCGCAAGGAACTCCTCGCCGAGGTGTGGCAGCAGTCGTACGGCGACGACCAGACCATCGACGTGCACCTGTCCTGGCTGCGCCGCAAGCTCGGTGAGACCGCGGCCAGCCCCCGCTACCTGCACACCCTGCGCGGCGTCGGCGTGAAGCTGGAGCCGCCGCAGTGAACACCTCCCGAAGAAGCACCGGGCGGCCGGCGGCGAGCAGGGGAGCGGCCGCGTGAGATGGGCGCTGGTCAAGGTCGCCCTCGCCGTCACGGCCATGGTGGTGATCGCGTTCGCCGTCCCGCTCGGCCTGGTCGTGAAGGAGCTGGCCAGGGACCGCGCGTTCGCCAACGCCGAGCGGCAGGCCGCCGCGATCGGCCCGGTCCTCGCGATCACCACCGACCGCGCCGCGCTGACCCGCGCCGTGGCCAGCGCCGAGACCGGGCCCGGCGGCCAGCTCGGCGTGCACGTACCGGCGCGGCACCGGGGCGGCGCGCCCGCGGTGATCGGCGCGGGCCGGGCGAAGGCCGCGGACGTCGCGCGGGCCGCGCGGTACGGCCGGGCCTCCGTCGCCACCGTGCGCGGCGGTTCCTCGCTGCTCCAGCCCACCGCGGTCGCCTCGGGCACCGCCGTGGTCGAGGTCTTCGTGCCCGAGGACGCGGTCACCAACGGCGTCGCGACCTCCTGGGTGCTGCTCGCCGGGGTCGGGGCCGCCCTGATCGTCGGCTCGGTCGCGGTCGCCGACCGGCTCGGCACGCGCATGGTGCGGCCCGCCGAGCGGCTGGCGGGCGCCGCGCTCGACCTCGGTGACGGCAAACTCGGCGTGCGCGTGCTGGAGGACGGCCCCAAGGAACTGCGGTCCGCTGCCGTGGCGTTCAACTCCATGGCCGACCAGGTCGTCCAGCTGCTCGCCAACGAGCGGGAGCTGGCCGCCGACCTCTCGCACCGGCTGCGCACCCCGCTCACCGTGCTGCGGCTGAACGCGGCCTCGCTCGGCGAGGGGCCTGCCGCCGAGCACACGCGGGCGGCCGTCGCCCAGCTGGAGCGCGAGGTGGACCAGATCATCCGGACCGCGCGCGAACAGCAGGCGCTGACGCAGCAGGTGGCGGCCGCCGCCGGGTGCGACGCGGCCGAGGTCATCCGGGAGCGGATGGGGTTCTGGTCGGCGCTCGCGGAGGACGAGGGGCGCACGGTACGGGTGGCGGGCGCGGACCGTCCCGTACGCGTCCCCGTCGCGCGCGCCGAGCTGGCCGCCGCGCTGGACGCGCTGCTCGGCAACGTCTTCCGGCACACGCCCGAGGGCACCGCCTTCGCCGTGGACGTGCACAACGCCGAGGACGCGGTGATCGTGCTGGTGTCGGACGCGGGGCCGGGCATCGCCGACCCGGCCGAGGCCCTGCGGCGCGGCCACGGGGACGGCGGTGACGGCTCGACCGGGCTCGGCCTGGACATCGTCCGCCGCCTCGCGGAGTCCACCGGCGGCGACGTCCGCATCGGCCGCTCGGTCCTGGGCGGCACCGAGGTACGCGTCTGGCTCGCCCTGGACGGCCGGCGGCGTCCGGGTACGGGGCGCCGCCACCGGGCCCGCCGCCGGCTGGGCCGGCTGCGCCGCCGGGCCCTCCGCAAGAGGGTCCCCCGGCCCCGCTGACCGCCCCGCCCGGCCGCTCCGCTTAACCGGTCCCTTCGGGCACCTTAAGCGCGCCATAAGGAGCGGCGACCATGGCCCTTACCTGCCGTTTGTCCGTTTCGCTGGCGCTAGCGTGCGGGGCGCACCGGATGCCTCCCCCACGGGCTCCGGTGCACCGGACCCCCCCCACGAACTGACAGACAGGCAGGTCGAGATGGTTTCCTCGCGCTCCCGGGCCCACCGCCGGCGGATGAGCGGCAAGGCCAGGCTGACCGGTGCCGTGGTGGCTGCCGCGGTCGCGGCCGGCGGCGGGTTCGCCGTCGCCGGCGCGGCCCAGGCCACCAAGGCGGCGCCGGCCGAACGGGCCGCTGCGGGCGGTGCGTTCGCCCCGTACGTCGACACCTCGCTCAGCCCCGCCTACGACATCGTCGGCACGGCGGAGAAGACCGGTGTGCAGACGTACAACCTCGCCTTCATCACCTCCGGCGGCGGCTGCGACCCCAAGTGGGGCGGCAGCGGCGCCCTGGACGGCGACCCGGTCGCGCAGCAGATACCGAAGCTGCGCGCGCAGGGCGGCGACGTACGCGTCTCGTTCGGCGGCGCCGCCGGCTCGGAGCTGGGCCTCGCCTGCAAGACGGCCGACGAACTGGCCGCCGCGTACGGCAAGGTGATCGACGCCTTCGACCTCAAGAAGGCCGACTTCGACATCGAGGGCGGCGCGCTGCCCGACACCGCGGCCAACACCCGCCGCGCCCAGGCCATCGCGAAGCTCCAGAAGGACCACCCGGACCTGGACGTGTCCTTCACCCTGCCCGTCATGCCCGAGGGCCTCACCCAGGACGGCGTGAACCTCCTGGCCGACGCCGAGAAGAACGGCGTCGAGGTGTCCGCCGTCAACATCATGGCGATGGACTACGGCGCCTCCTACGGCGGTGACATGGGCGAGTACGCGATCCAGGCGGCCACCGCCACCCAGAAGCAGGTGAAGGACGCGCTCGGGCTGGACGACACGGACGCCTGGAAGACCGTCGCGGTGACCCCGATGATCGGCGTCAACGACGTGGCGACCGAGACCTTCACGCGCGACGACGCCAAGGAGCTGGCGGACTTCGCGGCCACCAAGCACCTCGCCTGGCTGTCCATGTGGTCCGCCACCCGCGACAAGCCCTGCGACGGCGGCTCGTCCGGCACGGCCCAGCCGACCTGCAGCTCCATCGACCAGCAGCCGCTGGACTTCACCAAGGCCCTGGGCGCCTACCAGGGCTGAGCACCGGCCATTTCCCCCTCCCCCCACACCACCCCCCACCAGCGGGGCGCAGCGGATTCCCACCCCCACGGCCGCTGCGCCCCGCTTCCGCTTGCGCCGTGCCGCACCGATCCGGTGCCGCTTTCCGCCGTTGCGTCGCGTTCCGCTGTGTAATGGCGGGAAACATTCGACGCCGGGAGTCCGGAGGCAGCCATGGCAGCGGCAGGGCGCGGTGGTCGGCGCGGCGGACGCCCCACGCTCGAGGAGGTGGCGGCGCGCGCGGGCGTCGGCCGGGGCACCGTGTCCCGGGTGGTGAACGGCTCGCCACGGGTGAGCCCCCGCACCCGGGCCGCGGTCGAGCGCGCCATCGCCGAGCTGGGGTACGTGCCGCACGGCGCGGCCCGCGCGCTGGCCGCCGACCGGACCGACGCGGTCGCGCTGGTCATCCCGGAGCCCGAGACCCGGCTCTTCGCCGAGCCGTACTTCTCCGGCATCGTCCGCGGGGTCGGCGCCGGGCTAGCCGACACCGACCTGCAGCTGCTGCTGATCCTGGTGCGTACGCCGAAGGAGCGGGAGCGGCTGGGCCAGTACCTCGCCGCGCACCGCGTGGACGGCGTGCTGCTGGTCTCCGTGCACCAGGACGACCCGCTGCCGGACCTGCTGTCCCGGCTGGAGCTGCCCGCGGTGCTCAGCGGCCGCCGCTCGGCCCGCGAGACCGTGCCGTACGTGGACTCCGACAACGCCGGCGGGGCGCGGGCCGCCGTCCGGCACCTCCTGGAACGCGGCCGGCGGGTGATCGCCACGATCACCGGGCCGCCGGACATGTACGCCGCGCAGTGCCGGCTGACCGGCTACCGGGAGGCGCTGGCCGACGCCGGGCACGGCCCGGACGAGGCGCTGATCGTCCCGGCGGACTTCACCGAGGAGGGCGGGCGGCGCGCTGCCGCCGCGCTGCTGGACCGCCGCCCCGACGTGGACGCGGTCTTCGCGGCCTCGGACGTGATGGCGGCCGGGGCGCTGGCGGTGCTGCGGGAGCGCGGGCGGCGGGTGCCGGCGGACGTGGCGCTGGTCGGCTTCGACGACTCGGCCGTGGCCCGCCACCTGTGCCCGCCGCTGACCAGCGTGCGGCAGCCGATCGAGGAGATGGGCCGGGCGATGGCCCGGGTACTGGTCGACGAGCTGGGCGAACGCTCCCGGGAGCGCCCGCAGCTCGTGCTGCCGACGGAACTGGTGGTGCGGGAGTCCTCGTGACCGCCGTCCTGCCCGGCCCCGCCGCCCCGCGTACGGTCACGCCGCGCCGCCGCGTACGCCCGCACGGAAGGCGATCGGCGTGCTGCCCGTCCGGTGCAGGAAGTACTTGCTGAAGTTCGTCGCGTCCTCGAAGCCGAGCCGGCGGGCGATCCGGGCGGCCGGCAGGTCGCCGTGCGCCAGCAGCCGCTTGGCCTCCAGCACGACCCGGCGGTCGATGAACTCCTTCGCCCCGATCCCGGCGGCGGCCTCCGTCGCGCGGGAGAGCGTACGGGGCGAGTAGCCGAGCGCCCTGGCGTAGTCGGCGACCCGGCGGCTCGCCGCGAAGTCCCGCTCGACGGCGTCCCGGAAGCGCAGGAACGTGGCCGTCGCGGCGCAGTCGCCCGCGGCGTCCGCCGGGTCCCGCACCAGGTGCGCGGCGCGCAGCACCAGCACCGAGAGCAGGTGCCGCAGGACGTCCAGGTGTGCCTCCAGCGGCAGTCCGGCCCGCGCGCCGAACTCGCGATGCAGCTGGGCGAGGGCCGCCCGCGCGGCCTCCCCGGCGGCCTCCTCGGGACGGCGGACGGCCGGGCCGTACCAGTCGTCCAGCCGGGCCGCCGTGGCCGTCGCCGGGTCCACGAAGCCGGACTCGAAGAGCACGAGGACGCCCTCGGCTGCGGACAGGTCGCCGAAGTGCTGCACCTGCCCGGGCCGTACCCACAGCCAGTCGCCGGGCGCCAGCTCGTACCCGCGGAAGTCGACGGTGTGCGCGAGGCGCCCTTCGTCGAGCGCGAGGAGGTGGTGGAAGCCGGGGCGGTGCGGGACGGCCAGCGCGCAGACGTCGGCCCGCGCGCGCAGCTCGGCGAGCGTCAGCACCTCCACGCCGGCGGGCCGCCCGGCCGGCGCCGTGAACGGCACCTCCGGGATCTGTTCGTGTCGCATTTCCACCATCGCTCGTCCCGCGCCTACCCCGGTGCCCCCTGTTCTCCCCTCTAGCGTAGAAGAAGGCCGTGCGGCCAATGGCAGAAAACGACAATGAGTAGGAGCCCCCCATGTCCAAGATCGCCCTCTTCGGTGCCAACGGCACCATCGGCAGCCGCGTCCTCGACGAGGCGCTGGAGCGCGGCCACGAGGTCACCGCGGTCGTCCGGGACCCCGCGAAGCTCACCAGGTCCCACCCGAAGCTCACCGTGACCACCGGTGACGTGCTGGATCCCGCCTCCGTCACCGCGGTGGCGCAGGGCCAGGACGTGGTGGTCAGCGCGGTCGGCGGCGGCGACGGCCCGGGCCACCTCGCCACCATCGAGCCCTCCGCCAAGTCGCTGGTGGCCGGGCTGCGGCAGCTGGGTGCCGACGCGCCGCGGCTGATCGCGGTCGGCGGCGCCGGCTCGCTGCGCACGCCCGACGGCAAGCAGGTCTGGGACGCCGAGGGGCTGCCGGAGTTCCTGCTGCAGATCATGCACGCGCACGGCGACGCGCTGGACTTCTACCGCACCGTCACCGACGTGCGCTGGACCAACCTCAGCCCCGCGGCCTCGATCGAGCCCGGCGCCCGTACCGGCAGCTACCGCACCGCCACCGACGAGCTGGTCACCGCGGCGGACGGCAGCAGCCGGATCTCCGCCGAGGACTACGCGGTCGCCCTCCTCGACGAGGTCGAGCAGCCCCGCCACATCGGCGAGCGCTTCACCGTCGGCTACTGAGCCCCGGACGGTACGGACGTTCCGTACGTGCCGGAGCCCGGACATGACGAAGGCCCGGTCCGCCTGAGCGGACCGGGCCTCGCCGGTCTGGGTGAGTAACGGGACTCGAACCCGCGACATCCTGGACCACAACCAGGTGCTCTACCAGCTGAGCTATACCCACCATGACCGGTGCTGTTGTGGTTCTTTCCGCACCGGCCGAGAAAAAGTGTACAGGGTCTGGAGGGGTGCTCGCTCCCGGCTTTCCCCCTGCCCGGGAGCGAGCTGCGTCACTGTCCGTCCACGGACTGCGCCGCGGGGGTCTCCGCGGGCAGGACGTGCTTGGCGGCGATCGCCCTGGCGGTGTCGGAGTCCGGCCCCGGCTGCGGCACGAAGACCGCCTCCCGGTAGTACCGCAGCTCCGCGATCGACTCACGGATGTCGGCGAGCGCCCGGTGGTTGCCGTTCTTCTCCGGGCTGTTGAAGTACGCCCTCGGATACCAGCGCCGGGCCAGCTCCTTGACCGACGAGACATCGACGATCCGGTAGTGGAGGTAGTCCTCCAGCTCCGGCATGTCGCGCGCCAGGAAGCCGCGGTCGGTGCCGACGGAGTTGCCGCACAGCGGGGCCTTGCCCGGCTCCGGCACGAAACTCCTGATGTAGTCCATGACCTGCCGCTCGGCGTCGGCGAGGGTCGTCCCGCCGGCCAGCTCCGCGAGCAGGCCCGAATTGGTGTGCATCTCGCGCACCACCTCGGGCATGGTCTCCAGGGCCTCGGCGGGGGGACGGATCACGATGTCCACCCCCTCGCCGAGGATGTTCAGCTCCGAGTCGGTGACCAGTGCGGCCACCTCGATGAGCGCGTCGTTCGCCAGCGAGAGCCCCGTCATCTCGCAGTCGATCCACACCATGCGATCGTTCATGCGTCTCACCCTACGGGGCGCTCCCGCTGGCTGGGCAGCACCGGGCGTCCGGTGGACCGGCCGACGGCGGGCTCACCGAGCCGGGACGCGTACGCGTCCGACTCCGGCTTGCCCGGATCGTGGGCGCCGAGCGGACCGCCCTGACCCGGTACCGGGGCGTGGGCCCCGAAGCGCTCGGCCGCCGGGGTTCCCGTGCGGTCCAGGCGCTCCGGCCGGTCGGCCGGCCGGGCCCCGGGTCCTGGTGGTTCGGCGGCGCCGTTCTGTGGCCGCCGGGCGCGGTAGGCCGCCCGGTAGGCCGCCGGGGAGGACCCCAGCTGCCGCCGGAAGTGACCACGCAGCGCGACGGGGGAGCGGAAGCCGCAGCGGCCCGCCACCTCGTCCACCGAGTAGTCCGACGTCTCCAGCAGCCGCTGCGCCTGCAGGACGCGCTGAGTGATCAGCCACTGCAGGGGAGCGCTCCCAGTGAGTGAGCGGAACCGGCGGTCGAACGTCCGGCGGCTCATGTAAGCGCGCGCGGCGAGCGTCTCCACGTCGAACTGCTCGTGGAGGTGCTCCAGCGCCCAGGCGACGACCTCCGCGAGCGGGTCGGCGCCGATCTCCTCCGGTAATGACCTGTCCAGGTAGCGCTGGTGCCCCAGCTCCGACGCGGTGCGCCGGGGCGGCACGACCAGCCGGCGGGCGAGCGCGTTGGCCGCGTCGGCGCCGTGGTCGGTCCGCACGATGTGGAGGCACAGGTCGATACCCGCGGCCGTGCCCGCCGACGTCAGTACGTCGCCGTCGTCCACGAACAGCTCCCGTGGATCGACATGGACGGACGGATAACGCTTGGCGAGCGTCGGTGCGTACATCCAGTGGGTGGTCGCCGGGCGGCCGTCCAGCAGCCCTGCGGCCGCCAGCACGAACGCGCCCGTGCACAGCCCGACGATGCGGGCCCCTTCTTCATGCGCGCGCCGGAGTGCGTCCAGCGCGGCAGGTGGTGGCGCCTGGGTGATCGAACGCCAGGCGGGCACCACGACGGTACCTGCCCGGGAGATCGCTTCCAGTCCGTATGGAGCGGAAAGCTCCAGTCCGCCGGTCGTGCGCAAAGGCGCATCTTCGCCCGCGCACACAAGCAACCGGTACCGCGGCACGCCCGCGTCCTGGCGGTCGATGCCAAATACCGAGAGCGGAATGGAGCTCTCGAAAATGGGGCCGCCACTGAAGAGGAGCACCGCGACTACTTCGCGGCGTCGTCGGGCGGCGAGCTTGCGTGCGGCATCTGGTACGGCAGCGGAGTCCTGGCTCATGGCACTAAGCCCCCCTCGGTCGTCTCGCCCTCTCGGTCCTGCACTGTTCCCCCGCCGTGATTGCCAAGATCGAATCTACTGTGTCCCGTGAGGATGGAGTGCCAAGTTCACCACCTGCTGGTAAGTCGATATGGCAACTTGGCGCGAAGCATTCGATCACGAAGCGTTCCACTCGTGGGCTCCGGTGGGAAGTACGCCTCACGCGACGGGCCGCCCGTCGTAGGGCACAACCACGCCGTGCGGTCCTTTCCGTCCAGTTCAAAGGGCGGTTGGGGGTCGCTTTTGCCAAGGGATGTGCCCGGGGTCGAAGTTGGCTGAAAAGGGTCGCGGACACTCGCGCGAGGACCCTCGGAGTCGCGCGAGAGCGCCTCAATCCCCCGGCGTACGCCCCCCGCCGTGGCGCCCGCCCCTGTGCGCCCCCAGGCCCGTCCTGCCGTGCCGTCCGCGGTGCACCGAGGCCCGCTCGACGGCGAGCCGGGCGGCGGTCCGCTCGGACTGCCGCAGCAGCGCCCGGCAGGCGCACGTGACCGCCGCGAGGCCGACGGCGGTGCCGGCGGCCCCGCCCGGCGACGAACCGCACACGAGGAGGACAAGCGGAACCAGGGCGCAGCTGAACGTGCCCCAGCGGACCACGTCGCTCACGGGGTCGGCGGGCGGGCGAGGCGTGCCGGGCAAGGGGGGCTCCTTCCGAGTGGTCCGCACCGACCGCGCGGACCACTGGATCAACGCGGGCGGCCACGGGGAGTCACCGCGCGGCGCGCGGACGGAGCAGGGGGCGGCCGCGCCGGGCGGGAGCGGGCCCGGCGGAGCCGCGGGGTCCGTATGAAGGAGCCGCGGGCCATTGCCAACGGCGCGACGCTCCGGCATGCTCCGGGGAACGTTCGGGGGCGCTGTCCGGTCAAAAGGGACAAGCGCCGTTTACGGAGACCCTGGGCAGGGGAGGAGTGGCGCCGTACTCTTGGGGTAAGGGGTTGGGAAGATGATTCCCGGCCGTATTGTTCGGCATTGAACCATCGCCGTCGCCCCGCTCTCCGCCCAGCTCAGTCAACTGCCCGAACAAGTCAATCGCCGTTCCCCTCCGCCTCTGGGTACGAGGGCTCCCCTTCGCCGAGACACTCATGGCCGGTCACGAATTCCCCGATCCCGCGGACCGCAAGCAGGTCGCCGATCCGATGGCGGACCTCGAAGCGGCGGAACAGTCACGCCACTCCTGCGACCCCGCCTTCCAGCACGGTGTGGTGGTGGGCTTCGACGGCTCGGTCTCCAGCGAGCGGGCCCTGGCCTACGCCATCGGCATGGCTCGGCGCTCCGGCTCCGGACTGATCATCGTGCACGTCGCCAACCGGCTCCCGACGACCGTCTGGGCGGGCTGCGAGCCGCCCGTCTTCGTCGACGTCCCCGACCACCGCACGGAGGTCCTGGGGCTGGAGCTGGCCTGCGCCGACCACCTCTCCGAGCTCTCCTGGATCCTGGTCGAGCGGGGCGGCGACATCTGCCACGAACTGGAGGAGGTCGGCCGTGAGTACGCGGCCGACGCGATCGTGGTCGGCTCCACCCACGGCATCGTCGGGCGGATCTTCGGCTCGGTCGCCGGACGGCTGGCGCGTCGGGCGCAGCGCCCGGTGATCGTCGTCCCGTGACCGCGG
This sequence comes from Streptomyces sp. Ru73, assembly GCF_002920575.1. GTDB lineage: Bacteria > Actinomycetota > Actinomycetes > Streptomycetales > Streptomycetaceae > Streptomyces. The sequence continues at coordinate 38,508 of NZ_PQSQ01000060.1, read as the reverse complement.
GCCGACCGTCCGCACCGTACGTATTCGGCCTCGTCCCCGCGTCCACTCCATGACGTCATATCGGCGTGATGAGCCGTCATGTCCCGTCAGTAGTCGACAAATCTACTGACTCGTAGAGGTGGGTTGTGCGCTTGTGAGGGGTACAAACCCTGCACGGAGCGTGCTGCTGCCCGGGTGTGACGGTTCCCGGGAGGGCGGCATCACTGCCGGCGTGAGGGCGACGCCGGCACCGTGAGGTGGACCCCCGGCTCGTATGGTGGCGCGAGACCGGGAGTCCACCTCACTCACGTCGGGGTTACTCGACGGTCACGGACTTCGCGAGGTTGCGGGGCTTGTCGATGTCGCGGCCGAGGGTCAGGGCCGTGTGGTAGGCGAGGAGCTGGAGCGGGATGCCCATGAGGATGGGGTCCAGCTCGGGCTCGTTCTTCGGCACCACGATGGTGTGGTCCGCCTTCTCCTGCTCCGCGTGCGCGACGGCGAGGATGCGGCCGCTGCGGGCCTTGATCTCCTCCAGCGCCGCCCGGTTCTTCTCCAGCAGGTCGTCGTCCGGGACGATCGCGACCGTCGGCATCGCGGGCTCGATGAGCGCCAGCGGGCCGTGCTTGAGCTCGGAGGCCGGGTACGCCTCGGCGTGGATGTAGGAGACCTCCTTGAGCTTCAGGGAGGCCTCGCGCGCCACCGGGTAGCCGCGGACCCGGCCGATGAACATCATCGACTTCGCATCCGCATACAGTTCCGCGAGCTTCTTGATCTCCGCTTCGTTCTCGAGGATCTCGGTGATCTGCTCCGGCAGCCGGCGCAGTCCGTCGATGATCCGCTTGCCGTCCGCCACGGACAGGTCGCGGATGCGGCCCAGGTGCAGCGCGAGCAGCGCGAAGGACACCACCATGTTGGTGAAGCACTTGGTGGAGACGACGCAGACCTCCGGCCCCGCGTGCACGTAGATGCCGCCGTCGGTCTCCCGGGCGATCGCCGAGCCGACCACGTTCACCAGGCCCAGCACCCGCGCGCCCTTGCGCTTGAGCTCCTGCACGGCCGCGAGGACGTCGTAGGTCTCACCGGACTGCGAGACGGCGACGTAGAGGGTGTCGGGGTCCACGACCGGGTTGCGGTAGCGGAACTCGGAGGCCGGCTCGGCGTCCGAGGGGATGCGGGCCAGCTCCTCGATCATCTGCGCGCCGATCTGGCCCGCGTGGTACGAGGTGCCGCAGCCCAGGATCTTGACCCGGCGGACGCCCCGCGCCTCGCGCGCGTCCAGGTTGAGGCCGCCCAGGTGCACGGTGGAGAAGCGGTCGTCGATCCGGCCGCGCAGCGCGCGGTCCACCGCGTCCGCCTGCTCGGAGATCTCCTTGTGCATGTAGGTGTCGTGCGCGCCCATGTCGTAGGACTCGGCGGCGTACTCGACGGTCTCCGGGGAGGAGGTCGTGCGCGAGCCCTCGGTGGTGTACGTGCGGTAGTCGTCGGCCTTGAGCGTGGCCATCTCGCCGTCGTCGAGGGTGACGACCTGGCGGGTGTGCGAGACCAGCGCGGCGACGTCGGAGGAGACGAACATCTCCTTCTCGCCGATGCCCAGCACGACCGGCGAGCCGTTGCGCGCGACCACGATGCGGTCGGCGAAGTCGGAGTGCAGCACGGCGATGCCGTACGTGCCCTCGATGTGCCGCAGCGCCTCGCGGACCTTCTCCTCCAGCGTGCCGGCCTCGGAGCGGCCGATCAGGTGCGCGAGGACCTCGGTGTCGGTCTCGGAGGTGAACTCCACGCCCTCGGCGGTGAGCCGGGCGCGCACGTCGGCGGCGTTGTCGATGATGCCGTTGTGGACGACCGCGACCTTGCCCGAGGCGTCCACGTGCGGGTGGGCGTTCTCGTCGTTGGGCGCGCCGTGGGTGGCCCAGCGGGTGTGCGCGATGCCGGTGGTGCCGGCGAAACGCTTCGGCAGGCGGGACTCCAGCTCCCGCACCCGGCCCTTGGCCTTGGCGGTCTTCAGCCCGCCGGTCTTGCCGGAGGCGTGGATGGCGATGCCGGCGGAGTCGTAGCCGCGGTACTCCAGCCGCTGCAGCCCCTCCAGGAGCAGCGGCGCGACGTCACGCTTTCCGATGTAGCCGACGATTCCGCACATGGGTGGACCCTCCCTGGATCGATGGTTCGTGGTGCTCCGCTGCTTCAGCCGTGGGCCGGCCGCTTCAGCCGTAGACGAGGCGGCGCAGCTGACGTATCGAGAGCTCGGGCGGGGCCACGGCGCGGTGCGGCAGCTCGTGGGCGATCCGCTCGAAGATCGCGTCGTTGCGCAGGCCCTGACCCTGCAGTTCGCGGTGTCTGCGGCGCACGTAGGCGTCGGTCGTCTCGTCGAAGTACGCGAGGACGTCCTGGATCACCCGGACCGCCTCGCCGCGCTGCAGCGGCGTACTGCGTACCAGGTGTTCAACAAGGTCCTCGTGGGACGGACGACGTTCGAGCACGGATTGATACTGCGGTGCCGGTCCTACTTTCGCAAGAAATCTGCCCGCTTTCGGGCAAGCGCGCGGCGTGGCGGGGAAAAAATTGGTCTACACCTTGACCGATAGTGGGGCACACGGTACGCAAGGTGAGCGTTCGGTTGCTCCATGCCCGCACGAAGCTCCCCGAAGGGACCGCCCGTGTCACGTGTGAGACCGCACAGACTGCTCTGTTCCCTCCTCCTGGTGGCCGCGGCCGGCCTCGGCACGGCGGGCGCGGCGCCCGCGTCGGCCCGGCCCGCCGACGGCCCCGCGCCCCTCGACCGCATCGTCCCCGCACCGGCCTCCGTACGCCCGGCGGACGGCGCCTACCGGCTCACGGACCGGACCGCCATCCGGGTCCCCGGGGCCACCGGCGAGACGAAGCGGGTCGCCGGCTACCTGGCGGACGTGCTGCGCCCGTCGACCGGCTATCCGCTGCCCGTCACGGACAGGGGCGGCGACGGCATCGTGCTCCGGCTCGGCGCGAAGGGACTGGGCGCCGAGGGCTACCGGCTCACGGTCACCCGCCGCGCCGTCACCCTCAGCGCGACACGCGCGGCCGGCCTCTTCCACGGTGTCCAGACGCTGCGCCAGCTGCTGCCCGCCGCGGTGGAGCGGCGTACGCCGCAGCCCGGCCCCTGGACGGTCGCCGCCGGGACGGTCACCGACACTCCGCGGTACGCCTACCGCGGCGCGATGCTCGACGTCTCCCGGCACTTCTTCTCCGTGGCGAAGGTCAAGCGGTACATCGACCAGCTCGCGCTCTACAAGATCAATAAGCTGCATCTGCACCTCTCCGACGACCAGGGCTGGCGCATCGCGATCGACTCCTGGCCCCGGCTCGCCGCCTACGGCGGCTCCACCCAGGTCGGCGGCGGCCCCGGCGGCCACTACACCAAGGCCGACTACCGCGAGATCGTCCGGTACGCGCAGAGCCGCTACCTGACCGTCGTCCCCGAGATCGACATGCCGGGCCACACCAACGCGGCCCTTGCCTCCTACCCCGAGCTGAACTGCGACGGCACGGCCCCGCCGCTCTACACCGGCACCGAGGTCGGCTTCAGCTCCCTCTGCGTGCCGAAGCCGGTGACGTACGACTTCGTGAACGACGTCATTCGCGAGCTGGCGGCGCTGACGCCCGGCCCGTACCTGCACATCGGGGGTGACGAGGCGCACTCCACCAGCCACGAGGACTACGTCACCTTCATGAACAAGGTGCAGCCGGTGGTCGCCGAGTACGGCAAGACGGTGATCGGCTGGCACCAGCTGACCGGCGCGACGCCCGCGAAGGGCGCGGTGGCGCAGTACTGGGGCTACGACGCGACGAGCGCGGCCGAGAAGGCGCAGGTGGCCGACGCGGCGAAGAAGGGGACGCGGCTGGTCCTCTCGCCCGCCGACCGGGCCTACCTGGACATGCAGTACGCCAAGGACACGCCGTACGGGCTGCACTGGGCCGGGTACGTGCCGGTCGAGCGGTCCTACGACTGGGACCCCGGCACGTACCTCGCGGGGGCGCCGGCCGGCTCGGTCCTCGGCGTGGAGGCCCCGCTGTGGTCCGAGACGCTCTCCGAGAGCGCGCAGGCCGAGTACATGGCCTTTCCCCGGCTCCCGGGGATCGCGGAGCTGGGGTGGTCGCCCGCGAGCACGCACGACTGGGACCGGTACAAGGTGCGGCTCGCGTCCCAGGGTCCGCGCTGGGACGCGATGGGCATCACCTACTACCGGTCGCCGCAGGTGCCGTGGCCCGCGAAGTAGGGGCGCACGGGGGGGCTGGTCAGAACCCCATCTCCCGGGCGATCAGCATGCGCTGGACCTCGCTCGTGCCCTCGCCGATCTCCAGGATCTTGGAGTCGCGCCACATGCGGGCGACCGGGTACTCGTTCATGAAGCCGTAGCCGCCGTGGATCTGGGTGGCCTCGCGGGCGTTGGTGACCGCGATCTCCGAGGAGTACAGCTTCGCCAGTGCGGCCTCCTTCTTGAAGCGCTCGCCGTGCACCAGGCGGGAGGCCGCGTCGCGCCACGCCAGCCGGGAGGTGTGGGCGCGCATCTCCATGTCGGCGAGCTTGAACTGTATGGCCTGGTTCTCCCCGATCGGCCGGCCGAAGGACTTCCGCTCCTTCGCGTACTTCACCGACTCGTCCACGCAGCCCTGCGCGAGGCCCGTGGCCAGGGCCGCGATGGCGATCCGGCCCTCGTCCAGGATGCGCAGGAACTGCGCGTAGCCGCGGCCTTCCTCGCCCAGCAGGTTGGCGGCCGGGACGCGGACGTCGGAGAAGGACAGCTCACGGGTGTCGGAGGCGTTCCAGCCGACCTTGGAGTACGGGGCCGCGACGGTGAAGCCGGGGGTGCCGGACGGCACGATGATCGCGGAGATCAGCGGGCGGCCGTCCTCCTTGTGCCCGGTGACGGCGGTGACGGTCACCAGGCCGGTGATGTCCGTGCCGGAGTTGGTGATGAAGCACTTGCTGCCGTTGATGACCCACTCGTCGGTGGCCGCGTCCAGCCGGGCGGTGGTCTTCGTGCCGCCCGCGTCGGAGCCGGCCTCCGGCTCGGTCAGCCCGAAGGCGCCCAGCATCTCGCCCGAGCAGAGCTTCGGCAGCCAGGTCCGCTTCTGCTCCTCGGTGCCGAAGTGGTACAGCGGCATGGCGCCGAGCGAGACGCCCGCCTCCAGGGTGATCGCCACCGAGGAGTCGACCCGGGCCAGCTCCTCCAGGGCGATGCCGAGCGCGAGGTAGTCGCCGCCCATGCCGCCGTACTCCTCCGGGAACGGCAGTCCGAAGAGGCCCATGCGGCCCATCTCGCGCACGATCTCGTAGGGGAACTGGTGGTTCTCGTAGTACTCGCCGATCTTCGGTGCGACGACGTCGTGCGCGAACGCCTCGACCGTGGTGCGCAGTTCCGTAAGCTCCGCAGGGAGGCGGTGGTCCAGGGACATGGGTCACTCCTTGTGGGAGGCGGAGTCGAGGGAGGAGGAGAGCGCGCGGACGGTGCGGGACGGGCTCGGCCGGCCCAGCCGCTCCGCCATCCACACGCTGGTGGCGGTCAGCCGGTCCAGGTCGACCCCGGTCTCGATGCCGAGGCCCTGGAGCATCCACACCAGGTCTTCCGTGGCGAGGTTGCCGGTGGCGCTCTTGGCGTACGGGCAGCCGCCCAGGCCGCCCGCGGAGGCGTCGACGGTGGTGACGCCGTGCTGCAGCGCGGCCAGGGTGTTGGCCAGCGCCTGTCCGTAGGTGTCGTGGAAGTGGACGCCGATGACGTCCGTGCCGACGCCCGCTTCGTTCAGCGCCGTGAGCAGCGCGGTGACATGGCCGGGCGTGGCGACGCCGATGGTGTCGCCCAGGCTCAGCTCGTCGCAGCCCTGGTCCAGCAGCGCGCGGCAGACCCGGACGACCTGGGGGATCGGCACCGGGCCCTCCCAGGGGTCGCCGAAGCACATGGAGAGGTAGCCGCGTACGTGCGCGCCCGCCTCCTTGGCGCGGGCGACGACCGGCGCGAACATCGCCAGCGCCGCGTCGACCGTGCGGTTGAGGTTGGCCTGGGCGAAGGACTCGGTGGCGCTCCCGAAGACCGCGATCCGGTCGGCGCCGAGGGCCAGCGCCCGGTCCAGGCCGCGCTCGTTCGGTACCAGGACGGGCAGCCGCACGCCGGGCGCGAGGTCGCGCACGGACGGGAACAGCTGCTCGGCGTCGGCGAGCTGGGGCACCCACTTGGGGTGCACGAAGCTGGTCGCCTCGACGGTGTCCAGCCCCGCGGCGGCCAGCCGGCGGACGAACTCCGCCTTGACCTCGGTGGGGATCACGGTCTGTTCGTTCTGCAGCCCGTCCCGCGCGCCCACCTCGTGGATGCGGACCCGCGCGGGCAGCCCGGGGGCGGGTACGGACATCGGCAGTCCCGGCGTCATCGCTGGTCCTCCTCGGGCTCGTCGGGGGTGATCACGGCGAGCACCTGGTCCATGGCGACCGTGCTGCCCGGCGTGACGTCGAGCTCGGCGACGGTGCCCGCGTGCGGCGCGGAGATGACGTGCTCCATCTTCATCGCCTCCACCACCAGCAGGCCCTGCCCGGCCTCGACGCGGTCGCCGACCGCGGCCTTGACCACCGTGACCGTGCCGGGCATGGGCGCGGTGAGCGAGTCGGCGCCGTGCGCCCCGGCCGCGCCGCCGATCGCGGCCGCCACCGGGTCGTGGTCCTGCACGTGCCAGGCGTCGCCGTCCCGGCCGAGCCAGTCCCCGGCCCGTACGAAGGTGTGGCGTACGCCGTCCACGGTGACCGCCACCCGCCCGTCGGTGACCGTGCCGTCGCCCGACGCCTGTACGGGCTCCTGGCCGGGCACCCGTACCCAGAAGGCGGGCGGCGTGGGCTCGCCGCCGAGCCGCCAGCCGCTCGGCACGGAGAACGGGTCGGTCCAGCCGCCGTCGGCCGGCGCCGGTTCGAGGGCCGCGCGGCGCACCGCGGCGCCGGCCGCGTACACCTCCCCGGGCACCTCCCGGTCCACCAGCGCTTCGGCCTCGCGCTCCACCAGGCCGGTGTCCAGCTCCCCGGCCACGACCGCCGGGTGGGCCAGCAGCCGGCGCAGGAAGCCGGTGTTGGTGGGCACGCCGAGGATGACCGTGTCGGCGAGCGCGGCCCGCAGCTTGCGCAGCGCGGTCGCCCGGTCCGGGCCGTACGCGATGACCTTGGAGAGCATGGGGTCGTAGAGCGAGCCGACTTCCGTACCCTCCGAGAGCCCGGAGTCGGTGCGCACCCCGTGCCCTGCGGCTCGTGCAGTGCGAGCACCGTGCCGCCGGACGGCAGGAAGCCGCGGGAAGGGTCCTCGGCGCAGATCCGGGCCTCGACGGCGTGCCCCGTGAGCGTGATGTCGTCCTGGCCGTACGGCAGCTGCTCGCCGGCCGCGACCCGCAGCTGCCACTCGACCAGGTCCAGCCCCGTGACCAGCTCCGTGACCGGGTGCTCGACCTGGAGGCGGGTGTTCATCTCCATGAAGTAGTACGAGGACGGGTCGTCGCCGGGGACGATGAACTCGACGGTGCCGGCGCCGACGTAGCCGCAGGAGCGGGCCGCGTTCACGGCGGCGGTGCCCATCGCCGCGCGGGTCGCCTCGTCCAGCAGGACGCTCGGCGCCTCCTCGATGATCTTCTGGTGGCGGCGCTGGAGCGAGCACTCGCGCTCGCCGAGGTGGAGCACGTTGCCGTGGCCGTCGGCCAGCACCTGGATCTCGATGTGCCGCGGGCGGTCGACCCAGCGCTCGACGAGGAGGGTGTCGTCGCCGAAGGAGCCGCGGGCCTCGCGCCGGGCCGCCGCGATCTCGTCCGCGAGCAGCGCCTCGTCGCGCACCAGCCGCATGCCCTTGCCGCCGCCGCCCGCCGAGGGCTTCAGCAGCACCGGCATGCCGATCTCCCGTGCGGCGGCGGCCAGTTCGGCGTCGCTCAGGCCGCTGCCGGAGGAGCCCGGCACGACGGGCACGCCCGCCTCCCGGACCGTCTCCTTCGCCCGGATCTTGTCGCCCATCAGATCGATGGCCTCGGCGGACGGGCCGATGAAGACCAGCCCGGCGTCCGTCACGGCGCGCGCGAACGCGGCGTTCTCCGCGAGGAAGCCGTAGCCGGGGTGGACCGCCTGCGCGCCGCTGCGCCGCGCCGCGTCCAGCAGCGCGTCGATGCGCAGATAGCTCTCGGCTGCCGCGGGCGGGCCGATCCGTACGGCCGTGTCCGCCTCCCGGACGTGCCGGGCCTCCGCGTCCGCGTCGCTGAACACGGCGACCGAGCGGATGCCCAGGGACCGGAGGGTGCGGATGACGCGGACCGCGATCTCACCGCGGTTGGCGACCAGAACAGTACTGAACATGGGTGAGGTCCTCACATCCGGAAGACGCCGAAGGCGGGGTCGGTCAGCGGGGCGTTGGCGCAGGCGGTGAGGGCCAGGCCCAGGACCTGCCGGGTCTCCATCGGATCGATGACGCCGTCGTCCCAGAGCCGCGCCGTCGCGTAGTAGGCGTTGCCCTGCTCTTCGTACTGCGCGCGGACGGGGTCCTTGAAGGCCTCCTCCGCCTCCGGCGGCCACTCCTCGCCGCGCGCCTCCATCTGGTCGCGCTTGACGGTCGCCAGGACCGAAGCGGCCTGCTCGCCGCCCATGACGGAGATCTTGGCGTTCGGCCACATCCACAGGAAGCGGGGGGAGTAGGCCCGGCCGCACATGGAGTAGTTGCCGGCGCCGTACGAGCCGCCGATCACGACGGTCAGCTTCGGCACCCGGGTGCAGGCCACCGCCGTGACCATCTTGGCGCCGTGCTTGGCAATGCCGCCCGCCTCGTAGTCCTTGCCGACCATGAAGCCGGAGATGTTCTGCAGGAACACCAGCGGGATGCCGCGCTGGTCGCACAGCTCGATGAAGTGCGCGCCCTTCTGCGCCGACTCGGAGAAGAGGATGCCGTTGTTGGCGACGATGCCGACCGGGTGGCCGTGCAGATGCGCGAAGCCGGTGACCAGCGTCTGGCCGTACTCGGCCTTGAACTCCGCGAAGCGTGAGCCGTCCACGATCCGGGCGATGACCTCGCGCACGTCGTAGGGGGTGCGGGAGTCGACGGGCACCATGCCGTACAGCCCGGCCGGGTCCGCCTTGGGCTCCTCCACCGTCCGTACGGTCCAGGGGAGCGGGGCGCGCTCACCGAGGGTGCCGACGATCGTGCGGACGATGCGCAGGGCGTGCGCGTCGTCCTCGGCGAGGTGGTCGGTGACGCCCGAGGTCCGGCTGTGCACCTCGCCGCCGCCCAGCTCCTCGGCCGTGACGACCTCGCCGGTGGCCGCCTTCACCAGCGGCGGGCCGCCGAGGAAGATCGTGCCCTGGTTCCGCACGATCACCGCCTCGTCGCTCATCGCGGGGACGTACGCGCCGCCGGCCGTGCAGGAGCCGAGCACGGCGGCGATCTGCGGGATGCCGGCGCCGGACATCCGGGCCTGGTTGTAGAAGATCCGCCCGAAGTGCTCGCGGTCGGGGAAGACCTCGTCCTGCATGGGCAGGAAGGCGCCGCCGGAGTCGACCAGGTAGACGCACGGGAGGCGGTTCTCCAGGGCCACCTCCTGGGCGCGGAGGTGCTTCTTCACGGTCATGGGGTAGTACGTGCCGCCCTTGACCGTGGCGTCATTGGCGACGATCACCACCTCGCGGCCCGCGACCCGGCCGATGCCCGCGATCACGCCGGCCGCCGGCGCCGCCCCGTCGTACATCCCGTCCGCCGCCAGCGGCGCCAGCTCCAGGAAGGGCGAGCCCGGGTCCAGCAGGCCGTCCACCCGCTCCCTGGGGAGCAGCTTGCCGCGCGCGGTGTGCCGCGCCCTGGCCTTCTCGCCGCCGCCCAGCCGGGCCGCGGCGAGCTTCGCGCGCAGCTGGTCCACGAGCGCGCGGTGCGCGGCCTCGTTGGCCCGCCAGGAGTCCGCCGCCGGATCAGCGGCGGTGCCCAGTACGGGTGCCTGCTCCATCGCCTTACCCGCCCCTTGTTAGTGGTCGTTAACACGAGTGCCTTCAGGTTAACGACCACTAACCCGCCTGTCTACAATTGGAGCCATGAGCAGCACGAAGGCCCCCGCCGCCGTCAGCCGCCGCGAGCAGATCCTCAAGGAGGCCGCGCGCCTCTTCGCCGAGCGCGGCTTCCACGGCGTCGGCGTCGACGAGATAGGAGCCGCGGTCGGCATCTCCGGCCCCGGTCTCTACCGCCATTTCGCGGGCAAGGATGCGATGCTCGCCGAGCTGCTGGTCGGCATCAGCGAGCGGCTGCTGGACGGCGGGCGGCTGCGGGTCGCGGACGGCGGCGAGAGCGCCGAGGAGGTGCTGCACGCCCTCATCGAGGGGCACATCGACTTCGCGCTGGACGACCGCCCGCTGATCACCGTCCACGACCGGGAGCTGGACCGGCTGCGCGAGACGGACCGCAAGCGGGTGCGCCAGCTCCAGCGGCAGTACGTCGAGCTGTGGGTGGAGGTCGTCCGCGAGGTCTATCCGGCCTGCACGGAGGCCGAGGCGCGGGCCGCCGTGCACGCCGTCTTCGGCCTGCTGAACTCCACCCCGCACCTGAGCCCGCGGGCCAGTCTGCCGTCCCGCTCGGCCACCGAGGCGCTGCTCAAGCGGCTGGCGCTGGGCGCCTTCGCGGCGGCGGCCGACCCGGACCGCGCCGCGATGGGGTGATCGGGCTCGCTTTCTTGAACCCTGGACAGTCGACGTAACTGCCCGGTAGCTTTCGCTGAGCAAGCGCTTAGCCAGCGTAGTGATTCGGGATTGTCCAGGAGGCGGCTGTGAAGCGGACGGTATTCAACGAGGACCACGAGGCGTTCCGGGACACCATCCGCGCCTTCATCGAGGCCGAGGTCGTGCCGGTCTACGACGAGTGGTTCCAGGCCGGGCAGGTGCCCCGCGAGTTCTACTACAAGCTTGCCGAGCTGGGCCTCTTCGGCATCAACGTCCCCGAGGAGTTCGGCGGCGCCGGCCTGGAGTCGCACAAGTTCGAGGCCGTCCAGTACGAGGAGACCGCCCGCGCCGGCGTCACCTTCGGCGGCTCCGGCGTGCACGTGCTGCTCGCCCTGCCGTACATCAAGATGCTCGCCACCGATGAGCAGAAGAAGCGCTACCTGCCGAAGTTCGTCTCCGCCGAGGAGATGTGGGCGCTGGCGATGACCGAGCCGGGCACCGGCTCCGACCTCGCGGGCATGAAGACCACCGCCAAGCTCTCCGAGGACGGCACGCACTACGTCCTCAACGGCGCCAAGACCTTCATCACCGGCGGTGTGCACGCCGACCGCGTCATCGTCTGCGCCCGCACCTCCCCGCCGAAGGAGGACGACCGCCGCTTCGGCATCTCCCTCTTCGCCGTGGACACCAAGTCCGAGGGCTACTCCGTCGGCCGCAAGCTGGACAAGCTCGGCCTGAAGACCTCCGACACCGCCGAGCTGGCGTTCGTCGACGTGAAGGTGCCGGCCGAGGACCTGCTCGGCGAGGAGAACAAGGGCTTTTACTACCTCGGCCAGAACCTGCCGTCCGAGCGCTGGGGCATCGCCTACGGCGCGTACGCGCAGGCCAAGGCCGCGGTGCAGTTCGCCAAGCAGTACGTCCAGGACCGCACCGTCTTCGGCAAGCCCGTCGCGTCCTTCCAGAACACCAAGTTCGAGCTGGCCGCCTGCCAGGCCGAGGTGGACGCGGCCGAGGCCGTCGCCGACCGCGCCCTGGAGGCCCTGGACGCGGGCGAGCTGACCCCCGCCGAGGCCGCTTCCGCGAAGCTGTTCTGCACCGAGGTCGCGCACCGCGTCATCGACCGCTGCCTCCAGCTGCACGGCGGCTACGGCTACATGAACGAGTACCCGATCGCCCGCCTGTACGCCGACAACCGCGTCAACCGCATCTACGGCGGCACCAACGAGGTCATGAAGTCGATCATCGCCAAGTCGATGGGCCTCTAGGCGCGCCTGGGCTGACGTCCGTGAACGACGCACTGGAATCCCTCCTCGATCTGCTCACCCTGGAGCAGATCGAGGAGGACATCTACCGCGGGCAGTCCCGGCCCGCCGTCGTCCCCCGGGTCTTCGGCGGCCAGGTCGCCGCGCAGGCCCTGGTGGCGGCGGGCCGCACCGTCCCCGCCGAACGCCCGCCGCACTCCCTGCACGCGTACTTCCTGCGCCCCGGTGACCCCGGCGCGCCCATCGTCTACACCGTCGACCGCATCCGCGACGGCCGCTCCTTCACCACCCGCCGGGTCGTGGCCGTCCAGCACGGCCAGCAGATCTTCCACCTCACCGCGTCCTTCCACGCGCACGAGGAGGGCATGGAGCACCAGGAGCCGATGCCGGCCGTGCCGGACCCGCTCACGCTGCCCACCGCCGCCGAGATGCTGCCGCGCCACGCGCACCGCTTCGTCGACGGGAGCGTCGTCCAGCGGCTGCTGGAGGCGCGGGCCGCGGTGGACCTGCGGTACGTGGACGAGCCGCCGTTCGCCACCGCCGGCCAGGTACGCGAGCCGCGCTCGCAGGTGTGGTTCCGCACCCAGGGCAAGCTCGACGGCGACACCGGCATCCCCCGGCCGCTGCTGGACATCTGCCTGGTCACCTACGTCTCCGACATGACGCTGCTGGACTCGGTGCTGCTCGCGCACGGCAGGGGCGGCTGGGCCGTCGGCGACGTGGTGGGCGCGAGTCTGGACCACGCCATGTGGTTCCACCGCCCGCTCGAGGCGGACGAGTGGCTGCTGTACGACCAGGAGTCGCCGACCGCCCAGGGCGGCCGCGGCCTGGGCAAGGGACGGATCTTCACCGCCGAGGGCCGGCTCGCGGTCTCGGTGATCCAGGAGGGCGTGATCCGCGTACCGCGGTGACGAACCGGGCATACTCCCGCTTCGTGGACAGTGTGGAGGCCAAGGGGACGCAGGACGGTACGGGCGAGAGCACCGTCACCGTCCTCGTCGCCGCCGGAGCCAACCTCGGTATCGCCGTCGCCAAGGCCGCGGGCGGCATGATCAGCGGATCCAGCGCGATGCTCTCCGAAGCCGCGCACTCCGTCGCCGACACGGTCACCGAGCTGCTGCTGCTCACCGCACTGAAACGCAGCGCCCGGCCGGCCGACCCCGAGCACCCCCTGGGCTACGGCCAGGAGCGCTACGTCTGGGCGCTGCTCGCCTCCGTCGCCACGTTCGTCGGCGGCGCGGTGTTCTCCGTCTACGACGGCGTCCACACCCTCACGCACGGCGAGGACCCCGGCGATCCCCTGGTCTCCTACGTCATCCTCGCCGTCGCCTTCCTCCTGGAGGGCTACTCCCTCCGCACCGGCCTGCGGCAGGCACGCGGCGAGGCAGCGCGCCTGCACCGGCCGCTCCGCCACTACCTGCGGTGGACCTCGGACACCACCGTCAAGGCCGTCGTCATGGAGGACTCGGCGGCCCTGGTCGGCCTGGTGCTGGCGGCCGGCGGCCTGCTCGGCGGACAGCTCACCGGCTCGGGCGCCTGGGACGGTACCGCCGCGGTCCTGATCGGGCTGCTGCTGGTGTACGTCGCCTGGGTGCTGGGCCGCAGCAACGCCCAGCTGCTCATCGGACGCGCGCTGCCGCCGGACGTCCGGGAAGCCGTGCGGGCGAGGCTGTCCGCCGTACCGCAGGTGGCGGAGGTCCTGGAGCTGGTCACGCTCGTCCAGGGGCCCGGCGAGGTACTGATCGCGGCGAAGGTGGACTTCCGCGACCTGGCGACCGCCGCGGAGATCGAGTGGGCCTGCGAGGAGGCCGAACGCGACCTCCGCGCCCGCTTCCCCGCGGTCCGCCGGGTGTTCCTGGACCCGACGCCGGGACGCGGGCAGCGGGCCCCGTGAGGGCGCGGGTCAGTCCGCCAGGCCCGCCGCGTGCAGCAGGTACGCCGTCAGCGGGTCGTAGTAGCGCGGGCTGCGGACGTGGTCGTCGAGCGGCACGGTGACCTGCAGGACGCCCTCGGCCTCGGCCAGGAACAACGCCGGGTCGTTGGAGTCCGCGTACCCCACCGCGTCGATGCCGCGCTGCCCAGCGCAGCCCGCCCAGCCGTGGTCCGCGACCACCAGGTCCGGCAGCGGCTGCCCCGCCCGCTCCAGACCGTCCAGGATCGCCGCCATCGGCGCCGGCGAGTGGGTGTGCCACAGCGTCGCGCCCCGCTCCACCATCGCGACCTGGCCGAACTGGAAGACCACGCCGTCGTCCGCGGTCAGCCCGTCCGGCACGACCACGATGTCGCAGCCCCGCGCCCGCATCGCGGCGGCCGTCGCGATGTGCACGTCCAGCAGCCCGCCCGGGTGACCGGTCGCGAACAGCACCCGCCGCCGTCCGTCGGCCGCCTTGCGCAGCACCGCCGCCATCCGCTCCAGCGCCGACACCGTCAGCTCGGGGTCGATGGTGTCCTGGCCGTGCCGGTGGTCCGGGTCGTCGCTGACGCCGCAGCGCTCGGCCATCACGGCGAGCACGTCCTGCTCGTCTCTCCACCGGTCGCCCAGCTCCAGGCCGAACCAGTAGTGGCGGTCGCCGTTGGCGAGCTTGCGGTAGTGGTCGAGGTTGTTCTCGCGGGGCGTGGCGACCTCACCGGCGATACGGGTGCGGACGAGGTGCTCGACGAGTTCGGCGCGGCTGGGGGCGGAGGTTATCGGCATACGGCCCATTGTGCCGGGGCCGATCAGTCCGGGGCGTGCGAGTTCCGCCGCCCGGACGCCCCGTGGGCACCCCGGCGCCTACGATCACGGTGTTCCGGCGGCTCGGGAGCACGAGGGGGAGCAGGGGTGGAGGGACGGGCGGCCAGGCCGCCGTGGCAGGTACGGATCAGGCGCGCGGCCGACGGGACGGTGCTCGGCGGCGGCGTGCTGTGCGCCAACGGCACGGTGCTGACCTGCGCCCATGTCGTCGGCCCCGGCACGGAGGGGGACGGCGGGCCGGCTGCCGTGCTGGTGGACTTCCCCTTCGTGGAACGCGGCCGGGACGTCCCGGCCCGCACCGTGCTGAGCCGCGCCGACGCGCCGGCCGGCAGCCGCGACGACCTCGCCGTCCTGCGGCCGGCCCGGGTGCCCGCCGGGGCCTGCGCCGCGCCACTGGACGAGGCGGACACGGTGGCCGGGCACGGCTTCGGCGTCTACGGATTCCCCGCAGGGCACCCCGACGGGGTATGGGCCACCGGGCGGCTGACCGGCCGCACCGCGGACGGGCTGCTCCAGTTCACCGTTCCGGGCGCACAGGGGTACCCGCCGGCGCGCGGCTTCAGCGGCTCGCCCCTCTGGGACAGCGACCTGCGGGCCGTCGTCGGCATGGTGACCGCCGTGGACCGGGACGCGCAGCTGCGGACCGCGTACGCCGTGCCCGTGGACGGGCTGCGCGCCCACTGGCCCGACCTCGCCGAGCCGTGCCCCGTACGGCTGTGGGTGCACGACCCCTACGGCGCGCCCGCCCGGCTGGTGCCCCTGCGCACCGCGGGCCCGGACCGGCGCGAGTACTGGGTGGGGCGCAGCAGCGGCACGGGCGACGAGGCGGACATCCTGCTGGCGTCGCCGGGGCCGCACGTGGTCAGCCGCTGGCACTGCCGGCTGGTGTACGAGTTCGGGCACTGGTTCGTGGCGCTCCAGGCGGGCGGGCGGCCGACCTTCGTGCGGCACGTGGGGAGCGAGCTGCCGCAGCCCGTGCCGGAGGGCGGCCGGACCCGGCTGCGCAACGGCGACACGGTCCTCATCCCGGCCGCGCGCCGGTCCGGCGACCCCGGTCCGGAACGGACGCACTGGGAGCTGGAGTTCGTCGACGACGGCCAGACCAGCTCACTCTTCTGAGCCGGGAATGCGGATTTCCTGGCGTCAACTCCCCGCCGTCCGCGCCGGTTTCGTGCCGCACCACTCAAAGGAGTGACGGAGGGGAACTTCGGTGCGGAGGAGGCGCGTCACGCCATAGTGAGGAGGCACACAGATGCGGTCGTGACCTCAACGCCGCCTGACGACAGGGGAGTAGGCGTGACGAAGCTACGGGGGACGTTCTTCTGGTGCGGGGTGACGGGAGCCGCGCTCGCGGTGTTCCTGATCTCCACGGGAGCGGCGGGCGTGGTGCCGCCGCTCCAGGAGATGGCCGACCGCGGCGGAGTCTCGCGCGGCCTGGCCACCGCGGTGCTCGCGGTCACCTTCTGGGTGCTGGCGATGCTGTGCGTGCGGCTGCTGCACAACAGCCGGGAGGCCGCCGCGCTGAGCGGGTACAGCCGCGGCCTGCCGGCCGGGCACACCACCGAGGCGCGGCGCCTCGTGCGGCAGGCCGGCGAGGACGCCAGGCGGCAGGACCCGGAGCGGGCCCAGGCGCTGGTCGCGGGCCGTTCCGCGGTGCACGCCGCGCGCGCCGAGACGCCGTACGCGCTGATCCGCGCCCTGGTATGGGCGCTGCCCGCGCTCGGCTTCATCGGCACGGCGGCCGAGATGGCGCGGTCCATCGGCGGGCTCGGCGGCGCGGTGGCCAGGACCTCCTCGTACGCCGAGCTGAGCCACACGCTGGTGCGGGACGTCATCCCGCCGCTCGCCGGCGCGTTCAGCATCACGCTCTTCGCGCTCGGCTCCAGCGTGGTCTGCCACCTGCTGACCTCAGTGGTGCACACCCATGAGGAGCGGCTGCTGCTGAAGATCGACGAGCGGGTGCTGGGCCAGCTGGGGCAGGGCGGGCGGACCGCCGCCCGGCCCGACTGGTCGGCGGAGAGCCGCGCGGCGGAGGAGATGGGCCGGGCCATGCGGACGGCGGCCACCGCGATGGAGCAGCTGAACACCGAACTGGGCCGGCTGCGCGAGGAAGCGGCCGGCACCCGTCTCGGCGGCGAGGAACGCCCCGACCGCTCCGAGGAGATCGTCCGCCAGCTGGCCTCCATCGGGACGCAGCTGTCCGCGATCGGAGCCGGACTGGACCGCGAGATGGTCCTCATGCCGGTGCGGGCACCGCGGGGCGGCGGGCCGAACGGCCGGGGCTTCCTCACCGGGGACGACGACTCCGGCGGTGGTCCCGCGGCGCCCGGGCCAGGCGGCCCCGCGGCGCCCGGACCCGGTGGTCCCGGCGGCCCGGGGCATCCGCGCGCTCCGCGTGACTTCCCGCGCGGCCCCCGGGACTTCCCGAGCGGTCCGCGTGACTTCCGGGGCGGCCCCGAAGACCGCGCGAACGGCGGGCTGTGATGCGCGGCCTCGGGGGCGGGCGCGGCTTCGGCGGCCGGCCCGGCGGCGGTGACGGCGCCCCGGTGGAGCTGCGCTTCATCGACCTGCTGCTCATCATCATCGCCACCCTGATGTTCATGGCCGTGCTGCTGGCCCTGGTCAGCGCCAACGCCCCGGCCGACCGCCCGGACGAGAACCGCCCGCCGCAGATCAAGGTCGCCACGGCGGCGGCGCCGGACGCGGTGGCCGGCAAGCCGTACGCGCTCACCCTCGCCGCCGTCGGCGGCCGGCCGCCCTACCACTGGGACCGCGCCGCCGGCCGGCTGCCCGAGGGGCTGAAGCTGACCGACGAGGGCGTGGTCACCGGCCGCGCCCGGGCCGGCTCCGGGGCGCACGGCGCGGACGGCGCCGGGGCGACCGCGACGGTGCGGGTGCGGGACGCGGCGGGGCAGCGCGCTGAGCGCACGCTGCGGCTGGCGGTCGTCCGGGCCGCACCGGAGTCCGGCTCCCAGCGGCCGAGCCTGCGGGTGGTCGCCGAGACCCTGGCCCTGCCCCCGGCCCGCAAGGACGCGAAGTACGCCGGGCACCGCTTCCGGGCCACGGCGGGCGAGGGCCCGTACACCTGGCACGCGGCCGGTGCCCTGCCGCCCGGCATGCGGCTCTCGGAGAGCGGCGCGCTGACCGGGACCCCGGCGAAGGGCGGCAGCTTCACCTTCGGCGTGCGGGTCACCGACAGCACCGGCGCCACCGCCGAGCAGGCCGCCCGGCTGACGGTCGGCGAGCCGCGGGAGAAGCAGGCCGACAGCGGCTTCTGGGGCGAGCTGTGGGCGTCGCCCTGGTACGTGCTCGTCCTGGCGGGCCTCGGGGCGCTGGTGCTGCTGAGCATCCTCAAGGTGGTCCTCTTCGGTTCGCCCTCCGGATACACCCGGGGGACACGAGGGATCTTCACGTGAGGCCGGTACGGCACGGGGAGGAGCACGGTAAATGGGACTGGTGACGGGCGTCCGGCTGAGCACCGGACACGAGGTGCGCGAGGTCCGCATGGGCGGATTCTCCGAGGTCGGCGTGGTCGAGGGCCGGCTCGGCGAGCGGCTCGCCGTCAAGCGCATCCGGGACGAGATCAGGGAGCGGCTGGGCGACTCGGCCGACCAGGCGTTCCTGCACGAATGCCAGATCGCGGTGGCCAGGCTGGGCAGTGCCCCGTGCACCGCCCGGCCGGTGCTGGCGCTGCCCGCGCTGGAGATGACCGTCGACGGCGCTGCGGGCGGCCGGCTGGCGCTGGGGCCCGCGCTGTTCATGGAGTACGTCGACGGGCCCTCGCTGGAGGACCTGCTGGCCGCCGGGCGGCTCGCCCCCGGCCAGGCGGCGAAGGTCTGCGGCGGGGTGGCGGCCGCGCTCGCCCACGCGCACGAGCACAAGGTCTGCCACCGCGACCTGAAGCCGACCAACGTCCTGCTCACCCGGGGCAACGACGTACGGCTGATCGACTGGGGGCTGAGCGGCGCCGGCGGCGGCTTCTCCGACGTCACCACCCGCATCGAGTACCTCTCCCCGCAGCGGGCCGCGCAACTGGACCTCGCGGAGCCGCCGGACGACGTGTACGCGCTCGGCATGCTCTTCCACCTGTGCCTGACGGGGCGGCTGGTCAACCACTGGCCCGGCGGGGACCCGGACGCGCTCAGGACCGAGCTGGCGGCGTCCGGCGCCGAGGTCCCCGAGGAGCTGGCGCACATCGTCGTCTCGATGCTCGCGCCGCGCGCCGAGGACCGGCCCACCGCCCGGTCCATCGCCGACATGCTGCTGCACGAGGACATGGCGCGTGCCCTCGCCGACCGCGACCTGGACCGGCCGTACTGCCCGGACTGCGGGTACGTCACGGGCCATCGCCAGATCACGGCCCGTTGCCCGGTCTGCGGCGGCGGGCTGCTGCGCCGGGTGCCGGCCCCGCCCGCCGAGGACATGGTGCGCATCGCGGCCGGCACCTTCGTGCACGGCCTCAGCGACAGCCAGGCCCGGCACGCCCTGATCGCCGCCCGTATGACGCCCGACGACGAGCAGGTGCGCCGGCTGACCGGCGGCAGCGGCCCGCGCCGGATGTTCTGCCGGGCCTTCGACATCGACCGCACCCCGGTCACCAACGCCCAGTACGCCGCCTTCGCCGAGGCGGTCAACTACCCCGAGCCGCCCGGCTTCGCCGCCGTGCTGGCCGCGGCGCCCGACCACCCCGTGACGTCCGTGAGCTGGCGCGACGCGCTCTGTTACGCGCTGTGGCGCGGCAAGCGGCTGCCCACCCCGCTGGAGTGGGAGAAGGCGGCACGCGGCCCCGACGACGACCGGATGTACCCCTGGGGCAGTGCCTTCGAGCGGGAGCGCTGCCAGGGCCTGCCGGGCGGTCACGCGCGCCCCGCACCGGGCACGGCGCCGACCATGCCGGTCGGCTCGCTGCCCGGCGGCCAGTCCCCCTGGGGCGTGCTGGACATGAGCGGCAACGTCAACGAGTGGGTGGCGGAGGGCACGGTGCCGGGGTACCGCGGGGTGCGCGGCGGCGCGACCGGCGAGGTGCTGGAGGTGTACGGCCTGGTGTCGTACCAGTCCCAGGCCCGTACGGACCACGTCGATCCGGCGATCGGCTTCCGCTGCGCCGCCGACGTCACGTACGGCACCGAGCCGTACGTGCCCGACGAGCCCCGCTGACCTTCAACGGCCCCTGCACGGAGAGAAGGTGACGGCATGACGGACCCGGGCGTACTGGTGCGGTTCCCGCTGGACGGCGGGGGAGAGGTGATCGTCGAGACGGCCGAGGACGGGCCGGGCGTGGTGGGCGCCGGCCGGGCCGACGGCACCCTCGCGGACGGCACCACGACCTTCGACCGCGCGCTGGACGGCGTGCGCGGCGCGGCGGACGCGGCCCTGCGTGCCTTCGGGTCGCTGGCGCAGCGCCCGGACGAGGTGCAGATCCAGTTCGGGGTGAAGCTGACCGCGCAGGCGGGCGCGGTGCTCACGAAGACGGGGGTGGAGGGGCACCTCCAGGTGACGGTCACCTGGTCCGGGCGCCGGGAGGCGGCACCGGGGACGCCGTGAGCGCGGGCGGCATGGACGCAATGTCGAACGGCGCCCCGCCGTCTCGCGGATATGTCCATGGGTCGGGCGCCGTCCCGGCCCTACGCTCTCCGCCATGACCACCGCATCTGCCGCTTCCTCAGAGCCCGTCGGCCCCGTCGACTCCTCCCGCGTCCCGCGCTACGCCGGCCCGGCGACCTTCGCCCGGCTGCCGCGCGTCGACGAGGTCGGCGGCCGCGCCGATGTGGCCGTCGTGGGCGTCCCGTTCGACACCGGTGTCTCCTACCGCCCCGGCGCCCGCTTCGGCGGCAACGCCATCCGCGAGGCGTCCCGCCTGCTGCGGCCCTACAACCCGGCCCAGGACGCCTCCCCGTTCGCGCTGGCCCAGGTCGCGGACGCGGGTGACATCGCCGCCAACCCGTTCAACATCAACGAGGCCGTCGAGACGGTCGAGGCCGCGGCCGACGACCTCCTCGGCACCGGCGCCCGTCTGATGACCCTCGGCGGCGACCACACCATCGCGCTGCCGCTGCTGCGCTCGGTCGCCAAGAAGCACGGCCCGGTGGCGCTGCTCCACTTCGACGCGCACCTGGACACCTGGGACACCTACTTCGGCGCCGAGTACACGCACGGCACGCCGTTCCGCCGCGCGGTCGAGGAGGGCATCCTCGACACCTCGGCCCTCTCGCACGTCGGCACCCGCGGCCCGCTGTACGGCAAGAAGGACCTGACCGACGACGAGAAGATGGGCTTCGGCATCGTCACCTCGGCGGACGTCATGCGCCGCGGCGTGGACGAGGTCGCCGACCAGCTCCGCCAGCGCATCGGCGACCGTCCGCTGTACATCTCCATCGACATCGACGTCCTGGACCCGGCGCACGCGCCCGGCACCGGCACCCCGGAGGCCGGCGGCCTCACCTCGCGGGAGCTGCTGGAGATTCTGCGCGGCCTGGCCTCCTGCAACCTGGTCTCCGCCGATCTGGTCGAGGTGGCCCCCGCGTACGACCACGCCGAGATGACCTCGGTCGCGGCCTCGCACACCGCGTACGAGCTGACCACGATCATGTCCCGGCAGATCGCGGCGGCACGCGGCTGACCCGCCGCGCGGAACGCGCCAGGGCCCCGGAACGGAAGCCGTTCCGGGGCCCTGGTCGTGGTGGCTCGGCTCAGAGGCCGGCGGTGGGCAGCGCGGAGCCCAGACCGTTGGCCTTGGCGATCGCACCCTGGGCGACGCCCTCGACGGCCTGGACGGCGGTGCCGTCGATGGTCACGGCGGCGTCGTAACCGGCGACGCTGCCGCCGACGACGGCGGCACCGGCGGCGATGCCGTCCAGCTCGGAGTCGGCGAGCTCGGCGGTCTCGATGTAGTCACGCATGACTTTTCTTCCCTTCAATGGGCGGGGACGCGGAAGAACAAGGGGGGTGACGCGGGGAATAGTGCCGGGGCGCAGCCCTTATGGCAAATTCCCTTCGGGGCCTGGTGCATTACGTCGGGAATGGCCCATCACATGCCTGGTGAAGTGCGGTTTTGACTCCCGATGCGGTCGATGTCGGACGTAGCGCGGCGGAATTGGCCAAGGGCCGGTGAATTTCCCGGAGGTCCGGCCAAAACGGGCATGTCCGCAAATTCGCGCGGTAATTCAGTCATGGTGGCCGAGCGCGAACCACAGCTCCATCCGGACGTCCGGGTCGTCGGGGTCGGTGCCGAGCAGGGCAGCGGCCCTGGCGATGCGCTGGCGGACCGTGTTGCGGTGGATGCCCAGCGCCGTCGCCGTCCGGTCCCAGCTGCCGTGCAGCGACAGCCAGGTGTGCAGCGTCTCGCGGAGCGCCGGGGCGCCGTCGAGCGGGGCGAGCACGGCAGCGGCGTGCGCACGGGCCTCGGCGGGCGGGACCAGCGCGGCGATGCCCCCGGTGCCGCCGACGCCGGGGGAGCGGTGCCGGACGAGCGGGGCCCGGCCCGCCACCGCGCGGCGCAGCGCCGCGGCGGCGTGCGCGTCCCCGGCGGCCAGCGCGGAGACCGGTACGGGTTCGCTGACCCCGAGCGTCCAGCCCGGCTGCGGGGCGACCTCACGCCCGGCGGGCACGAGCGCGCGCACGGTGTCGCCGTCCGCCGCGACCAGGGGCGTGCCCAGCCCGGCGGCGAGGGCGGCGGCGGGCGCGCCGTTGCCGCGCCGGGCGCGGGCGTGCACGACGGTCCACTGCGGATGCCCGAGCAGCGGCGCCACCTCGGCGGGCCGGTCCCCCAGCAGCAGCCGGACCAGCGCGGCCGCGTGCCCGCCGGCGGCCGGCTCCGCGTACGGGCCGGTGAGCAGCGAGAGCAGGACGGTCGCGACGCCCACCACGGCGCGGGCCGCAGGGTCGGGCGGCGGTGCCGCGACGGCCAGCGCGAACGTCCGGTCCGGGGCCCGGCCGCCGAGCGCGTACGCCGCGAGGTGGCGGTCGGCGCCGTCGGCCGGTGCCTCGCCGGCGGACGCCGGGCCGCCCGGCACCGTCACCCGGCGCGCGAGCCGGGCCACCGCCGCCAGCGCTGCGGCGGGCGGCCGGGGCCCGGCGGCGGCCAGTTCGCCGTCCCCGCCCGCGCCGGTCACCGCCGCCCAGCCGCCCACCTGGCGCGCGAGCGTGCGCAGCACGGCCGGTACCGGGTCGGGCCCTGCCGCCGCCGTGGCCAGGGCCCGCTGGCCCTCGCTGATCCGGGTCAGCTCGCGGTGCCGGGCCTCGGCCATGGCCTGCCACACGGCGCTCTCCACCGCCGTGAACGGCGTCCCCGCCGGCACCTCCAGCAGCCGCAGCCCGTGCCGGTCGCAGGCGGCGACCAGCGCAGGCGGCACCGCGTCGTGCACCGGCGCGATCCCGAACCCCAGCGCCACGGCACCCGCCGCGACCGTGCGCTCCGCGTACCCGTCGAGGTAGGCGCCGTCCCCCGCGGCGGCGTCCAGGTGCACCCCGGCGGTCAGCAGCAGCTCACCGCCGAGCAGGTACGGCTCGGGGTCGGCCATCTCCGAGGTGTGCACCCAGTGCACGTCGGCGTCGGCGCGCGGCCCGGCGATCTGCCGCAGCCCGAGACCGGCACGGGCCAGCAGCGCGGAGAGCGGGACGCCGGGGGTGGGCGGTGCGGGGTGCGGCACGTCGGGCATGTGCGGACCATCCATTCCGGAGGGGCGGAGTGGAGGAAACGTACACTTCTTCGCCGCCGCGCCGTTTCCTAAGGTCAACCCACGTCACCCCACGAAATCCCGCCCCGCTCCGCCCTGCCGAAGGGATGGCCCATGGCTGTCGACTACGCGGTGATCGTCCTCTACCTCGCCGGCATGCTCGCCGTGGGCTGGTGGGGCATGCGCCGCGCCCGCTCCAAGAGCGAATTCCTGGTCGCCGGGCGGCGCCTGGGGCCGTTCATGTACTCCGGAACCATGGCCGCGATCGTCCTCGGCGGCGCCTCCACCATCGGCGGCGTCGGCCTGGGCTACCAGTACGGCCTCTCCGGCGCCTGGATGGTCTTCACGATCGGCCTGGGCCTGCTCGCGCTGAGCGTCTTCTTCTCCGCGCGGATCGCCCGGCTGAAGGTCTACACCGTCTCCGAGATGCTCGACCTGCGCTACGGCGGCTCGGCGGGCGTCATCTCGGGCGTCGTGATGTGGGCGTACACCCTGATGCTCGCGGTGACCTCCACCATCGCCTACGCCACCATCTTCGACGTCCTCTTCGGCCTGGACCGGACCGTGTCGATCATCCTGGGCGGGGCGATCGTCGTCGCGTACTCCACGCTCGGCGGCATGTGGTCGATCACCCTCACCGACATGGTGCAGTTCGTGGTCAAGACGATCGGCGTACTGCTCCTCCTGCTGCCCATCGCCGTGGTCAAGGCGGGCGGCTTCGGCGAGCTGCGGGCCGAACTCCCCGACAGCTACTTCGCCCCGCTGGGCATCGGCGCCCAGACCGTCTTCACCTACGTCCTCATCTACTCCTTCGGCATGCTGATCGGCCAGGACATCTGGCAGCGGGTGTTCACCGCGCGCGGCGACCGCGTCGCGCGGCTGGGCGGCACGGCCGCCGGCACCTACTGCCTGCTGTACGCGCTGGCCGGCGCGGTGATCGGCACGGCGGCCAAGGTGCTCTACCCGCACCTGGGCAGCCCGGACGACGCGTTCGCCACGATCGTGAAGGACGCGCTGCCGGTGGGCGTGCGCGGCCTGGTCCTCGCGGCGGCGCTCTCCGCGGTCATGTCCACGTCCTCGGGCGCGCTGATCGCCTGCGCGACGGTGGCCAACAACGACATCTGGACGCGGCTGCGGGGAGCGGTGGGCGGCGCGACGGCCGCCGGGGAACGCGACGAAGTACGCGGCAACCGCGCGTTCATCCTCGTCATGGGCGTCGCCGTCATCTGCATCGCCATCGCCCTGAACGACGTGGTCCAGGCGCTGACCGTCGCCTACAACCTCCTCGTCGGCGGTCTCCTGGTCCCGATCCTCGGCGGCCTGCTCTGGAAGCGCGGCACGGGCACGGGCGCACTGGCCTCGGTCGCGGCGGGCGGCGTGACGGTCATCGCCCTGATGGCCTGGCGCGGCATCCTCGCCAACGAGCCCATCTATTACGGCTTGCTGGTGTCACTGGCCGCGTACGTCGCCGTAAGCCTGCTGAGCCGACCGACGGACCCGGCGGTCCTGGCGGAGTGGCAGGCGCGCAATTCAAGCCCGTCCGGCGTTTGAGGACGAGCGGCCGCCAGGCCGCGATCCACGCGAACCCCCACGCACCCGCAGAGAGGCACGACGTGAGCACCCCCGACCCCTCGGCCCCCGCCGCACGGCACACGCGAACCGGCGGCGACCTCGTCATCGAGTCCCTCCAAGCACTCGGCGCGCACACCGTCTTCGGCCTCCCCGGCCAGCACGCCCTGGGCCTCTTCGACGCGCTGGGCCGCAGCTCCCTCCGGTACGTCGGACTGCGGGTGGAGAACAACGCGGGGTTCGCCGCCGACGCGTACGCCCGCCGCACCGGCGGCGTCGCGCCGCTCATGGTCTCCACCGGCCCCGGCGCCCTGATGACGCTGGCCGCGCTGCAGGAGTCCGCCGCCGCCTCGGCCGCCGTCCTGGCGATCGGCAGCCAGGTCCCGGTGGCCGGGCTCGGCGGCGGCCGCCACGGCTACCTGCACGAACTCCCGGACCAGAGCGCGTCGTTCCGCGGCGTGGTGAAGTCCGTGCACAGCGCCCGCACGCAGGCGCAGATCCCGTCCGCCGTCGCCGCGGCCTGGGAGTCCGCGCTGAGCGTGCCGCACGGCCCGGTATGGCTGGAGATCCCGCAGGACGTGCTGCTCGCGCCCGTCGGCCCGGACGTGCCGCCGGTCCGCACCCTCACCGTCCAGCCCCGCGTCCCCGCCCCGCGTCCCGAACTCCTCGACGCGGCGGCCGAAGCCCTGTCGGCCGCCGAGCGCCCGGTGATCCTCGCGGGCGGCGGCGTCGTACGCGCCGGGGCCGGGCCGGAGCTGCGCGCGCTGGCGGAGCGGCTCGGGGCGCCGGTCGCGACGACGTTCGGCGGCAAGGGCGCGTTCCCGTGGAACCATCCGCTCTCGCTCCAGTCCTGGCTGGAGGACCGGCACACCACCGACTTCCTGGAGGACGCCGACGTCCTGCTCGTCGCGGGCTCGGGCCTGGGCGAACTCTCCTCGAACTACCACACGTTCCGGCCCCGCGGCCGGGTGATCCAGGTCGAGGCCGACCCCGGCAAGCTGGAGTCCAACCACCCGGCCCTCGGGCTGCACGCCGACGCGCGGCTCGCGCTGGACGGGCTGGCCGCGCGGGTGCGCGAGCGGCCGTACGGTGACGCCCCGGCGGCCGTCGCCGGTCTGCTCGCCCGGGTGCGGCGGCGGATCGACGGCCAGGGGCTCACCCTGGAGCAGGACGTGCTGGCCGCCGTCCGCGACGCGCTGCCGGACGACGCGGTCAGCTGCTGGGACATGACGATCCTCGGCTACTGGGCCTGGTCCGCCTTCGACGCCCGCCGCCCGGACACCATGCACTCGGCGCAGGGCGCCGGCGGCCTCGGCTACGCCTTCCCGGCGGCGCTGGGCGCCGCGGCGGCCGACCCGGCGCGCCCGGTGCTCGCCGTGAGCGGCGACGGCGGCGCGATGTACTCGCTCGCCGAGCTTGCCACGGCGCGCCAGTACGGCCTGCCGGTGACCTGGCTGATCGTGGACGACGGCGGGTACGGCATCCTCCGCGAGTACATGGCGGACGCGTTCGGCCGGGCGACCGGCACCGAGCTGGCGCGGCCGGACTTCGCGGCGCTGGCCGGGTCGTTCGGGGTGCCCGCGGTGACGAGCGCTCCGGAGCGGCTGCGGGACGACCTTGCCGCGGCGCTGGCGGCCCCGGGCCCCTCCGTGGTCGTGCTCCCGGCCCGGCTGCGGATGTTCGCGCCGACCCATCTGGACGGTCCCGCGGCCCGTCCGGGTGATTCCCCGGCTTCGGAAAGTTAACAAAGAGCGCGGACCGTTGACGTGAACCGTTCATAACTTTAGGTTCGCTGCGGGCAGCGCCAGGTCTGCCTCCCCGTGCCCGACGATCCGTCGACGGAGAACAATGACGTACTCCCCCCGTCCGCTGCCGCGTACCGGCCGGCGGCTGCTCGTTCCCCTGCTCGCGGGCGCGCTCATCGCGGCCGTGCCCCCCGTCTCCTCGGCCGCGGCGCCGGACGGCCGCCCCGCGGGCGCCGGCCGCGCGACCGGCGCCACCCCCGCCGCCGACGGCTCGTGCGCGGCGGACGGCCCCGGCTGGAAGTCCGCTTCCACCCGTATCGACCCGAAGGACAGCCACCACGCGTACGTCGGCAACGGCTACCTCGGGCAGCGGGTGCCGCCCAACGGGACCGGGTACGCGGCCCCCGGCGAGAAGACCGGCTGGCCGCTGTTCACGCCGCGCTACGACGGCGCCTTCGCGGCCGGGCTGTTCGCCGAGGGCCCCAAGTCGGTGAAGAAGCGGCAGGCCATCGCCGCGCTGCCCACCTGGTCCACGCTGAACGTGGCCACCGGCGGCGCGCGGGGCGAGACCTTCTCCGCCGCCACCGGGCCGGGCCGCATCTCGCACTACCGGCAGACGCTGCTGATGCGCTGCGGCCTGGTCCGCACCTCGCTGACCTGGACCGCGGCCGACGGGCGCGCCACCGACCTGGTCTTCGACGTGCTCGCCGACCGCACGCGTGCGCACACCGGCGCCGTGCGGCTGCGGATGACGCCGCACTGGAGCGGCCCGGCCACCGTGACCGACACCCTCGACGGCCGGGGCGCCCGCCGGATCACGCAGACCGGCGGCGGCGCCCGGCCCGGCGACCGGACGCAGGACGTCACCTTCCGCACGAACGGCACGCACACCGCGGGCGCGGTCGCGTCGACGCTCCGCACGGGCTCGGGCATTCATTCGGAAAGTGAACAGAAGGCCAAGACCCCAGAGAAGCTGACGGTACATCAGGGCGTCACGTTCCCGGTGCACAAGGGCCGGACGTACGAGGTCTCCAAGTACGTCGGCGTGGACACCGCGCTCACCTCCCACGACCCCAGAGCCGCCGCCACCCGCGCCTCCCAGGAGGCAGCGGCGCTCGGCTGGGACGGCCTCTACCGCGGCCACGCCACCGCCTGGCAGAAGCTGTGGCGCTCGGACGTCGAGGTGGCAGGGCGCGAGCAGCGCGACCTCCAGGCATGGGTGCGCTCGGCGCAGTACGGGCTGCTCGCCAACTCCCGCGCCGGCTCCTCGGACAGCATCGCCCCGGCCGGCCTGACCAGCGACAACTACGCGGGTGAGATCTTCTGGGACGCCGAGACCTGGATGTACCCGGGCCTGCTGGCCGCCCACCCCGACCTCGCCCGGTCCGTCGTGGACTACCGCTACCGGACCCGGGACGCCGCGCGCGCGAACGCCAGGAAGCTCGGCTACGACGGCCTGTTCTACCCCTGGACCAGCGGCGGCAAGGGCGACCTGTGGAAGGAGTGCCACAGCTGGGACCCGCCGCACTGCAAGACCCAGAACCACCTGATGGGCGACGTCTCGCTGGCCGCCTGGCAGTACTACCTCGCCACCGGGGACACCGGCTGGCTGCGGGACCGCGGCTGGCCCGTCATGCAGGGCATCGCGCAGTTCTGGGCCTCCCGCGTCACCAAGAACGCCGACGGCAGCTACTCCGTCAAGAACGTCGCGGGCCCCGACGAGTACAGCAACGGCGTGGACGACGGCGTGTTCACCAACGCGGGCGCCGCCACCGCGCTCCGCAACGCCACCCGCGCGGCAGCGGCCCTCGGCAAGAAGGCCCCCGCCTCCTGGAACGCCATCGCCGGGAAGCTGCGCATCCCGTACGACAAGAAGAAGCAGGTCTTCCAGCAGTACGACGGCTACAAGGGCACCACGATCAAGCAGGCGGACACCGTGCTGCTGCAGTACCCGCTCCAGTGGCCGATGTCCGCAGCGGCCAAGGCGAAGACGCTGGACTACTACGCCGCGCGCACCGACCCCGACGGCCCGGCGATGACCGACTCGGTGCACGCCATCGACGCCGCCGAGACCGGCGAGCCCGGCTGCGCGACGTACACCTACCTCCAGCGGTCGGTGCGGCCCTTCATGCGCGGCCCGTTCCACCTCTTCTCCGAAGCACGCGGTGAGAAGGCCGGCGCCAACGACCCGCTGTCCGGCTCGCCCGCGCAGGACTTCCTCACCGGCAAGGGCGGCTTCCTGCAGGTCTTCACCCACGGCCTCACCGGCCTGCGGCTGGGCGCCGACCGGATCACCCTGGAC
Source organism: Streptomyces sp. Ru73 (assembly GCF_002920575.1). Classification (GTDB taxonomy): domain Bacteria; phylum Actinomycetota; class Actinomycetes; order Streptomycetales; family Streptomycetaceae; genus Streptomyces. Next base: position 9,573 of record NZ_PQSQ01000060.1, on the reverse strand, counting down.
CCGATGCTGCCGCCGCAGCTCTCCGACGGCGTCACCCTGCGCGGCCTGCACTGGCAGGGCCGGACGTACGACGTCGCGCTGGGCGCGCACCACACGGAGGTGCGGCTGACCGACGGCGCGCCGATGACGGTCGCCACCCCCGAGGGCGAGCGCGTGGTCAGCCAGGGCGCGCCGCTGCAGCTGAAGACCCGCCGCCCCGACCAGGAGCCGACGGACAACGCGGCCCGCTGCCGCCCGGCGAAGGCCACGTCGGAGGAGCCTGGGATGTACGCGGGCGCAGCGGTGGACGGCAACACCACCACCGCCTGGGTGCCCAACGCCACCACCGGCACCCTCACCGCCGACCTCGGCCGCGAGCGCCGCGTCGGCACGGTCACCCCGCACTGGACGAAGACCAAGCCCCAGTCGTACCGGGTCCAGGTCTCCCGCGACGGGCGGCACTGGACCGGCACCGGCTACGACGGGACGTCCCCGGCGCGGTACGTCCGGGTCACCGTGCACGGCAAGGACGGTGCCAAGAGCCGGCCCGGCATCACCGAGCTGACGGTGGCCGGCGCGAAGGACTGACGGCGGGCGTTCCGGAACAGGGAACGCATGATGCGGGCGGGGCGCCCGGGGGAAGGAACCCTGGGCGCCCCGCCCGTTGCCGTCCCGTGCCGCAGCTGTCCCAGGCCCGCTGCCGCCCGCCCGTTGCCGTCCCGCCGACCGGAAGGACCTCCCGTGCGCCTCGCAGCCCTCCCCGCAGCCCTCGCCGCCGCACTGCTCGTCACCGTGACGCCCCCGGCGGCCGCTGCGCCGCCCGCGCCGCCCGTGCCCGGTCACGCCTGCTCGGCCCGCGTCTCCGTCGACCGCTGGTCCGACGCGCTGGACAAGCGGTCCGTCGGCGGCACGTACGTCGGCAACCTCTCCGCACTCGCCCGCGACACCGACGGCGGCCTGCTCGCCCTCTCCGACCGGTCCGCCCTGATCACCCTCGACGGCCGCACCCGGCAGCCGCTGCGCGCCGTCCCGCTCGCCGACGAGCACGGCGCGCCGCTGGACTCCGAGGGGCTGGTCGTCGAGAAGGACGGCGACCGGCTCGTCACCTCCGAGACCGAGCCGTCGGTCCGCCGCTACGACCGGGACGGGCGGCTGCTCGGACGCCTCCCCGTGCCCGCCGCGCTGCGGGTCGCCCCGGCCGGCCGGGCCACCGCCAACCAGACCTTCGAGGGGCTGGCCGCCGGCCCCGGCGGCCGCACCCTCACCGCCTCCATGGAAGGGCCGCTCACCGGCGACGGCACCGACGCACGCGGCCGCGCGCTGCTCCGCTTCCAGACCTGGGAGCGGCGGCCGCACGGCGGTTACGCGCCCGGCCGGCAGTACGCGTACCCGGCCGACGAGGGCCTGACCGTCCCCGAGATCGCCCCGGCCGGCGACGGCCGGCTGCTCGTCCTGGAGCGCACCTACACCCCGCGGGGCAACGTCGTCCGCCTCTACCTCGCCGACCCGCGGCACGCGACCGCCACCCAGCACACCGAACGGCTCACCGCCGCGGTGCGCCCCGCACGCAAGACGCTGCTCGCCGACCTCACCCGCTGCCCGTCCCTCGGCGCCCCCGCCCGGCAGCCGCAGCTCAACCCCCTGCTGGACAACATCGAGGGCATGGCCGTGCTCGGCCACGCCGCCGGACGGCTGCACCTGCTGCTCGTCAGCGACGACAACGAGAACCCGAAGCAGACCACCCGGCTGTACGACCTGACCGTCCGTGTCTGATACGTGCCCGCTGGTGACGCATCCTGGCAGGGGAATTGTTGCGGTGGGATGAAATCACCGGCCCGCGATGTTGGTGCCTTGCGGCAGGGAGTCGACCGGCGGGAGGCGTCGCGTGGCGGGCACGGACACGGCACAAGAGGGCTGGGCGCGGCGGCTGACGCGCACATGCTGGCAGTACAGGAAGGACGTACTGCTCGCGCTCGGCTCCTCGCTCGCCGGGATGGCCGTCATGGCACTGGTCCCGCTGATCCCGAAGCTGATCATCGACGACGTGATCGTCAAGCACGACCGGCCCCTCGCGCCGTGGGCCACCCTGCTGGTCGTGGCCGCGCTCGCCGTCTACGCCCTCACCTACGTCCGCCGGTTCTACGGCGGCCGGCTCGCGCTGGACGTCCAGCACGACCTGCGTACCCGGATGTACCGCGCGATCACCCGGCTGGACGGGCGGCGCCAGGACGAGCTGTCCACCGGGCAGGTCGTCGGCCGCGGCACCACCGACCTCCAGCTCGTGCAGTCGCTGCTGTTCATGCTGCCGATGATGCTGGGCAACGTCCTGCTCTTCGTCATCTCGCTGGTGGTCATGGTGGTGCTCTCGCCGCTGCTGACCGTCGTGGCCCTCGCCGTCGCGCCCGCCCTGTGGTGGATCGCCAAGCGCAGCCGCACCCGGCTCTTCCCGGCCACCTGGTACGCCCAGGGCCAGGCGGCGGCCGTGGCGGGCGTGGTGGACGGCGCGGTCTCCGGCGTCCGCGTCGTGAAGGGCTTCGGCCAGGAGGAGCAGGAGACCGGCAAGCTCCGCGAGGTCAGCCGGCGGCTCTTCGCGGGCCGGCTGCGCACCGTACGCCTCAACGCCCGCTACACCCCCGCGCTCCAGGCCGTACCGTCCCTCGGCCAGGTCGCCATGCTCGCGCTCGGCGGCTGGATGGCCACCCGGGGGCAGATCTCGCTCGGCACCTTCGTCGCCTTCTCCACCTACCTCGCGCAGCTCGTCGGCCCGGTCCGGATGCTCGCCATGATCCTCACCGTGGGCCAGCAGGCCCGCGCGGGCGTGGAGCGGGTCTTCGAGCTGATCGACACCGAACCGGTCATCGAGGAGCGCCCGGACGCCACGCCGCTGCCCGCCGACGCGCCCGCCACGGTGGAGTTCGAGCACGTCACCTTCGCGTACGGCGACGACCCGGACGCCAAGCCCGTCCTGGACGACTTCTCGCTGCGCATCGAACCCGGCGAGACCGTCGCCGTCGTCGGCACCTCCGGCAGCGGCAAGTCCACCGTCTCGCTGCTGCTGCCCCGCTTCTACGACCCCAGCGCGGGACGGGTGCTCCTCGGCGGCCGGGACGTGCGCGACCTGACCGCCGACTCGCTGCGCGGCGCCATCGGCCTGGTCCCCGAGACCAGCTTCCTCTTCTCCGACTCGATCCGGGACAACATCGCCTACGGCGCGCCGGACGCCACCGACGAGCAGATCCGCGCCGCCGCCCGCGCCGCCCAGGCCGACGGCTTCATCTCGGCCCTGCCCGACGGCTACGACACCGAGGTCGGCGAGCAGGGCCTGAGCCTCTCCGGCGGCCAGCGGCAGCGCGTCGCGCTGGCCCGCGCCATCCTCACCGACCCGCGCGTCCTGGTCCTGGACGACGCGACCTCCGCGGTGGACGCCCGCGTCGAGCACGAGATCCACGAGGCGCTGCGCGGCGTGATGGCGGGCCGTACGACCCTGCTCATCGCGCACCGCGCCTCCACCCTGGCGCTCGCCGACCGGGTGGCGGTCCTCGACGGCGGCAAGCTGCTGGACTTCGGCACCCGGGAGGAGCTGGAGGAGCGCTGCGAGCTGTACCGCAGGCTGCTCACCGACCCGGACGAACTGGGCGGCGTGGAGCGGGACCCGGCGGGCCAGGTCGCGACGGCCGGCGCCTTCTCCGGCGAGGCGGCCGCCACCGGGCTGCTGGAGCCGCCGGCCGCTGCCGCGCCCGCCACGGAGGAGGCCCGGCCCCGCCGCGTCCTCGACGGCGTCACCCCCGAGCTGTGGGTCCGTACGGGGGAGAAGGCGGACGGCAACGGTGCCCGGGAGGGCGCCGGTGCCCCCGCCGCAGCCCTCGCCGGCCGCCCCGGCGGCATGGCGGGCGCCCTCGCCGGCATGCCGGCCACTCCTGAACTCCTGGAGAAGGTCGCGGCCCTGCCCCCGGCCACCGACACCCCCGACATCGACGAGGAGCAGGCGGCACGCCCCGAGAGCTCCTACGGCCTGCGCCGCCTGCTGCGCGGCTTCGGCCGTCCGCTGCTGATCGCGCTGCTGCTGGTCGCCGTGGACGCCGTCGCCGGACTGCTGCTGCCCGTACTGATCCGGCACGGCATCGACGACGGCGTGCAGCGCGCCGCCGTCAACGGTGTCTGGGCCGCGTCCGCCGCCGCCCTGCTCGTCGTGCTCGCCCAGTGGGCGGCCCAGGTCGGCTCGAACCGGATGACCGGCCGGACCGGCGAACGCGTCCTGTACGCGCTCCGCGTCAAGATCTTCGCCCAGCTCCAGCGCCTCGGCCTGGACTACTACGAGCGCGAGCTGACCGGCCGGATCATGACCCGGATGACCACCGACGTCGACGCGCTCAGCTCGTTCCTGCAGACCGGGCTGGTCACCGCCGTCGTCTCCGTCCTCACCTTCTTCGGCATCCTGGTCGCGCTGCTGATCATCGACGTCCAGCTGGCCCTGGTCGTCTTCGCGACGCTGCCGCCGCTGATCATCGGCACATACTTCTTCCGCAAGCAGAGCGTGAAGGCGTACGAGCTGGCGCGCGAACGCATCAGCACCGTCAACGGCGACCTCCAGGAGACCGTCGCCGGGCTCCGCATCGTCCAGGCGTTCCGCCGCGAGGACAGCGGCATCGCGCGCTTCACCGCACGCAGCGCGGCGTACCGGCAGGCCCGCACCCGCGGCCAGTTCCTGATCTCGGTCTACTTCCCCTTCGTGCAGCTGCTCTCCTCGGTCGCCGCCGCGCTCGTCCTGATCGTGGGCGCCGACCGGGTCGCCGCCGGCACCCTCACCGCGGGCGCGCTGGTCGCCTACCTGCTCTACATCGACCTCTTCTTCGCGCCAGTGCAGCAGCTCTCCCAGGTCTTCGACGGCTACCAGCAGGCGTCCGTCTCCCTGGGCCGCATCCAGGAACTGCTGCGCGAGCCGACCACCACCCCGCCGGCCGCCGACCCCCGCCCGGTCAGCGCGCTGAAGGGCGAGATCACCTTCGACGACGTCCACTTCCGCTACGCGACCGCCGACGGCGAACAGGCCGAGGCGCTCTCCGGCATCACGCTGTCGATCCCGGCCGGCCAGACCGTCGCCTTCGTCGGCGAGACCGGCGCCGGCAAGTCCACCCTGGTCAAGCTGGTGGCCCGGTTCTACGACCCCACCTCCGGCGCGGTCCGGGTCGACGGCACCGACCTGCGCGACCTGGACGTGACCGGCTACCGCCACCGGCTCGGTGTCGTACCGCAGGAGTCGTACCTCTTCCCCGGCACGGTCCGGGACGCCATCGCCTACGGACGTCCCGAAGCGACCGACGCCGAAGTGGAGGCGGCGGCCCGTGCCGTGGGCGCGCACGACATGATCGCCACGCTCGACGGCGGTTACCTGCACGAGGTCGCCGAGCGCGGCCGGAACCTCTCGGCCGGCCAGCGCCAGCTCCTCGCCCTGGCCCGCGCCGAACTCGTCGACCCCGACGTGCTGTTGCTCGACGAGGCCACCGCGGCCCTCGACCTCGCGACCGAGTCCGTGGTCAATCGGGCGACGGACCGGCTGGCCGGCCGCCGCACGACCCTGGTCGTCGCGCACCGCCTCACCACCGCGGCCCGCGCCGACCGCGTCGTCGTCCTCGACCACGGCCGCGTCGCCGAGGACGGCACGCACGCCGAACTCCTCGCCCGCGACGGCCGTTACGCGGAACTGTGGCGCTCCTTCACGGGCGACTTCACCGGAGAGGAGACCCGCGTACGGGTGTGACCCGGGCCCCCGGCCGGCGGTGTGACCGGAACCGCCGGCCGGGGGGTGGCCGGTGGCAGGCCGTACCGATAGGTTCAGCGCGACCTTTGCGAACCCCAGGGGAGGGCGCATGCGCAGAACGCTCAGATGGCTGTTGTCGCTCGTCGTGCTCATAGGCACGCTCGGCGCGGGAACCGCCACGGCAGGGGCGGCCACCGCCGCCGGGCCGGCCGGCAACGCCGCGGGCAGCCGCGCTGAGGCGGACATCAAGGACCGTCTCCTCGCGATACCGGGAATGAGCCTCGTCCAGGAGAAGCCGGTCGACGGCTACCGCTTCTTCGTCCTGAACTACACCCAGCCGGTCGACCACCGGCATCCGGGCAAGGGCACCTTCCAGCAGCGCATCACCGTGCTGCACAAGTCGACGGCCCGCCCCACCGTCTTCTTCACCTCCGGCTACAACGTCAACACCGAGCCGGCCCGCAGCGAGCCCACCAAGCTCATCGACGGCAACCAGGTCTCGATGGAGTACCGCTTCTTCACCCCGTCCCGGCCGCAGCCGGCCGACTGGAAGAAGCTGGACATCCAGCAGGCCGCCGCCGACCAGCACCGCATCTTCACCGCGCTCAAGCGGATCTACACCAAGAACTGGATCGCCACCGGCGGCAGCAAGGGCGGCATGACCGCGACCTACTACCGCCGCTTCTACCCGCACGACATGAACGGCACGGTCGCCTACGTCGCGCCCAACGACGTGGTCAACGACGAGGACTCGGCCTACGACCGGTTCTTCGCCACCGTCGGCACCGCCGCGTGCCGCAAGGACCTCGCCGCCATCGAGCGCGAGGCGCTGAAGCGCCGCGGCGAGATGGTCGACCGCTTCCAGAAGAAGGCCGACGCCGAGGGCTGGACCTTCAAGCTCGCCGGGAACGCCGACCGCGCGTACGAAATCATGGTCACCGACCTGGTCTTCGGCTTCTGGCAGTACCAGCCCGCCGACACCGCGTGCGCCCAGGTCCCGAAGCCGGACGCCACCACGGACGCGCTGTGGGCCTGGATGGACAAGGTCGGCGGCTTCGACAGCTACACCGACCAGGGCATGGAGCCCTACCTGCCGTACTACTACCAGGCGGGCACCCAGCTCGGTGAGCCCGGCTACCAGTACCCGAACGTCGCCGACCTGCTCCGCTACCCGGGCATCAACAACTCCCGCACCTTCGTGCCCCGCGACATCCCGATGTCCTTCGACAAGAAGGCCATGCCGGACGTGGACCGCTGGGTGCGCCACCACGCCCAGCAGATGATGTTCGTCAACGGGCAGTACGACCCGTGGAGTTCGGAGCACTTCGAGGTCGGCAAGGGCGCGAAGGACTCCTACGTCTTCACCGTCCCCGGCGGCAACCACGGCTCCAACATCGCCAAGCTGAAGGACGCCGACCGCACCAAGGCCACGGCCCGCCTCCTGAAGTGGGCCGGCGTGACCCCGGCCGCGGGCGAACCGGCCCCGGCGGCCCCGTACAACAAGAAGCTGGACAAGCAGCAGCAGGTCCAGCGGATGCCGCTGCTGCGCCCGTGACGACGCGCGGTTCCGCGACAGCGTGATCCCCGGCGTGGGCCCGGGCGGACACCCCGCCCGGGCCCACTGCCGTACCGGGGCCGTACGGAGTGCCCGCCCGGCAGCGGCTCGCTCACGCCGTACCGGACCGCGCCGTCTCAGCGGCGCAGCAACAGCGCGTCGCCGATGGCGCGTTCGCCCGTGGCGTCGGACGGGGTGGTGAGGAGGCGGCCGTCGAGGGCCATGCCGACGGAGCCGCCGCCGTCCAGGTTCATGGCCCGGGTGGCGCCGAGGGACCTGATGAGCGCGGCGGCCTCGGTCAGGCCGAGACCGTCGCTGCGGCCGGGCCGGCGGCCCTCGGCGGCCAGCAGGAGGACGCGCCCGGCCCGGTCGGTGCCGAGCACCATGCGCGGATTCCGCTTGACGCCCCAGGCGTACCCGAACGACGGGTCACCGGGGTGCTCGATGCCGTCGGCGGCGAAGTCCACCGTCACCTTCCCGTCGTGCACCAGCTCGGGACCGCCGTTCACGATGTCGTCGCGGCCGGTGAGGCGGACGGTACGGCCCTCGGTGTCGGTGATCCGCTCGTGCAGCCGCACCGCCGAGCCCGGCGTGGCATGCGCACGCAGCCACCGCTCGCCCGTGCCGGTGCCGGCCAGCACGCTGCCGCCCGCCGGGACGGGGCCGCCGCGCGGCCGCAGCTGCCGCACCCGGCCCTCGCCGTCCAGTACGGCCTCCACGCCGGGCCCGCCCGGGGTGTCGGCACCCAGCTGCGGCGTGAAGCGCACGATCTCGTCGGGGTCGGTGCAGGTGACGTCGTGCAGCGGCCGCTCGGTGGGCGCGTCCCCGCCGGTGCCGCCGCAGTTGCGGATCTTTCCCGGTATCCGGTTGATGCCGTCCACCGGCTCCGTCGCGCCGCCCGCCGTGACCTTCAGCTCGGTCCGCAGCCGCCGGAACTCCGGGTGCAGCCCGTCGCCCCGGAGCACGGCGGCGATCCGCCCGTTGGTGGCGGCGCTCTGCAGTTCACCGTCGTACGCGGCGATGCCGGCCGCGGCCCCCGGCACGCCGTCCTTCTCCTCCATCACGAAGAACCCGCCGTTCACCGCGAGCAGCGCGTTCGACCGGGCCGCGAGGTCGGTGACCTTCTCCCGCCCGGCGACGGCCGTGCCGTAACCGGCGTCCAGCCGCCCGTGGTAGGCACGCGGATCGATCACCGCCACCTTGATCCGGGCCAGCCCCGTGCCGGGCGTGCCGTCGGCGCCGGTCCACTCGCTCACCGCGTCGACCCCGGCCGCGGCCAGCTCCTTGCGCGCGTCGTCGGCCGGCCCCTGCTCGCCGTACGAGCCGACGCGGACGCGTACGCCGATGACCCCGCGCTGCTTCGCGCCCCTCGGCCACCGCACGTCCTCGGTACGCGGCGCGAACCCGGCGGCGCGCAGCGCCCGGGCCAGCTCGTCGGCGGTCTCCCGGTCGTGCAGCACCGCACCGGCCTTCCGCACGGTGACCGTCCAGCGGTCGGCACCGGGGCGCCCGGAGAGCACGCCCTGGTAGACGCTGACGCCGGGCGCCGGCCGGTCGTGCCGCCAGCCCGCGAACTCCGCCGGGAGCCGGAACTCCCCGGCCTGCGGGGCCTTGGCGGGCCGCGCGAAGGCGGCGGGCGCGGCCGCGGAGACCTGCCGGCCGGCGGAACCGGGGATCGCGAAGGTGACGGCGAGCGCGGTGGCCAGGGCCGCGGTCAGCGTGGGCGAGAGCCCGGGGGACGGGGAGAGGGAGGCGCGCAGAACGGGACGGGGATGCGGCACCGGAGCTCCTTCGGGTGACGGCCGTCGCGACGGCGCTGGTGAGGGCCGTGGCGACGGCGTTGCGGACGGGAGGGGGGTAGGCATCCGGATGCCACCACGAAAGTCCGTCCCGCGGAAGGAACGCGTACGGAAGGAAGGTGACGGGCGGGTGAAATGGCGTGGGGCGGTGCGTTGGGGGCGGGGCCGGCGCGCGGGGCGGGGCGTGCTGGGGCGGGCCGACGTGCGGGTTCGGGACCGTGGGCGCCCGACCCGCGTCAGCCCGTGCCGAGGCGGCGGGCGCAGCCCGTGGTGCGGTCGGGGAGCCGCAGGTACAGGGCCGTCCCGGCGGGGCAGGAAGGCCGCGCCCGGACCGTGGCCGTCACCTTGTACTCGGGGTGCTGCCGCGCGTCCGAACGGGCAGCGCACAGGGCGTCTCGCGCGCCTGCAGCCCGGTGGTGAGGCGCACGCAGTCACCGGGCACCGTGCGCGGCCCGCCCCCCTGTCCCGGATCGCCCGGGTGC
>NZ_PQSQ01000059.1 GCF_002920575.1 Streptomyces sp. Ru73 | reverse complement strand
CCCGGGGCCCAGTGGCTCGGCGGGCCGGTTCATCTGCGAGGGGCGCGAGCCCTGGTACTCGTACTGGTCCGGCGGGCCGGGCTGGGGCGGGAAGCCGGGCGGCGGCGCGGACTGCTGCTGCGGCGGCGCCGGGTACGAGGCGGAGGTCGAGGAGTGCGTCAGGAAGTTGTACCGGCACTCCTCGCAGAACGGGGCCATGGCCTCGCGCGGCGTCCCGCACTGCGGGCAGAGCTCGCCGGTGCCGGTGCCGGTGCCGGGCGCCTGGCCGCCGCCGGGCGGGGCGGGGCGGCGGGAAGCCGTAGCCGCCCTGCGGGGGCGCCTGCTGGGGGGCGGGGGCGCCGGGGAAGCCGGGCGGCGGGGGAGGCGTCGGGGCGACAGTGCCCGCCATGCGGTGGCCGCACACCTCGCACCAGTCTTCGGCCACTGACTGGTGGCCGTTCGGGCAGGTCGGCATGTCGGTATGTCCCCCTCCGTACCGTCTTCCAACGGTGTTACGTCTTGCTTGTCACTCGTTTGTCACTTTTTGACGCGAACTGTCTTGGTTGAGCGTGTTTCGAGCGTCATCTCGTCCGCTTCCGCGACCTTCGCCTTCAGCCGCACAGTACCGGTCGTGGCGTCGACGACGTCCACCACCTTCGCAAGGAGTTTCGCAGTGTCCTCGTTCCCCGAGGCGCTCGCCAGCTGTACCGCCCGGCCGAGCCGCGCGGTGGCTCCGTCCATATCTCCGGACTTACGGGCATCCAGTCCCTGCTGGATGGCGCGGGCCAGTTCCGCCTGTCCCGTGTAGTGCGCCACCTGTGGGTTGATCTGCGTCGATACGGCCGTGTCCGTCGTCCACACCGCCCGTACCAGGCCCTGCGCGAGCGTCCGGGGCGCGTCGCCGCCCGGCACAGGGAGCACCAGTGCCACCCGCGCGGCCAGCATCTCCCGGCCGACGCCGGCGTCCGGGACGCGTACGCACAGGTGGTAGTCGCGGGACTCGTCGCCCCAGGAGCCGGTCGGGTAGACGCCGGCCCGGGGTCCCGCCTCGGCCCGCCGGCCGGTCAGGTCCTCGACCGTCGGCGCGACCTGCTTCACGAACCGGATCTCGGCGCCCTGCGGCGTCCACACCCGCAGCCCGACGTCCGCGACCTCCTTGCCCATCGCGGTCTCCATCATCCGCGTGAAGTCGGCCGCCAGCCCGCCCGGATCGGCGACGATGTCGGCGCTGCCCAGCAGGGCCGAGGCGATGCCGGTGACCTCCGCGACCTCCCAGTCGGTGCCCACCCCGCGCGCGTCGCAGGTGAACCGCCCGGCACAGGCGTCCAGCGTGGCCCGCAGGTCCTCGGGCGACTCGTGCTCGTTGCGGCCGTCGGTGAGCAGGATGCCGTGCCGGATGGCCGCGTCGGAGGAGTCCAGCAGCCGGCCGGCCAGCCGCAGCCAGGTGCCGATCGCGGTGCCGCCGCCCGGCCGCAGCCGCCGCAGCGCCTCCTTGGCCTGGCCGCGGGTGGCGGGCGAGGCCGTCGCGAGCCGGCCGCCGCCGGGGTAGACCTCCGCGGCCTGGTGGGTGCCCGCGATCACCGCGAAGGCGACCCCGTCCCGCAGGGTGTCGATCGCCGCGGCGGTCGCCTCGCGGGCGTTGCGCATCTTGACCGGCGGGTACTCCATCGAGCCCGAGCAGTCGACCATGACGGCCACGGCGGCGTCCGGGGCCCCGCCCGGCGCGGTCGCGGCGGGCCGCCCAGCGGCGTCGGCGAGCGGCCGGCCGCCGGAGGTGCCGCCGCCGGTGGCGGTGACCGTGACGATGGCGTTGACCTCGCGGCCGCCCTCGGGGAGGTACTCGTTCTGGTACACCTCCACGGAGAACTGCGGCACCGTGGACTTCGAGAAGTTGGCCATCTCTTCCGCTCCTTGACGCTCCGTCGAAGCACGTCGGCATGCGGGCGGGCGGAAGTACCCCAGGCCGTCCCCCCGTCGGCACCTCCCCAGGTGCCGGACCGTTCACAGCGGTTGCTGCGTTGCTGTGGTGACTGCGTTGCTGTCCTGCTGCCGCCGTGGCGGCTCAGGCCGATCCTGCCCCGCCTGCCGGGGCGGGGAACGGCACCACGGCCACTGTTACGTTGTCGTGGCCCCCGCTGTCCAGAGCGTGGCGCACCAGTGCCCGGGCGCTGTCCAGCGGGCGTGCGCCCGCGTCCAGCGGCAGGACGGCCGCGAGGTCGGCGGCGGCCTCGGTGTAGTTCCACAGGCCGTCGGTGCACACCACGACGACACCGGGCCGGTCGGGCCGGAAGGCGGCGGTGTGCGGCTGGAGTTCGTACGCGTCGGCGCCGAGCCAGCCGGTGATGGCGTGGGCACGTTCGTCGGCGTACGCCTCCGCCTCCGTCAGCAGGTTGTTCGCCACCATCTGTGCGGCCCAGGAGTCGTCCTCGGTGAGCCGCGCGCCGGGCGCGGTGCGGTCGTCGGGGATCCAGTACGCGCGGCTGTCGCCGACCCAGCCGACGGTCAGCAGCCCGCCGGCGGCGACGGCCGCCACCAGCGTGCAGGCCGGGGCGTTCTGCCGGCGGTACGGGTCGTGCTCCTGGGGCCCGTCCTGCGCGGCGAGCGCGTCGACGGACTTGGCGGCGGCCACGATCGCGTCGTGCATGGCCTGTTGCGGATGCGCCTCCCGGGGCAGCGCCGCCACCAGGGCCTCGGCCGCCGTCTCGGCGGCGGCCTGCGACGCCTCGTCGGGCCGGGTCGCGGAGGAGACGCCGTCGCAGACGACCGCGAGCACCGCGGGGGAGCCGTCGGGCAGCGTGGTGCCGGCGAGGGCGAAGAAGTCCTCGTTGCGGTGGTGCCGGTAGCCGCGGTCGCTGACCGCTGCGACCCGCTCCAGCTCCCGCTCGAAGTGGTCGCGCTCGCGGGGCTGGGCGTGCCCGCACCGCTCGCAGTAGCCGTCCTGGTCGACGGTGCCGGCCCGGCAGGCCACGCACGTCCCGGCGGCGAAGTCTGTGCGTGGGTCGGCGGGCGCTTCGCCGGCCGCGGCGGGCGACGGCGCCGGTGCCGCCGGTGCGGGTGCCGCCGGTGCGGGGCCGGGGTCCGGCAGCCGGGTTTCCGGCGCGGGCGGCGGCGCGGCCCGGTACGCCTCGTCGGTCCGGTACGCCTCGTCGGTCCGGTACGGCTCGTCGGGGCGCGCGGGCCCCGGATCGCCGTACGCGCCGCCGGGCTGCCCGGCGGGCACCTCGCCCCGGGGGGAGAGCGCGAGCGTCGGGTGGTCCCCGGCCGCGTGCGCGTCCGCCGTGGCGGAGAGATCGGCTCCGCACACGCCGCAGAAGTTGTCCCCCGGCTCCAGGGGCTCTCCACAGCCCGGGCACCGGGAAGGACCTGTCACTGCCATCTCACACCCACGTCCTGGGGCGGAAGCGGTTGGCCCGCTCCACCAGTTCGATCCTCTCATCACCGCGCTGGGCCAGCCTGGCGAGCAGCCGGTAGGACCGCTCCAGGCCGAAGCGCAGCCCGCGCTCGTCCAGCGCGCAGCCGAGCAGCGTGGCCCGGCCGCCGTCGGGCCGCGCCGCGTCCGGGCCGTCGTCCGGCACCGGCTCCCCGGCACGTCCGGACAGCACCCAGTCCAGGGCGCAGCCCAGCACTTCCGTCGTCAGCGTCTCGCGGCGCTGCGCGTCCAGCCCGAAGTCCGCGAGCCGCTCGATCTCCCCGGCGGCGGCCCGCAGGTCGGCCAGCAGCGGCTGGCCGGCCGGGCGCTGCCGCAGCCGGGCCCGCACCGCGGCGATCCGGGCCGCGGTGAAGTGGATCGAGGACTCCGGGACGGCCTCCAGGGCCCGTACCGCGCCCGCCCGGTCACCGGCCGCGAGCCGCACCCGGGCCAGCCCGAACGCCGCGCTGACGTAACTGTGGTCGGTGGTCCACACCAGGTGGTAGTACTCGGCCGCGTTGTCCAGCTGGCCCAGCACCTCGGCGCAGACGCCCAGCGCCAGCTTGGGCGCCGGCTCGCCGGGGAACGCGTCGTACACCGCGTCGAAGGAGAGCGCCGCGGTCTCCTTGTCGCCGTTGGCCAGGGCCACCAGGCCGCGGTTCCAGACCACCCGCCAGTCCGTCGCCCACTCGGCCAGCGGGTCCGTCTCGATCTCCCGCAGCACCCGCCGGGCCCCGTCCCCGTCGCCCATCTCCAGCCGGGCCCGCAGGTCGCGCAGCCGGACCTCCAGGGAGTCGGCGGGCGCGGAGCGCAGCGCGGCGAGCAGTTCGGCGGGGGCAGCGGCCAGCAGGCCGGCGAGGAAGCCGGCGTTCGGGTCGCCGGGGTCCACCCGCGGCGCGGGGAGCGCCAGCACGGTGGCCGCGGTGTCCAGGGTGCGCAGCACGGGGGCCGGGCCGCCGTAGCCGGGCAGCGGGGAGATCTCGTACGACACCTGGGCCGGGACCGACGGCGTGGCCGGGGCCGCGCCCACGAGCCCGGCCGACGGGCCCCGGCCCGGCAGCGCCGCGGCCGGCTGCCGGCGCCGGAACCGGCGGCGGGGCGGCGCGGTCCGCCGGCCCAGCAGCGAGGTGTCCCCGGCGACGGCCGGCATCAGCTCGGTGTCGACCACCCGCAGCTCCGGCCCGAACAGCTGGGACAGCGCGGGCCGCTGCTCGCCGGTCTGCAGCGCCACGACCTCGCGCAGCACGCCGGTCAGCTGCTCGGCCATCTCCTCGGCGGAGGAGAAACGGCGCGCCGGGTCGGGGTCGGTGGCCCGGACCAGCAGCCGGTAGAAGGACTCGTACCGGCGGAAGACGTCGATGTGCTCGGGGTCGGGCAGCGAGTCGGCGAAGACGTTGGTGTAGCCCTGGAAGTCGAAGGTGAGGACGGCGAGGGTGCGCGCGACGGTGTAGAGGTCGGAGGCGACGGACGGGCCGACCTCGGCGATCTCGGGCGCCTGGTAGCCGACCGTGCCGTAGACCGCGCTCTCGTGGTCGTCCATCCTGCGGACCGCGCCCATGTCGATCAGCTTGAGCTGGTCGTGCTGCTGGATGGCGTTGTCGACCTTGAAGTCGCAGTAGAGCAGGTTGCGGCTGTGCAGGTGGCCGAGGGCCTCCAGCGCCTCGATGCCGTACGCGCAGGCCTGCTCCACCGGCAGCGGGTCGCGCCGGCCCTGGGGCGTGCGCCGCTCGTTGGCGATCTCCTTCAGGGACTTGCCGCCGACGTACTCCATGACGATGTAGCCGTCGAGGCTGCCGGTCACCGGGTCGAGGTGCTCGACGAAGTTGTAGATGCGGACGATGTTGGAGTGCTCGATCTCGGCGAGGAAGCGGCGCTCGGAGACCGCGACCGCGAGCGCGTCCTCGTCACCGGTGTCCAGCAGGCCCTTGAGCACCACCCACCGGTCGGAGACCGCGCGGTCCACCGCGAGATAGATCCAGCCCAGCCCGCCGTGCGCCAGGCAGCCCACGACCTCGTACTGGCCGTGCACGACGTCACCGGCCCGCAGCTTCGGCACGAAGCTGTACGGGTGGCCGCACTTGGTGCAGAAGCCCTCGGTACGGCCCGGGCGTCCGCTGCGGGCCCGGCCCACCGGCGCGCCGCAGTCGCTGCGGCTGCAGAACCGCTTGCGCTCGGGCACCTCGGGATTCTCCAGCACGACCGTGCGCGGGTCGGGCCGCGGCACGTCCGGCACCGCCACCAGGCCGGCGCCCAGCCGCCCGCGCCCCGCGCCCGAACCGGACGCCGAGCCCTGGCCCGAACTGGCGCTGCGCACGGACACCGACTGCGTCGACTGCCCGGACAGCGCGCCGGCGAGGCGCCCGGAGACCGAGCGCCGGGAGCCGGACGAGCGGGACGAGGACCGGGACGAGGACGAGCCGCGGGCGCTGCCGGAGCGCTGCGAGGGGCCGGAGCCGGCCGAGGCGCGGGCCGGGCCCGCCACGCCGGTCGGCGGCGAGGCCACCATGCCGGTCGGCGAGACGACGGGCGCCATGCCGCAGGTGTCGCAGTACAGTTCGCCGCCGCCGACGTCCTCGTAACGGCCGGCGCACTCCGGCCGCTGGCAGTCGGTGTTCGCTTCGCCGGTCATGCCTCCCCCTCGCGCTCGGCGCGACCGGCCGCCAGCGCCTCGGCCGCCGCCTGCTGGTAGCGCAGCACCGCGTGCTCGGCGGCGCGCAGGTCGCAGGGCGCGCTCCACAGCATGCGGCGGGCGATGTCGTACCGCTCGATCAGCAGCGGGTCCTCGGCCAGGCCGTGCCGCGCCACCTTGGCCTTGTACGCGTCGAGCCGGCCGCGCAGCTCGGCGCGTACGGCCAGCGGCGCGGTCACCGCGGTCAACGACTCGCGGGCGCGCAGCAGTTCCTCCTCGGCGCGCTCCTCCAGGCTGTCCAGCAGCGGCGACAGCAGGTGCCACTGGGCGCGTCTGCGGTACTCGGCGGCGGTGGCGAGCTGTTCGTGCAGCGCGGCCGACGGGCCCGAGACGGCCGGCACCTCGGAGGCGGCGATCTTCGCGAGCACCTCGCCGCGTGCCTGCCGGGCCTCGGTGAGCGTGCGGTCGGCGCGCGAGAGCAGGTCGCGCAGGTGCATCAGCCGCTGCTCGGCGTCCTGCCGCACGGCGAGCACCGCCTCGATCTCGCGCCGCACGTCCTCCAGGGCGCGCGCGGCCCGGTCGTACCGGTCGGTGTCGGGGCGGCCGCCGCCGGGCGCGGAGCTGGCGTCGGCGGCCGGCACCCAGAAGGCGAGCGGGTCGGTGAGCACCTCGGCGCGCAGCTGCGTCAGTTCGTGCGTGATCCGCTCCAGGTCGTCGCCGGAGGGGTGCTCGCCGGGGCGGACGCCGACGGAGTGCGCGAGGGAGCGGGTGCGACGCAGTTCGGCGGCGAGCAGGTCGATCCGGGCCGGCAGCGCGGTCCATACGGAGTCGGCGCTGACGATGACGTCCAGGGCCCGCGCGTACAGGCCGTTCATCCGGTCGACCAGCGTCTCGAGGCTGAGCTGTTCGCTGAGCCGGCCGGGGCTGCCGGCGGCCGAGCCGCCGGAGACGGTGATGCCGTTGCCGCGCAGCATGTCGGACAGGGTGGCCAGGTCCTCCTGGGAGGGCCAGCGGCGGCGGGCACGCAGCGCGCGGGCGGACTCCAGGGCCGCCGAGTACGCCTCGAAGTGCGCCCAGAGCGCCGTGATCTGCCGCTCGGCCGTCGCCCAGCGGTCCTTGGTGACGCCGGTCAGCTCGGCGCCCTCCAGGAGGCGGCGGCCCGCGTGGTCCTGCAGCGCCAGCAGCGAGGTCTCGATCGCTTCGTGCTCGGCGTCGAGCCTGCCGAGGGCACGGTCCACCTCGTCGCGGCTCATGGCCGGGGCGGGTCCAGGGACCCCCATCGATCACCTCTCCAGAGTGCGTGCGGTGCGCTGCTGACGGCCGGGCGCGGGGCGTCCGGCCGGGCCGGTCAGTCGCTGTACTGCGGGGCCGGCGGGCCGGAGACGCCCGGCAGGTCGGCCTTGAGCCACTTGTCGTACGCGGTCGTCCACGGGCTGTCGGCACCGCCGCTGCGGTAGTCCTCCAGCACCTTGTTCACCCGCCGCACCAGGTCCTCGTCCTCCTTGTTCATCGCCACGCCGTACAGGTCGGTGCTGAACGGCTCGCCCTTGAGCTCGACGGCCGGGTCCTGCGCCGCCTGGCCGGCGGCCAGCGCGCTGTCGGTCACCACGGCGTCGGCCTCGCCCAGCTGGAGCCGGACCAGGCAGTCGAGCTGGTTGGGCACGGTCATGACCGTCGCGCCGTGGTCCTCCCGCTTCAGCTGCTGCTCGCCCGTCGATCCTGCCGCCGTGCAGATCTTCTTTCCCCGCAGCGAGTCGTCGAACGCGTCGATCGACGACCTCTTGGGCGCGAGCACCTGCTGGCCCGCCTTGAAGTAGGCGGTGGAGAAGGCCACTTGCCGCTTGCGGTCGCAGTTGATCGTCATGGTGCGCACCACCATGTCCACCTTGCGCTGCCGTACGGCGTCGATGCGCTGGTTGGTGGGGATGGCGCGGTACACGATGTGCGGGTGCGGCCCGAGGATGTCCTTGGCGATGGCCTTCGCCAGGTCGATGTCGAAGCCGATGAGGTTCTTCGGGTTGTCCGGGTTGCGGTAGCCCCAGCGGTAGCTGTTCTGGTCGACGCCGACCACCAGCCGGCCCGCCTTCTTGATCCGGCGCACCGCGGGGCCGTCGGCGGCGGAGGGGCGCAGGCTCTCCGCGGCGTTCGCCTCCGTGCATCCGGTGGCGGCGGGCGAGGCGGCGGCCGTACGGGGCGCCGCCGGGACCCGCGGCGCTTCCGGCACGGCGGGCCCGCCGCTGAGCACCGGCACCAGAACCGCGGCGGCGGCCGCCATCACGCCCATGCCGGCGGCCACCGGGGCCAGCGCCGACCCGAGGTCCGCCCATCGCGCGCGCATGCTCCTCACCGCCCTCGTCACCGGTACTCCGACAGCCTGCGGCCGATGCCCAGCACCGCACCCGCCGCGGCCAGCACGGCCAGTACGGCGGCGCCCGCCGCCAGACCGCTCAGCGCGCGCCGGCCGCCGCGCGCCGCCTCCTGGAACTCGTCCTGCTCGTGCCGGAGCGCCTGCTGCAGCGCCGCGTCCACCTTGTCGAAGGACTCCCTGGTGGGCCGGTCCGTGCCGATCACCTTCGCCAGCGCGCCCTCGTAGTCGCCGCGGTCGCTGGCCGCACGTGCCTCGGCGTGCCGGGACTGCCACTCGCGTACGTTCTTCAGCGCTTCCCGCACCGGCGCGCGGCCGGCCTCGTCGTCCGCCAGGGCCAGCGCCTCGCGCAGCTTGCCGCCGGCCGGTGCCCCGGCGCCCTGCCCCGGGCCCGCCAGCTCCCGCATGCCGGCCGCGTACTCCACCTCGTAGAAGTCCCGCTGGCCGGAAGTGACCTTGCCGCCGCGCGAGACCAGCATCAGGTTCTCGTCGCCGCGCGCCTGGAGCGTCGCGATGCGCGCCTCGTTCAGCACCCGCAGCGAGTCGGCGCCGTGCGCCATGGAGGCGTCGAGGTCGGCGCGGGCGACCGTGTGCCCGGCCACCGTCCACAGCAGCACCAGCGACGAGGCGGCCGTGGCGATCAGCAGGCCGCGGTTGAACACCCGGTTCGTGCGCAGGTAGGTGCGGCGCTGCGCCCAGCCGAGGGCGCCGATCGCCAGCACCCCGGAGGCCAGCGCCACCCACGGCCGGGCGGTGGCGTCGTCGTGGTCGGCGCCGAGCCGGCCGGTCTCGGTGTCGTACAGCTTGCGGGCCGCCGGCAGCAGCTGGGTGCGCATCCGGTCGTTGGCGTACTGCAGGTAGGCCCCGCCCACCGGCAGGCCCTGGCGGTTGTACATCCGTGCCGTCTCCACCAGGCCCGTGTACCGCGGCAGGGCGTCGTTCAGCCGCTCGATCTGCTCGCGGGCCGTCTGCGAGCCCTGGGAGTTGGCGGAGGCGCGGACCAGCAGCTTCGCCGCGGTGGCGATGTCGTCGGTGTAGCGCTTGCGGGACGCCGGGCTCTCCGCGGCACCGGCCAGGAAGCCGCCCGCCGCCGTGGTGTCGGCGTCCGCCAGCGAGCGGTAGATGTCGGCCGCGTCCCGGCTCAGCGGCTGGCTGCTCTCCAGGACGTCGGCCGCCGCGGCGGAACGGTCCGTCACCTGCCAGGCGGTCAGCGCGCCGAACAGCACGACCAGTGCGGCCAGTACGGCGCCGATGACCCGCAGCCGGCCCGGCTCGGTGGTCGCCGCCGCGCGCAGCCGGCGCAGCCCCTCGGCCCACACGGCGCCCTCACCGGAGGGCGGCGGCACGGCGGACGGCGGCGCCGCGGTGGTCGCCGGCTCCGGCTCAGGGGCCGGCGCGGGCGCGGGCGGTGCCGCGCTGCCGGTCGGCGGGTATGACACGGAACCTCCCCCTCGGTCGCTGGCCGTGCGCCCCGCGGCCCGCGCCGCGGACAGGGGTGCACGGCCAGCAGTATGGCCGCAGGGGCCGGTGACCACACAGGTATTGCCTGGATCTTGTTCGGATCGCGATCTCGTTCGAGGCCGGCCCCCGGCCCCCGGCTCCCGCGCCGCCGTCGCCCGTCGGTCCCCCCTGTGCCCTCCTGACGCATACGAACGGTGTTCGGTTCCCCGGCTTCGGCGAAGGGGCAGCCGCCGCGGACCGGGCTGACTAGAGTTGCCTGACGTCAGGTGACCTGGGAAATGGAGCGGTGCGGTGCGGACGGTGCGCAGGGTGTCGCTGGTGGAGACCGCGACCGACGAGATCAGGGAACAGATCCTCAAGGGCGTCTGGCCCGTGGGCAGCCGCATCCCGCCGGAGAGCGCCCTGTCCGAGACGCTCCAGGTGAGCCGGGCCTCGGTACGGGAGGCGATCCGCGCCCTGGTGCACGCGGGGCTGCTGGAGACCCGGCAGGGCGACGGCACGTTCGTCGTCTCCGACGACGACAGCGCGGTGGCGCTCCGCCGCCGCCTGGAGCGCGCCGAGCTGACCCATGTCACCCAGGTCCGCCAGGGCCTGGACGTGATCGCGGCCCGGCAGGCGGCACGGCACCGCACGGACGCCCAGCTCACCGCGATCGAGACCGCGCTGGCCCGGCGCCGGGCGGCGCTCGCGGCCCACGACGACGAGGCGTTCACCGCCGCCGACGCCGACTTCCACGTCCTGGTCGCCGAGGCGAGCGCCAATCCCGTACTGGCCGACATCTACCGCTCGCTGAGCGCGGCACTCCGCGCCGAGCTGCGCCGCGCCGCCTGCCTGGACACCGCGACCGCGGCCCCCACCGACCCGCACCACGTCCTGGTGGAGGCGATCCGGGACCGGGATCAGCACGCCGCGGTGGACGCGGCGGTGAAGCTGCTCGCCGGGCACGTACGGGACCTGGCGCTGCCGCTGGACGACTGACCCGTTCGCCCGACCGGTCCCCGGACATGTGTCCTAGCCTGGGGAGCGCCTCCCCGCGACCGTCGGCTACCGAACGAGGTGAAATCCCGTGCACGAGGCGCTGCGGGCCATGGCGGAAAGTCAGCTCTTCGAAGCGACAGCGGCCCCGTACGTCCTGCTCGACACGGACCTGCACATCCGTGGCGTCAACCCCGCGTACCTGCGCGCCACCGGGCGGTCGCGCGAGGAGCTGCTGGGCTCGTTCATGTTCGACGCCTTCCCGGACAACCCGGCGGACGCCACCGCCGACGGCGTGCGCAACCTCGGGGCCTCGCTGGAGCGGGTGCTGCGGCGCAGCACGCCGGACGAGATGGGCGTACAGCGCTACGACATCCCCGACACCGGCCGGCCCGGCGCGTTCCGCTACAAGACGTGGGCCCCGGTCAACTCCCCGCTGACCGCGGGCGACGGGCTCGTCGTCGGCGCGCTGCACCACGTCGAGGACATCACGGCGGCGTACGACGCCCTCCGCGGGGCCGACGGGGCCGACCCGCGCGACGGCGTGCGGCAGCCGGCGGCGGTGCTGCGCCGCGCCATGCTGGCCATGGCGCGCCACGAGCGCGCCGCCGCGGCCGGTCGCCCCTCGCCCGCCCCGCCGCGGGACGGGCTCGCCCGCCGGGACGCGCTGTGGCACCGGATCGTCCACACCGCCCGCCGGGGCACCTTCGGGGGCTGCGCCGAGGCCGTGTGCGCCGCCGCGGTGCGGGAGCTGCCCACGGTCGACGCCGCAGCGGTCACGCTGCACGGCCCGGGCAGCTGGCAGTACCAGCTCGCCGTCAGCTCGCCCGTGGCGCAGCGCGCCGAGGAGGCGCAGTGGGTCACCGGCGAGGGCCCGTCCCGCACCGCGTTCGACACGGGCCGGCCCGTCCTGGTGCCGGAAGTGTCCGAAAACGGCGCCCCGTGGCCCCTGTTCACCGACACCGCGTGCCGCGCCGGGATCACGGCGGTCTTCGCGTACCCGCTGCGCACCGCCTCCGCCACGCTCGGCACCCTCACCCTCTACCGCACGGGTGAGGGCACCGCCGCCGCCGGCCCGCCGGCCGACGCGGAGACGTTCGCGGAGATCGCCGCCGTGGTGCTCCTCGCCGACCTGGACACCGAGATCGCCGAGCGGCTGCGGGCCACGGCGGACGCCGACGACATCAACACCGCCATCGGCGTCCTGGCCGCGGTGCGGCACCTCTCGACGCAGGACGCTGCCGCGCTGCTGCGGGCCATGGCGGAGTCCCAGGGACGCCCGCCCGCGGACGTGGCCCGCGCGGTCCTGGTCCGGTACGTGCCCGCCCCCGACGAGCGGGCGTGACCGCCGCGCCGGACGTGCCGCCCGCGGGCCGCGCCCGTACCGGCTACGGCGTCCCGGCGTAGTGGGCGCGCAGCCGGGCGTACGCGGCCGCCGGAGCGCCCGTGGTGTCCAGGGCCAGCAGGGCGGCGCCCAGCACCGGGGGAGCGGTGACCACCCGCGGCACCGCCTTCGGGGCGCGCTCGGCGAGCAGCGCGACCACCGCGTCGTGCAGCACCGGATGGCGCGCGGCCAGCACCCCGCCGCCCAGCACCACCGGCACCGGCTCGTCCAGCAGGCCCAGGCGGCGCAGCGCGACGGCGGCCATGAGGACGACCTCCTCGGCCTGCCGCGCCACGATCGCCCGCGCCACCTCGTCCCCCTCCGCGGCCACCGCGAACAGCACCGGCACCAGTTCGTGACGGCGCCCGGCCGGTATCCCGCCCAGGTGCAGCGCCTCGATGAGCGCCGGCATCGCCGGCAGCCCGAAGTGCGCCGGCAGCCGGTCCGCGAGGGCGCTGGGGGCGCCCCGGCCGTCGTCGGCGCGGGCCGCCCACCACAGCGCCTCCTCCGCGAGGTGCCCGCCGCCGCCCCAGTCCCCGGAGATCCGCCCGATGGCCGGGAAGCGGGCGGTACGGCCGCCGGGTCCGAGGCCCGAGCAGTTGATGCCGGCGCCGCAGACCACCGCGACGCCGGTGTGCGGGCCGCCGTCCGGCAGCCCGGCCCGCAGCAGCGCGAAGGTGTCGTTGGCGACGGTCACCGTGTCCGCCCAGCCGCGCGCCGTCAGCAGCTCGGTCAGCCGCTCCTCCTCCACCGGCAGGTCGGCGTTGGCCAGGCAGGCGGACAGGTGCGCGACCCGGCCGGTGCCCGCGCGCGCCAGCGCCTCGTCGACCAGCGCGGCGAGCCCCGCCACCGCCCGCGCGGCGCCCACCGCCGGGGGCCGGAACCCGCCGCCGCGTACGGCACCCAGCACGCTGCCGTCCGCGCCGACCACCGCCACGTCGGTCTTGCTGTTCCCGGCGTCGACGGCCAGGACGGCGGGCCCGCCGTTCCCGCTCAGGCCCACGCCAGGTGCTCCCGGTTGTGCGCGAGCAGCTCGTCGGTCAGCCGCTCCGCGTACGCGATCTGGCCGATCAGGGGGTGGGCGAGCAGCGCGTCGAAGACCCGGTCCCGGCCGCCCTTCAGCGCCGCCTCCAGCGCCAGGTGCTCGTACGCCGTGACGTTCGCGACGAGCCCCGCGTACAGCGGCTCCAGCGGGCGCACGGGCACCGGCGTCGCGCCGTGGGCGCCCACCGTGGCCGGCACCTCGATCACCGCGTCGTCCGGCAGGAACGGCAGCGTGCCGTTGTTCAGCGCGTTCACCACCTGTACGTCGCCCGTGTCGTTCAGCAGGGAGGAGGTGAGCGCGACCGCCGCCTCCGAGTAGAAGGCGCCGCCCCGCTTGCCCAGCAGCTCCGGCTTCTCGTCCAGCGCCGGATCGCCGTACATCCGCAGCAGTTCCTTCTCCATCGCCGCGACCTCGGCGGCCCGCGAGGGCTTGGTGCGCAGCTCCCGCACGACCTCGTCGTGCTGGTAGTAGTAGCGCAGGTAGTACGAGGGGACCAGGCCCAGCCGTTCGACCAGCGTGCGCGGCATGTGCAGGTCGGCGGCGATCGCGTCGCCGTGCTCGGCGATCAGCTTCGGCAGCACGTCCTCGCCGCCGACCCGGACGGCGCGCTCCCAGGTCAGGTGGTTCAGGCCGACGTGTTCGAGCTGGACGTCCTCCGGTGCCACGTCCAGCAGCCGGGCGAACTTCCGCTGGAACCCGATCGCCACGTTGCACAGCCCGACGGCCCGGTGCCCGGCGGTCAGCAGCGCGCGCGTCACGATGCCGACCGGGTTGGTGAAGTCCACGATCCAGGCGTCCGGGTTGCGGCGGCGCACCCGCTCGGCGATGTCCAGTACCACCGGTACGGTGCGCAGCGCCTTGGCGAGCCCGCCCGCGCCCGTCGTCTCCTGGCCCACGCAGCCGCACTCCAGCGGCCAGGTCTCGTCCTGGTTGCGTGCCGCCTGCCCGCCGACCCGCAGCTGGAGCAGGACGGCGTCGGCACCGTCCACCCCGGCGTCCAGGTCCGCCGTCCAGGTGATCCGGCCCGGGTGGCCCTGCCGGGCGAAGATCCGCCGGGCCAGCCCGCCCACCAGCTCCAGCCGGTCGGCCGCCGGGTCGACCAGCACCAGCTCGTCCACCGGCAGTACGTCCCGCAACCGTGCGAAGCCGTCGATGAGTTCGGGGGTGTAGGTCGATCCCCCGCCGACCACTGCAAGCTTCATCCGTGCATCAGCCCTTGACTCCTGTGAGAGTGACGCCTTCCACGAAGGCCTTCTGTGCGAAGAAGAAAACGACGATCACCGGAGCCATGACCAGCAGCGTGGCCGCCATGGTGAGGTTCCAGTTGACCATGTGGGCGCTCTTGAACGTCTCCAGGCCGTACGACAGCGTCCAGGCGCCCGGGTTCTGCGCGGCGTAGATCTGCGGCCCGAAGTAGTCGTTCCAGCAGTAGAAGAACTGGAAGAGGGCGACGGCCGCAATACCGGGCTTCGCCATCGGCACCACGATCCGCAGCAGCGTCCGCAGTTCCCCGCAGCCGTCCACGCGCGCCGACTCCAGGTACTCCTTCGGAATCGTCAGCAGGAACTGCCGCAGCAGGAAGATGGAGTACGCGTCCCCGAACGCCATCGGGATGATCAGTGGCCACAGCGAGCCCGACAGGTGGAACTGCTGGGCCCACACCAGGTACATCGGCACCACGACGACCTGCGGCGGCAGCATCATCGTGGAGATCACCAGCAGCATCGCGGTGCGCCGCCCGCGGAAGCGGAACTTGGCCAGCGCGTAGGCGACCGGCACGGAGGAGCACACCGTGAGGGCCGTGCCCAGCACCGCGTACATCAGCGAGTTGCGCCACCAGTCGAGGAAGCCCGGCGTGCGGAACACCTGCGCGTAGTTCTCCCAGTGCCAGGCGTGCGGCCACAGCTCCCCGCTCATCGCCTGCCCGTCGCTCATCACCGACGTCAGGAAGACGAAGACGAAGGGGAGGACGAAGAAGAGCGCGGCGGCGACCGCGAGGGAGTGCACCGCGATCCAGTGCAGCACCCGCTTGCGGCGCACCGCCCGTACGGCCGGCCCGCCGCTGCTCCCGGTACGGACGTCCGCCGCTCTCAGCACAGTAGTGGTCATCGGTCAGTCCTCCGCCGAGAGCAGGCCGGCGCGCTTGCGCATCAGCAGCGTGGTGACGGCCATCGCGATCGCGAAGAGCACGAGCGAGAGCACGCACGCGGCGCCGGTGTTGAAGTTCTGGAAGCCCAGCGAGTACACGAGCTGCGGCACCGTGAGCGTGGCGTGGTCCGGGTAGCCGGGCTGGATGACGGTGCCGGGGCCGACGGAGACGCCGGAGGCGAGCTTCCCGGCGACCAGCGCCTGTGTGTAGTACTGCATCGTCTGTACGACACCGGTCACCACCGCGAACATCACGATCGGGGTGATCGACGGCCAGGTGACGTACCGGAACCGCGCCCAGGCGCCGGCCCCGTCCAGCTCCGCCGCCTCGTACTGCTCCTTCGGCACGTCCAGCAGCGCGGCCATGAAGATGACCATCAGGTCACCGATGCCCCACAGGGACAGCATCACCAGCGACGGCTTGGCCCACGCCGGATCGTTGAACCAGGTCGGCGGCGAGTCGATGCCGAGCGCCGACAGGACCTCGTTCACGGGGCCGCTGCCGGGGCTGAGGAGGAAGACGAAGGCGACGGTCGCGGCGACCGGCGGGGCCAGGTACGGCACGTAGAACGCCGTACGGAACAGCCCGACGCCGGTCTTGATCTTCGTGACCAGCAGGCCGATGCCGAGGCCGAAGACCACCCGCAGCGCGACCATCACGACGACGAGCCAGAGGGTGTTCCACAGCGCGGGCCCGAAGAGCGGCATCTGCGTCAGCACGTACGTCCAGTTCCGCAGCCCGACGAACGTGGGCTCCTTGATCTGGTTGTAGTGCATGAAGGAGAAGTAGACGGTCGCGAGCAGCGGATACGCGAAGAAGACCGAGAAGCCGACCAGCCACGGCGAGAGGAAGCCGAGCGTACGGAGCCGGGTACGGCGGTGCTTGCGCCGGAGTGCGGGCGCGACGGAGAGGGCCATGGCAGCGTCCTCAGCTCTTGGACTGGAGGGTGTCGGCGTCGATCCGGGCATCGAGGTCGCGCAGCCCGGTATGGAGGTCGGGCACCTTCCCCGCCTCCACGTCGTAGGCGAAGTCCCGCAGCGAGACCACGTACTGCCCGCCGTTGGTCGAGGGCGGCAGCGCCGTGCTGTAGGGGTTCCGCGCGATGTCGAGGAACGTGCGGAACGAACGGTCCGCGTCCAGGTCGGGGGATTTCAGCGCCGCTTTCGTCGACGGCACGTTGTGGATGGCGTTGGCGAACCGCACCACCTGTTTTGTGTCCGCCGTCAGGAACCTCACCAGCTCCCAGGCCGCGTTCTGGTGCCGGCTGCTGTGCGCGATGCCCACCACCGTGCCGGTCAGGTAGCCGCGCCCGTACGTCTCCGGCCGGTCGTCCGGGACCGGGAGCGGCGCCGTGCCCCACCGGAACTTGGCCTTCGCCTCGTCCAGCATCAGGCCCCGCCACTCACCGTCCATGTGCATGGCGAGCTTGCCGGTGAGGAAGGCGTTCTGCGACGACATCTCGTCGCCGAACGTCGTACGGAACTTCTCCAGGTCCGCATACCCGCCCTGGGCCTTCATCAGCGCGTCCGTGGTCCGGAAGAACTCCGGCATCGCCTTCTCCGCCGCGAGCCGGGAGTTCCCCCTGCCGTCGAAGTACGTCGGGCCCCACTGGGCGAGCAGCCGGTCCGGACTGTTCTGGTACATGCGGAAGTTGGGCATGAACCCGACCCGCTCGTACCCGCCGTTCCGGGTCCGCTTCGTCAGCTTCTTCGCGTCCCGCACCAGCTCCGACATGGTGCGCGGCGGCCGCGCGATGCCGGCCTCGGCGAACGCGTCCTTGTTGTAGTACATCCCGTACGCGTCGGCGAGCAGCGGCAGCGCGCACTGCTTTCCCTCGTAACTGCTGTACTCCAGCAGCGTCTTGGGGAAGACCTTCGTCTTCTGCAGGTGGCTGCGGGCCATGAACGGGTCGAGGTCCGCCCACATCCCCGAATCGCAGTACTGACCGACGTTGTTGGTGGTGAAGGACGAGACCACGTCCGGCGCGTCCGAACCGCCCGCCCGGAGCGCCTGGTTGGTCGTCTCGTCGGAGACGTTCCCGGTCGCCACGACGTGGATGTTGGGGTGCAGTTCCTCGAAGCGGCGGAGCGACGCGTCGATCGCCTTCACTTCGCCCGGCGCCGACCAGCCGTGCCAGAACTTCAGCGTGACCGGCTTGGCCGGATCGTCCCGGTCGCTGCCGACGCCCGGATTGGCGCAGCCGGCGGCCAGCAGCAGGGCGGCGGCGGCCGCGGCGCCGCGCAGGGCCCGGCGGGGCGAGCGTTTTGGTGAGTGCATGACAGACCCTTCCCGAGAGGGGACCGAGGGGAGACCGAGGGGAGGACGTACGGGGATACCGCCTGCGGCGCCGGGTCAGGCCGTGTCGAAGACGGCGTCCCGCGCCTGCACGAGGGCCGTCCGCAGCGCGCCCGTCAGGATCGGGTCGCCCTCGATGTCACTGATCCGCAGCTGCGGACGGGGGAGCGCCAGCCCGGTCAGCTCCTCCTCGACCCGGACCCGCAGCCGCTCGCCGCCCGCCTGCGCGACGACGCCGGAGAGCACCACCAGCTCGGGATCGACCACCGCGACCACGGCCGCCAGGCCGGTCGCCAGCCGGCGCGCCACCTCGTCCACGACGCGCCGGTCCGCGAGCGCCTCGGTGACATCGGCCGGATCCAGCCCCAGCCCGCGGGCGATGCCGAGGACAGCGGGCTGCCCGACCAGGCTCTGGAAGCCGCCGCCCGCGTCCGGAGCGGCCGCCGCGTCCGGGCCGCCCCGCGCGAGCGGCGCGCCCGGCAGCGGCATGTACCCGATCTCCCCGGCCCCGCCGGTGGCACCGCGCAGCAGCGTGCCCCCGAGGACGATCGCCGCGCCCACGCCCTCGTCGACCCACACCAGGACGAAGTCGTCGTGGTCCTGCGCCGACCCCTCGTACTGCTCGGCCAGCGCGGCCAGGTTCACGTCGTTCTCGATGACGACCGGCACGCCCAGCGCGTCCCCCAGCTCGCCCAGCAGCGCCCGCGAGTGCCAGCCGGGCAGGTGCGGCGCGTACCGCAGCTCGCCGGTGTGCGGGTCCAGCGCGCCGGGCGTACCGATGACGGCCCCGTGCAGGTCGCCGCGGCCCAGCCCGGCCTTCGCCAGCGCCCCGTCCACGGCGGTCGTGACCACCCGCGCGGTCGCGCTCCCGCCGCCCCGCGCCTCTCCGGCGGCGTCCTGCGCGGTCTCCGCGGCGGCCCGCCCTTCCCCGATCACCCGCCCGGTGATGTCTGCGACCACGGCGGTGACGCCGCCGTGGTCCACCGAGAGCGCGGCGACGTACGCGGCCGCCGGATTCACCTCGTACAGCTGCGCGCTGGGGCCGGGGCGCCCGGTCACGTTCCCCGTCGTCCGCACCAGCCCGGCCGCCTCCAGCCGGCCCAGCAGCTGCGAGGCGGTGGGCTTGGACAGTCCGGTCAGCTCGCCGATCCGGGTCCGCGTCAACGGGCCCTGCGACACGAGCAGTTCCAGCGCGGCCCGGTCGTTCATCGCCCGCAGCACCCGAGGAGTCCCCGGCGTCCCGCCCGTCCCGGCCATCCCGCTCACCCGCCCCGCTGATCTGTTAAGAAACTTTCCAATCAACTGGAAGGTAGGTCCTCGTACGGGCCCCGTCAATGGTCCGGACACGGATCGGCCCGCTCCCCGGTGCGAGGAGCGGGCCGATGGTGCCGGAGCGGCCTCGGGGCCGTGGGGCCGGGCCTTACTTGTTCAGGCTGGTCGACGAGGACTGGGCAGGGGGCGTGATCGGGTTGCTGGCGACCGACTGGGGGGAGAGGGGGTTGTTGAACGCGGACGGGGCCGCGACGGAGCCCGACGGGTCGGGGGTCTCCTCGTCCTCCGCCGGCAGCGGCTCGTGGCCGACGATGCGGATGCCGGCCGCGTCCAGCGCCTTCTTGATGCGCCAGCGCAGCTCGCGCTCGACGGCGAAGGACTTGCCGGGCATCGTCTTGGCGGACACCGTGATCGTCATGGTGTCGAGCAGCACCTCGCTCAGGCCGAGCACCTCGACCGGCTCCCACAGGCGCTCGTTCCACGGCTCGGACTTGGCCATCTCCTCGCCCGCCTCGGTGATGACCTCCCGCACCCGGTCCAGGTCCTCGGTCGCGCGCAGCTGCACGTCGACGGTGGCGGTCGCCCAGCCCTGGCTGAGGTTGCCTATCCGCTTGACCTCGCCGTTCCGGACGTACCAGATCTCGCCGTCGGCGCCGCGCAGCTTGGTGACCCGCAGCCCGACCTCGATGACCTCACCCGAGGCGACGCCCGCGTCGATGGTGTCGCCGACGCCGTACTGGTCCTCCAGGATCATGAAGACGCCGGAGAGGAAGTCCGTGACGAGGTTGCGCGCGCCGAAACCGATCGCGACGCCCGCGACGCCGGCGCTGGCCAGCAGCGGCGCCAGGTTGATGTTCAGCACGGACAGCACCGTGAGGGCGGCTGTGCCGAGGATCACGAAGGACGCGACGCTGCGCAGCACCGAGCCGATGGCCTCGGAGCGCTGCCGGCGGCGCTCGGCGTTCACCAGGAAGCCGCCGAGCGCGCTGTTGCGCGACGCCCCGGCGTTGCGGTTCATGCGCTCGATCAGCTTCGTGATCGCACGGCGGACCAGCGAGCGCAGGACCACGGCGATGACGACGATCAGGATGATGCGCAGACCGGCGTCGAGCCAGCTCTGCCAGTTCTGCTGCACCCAGCCTGCGGCGTCGGTGGCCTTCTCCGTGGCCTCGGACAGGGAGGACGGATCCGGTGCCGTGGCGGCGACCGGAGAAGCGGACCAGTACACAACAAGACCTTCCGTGTGGGACACCAGCACCCGAGCAGCACGTACCGCACATCGGGCAGACCAACCACACTAACGGGGCAACGCGGGCAGTCCGCGCCGTTGTTCGAGTAGCGCGGGCCGAAATGCTGGGCAGTAAAGAAGTGTGGTCGAAAACACCTCCGACCCGTTACCTGGTCATGGTGGCGCTCCGACCAGGCACCGGGGGACACTGTGGGGAGATCGTCCCGGCGCGAGCCACGCGCCGCCGGCGTACAAGGAGGCACCCGTGCCGCATGTCCTGGTCCTCAACGCGTCGTACGAGCCGCTCGGCGTCGTACCGCTCCGCCGCGCGCTCATCCTCGTCCTCAATGAGAAGGCCGTCAGCCTCGAGGATTCCGGCGCCCTGATGCACAGTGCGACCCGCGCTCTGCCTGCTCCCAGCGTGGTCCGTCTCAAGCGTTTCGTACGGGTGCCCTTCCGCGGTCCCGTCCCCCTGACCCGCCGTGCGCTCTTCGCGCGGGACGGCGGCCGGTGCATGTACTGCGGTGGCGTCGCAACCAGCGTCGACCACGTGATCCCGCGCAGCCGCGGGGGGCAGCACACCTGGGAGAACGTGGTGGCCGCGTGCCGTCGCTGCAATCACGTCAAGGCCGACCGGCACGTCGCCGAGATCGGCTGGCGGCTGCGTCATCAGCCCGCGCCACCGTCCGGCCTGGCCTGGCGGATCATCGGCACCGGGCATAGGGACCCGCGCTGGCTGCCATATCTGCAGCCGTACGGCGCGGAGGATGCGATGGCCCGTATCGACGCGGTTTCCGCGTAGATCCGGGCCATTCGCGTTCCCCGGAACGCACCCGGGCCGCCGCCGCGGGGCCTCGGCCGTCGGCCGGCTGTCCCGCCGTGCCGGTTGCTCGCGCAGTTCCCCGCGCCCCCGAGGGCGCGGGGAACTGCGCGACCAGCCACGACGCGGCCGCGCCCGGCAACCGGGCGGTCAGTCCCGCGGCGCGTGGCCGTGGCCGTTCCGGTGACCGTGGTCCTCCGGGTGGCCGTGCTCGTTCCCGCGCTTCCCGGCGCCGTCCCCGCGCTGCGCGGGGACGTCCCGGTGGCGGCCGTCACCCCGGCGGCCCCCGTCGTCGGCATGACCGCGGCCGGAGACCGCGTACGCCTCCACCCCCCACAGCGAGTAGCCGAAGCGGGTCGCCCGTTCGTCGCCCTGGATGCGGACGTAGCGGACGTCCTTCGCGTCCATCCGGACGCTCTCGCGGCCGCCCCCGCCGTCGCGGACCGTGGCGGCCGTGCGCCAGGTGCGGCCGTCGGAGGAGACCTGCACGCGGTAGCGGGCCGCGTACGCGTCCTGCCAGTGCAGGACCACCCGGCCGAGCCGCACCGGGCGGTCCAGCGCGAACTGGAGCCAGGCGCCGTCCTCGGCGGGCGAGGACCAGCGGGTACGCGGGTCGCCGTCCGTCGCGGCCGAGGCCGGGAAGTCCTCCGTCTCGTCGCCCGAGGAGGTCGCTCGCGCGCCGCGGGCCAGGTCCCTGCCGCCGGTCGGCGGGAACGTCCGCAGGGTCAGGGTCCGCTTCTCGTCCCCGAAGGAGACCGGGACCTCGTACGTGCCGGTGCGGGCGCCGGCGGGCACGGTGATCCGGAGGCGGGCGGTCGCGGTGCCGCCGCGCGGCGCGGTGAGCCGGTCGGGCGCCTGCACGGCGAAGCCCCTGGGCGCCTCGACCCGGAGCCGGCCGCGGACGTCGGAGGGGCGGCGGGAGAAGAGCCGTACGTCGACGGCGGCCGTGCCGCCGGTGTCGGCGTCCACCTCCTTACGGGACAGCTCCAGGCCGGCCGGGGCCGTGTCGTCGAACCAGGGCGTGAGGGACGACACGGACGGGGCCGGGTCGTCCTCGTCCCAGTGCAGGCGCACGGCGTCGGCGCGCATGCCGTGCGCGGCGGTCTGGGTCCAGCCGGAGGCGGCGAGGCGGCCGAGGCGCCGCCAGCCCTGGCCCGGGACCCGGGCCTCCACCGTGGCGCGCGCGGCGTC
Organism: Streptomyces sp. Ru73; assembly: GCF_002920575.1. GTDB lineage: Bacteria > Actinomycetota > Actinomycetes > Streptomycetales > Streptomycetaceae > Streptomyces. The sequence goes on along the minus strand of NZ_PQSQ01000059.1, from coordinate 29,496 downwards.
CCGTGACGGGTCGGTGAGGGCGGTGACCGCGGACAGCGTGCGGACCCGGCCGAACGGCACGGTCAGCGCGGTGGCGTGGGCCGCCTCGTGCGGGGCCGGCGCGTCGGAGGCGGCGCCGGTCCAGGCGTCGGACTCGCGCAGGGCCCGGTCCAGGAACGGGCCGAGCACGCCCTTGCCGACCGTCGCGGGGTGCACGCCGATCTCCTTGCGCAGCCGCTCGGCCGCCCGCTGGGCCCGCCACGCCGCTGCGCCGTCGCCGCGGGCCTGGGCGCGCAGCATGTCGACGGCCCGCACGCCGGCCCGGCCGTAGCGGGCCAGCTGCTCGGACCAGGGGCGTACCTCGTCGGCCAGGCCGCCGGTCAGCCGGTCGGGGGCCTCGCTCATGGTGGTGAACGCCGAGCGGAGCGCGGCGGCCGCCTTGGTGTATGCCTCGTCGGCGGCCGCGCCGCCGCCGTTGACCGCGGTGGCGCGGGCCGCCCAGAAGCGGTCGATGAGCGGCCGGAGGTAGCCCGACTCGCCGGAGTGCAGCACGGAGGAGGCGGCGTTGCCCGCGAGCGCGTGCAGCGCGGCGCGGGTGCGGTCCCCGCCGGCCCGGCCGCCGGCGGGGGAGCCGCCGTCGTCCGCCAGGCCGTCGGCCAGGTCGTCGATGGCCGCCCGCCAGGACTCCTTGGGGCGGTAGTCGCGGGGGTTCCAGGCGTAGTCGGCGGCGGTGAACAGCGGGATGCGGGAGGCCGTGGGCTGTTCCATGGCGTTGGCCAGGAGCGCCGCTGAACCGGTGGCGACGGCGGGCTCCCGCCCGGTGTACGGGCCGAGGAAGATCCGGTCCTGGGCGTAGTCGTTGACCGGGTAGTTGTCCATCGTGATCAGCCGGTGCCCGAACACCTCACGGGCCCTTGCCAGTTCGCCGCCGGTGATGGTGCGGGGCACGACGCCGACGCCGGTCCAGGCCACCTCCACCCGGTCGGCGAGCGCGTCCGCCAGCGCCTCGCGGTACGCGGTCGAGCCGTCCTGGTAGTACTCCGTGGGCATCAGCGACAGGGGTGCGGCGCCGGGGTGGCGCTCGGCGAGGTGGTCGGCGAGCGCGTTGGCCACCTTCGCCTGGGCGCGGGCCGCGGCCTCCGGTCCGGTGCCGAAGGCGTCCCCGTCGGCGTCGCAGTGCCACTCGCTGTAGCTGACGTCCTGGAACTGGAGCTGGAAGCCGCGCACGCCCAGCGCCCACATGGCGTCCACCTTGCGCTGCAGTGCCCGTACGTCCTCGGCGGAGGACAGGCACATCGACTGGCCGGGGGAGACCGCCCAGCCCAGCGTGACGTGGTTGGCCCGGGCCCGCTCGGCCAGCTCGCGGAAGTCGGCGCGCTGCGCAGCGGGGTAGGGGTCGCGCCAGCGGGCCTGCCGGTACGGGTCGTCGCCCGCCGCGTAGAGGAAGCGGTTCTGCTTCGTACGGCCCATGAAGTCGAGCTGCGCCAGCCGTTCGGCCTGCGACCAGGGCCGGCCGAAGAAGCCCTCGGTGGTGCCGCGGACCGCGGTGCCCGGCCAGTCCCGTACGGCGACGGAGGCCAGCCGGTGCCCGCCGTCCGCGTCCCGCGTGATGAGCTGCCGCAGCGTCTGCACGGCGTGGAAGAGCCCGTCGGGGCCGGCGCCCTCCATGGCGACCGTGCCGCGCCCGGCGACCTCGCCGACGGCCAGCCGGTAGCCGCCGGAGGGCAGGTCCGTGCCGCGTGCGGGGGCGTGCAGGGCGCGCAGCGCGTCGGCGGCGTGTTGCCCCCCGACGCGGATCAGCGGCCCGTCGGAGGGCAGCGGCGCTCCGGGGCGCGCCTCGTGGACCGTGCGCACTCCGGCGCTCCGCAGCAGCTTCAGGAGGGCTTCGACGGCATACGGATCGGTGTCCTCGGGGCTGACGACCGTGACGGCGGTGCCGAGCGGTACGGCCGTGCCGAGGGTCCGGAGCGACTGCGGGCGGGGCCAGACGGCGGGCGTGGGGGCCGCGTCGGCGGGCCGGTCGGGGGCGCCGGTGGCGGGTTCGTCGGGCGCGGCCTGGGCGGCCGGTACGCCGCCGAGAAGTCCCCCTATGACGGCGGCGGCCAGCGCTGTCGTGCCTGCCACCCTGGCGCCGGGCCCGGCGCCGTTCCGTTTCCTGGCGCGGGCGCCACGGAATCGCACGGCCTCTCCTCGTCCCCGTCGGTCTGCGGCCTCGTCCGGCGGGCCGGCCCCGCGTGGTCGGTGTGCGGGCGGCCGCCGGTGGCTGTGAGCCCACCACTCGGGGGTCGAGGTGTCAACGAGGGCAACCGAAGTGCCCCCCTTTGCCCGCTGTGACCGATGGGACGCGCGGGAAGCGCTGTCCAGGGGAAATGCCGCAGGAGTTTCGCTATGATGTCCGTTTAGTCGGGATCTCCTGCGTGGGCGACCGACTCCGCCGCCAAATCGTTCACCGAGGCGGGGGTGTGAGGTGGAACACGTTTAGTGACCGGATACGTCTGCGGCGGCATTCACTGGGTAGGGCCCTCGTGTCCTACTCTCGACGAACGGGAGGCCCTCGTGGCTCCGTCCGCTCAGCTCCTTCTCGACGCCCTCTCCAAACCGACCGAGCCGGATCTGCTGGCAGGGGTCTCCGACCCGGACTGCGGCTTGGACGGATCCGGCTCGTTCACCTTCTCCGAGCCCCCTCTGACCAGCGAGCCCCCGCTCGCCGACAGCATGCCCCTCACCAGCGAGACCCCCATCGCCGCCGAGCTGCCGCTCACCAGTGAGCCCGCCGCCGCCGGCTACGGCACGGAGTCCATGGAGGTCTGATGGGCCGAGCGCGGCTCGCCCGGCTGCACGGCGTCTCCACGTCCTACGAGCCAGCGCCGGGCCGCACCGTCCACGTTCCCGAGGACACGGTCGTCGCCGTGCTCGCGGCGCTCGGCATCGACGCCTCCACGCCGCAGGCCGTACGCGCCGCACTGGACGCGTACGAGTACGGTCCCGCCCGTGCCCTCCTCCCGCCCACCCTCGTCAGCCGCGAGGGCCGCCCGCCGGACCTGGCCGGGCTGCCCGGCGGCACCGCGCTGTGCGTGGACACCGAGGACGGGCGGACCCTCGACTGGGGTCTGACGCCCGGCGGCCACGCGGCCCCGCTGCCGCCCGGCGTCCACGTGCTGCGCGCCCACGCGCCCGACGGCCGGGCCGCGCACTCCCACCTCGTCGTCGCGCCCGACCGGATGCCCGGCGTGTCCGGTCGCGGCCACGGCTTCATGGTCCAGCTCTACTCCCTGCTCTCGCAGACCTCCTGGGGTATGGGCGACCTCGGCGACCTGGCCCGGCTGGCCGACTGGTCCGGACGGACGCTCGGCATGGACTTCGTGCAGCTGAACCCGCTGCACGCGGCCGTACCGGGACCGCCCACCGATCCCTCCCCGTACCGCCCCTCCTCGCGCCGCTTCCCCGACCCCGTGCACCTGCGGATCGCGGACGTCCCCGAGTACGCACAGCTGTCCGGCGCCGACCGGCAGCGCGCCGACGAGCTCACCGGACGGGCCGCTGCGCTCCGCGACGCCGTGCTGAAGAACGGCGCGCTGATCGACCGGGACGCGGTCTGGGAGCTGAAGAAGGAGGCGCTGGAGCTGCTGCGGACGGTGCCGCTGAGCGGCGACCGGCAGGCCGCCTACGACGCCTTCCGCGCGGCCCAGGGCCAGGACCTGGAGGACCACGCCACCTGGTACGCCCTCGCCGAGGCGCACGGCCCGGACTGGCGCGCCTGGCCCGACGGGCTGCGCGACCCCCGCTCCGCCCGTACGGAGCGGATGCGGCGCGCGCTGGCCGACCGCGTCGACTTCCACCGCAGGGCCGCCTGGCTCACCGACGAACAGCTCGCGGCCGCGCAGCGCGCCGCGCGCGACGCCGGCATGCGCACGGGTCTGGTCCACGACCTCGCCGTCGGCGTGCACCCCACGGGGGCCGACACCTGGGCCCGCCAGGACGCCTTCGCGGCCGGCATGTCCGTCGGCGCCCCGCCGGACGCCTTCAACTCGCGCGGCCAGGACTGGGGCCTGCCGCCCTGGCGCCCCGACACGCTCGCGGAGACCGGGTACGCGCCCTTCCGCGCGCTGCTGCGCGGCCTGCTGCGCCATGCGGGCGCGCTCCGCATCGACCACGTGATGGGCCTCTTCCGGCTCTGGTGGATCCCGGAGGGCCGGCCGCCCACCGAGGGCGCCTACGTCCGGTACGACGCCGAGGCGATGCTCTCCGTGCTGGCGCTGGAGGCCGCGCGGGCCGGCACCGCCGTCATCGGCGAGGACCTGGGGACGGTCGAGGACGGGGTGCGCGAGGCGCTGGAGGAGCGCGGCGTCCTCGGCACCTCCGTCCTGTGGTTCGAGCGCGACTGGACCGCCGAGGGACAGCCGCCGCTGCCGCCGGAGCGCTGGCGCGCCGGCTGCCTGGCCACCGTCACCACGCACGACCTGCCCAGTACGGCGGGCCGGCTGACCGGCGAGCACACCGCGCTGCGGCACCGCATCGGCCTGCTGGACGGCTCCCTCGCGGAGGAGCAGGCGGCGGACCGGGCCGAGGTCGCCACCTGGCTGGAGTGGCTGGCCGGCCTCGGGCTGCTGCCGGAGGGCACGGCGAGCGGGGACGCGGAGGCGGACGAGCGGGCCGCGGTGGCGGCGCTGCACCGCTTCCTGCTGCGCACCCCGGCCAGGATGGTCGGCGTGTGGCTGCCGGACGCGGTGGGCGACCGGCGGCCGCAGAACCTCCCCGGCACGTGGAACGAGTATCCGAACTGGCGGCTGCCGATCGCCGCGCCCGACGGCCGGCCGATGACGCTGGAGGAGATCGTGGAGTCGCCGCGGCTGCGGGCGCTGATGGCGGAGTTCGCGGCCGTGCCGGAAGAGGGGGCCGGCTAGGGCGCCCCGCCGGGCGGGACACCCCCTATGGGTACCCCGAGCGCGCGTGCCTCCAAGGCGTCCGATACGTTGAGGTACGTGAGCAACAAGGTCAAGAACCACGCCCTGCGCGCCGGAACGATCACCGCCGGTACCGCGCTGATGCTGCTGATGTCGTCCCCTGCTTTCGCGCTCACCCGCGACGACGGCGACGACCCGGGTCCGGGCCTGAGTGTCGTCCAGACGCTCGGCCTCTACGTCGCGACGCCCATCGTCCTCTTCCTGGTCATCGCCGGGCTGGTCATGCTGGGCGACAAGTCCCGCAAGACCAAGAAGAGCTGACACCCGGCCTCTTCCTTCCGGGCTCACCGGGCACCACGGACTGCCAGGCGCCGAACGGTTCATGCGAACCGTTCGGCGCCTTTTGCTGTTTCCGGGTCCGGTTTTTTGCGTATTTCACCCGATTGGCATGGCGGATCTCTTTGACGCGGACCTAACCTACGATGCCGTAACCTACCGTTCCGTAAGGTTTTCCACGTCCCCAGGAGACCCCCGTATGACCATCGCCCCCGCCCACCAAGACGGAGCGCGCGGCCAGACCGCCTGGAGTGACGCTCAGCTCCTGTACGCGCTCGAAGAGGTCGTCGAGAAGGAGCTGAACCGGCATCTGGCGGCAGCCAAGGAATGGATGCCCCACGAGTACGTGCCCTGGAGTGACGGGCGGAACTTCGACGGCGTCATGGGCGGCGAGCCCTGGGCGCCCGAGCAGTCCAAGGTCACCGACATCGGCCGTACCGCCCTGGTGGTGAATCTGCTCACCGAGGACAACCTGCCCAGCTACCACCACGAGATCGCGACCCTCTTCGGGCGCGACGGCGCGTGGGGCACCTGGGTGCACCGCTGGACGGCCGAGGAGGGCCGGCACGGCATCGTGATGCGGGACTACCTGCTCACCAGCCGGGCGGTCGACCCGGTACAGCTGGAACGATTCCGCATGGCACACATGTCGGAGGGGTTCGAGTCCGACAACAGCCACAGCATGCTGCACTCCGTGGCGTACGTGGCCTTCCAGGAGCTGGCCACCCGCATCTCGCACCGGAACACCGGGCGGCACTCCGGCGACCCGGTCTGCGACCGGATGCTCGCCCGGATCGCCACGGACGAGAACCTCCACATGGTCTTCTACCGCAACCTCCTCGGCGCGGCGTTCGAGCTGGCCCCCGACCAGACCATGTGCGCCGTGCGCGACGTGGTGACCGGCTTCCGGATGCCGGGCCACGGCATGCCCGGCTTCGAGCGCGCCGCGGCCCGGATGGCGCTCGGCGGCATCTACAACCTGCGCATCCACCACGACGACGTGATCCAGCCCGTGCTGCGCTTCCTGAAGGTCCTGGAGATCGGCGGCCTGGGCCCGGCAGGGCTGCGGGCGCAGGAGGAGCTGGGGCTGTTCATGGGCGGCCTCGACGATCAGGCGCGCAAGTTCGACGAGCGGCTCGCGGCCCGCGAGGCCCGCAAGGCGGCCCGCGCCGGCTGACGGCCAGGGGCCCGCGGGGCCGCCCGCACCGGGCGGCTCCCGGCCCCCTTCTGACGACCTCCTTTCAGCTTTCCTGAAGGAAGTCGTCAGAAATCTTCGATGGACCGCTGGAGTCCGGGACTGCCACGGTAGGTGCCCGCCGCGCCGCCGAAGGGAAACCGTGACAGTCCTGGACATGCCCTTTCCCGGCACCGCGGCCCCGGCCGCCGGTGCGCGGCGGGAAGCCGCGCGATGACCGCATACGCTGCCCGCATGGCCGACTGGGACATCAAGAAGCTGCGGATCCTGCGCACCCTCGGCGAGCTGGGCACGGTGACCGCGACCGCCGAGGCGCTGCACATGACGCCCTCGGCCGTCTCGCAGCAGCTGACCGGGCTCGCCAAGCAGCTCGGGGTGACCCTCCTCCAGGCCCACGGCCGGCGGGTGCGGCTGACCGACGCGGCCCACCTCGTCCTCCGCCACGCCGACGCGGTCTTCGCGCAGCTGGAGCGGGCCGACGCGGAACTGCTCGGCTACCTCAGGGGCGAGGCCGGCGAGATCCAGGTCGGCGCGTTCTCCACGGCGATCCCCGCGCTCGTGGTGCCCGCCGTCGAGCGGCTGCGCGGCACGCGTACGGGGCTGGTGGTCCGGGTGCGGGAGGCCGAGGCCGGCGAGGCGTACGAGCTGCTGTCGGAGGGCAGCGTGGATCTGGCGCTGTCCCTCGCGGCGCACGCGCCGACGCCGCGCGACCCCAAGTTCGCCCGCTTCTCGCTGCTCGCCGACCCGCTGGACGTGGCGCTGCCGGCCGGTCATCCGCTGGCCGCCGAGCCGGGGCTGCGGCTGGCCGACCTCGCGGGCGAGCCGTGGATCTTCGGGCGGAGCGGGCCGTGGTCCCAGATCACCACCACGGCCTGCGAGAACGCCGGGTTCGTGCCGGAGCAGGCGCACGCGGCGGCCGACTGGGCGGCGATCCTGGCGATGGTCGCGGCCGGGATGGGCGTGGCGCTCGTGCCGCGGATGGCGATGCGGCCGGAGCGCGGCGGCGCGGGGGTCGCCGTGCGGGTGCTCCACGCCGACCAGCCGCGCCGCCACGTCGTCGCCGCGGTCCGCCGCGGCGCCGAGGATGCCCCCGGGATGGCGCGGGTGCTGGCCGCGCTGCGCCAGGTGGCGGCGGAGCTGTCGGAGCAGTAGCGGTACGGGCCGGGTGCGCCCCGGCGCTCGCGGTCAGCGCGTACCTTTCAGGTTGACTTCACGACTACTGCAGAAACTTTCGATAGACCTGCCCGAACGCCTCTGCGAAAGTCGTTGGTGTGCGCACACACTCCGGTGAGTGCGCTCCCACCCCCGGACGACGAAGGGCAGAGATGACCACCACCCCGGCCGCCTCCTCCACTGATCCGCACGCCAACGACGCCGCTCCGTACGGCGGTGGCGACCCCTACGCCGACTACCGCGGCGGGGACTTCGCCTTCACCTCGCTCGTCGACCTCGCCGACCGCCGCTTCGGCGCCGGAGTGATCGCCGCGAACGACGAGTTCTTCGCGGAGCGCGAGAACCTGCTGAAGCCGGAGCCCGCGGTCTTCGACCCGCACCACTTCGGCCACAAGGGCAAGATCATGGACGGCTGGGAGACCCGGCGCCGCCGCGGCGCCGACGGTGACCACCCCTTCCCGACCGACGACGAGCACGACTGGGCCCTGATCCGCCTCGCCGTGCCCGGCGTGATCCGCGGCGTCATCGTCGACACCGCCCACTTCCGCGGCAACTACCCGCAGCAGGTCACCGTCGAGGCCACCTCCGTACCGGGCAGCCCGAGCCCGGAGGAACTGCTCGCCGACGACGTGAAGTGGGAGGAGATCGTCCCCCGCACGCCGGTGCGCGGCCACGCCGCCAACGGCTTCGAGGTGACCGCCGAGCGCCGCTTCACCCACCTCCGCCTCAAGCAGCACCCGGACGGCGGCATCGCCCGCTTCCGCGTGTACGGCGAGGTCGTGGCCGACCCCGAGTGGCTGGAGCTGCTCGGCACCATCGACCTGGCGTCGGTGCTGAACGGCGGCGCGGTCGAGGACGCCTCGGACCGCTTCTACTCCTCGCCCACCCAGATCATCCAGCCCGACCTCTCCCGCAAGATGGACGACGGCTGGGAGAACCGCCGCCGCCGGGTCAAGGGCACCAACGACTGGGTCCGCTTCCGCCTCGCCGCGCAGGGCGAGATCCGCGCGATCGAGATCGACACGGCGTACCTCAAGGGCAACTCGGCGGGCTGGGCCGCGCTGTACGGCTGTGACGGCACCCCGGAGGACGAGTCGTCCTGGTTCGAGATCCTGCCGAAGACGAAGCTCCAGCCCGACACCCCGCACCGGTTCGCGCTGCCGCGCCGGGTCACCGCCACCCACATCCGGCTGGACGTCTTCCCGGACGGCGGTCTCGCGCGGATGCGCGTGCACGGTGAGCTGACCGAAGCGGGCCGCGCGGAGCTGCGCCGCCGCTTCGACGAGGTGAACGGCTGACGCCGTTCCGTACGACTCGCCCGGCGGACGGCTGCGGTTGCGCGCCGACGCCGGGCGGTATCACCACGCCGACGCCGGGGCGCCATCCGTTTCTGCGCGACCGTCCCGCCGTCTCGGTTGCTCGCGCAGTTCCCCGCGCCCCTCCAGGGCGCGGGGAACCGGGCGCTCAGCGCCCCTGTCAGCCCGCGGCAGCCGCGGCGTCCGCTGCCTGGGCCTTGAGGGCGCGCTCGATGCCGGCACGGTTCTCCGTGACCAGGCGGCGCAGGGCCGCGCTGGGCTCGGCCGAGGCCAGCCACGCGTCCGTCGCGTCCAGGGTCTCCTGCGAGACCTGGAGCGAGGGGTAGAGCCCGACCGCGATCTGCTGCGCCATCTCGTGGCTGCGGGCCTCCCACACACCCTTCAGCGCGTCGAAGTACTTCCCGGTGTACGGGGCCAGCAGCTCGCGCTGGTCGGTCTGGACGAAGCCGCCGATGACGGCCTCCTGCACGGCGTTCGGGAGCTTGTCCGAGTCCACGACCGATGCCCAGGCCTCGGCCTTGGCCTCGGCGGTCGGGCGGGCGGCGCGGGCGGTCGCGGCGTACCGCTCGCCCGCCGAGGTCCGGTCCCGCTCCAGCTCGGCCGCGATGGCCTTCTCGTCCGCACGGCCGGTGGCGGCCAGCCGCTGCAGCAGCGCCCAGCGCAGCTCGGTGTCGACGGCGAGGCCGGTGATCTCCTCGGTGCCGTCCAGCAGGTTCTGCAGCAGGTCCAGCTGCGCGGTCGTACGGGCCGTGGCGGCGAACGCGCGGGCCCACGCGAGCTGGTGGTCGCTGCCGGACTCGGCGGCGCGCAGCTGCTTGAGGCAGGCGTCGGTCCACTTCGCGAGGCCGGTCTCGCGCCAGTCCGGCGCTGCGTACAGCTCCAGCGCCAGCTTGACCTGCCGCTGGAGGGACTGGACCACGCCGATGTCGGACTCCTTGCCGATGTTGGCGAGCACCAGCTCCAGGTAGTCGCGGGTCGCCAGCTCGCCGTCGCGGGTCATGTCCCAGGCCGAGGCCCAGCACAGCGCGCGCGGCAGCGACTCGGAGAAGTCACCGAGGTGCGCGGTGACGGTCTTCAGCGACTCCTCGTCCAGGCGGACCTTGGCGTACGAGAGGTCGTCCTCGTTGAGAAGGACGACCGCAGGGCGCGGGGTGTTCGCGGGGAACGGCACCTCGGTGCGCTCGCCGTCCACGTCCAGCTCGATCCGGTCCGAGCGGACCAGCCTGCCGTCCTTGAGGTCGTAGCAGCCGACCGCGATGCGGTGCGGGCGCAGCACCGGCTCGCCCGTGGCGCCCTCGGGCAGTGCGGGCGCCTCCTGGCGGATGACGAGGGAGGTGACGTTGCCCGCGGCGTCCGTCTCGATCTCCGGGCGGAGGACGTTGATGCCGGCGGTCTGCAGCCACTTCTTCGACCAGGTCTTCAGGTCGCGGCCCGAGGTCTCCTCCAGCGCGCCGAGCAGGTCCGAGAGCCGGGTGTTGCCGTAGGCGTGCCGCTTGAAGTACGCCTGCACGCCGCGGAAGAACTCGTCCATGCCGACGTACGCCACGAGCTGCTTGAGCACGCTGGCGCCCTTGGCGTACGTGATGCCGTCGAAGTTGACCAGCACGTCGTCCAGGTCGCGGATCTCCGCCATGATCGGGTGCGTCGACGGCAGCTGGTCCTGCCGGTACGCCCAGGTCTTCATGGAGTTCGCGAACGTGGTCCAGGAGTGCGGCCACTTGCTGCCCGGCGCGTACGCCTGGCAGGCGATGGAGGTGTACGTGGCGAACGACTCGTTCAGCCACAGGTCGTTCCACCACTCCATGGTGACCAGGTCGCCGAACCACATGTGGGCCAGCTCGTGGAGGATCGTCTCGGCACGCACCTCGTACGCGGCGTCGGTCACCTTGGACCGGAAGACGTACTGGTCGCGGATGGTCACCGCGCCGGCGTTCTCCATCGCGCCGGCGTTGAACTCCGGCACGAAGAGCTGGTCGTACTTGGCGAACGGGTACGCGTAGTCGAACTTCTCCTGGAACCAGTCGAAGCCCTGCCGGGTGACCGCGAAGATCTCCTCGGCGTCCAGGAACTCGGCGAGCGAGGGCCGGCAGTAGATGCCCAGCGGCACCCGCTGCCCGTCCTTCTCGTAGGAGCTGTGCACGGAGTGGTACGGGCCCACGATCAGCGCGGTGATGTAGCTGGAAATGCGCGGCGTGGGCTCGAAGGACCAGACGTTGTCCTTCGGCTCCGGCGTCGGGGAGTTGGACACCACGGTCCAGCCCTCCGGGGCCTTCACGGTGAACCGGAAGGTCGCCTTGAGGTCGGGCTGCTCGAAGTTGGCGAACACCCGGCGCGCGTCCGGCACCTCGAACTGCGTGTAGAGGTACGCCTGCTGGTCCACCGGGTCGACGAAGCGGTGCAGGCCCTCACCGGTGTTGGTGTAGGCGCAGTCCGCCACGACCTTCAGCTCGTTGCGCCCGGCCCGCAGGCCCGCCAGCGCGATCCGCGAGTCCTGGAACACCGCGGCGGCGTCCAGCGCCGTGCCGTTGAGCACCACCTCGTGCACGGTGGGGGCGATCAGGTCGATGAACGAATCCGCCCCGTCCTCGGCCACGTCGAAACGCACCGTGGTCACGGACCGGAATACGCCCCCCTCCTGCGCGCCGCTCAGATCCAGATCGATCTCGTACGCGTCGACGGTCAGCAGGCGCGCCCGCTCCTGCGCCTCTTCGCGGGTCAGATTCGTGCCAGGCACGCGGTCATCTCCTTCGCATCGGACGTTTCGCCCATCCTTCCACGGTGCCGGGGGCCCACGGCGACCGGTATTTCCGGGAGCCGCCGTGGCGGCGGCTCCGGAGCCGGGGAGTGTGGTGTCCGTTTTCCGCCGGACGTGGGGGAGCGGGGCGCGCAGGCTGGGGGCATGAGCAGGTATACGCCGCGTCCCCTTGACGCCCTCGCACTGAAGGAACTGCGTACCGCCGACGACGCCGGGCGGCCTCCGCGGCCGTTCGTGGCGTCCGAGGACGGCAGGCCCGTCGCCTGTGTCGGCAGTCCGCTGCGCTGCTGTCTGCGGCCCGTCCGGGCCGGTGAGCGGGTCGCGCTCGTCTCCTACGCGCCGCTGCGCCGGTGGGCCGCCGCGACCGGGGCCGAGCCGGGCGCTTACGACGAGGCCGGGCCGGTGTTCGTGCACGCGGAGGAGTGCGGCGGGCCGGCCCCGGACGCCACGGGCTACCCGTTCACCCGTCCCGGCGCGCTGCGGGTCCTGCGGCGGTACACCGCGGCCGGGCACATCGCGGGCGGGCGGCTGCTGGAGCTGCCCGAGGACGCCGAAGCGGCGCTCGACGCCGCGCTGGACGAGGCGTTCGCCGAGCCGGAGACCGCGCTGGTGCACGTACGGGCCGTCGAGTACGGCTGCTTCCACTTCGAGGTGCGCAGGCCGTGAAAGCGAGGGGTGCCCGTACGGAGATCCGTACGGGCACCCCTCGGTGCGGGCGTCAGCCCGTGAGCTCGGCCTCGGGTCAGCCCTTGAGCTCGGCCGCGACCAGCTCCGCGATCTGGACGGCGTTGAGCGCCGCGCCCTTGCGGAGGTTGTCGTTGGAGAGGAAGAGCGCCAGGCCGTTGTCGACCGTCTCGTCCTTGCGGATGCGGCCGACGTAGGACGGGTCCTGGCCGGCGGCCTGCAGCGGGGTCGGCACGTCGGAGAGGGCCACGCCCGGCGCGCCGGCCAGCAGCTCGGTCGCCCGCTCGGGGCTGATCGGGCGCTCGAAGCGCGCGTTGACCTGGAGCGAGTGGCCGGAGAAGACCGGGACGCGCACGCAGGTGCCGGAGACCTTCAGCTCGGGGATCTCCAGGATCTTGCGGCTCTCGTGGCGGAGCTTCTGCTCCTCGTCGGTCTCGTTGAGGCCGTCGTCCACGATGGAGCCCGCCATCGGCAGGACGTTGAACGCGATCGGGCGGACGTACTTGTTCGGCGCGGGGAACTCCACCGAGGAGCCGTCGTGCGTCAGCTTGGTCGCGTCCTGCTCGATGGCCTTGCGGGCCTGCTCGTCCAGCTCCTCGACGCCGGCCAGGCCGGAGCCGGAGACCGCCTGGTACGTGGCGACGACCAGCGCCGTCAGCCCCGCCTCGGCGTGCAGCGGGCGCAGCACGGGCATGGCGGCCATCGTCGTGCAGTTCGGGTTGGCGATGATGCCCTTCGGGCGGTCGGCGACCGCGTGCGGGTTCACCTCGGAGACCACGAGGGGGACCTCGGGGTCGCGGCGGAAGGCGGAGGAGTTGTCGATCACGACCGGGCCGGCCGCTGCGACCTTGGGCGCCAGCTCCTTGGCGGTCGCGCCGCCCGCGGAGAAGAGGACGATGTCCAGGCCCGAGTAGTCGGCCGTCGCCGCGTCCTCGACCGTGATCTCGGTGTCCTGCCACGGGAGCGTGCGGCCGGCGGACCGGGCCGAGGCGAACAGCCGGAGCTGCTCCACGGGGAAGTTCCGCTCGGCGAGAATCCCTCGCATCACACCGCCGACCTGGCCGGTGGCTCCGACGATTCCGATCCTCATGGCACTCCTTCTAGGGGACTGGCGACGATTTCCGAAAGGAAACCCTGCTCAGAAGTCCCTCCATCATGCGTGTGACACCCGTCGCCCTGTCCAATCCGTTTCACGGAGTGGAGCGGACTGGAGCGGAAAACAAATCTTGCCATGCGGACAAGTGACTTCTGAGTCGCTACTGCCCTCCCATAATCTCCTACCCGAAGGACAGTGCGAAGGTCACAACGAGGTGCCGACGCGAAGACCGTGCATTCCGGTACCGAACGGGGCGTAGAGCCCCCAGAGAGGCCCTGCTCCTGTGACCGCCCCTGCCCCTGCCGTCGCCGACCCGGAGACAGACACCCCCGGCCCCGCCGCTGCCGCCACTCCCGCCGCCGTTCCCGCAGCCGCCGGTTCCGCGCGTGCCCTGCGCTCGGCGGCGCCCCCGCGGCCCCGGCCGCTCGCCCTGCTGGCCGCGACCGTCGCGGTGGCCGTCGCGCTGTTCGTGCTGGCCGGGACCGGTGCCCTGGTCCGGCACCCCGTCCTCATCCCGCCGCTCGCCGCCAGCGCCGCGCTGATCGCCGGCGCACCGGCGCTCCCGCTCGCGCAGCCGCGCAGCATCATCGGGGGCCACCTGCTGGCCGCCGGCGCCGGGTTCCTCGTGGTGGCCGTCGCGGGGGCCGGCGTCTGGAGCGCGGCGGCGGCCGGCGCGCTGGCCTTCGGGGCGACCTCCGTGGCCCGTACGCCGCACGCGCCCGCCATGGCCACGGCCGCGATCGTCGGCTTCCAGGGGCCCGAGCCGCTGTCCTTCCTCGCCCTGCTGACCGCCGCCACGGTGCTGCTGGCCGCCGTCGGCGTCTGCGTGCACCGCTTCGGCGGCCGCGGCGCCCGCAGGTATCCGACGTACTGGTGGTGAACCCCACACCGCGCGCCCGGGTGCCGCGCCCGGCGCGCCGGTGAGGTGACGCACTCCCCGCGTCCGCCCGTGCGCGACGGGTTACCCCGTGAGGTGAACGCCACATGACGCGCGGCTGCCCGGTCCGCGAGCGTCCCGTTGCGGGCGGACCACGCCAGGACCCGGCCGTGATCCCTGTGCGGAGATCGGTGGCCCGCGTTGTGGTCATGTTCACGCACAGTCCACCCCCGGTGCGAAACATCCCCGGTGAGGGGCGGCCGGCCCGCCCCCGACACCACCGCGTCCGCACCCGGGGAGTTCGCGCATGTCCCGCATCCGGTCCGCCGCCGCCACCCTCGACCGCCGTACGTTCCTCGCCGCCACCGGAGTGGCCGGCGCCGCCGCCGGGGCCGGACTCACCCTCGGACTGACCGGCAGGACGGCCACCGCCGTGCCGGCCCAGGCCGGGCCGCCGCCCTTCGCGCCGCAGCCGGTGGCGGCGCCCGCCGTACCGCCCGTGCCGTTCCAGCGCGGCACCACCCTGCACTCCGTCGCCACCCCGCGCGGCACCACCGGCTACCGCCGCCTCGGCGACGGCCCCGCCTGGTCCCGGGTGGTCCGCACCGAGCTGGCGTCGGCGCGCCCCGGCCGGGACGAGCGGCGCACCACGCTCGCCTCCTTCGTCCAGTTCACCGACCTGCACCTGGTCGACGTGCAGAGCCCGCTGCGGTACGAGTACCTGCGCGCGCAGACCGCGAGCGCCTGGCGGCCCCAGGAGGCCCTGTCGGTGGCCGGTCTCGTCTCACTCATCGAGCGGGTCAACGCGCTCGAGGGCGGCCCCGCCACCGGCTCGCCGCTCGCCTTCGCGATGACCACCGGCGACAACACCGACAACAACTCCAAGGTCGAGCTGGACTGGTTCCTCGCCGCGATGAGCGGCGGCCGCATCGTCCCCAACACCGGCGACCCCCGGCACTACGAAGGCGTCCAGGACAGCGGCCTGAAGCTGTACTGGCAGCCGGGCAGCGACCTGCGCGACGCCGACAAGCAGCTCGGCTTCCCGCGGCTGCCCGGCTTCCTGGACGCCGCGATCCGCACCGTGCACAGCCCCGGCCTGGACATCCCCTGGTACAGCACGGTCGGCAACCACGACCAGCTGCCCGGCGGCTGCTACGCGCCGGACGACTCCTACTGGACGGAGGTCGCCACCGGCGGCCGGAAGCTGGAGACGCTGCCGGCGGACGAGGCGGAGCGGGTCTGGAAGGCCGTGAAGAAGGGCCTCGACCCCACGGGCGCCGACTTCAAGGCGCTGATGAAGGCGAACCGGCGGCACACCCGGCAGGTCACGCCCGACCCGCGGCGCGCGCCCTTCACCCGCGCCGAGTACGTCCGGGCCCATCTCGACCCGGCCTACACCGGCGCAGGGCCGCACGGCCACGGCTTCACCGAGGCCAACGTGCACGAGGACCGGCTGTACTACTCCTTCAAGGTCTCCGACGACGTGATCGGCCTCAGCCTGGACACCACCGACCCCGGCGGCCACTACACCGGCTCCGTCGGCACCGCCCAGCTGCGCTGGCTGGAGCGGCAGCTGAAGGAGCACAAGGACTCCTACGTACTGGTCTTCAGCCACCACACCAGCAAGACCATGAACAACACCCGCCCGGACCCGGCGCGCCCCGACGAGGGACGGCACGGCGGCGACGAGCTGGTCCGGCTGCTCTCCGCCCACCGCAACGTTCTGGCCTGGATCAACGGCCACAGCCACAAGAACGACATCACCGCGCACGACGGCTTCTGGGAGGTCTCCACCGCCTCCCACATCGACTTCCCGCAGCTCGCGCGGGTGATCGAGGTGGTGGACAACCACGACGGCACGGTCTCGCTCTTCACCACGCTCGTGGAGTCCGCCGCACCGCACCGCACCGACTTCCACGACCTCTCCCAGACCGGCCTCGCCGCCCTCTACCGGGAGCTTTCCTTCAACGCGCCCGAGGCCCGCACCGACCTGGCCGGGCAGCCGGGCGACCGCAACACCGAACTGGTCCTCAAGCGTGGCTGATTGACGCTCAACCCCCGGCGCCCCCTCAACCCCGCATCCCGCGCCCGGGTCCCCCTCACCGACCGCAGCCGGCAGCAGGCGCCACCGGCGCCGCAGTGAGGGGGAACGACGATGAGGGCACGGATCGCACTGGCGGGGGCGCTGGCCGCCGCCGTCGCGGGCACGGCACTGTTCACCGCGCCCGCGGCCACCGCCGCCGGGCCGGGCCACGACGGCCACCGGGGCACCAGGGCGGCGATGGACGCACAGGTCGCCAAGGGCGTCCCCGGCGTGATCGGCCGGGTCACCGAGGACGGGAAGGTGTGGAAGGCCAGCTCCGGGGTGGGCAACACCGGCACCGGACAGCCGCGCGGCGCCGACGACGCCTTCCGCGTCGGCAGCATCACCAAGACGTTCGTGGCCACCGTCCTGCTCCAGCTGGAGGCCGAGCACCGGCTGAGCCTGGACGACACCGTGGAGCACTGGCTGCCCGGCGTCGTACGCGGCCACGGCCACGACGGCCGCCGCGTCACCCTCCGGCAGCTGCTCAACCACACCAGCGGCATCCGCGACGTCTTCGAGGCGGAGGAGTTCCGCGACAAGGTCACCGGGCCGGGCTTCCTGAAGCACCGTTACGACACCTGGACACCGCGGCAGCTGGTCCGGCTCGCCATGAAGGGCGCGCCCGCCTTCGAGCCGGGCACGTCCTGGAGCTACTCCAACACCAACTACGTACTCGCCGGCATGGTCATCGAGAAGGCCACCGGAAAGCCGTACGGAAAGGAGGTCGAGCGCCGCGTCCTGAAGCCGCTCGGGCTGCGCCACACCGTCGTGCCCGGCACGGACCCGCGGATGCCCGGGCCGCACGGCATCGCGTACTCCAAGCTGCTGGCGGAGAAGCCGGGGCCCGAGGTGTACGACGCCACCGAGCTCAATCCCTCGCTCGCCTCCTCGGCCGGCGAGATGATCTCCACGGCCGGCGACCTCAACCGCTTCTACCGGGCGCTGCTGCGCGGCGAGCTGTTCCCGCATCGGCAGCTCAAGGAGATGCTCACCACCGTTCCGGCCGGTGAGGTGGGGCCGGGCATCCGGTACGGGCTCGGCCTGATGACACAGAAACTGTCCTGCGGCGTACGGCTGTACGGCCACGGCGGCGGCATCCACGGCTCGTCCTCCGAGGCGGTCAGCACCCGCGACGGCCGGCACACCGCGGCGTTCAACCTCAACGCCGACTGGACCGGTGACAGCGTGGACATGGTGGAGGCGGAGTTCTGCGGCGGGAAGTGACGTCCAACGGCCCGCACGGGGCCTGACGCCCGCGGGGGCGGGTCCGGCACCGGGCCCGCCCTCCCGCCGTCCGCAGGCCCTACTTCGGCAGCACCGCCACGTACGCGCTGGGCTCCCGGTCGGCCGCCGCCATCAGCGCCGTCCGCACCACCGCCGCCTGCTGCTCGGGCGCCTCCCGCAGCTTCTTCGGCGTCACCTGCACGACCGTGATGCCCAGCCGCTCCAGCCGCTCACGGGTGCGGGTGTGCTCCGGCCACAGCGTCTGGTCGGCGTACTTCGGGGACCGCGCGTCGATCGTCAGCGCCACCGCCTGCACCGGCCAGAAGGCGTCCACCCCGCCCAGGTAAGGACCGCCCGGCAGCCGCAGGTCCACGTTCCACACCGGGTCCGGCAGCCGGTGGTCCCGCACCAGCGCGTACAGCATCCCCTCGGCGAGCGCCCGGCCCTCCGCCAGCAGGCCGTCCACCGCGTCCATCACCTGCGGCTTGCCCAGCAGCCGTGCCCGGCTCAGCTCCCGCACCACCGCGGTCGGGTCGCAGTGCCCGCCGCGCACCGCCTCGCTCAGCAGCCGGCGGATCGCCGTCGGTCCGCCCACCGCCTCCAGCGCCGTCATCTCGCTCTCCCCGAACCCGGAACGGGTGGTCTGCGGGCCGGTCAGCCGGGCCACCGCGTCGGCCAGCGCCCTGGGCACCGGGGCGACCGGCAGCCCGCTGACCTCGACCGCGGGCGGCGGCGTCTGGGCCCGTACGACCTGCGCGAAGCCCGTCGAGCGCAGCCGCCGGGAGCGCGGCACCAGCACCTCGATGCGGTCCAGGGACAGCAGCGGGGGAGCGGAGGAGAAGCGGTGCAGGGCGAGCGCCGCCAGACCGGTGATCATCGCCTCGGGCTCATGACGGTCGGCGCCGCCCTGGGGTGGCACGGCCGGTTCCCCGTCGGGGCCCGTGGACGCGGCGGGGGTGCGCCGGGCCGCGTACAGCAGGACGGCGTGCAGCCGTTCCTCGCTGGTGGGCGGCCCGGGGTGGAGCAGGTGGACCCCCGGCAGGATCTGCTGCCAGGGGCCGCCGGGCCGGCACCGCTCGGCGAGGTCGGACGGCGCGATGCCGTGCTCGCGCAGCTGCCGGGCGGTCAGGACGCGGTGCCGTACGTCGGCGAGGTGGTGCAACGGGCGGGGAGAGAGCGGGGTGTTGTGGTTCATGTCACCGCCCTTTCCCTCGCCCGAGCCGCCCCCTAACCGCTGTTACCGATCCGTCGACGTTTCCGCACAACCACGTCCTAAAGTACGAGCGTTCGACGGCCGATAAGTGCTGGTACTGCCTCGGGTTACGGCCTGCCGCCGACCTTTGCGTCACAACCCTGTGCCCGCAGCGCCCGCGCGAGATCGTCCCGCGACTCCGACACCAGGCGGCGCAGCGCGGGCGGCGCGTCCGGGTGCCCGATGAGCCAGGCGTCGGCCGCGTCCAGCGTGTCCGGGCTGCTCTGCAGCGCGGGGAAGAGGCCCCGGACCACGGCCATGCCGATCTCGATCGACCGGTCCTGCCAGACCGTGCGCAGCGCGTCGAAGTACTTCGGCGCGTACGGCGCGAGCAGGTCCCGCTGGCCCGGCTGGTCGAAGCCCGAAATCGTCGCCTCCACCAGGGCGTTGGAGAGCGCGTCGGACTCCACCACGTCCGCCCAGGCACGCGCCTTGACCTCGGCCGAGGGCCGCGCCGCCAGGCAGCGGACGTGGTGCCGCTTGCCGGACGCGGTGTCGTCCCGGGCCAGTTCGGCGTCGATGCGCCGCTCGTCGGCGATGCCGTTGGCGGCCAGCGGCTCCAGGAACGCCCAGCGCAGCTCCTGGTCCACCACCAGCCCGTCGATCTTCGCGGTGCCGTCCAGCAGCCCGTTCAGCAGCTGAAAGTCGGCCTCGGTGGAGGCGACGGACGCGAAGAAGCGGGCCCAGGTCAGCTGGTGGCCGCTGCCGGGCTCGGCGAGCCGCAGCTCGCGCAGCGCCCCCTGGGCCAGCTGCTGGGCACCGGTCTCCCGCCACTCGGGCGCCGCGTAGTGGTGCAGCGCGGTACGGGCCTGCGCGTGCAGGGTCTGCAGCACGCCGATGTCGGACTCCCGGCCGGCGAACCGCAGCACGATGCCGAGGTAGTCGCGGGCCGGCATCAGCCCGTCCCGGGTCAGGCCCCACAGCGCGGACCAGCACAGGGCGCGCGCCATCGGGTCGGTGATCTCGCCGAGGTGGCCGCGCAGGGTCTCCAGCGACCGCTCGTCGAAGCGGACCTTGCAGTACGTCAGGTCCTCGTCGTTCACCAGGATCAGGTCGGGGCGCTCGGCGCCGGCCAGCTCCTCGACGGCCGTGCGCTGCCCGGAGACGTCCAGCTCGGCACGGGCGTACCGGACCAGCGCGCCGTCCGCGTCGCCCCTGCGGTACAGGCCGACCGCGACCCGGTGCGGCCGCAGCTCGGGCCGGGCCGGGCTGGCCTCCTGGAGGACGGACAGCTCGGTGATGCGGTCCTGCGCGTCGTAGGTGACCTGCGGGGTCAGCGCGTTGACGCCGGCCGTCTGCAGCCAGGAGCGGGACCAGGCGGCGAGGTCGCGGCCCGAGGTCTCCTCCAGCGCGGTCAGCAGGTCGGCCAGCGTGGTGTTGCCGTACGCGTGGCGCTTGAAGTAGCGCCGCGCGCCGTCCAGGAACGCGTCCCGCCCGACGTACGCCACCAGCTGCTTGAGGACCGAGGCGCCCTTGGCGTAGGTGATGCCGTCGAAGTTGAGCTTGGCGTCCTCCAGGTCGCGGATGTCCGCGGTGATGGGGTGGGTGGAGGGCAGCTGGTCGGCGCGGTACGCCCACGCCTTGCGGCCGTTGGCGAAGGTGATCCAGCCGTCCTTGAAGCGGGTGGCCTCGGCCAGCGACAGCGCGCCCATGAAGTCCGCGAAGGACTCCTTCAGCCACAGGTCGTCCCACCACTCCATGGTGACCAGGTCGCCGAACCACATGTGGGCCATCTCGTGCAGGATGACGTTGGCCCGCCGCTCGTACGACGCCTGCGTGACCTTGCCGCGGAAGATGAACTCCTCGCGGAAGGTGACGCAGCCCGGGTTCTCCATCGCGCCGATGTTGTACTCGGGCACGAACGCCTGGTCGTACTTGCCGAAGGGGTACGGGTAGTCGAAGTGGTCGTGGAAGAAGTCCAGGCCCTGCTTGGTGACGGTGAAGACGTCGTCGGCGTCGAAGTGCCGGGCCAGGCCCTTGCGGCAGAGCGCGCCGAGCGGGACCTCCAGCTCGGTGCCGTCCTCGAACGTACGCCGGTAGGTGTCCGAGACGTAGTGGTACGGGCCCGCGACGACGGCGGTGATGTACGTGGAGATGGGCTTCGTCGTGGCGAAGCGGTGCACCGGGCCCACCCGTCGCCCACCACCGCCCTTCAGCGGATGCGCTTCGCGCGCCCCTTCGGTTTCGCCCTCCTCGGCGCCGTTGCTGAGCACGACCCAGCCCTCGGGCGCGGTCACCTCGAAGGTGAACGGGGCCTTGAGATCGGGCTGTTCGAAGTTCGCGAAGACCCGGCGGGCGTCGGCCGGCTCGTACTGCGTGTAGAGGTAGACCTCGCCGTCCTCGGGGTCGACGAAGCGGTGCAGGCCCTCGCCGGTGCGGCTGTAGGCGCACTGCGCGTCCACCACGAGGACGTTCTCCGCGGCCAGGTCGGGCAGGGCGATCCGGGCGCCGTCGAAGACGGTGGCGGGGTCCAGCTCGCGGCCGTTCAGGGTCACCCGGGTGACCTCGGGCGCGATCAGGTCGGCGAAGGTGTCGGCGCCGGGCCGGGAGGAGCGGAAGCGGATGGTGGTGACGGACCGGAAGGTGCGCGCCGCCTCGCCCTCGGCCACGGCCGACCGCAGGTCCAGCGCCACCTCGTACCCGTCGACGGCCAGCAGCCGGGCCCGCTCGCGGGCCTCGTCTCGGGACAGATTCTCACCGGGCACGACGTGACTCCTTCGTCTTCGCGTTCGTCTTCGTGTTCGTCTTCTTGGCGATCTCTTCGTCTCGCATATCGAACACTGGGAATCATGGCACGGGGCGCCGCGGTTGAACCGGCTGCCGACCCGCCCTTCCGATCCTCGTAGGAGAGACCATGTCCGACACCGGCAAGACCCCGGCAGACTTCTGGTTCGACCCGCTGTGCCCCTGGGCCTGGCTGACCTCCCGCTGGATGCTCGAGGTGGAGAAGGTCCGCCCGGTGGAGGTCCGCTGGCACGTGATGAGCCTGGCCGTGCTGAACGAGCCCAAGCTGGACGAGCTGCCCGAGGCGTACCAGGAGATGATGCGGACCGAGGCGTGGGGCCCGGTCCGGGTCTGCATCGCGGCCGAGGAGAAGTACGGCAGCGAGGTCCTCGCCCGGCTCTACACCGCGCTCGGCACCCGTTTCCACAACCAGGGCCTGCCGCGGAACCGCGAGACGATCCTCGCGGCGCTGGAGGACGCGGGCCTGCCCGCCGAGCTGGCGGACGCGGCGGACACCGACGCGTACGACGAGCGGCTGCGCGCCTCGCACAAGGAGGGCATCGACCTGGTCGGCCAGGAGGTCGGCACCCCGGTCATCGCCGTCCCCGGTGCCGACGGCGAGCAGATCGCCTTCTTCGGCCCCGTCGTGACCCCGTCCCCCAAGGGCGAGGAGGCCGCCAAGCTCTGGGACGGCACCCTGATGGTCGCGTCCATCCCGGGCTTCTACGAGATCAAGCGCACCCGCACGGCAGCCCCGAGCTTCGACTAGCGCCCCACCAGGGGCGCGGGGAACTGCGCGACCGGCCACGACGCACCCGCAGCCCTTACAGAGACAGAACCGCCCCCGCGAGTCACGTCCTCGCGGGGGCGGTTCCTTTTGTCCGCCTGCCCGGTGAAAGGTGAGAAGACGATCACGAGGCAGGCCGCTCAATCGGCGCCTTCGGCGCCTACGGCGCCAGCAGCAGGTTGTTCGCGCGCTCCTTCGCGGCCGCGTACCGCTTGGCGACGTCCTGCCAGTTGACGACCTGCCACATCGCCTCGATGAAGTCGACCTTCTGGTTCTTGTACTGGAGGTAGAAGGCGTGCTCCCAGGCGTCGAAGACCAGGATCGGGACCGAGCCCTGGCCGACGTTGCCCTGGTGGTCGTAGACCTGCTCGACGATGAGGCGGCCGGTGACCGGCTCGTACGCGAGGACGCCCCAGCCGGAGCCCTGCGTGGTCGCCGCGGCCTTCGTCAGCTGGGCCTTGAACTTCGCGAAGGAGCCGAAGCCCTCCGCGATCGCGTCGGCCAGCTCGCCCACGCCGTCCACGGCCAGCGGCTCGCCGCCGCCGTCCTTCGGGCCGGTCATGTTCTGCCAGTAGATGCTGTGCAGGATGTGGCCCGACAGGTGGAAGGCCAGGTTCTTCTCCAGGCCGTTGATCGAGCCCCAGGCGTCCTTGTCGCGCGCCTCGGCCAGCTGCTCCAGCGTGTCGTTGGCGCCCTTCACGTAGGCCGCGTGGTGCTTGTCGTGGTGCAGCTCGATGATCTCGGGGCTGATGACGGGCGCCAGCGCCGAGTAGTCGTAGGGGAGTTCAGGAAGTGTGTACGTCGCCATGTGCGCCGAGCCTCCAAGCTGCTACAGCAGTAGTTGCAAGTAAGTTGCAAGAGCAGGCTAACAGCAGGTGAGGGTGGAGGCAGGGCAAGGGGGAGGGGCCGGTCCGAAAGACGGAGGCGGGGCGGGACCCCGGTAGGAGTCCCGCCCCGCCTCTCGCGGAAGCCGCCGCCGCTCAGTCGCGGGCGACCGCCTTCTGCCGTACGAGCCCGATCACGGTCAGCACCACGGCGAAGCCGCCGGTGAAGTACAGCTGGATGCGCTGGGCCTCGTCCCGCAGCATCAGCAGCAGCACGACGGCGATGCCCGCCAGGGCCACCCAGGTGAGGAAGGGGAAGGCCCACATCCGCACGACCAGCTTCTCGGGCGCCTCGCGCTCCAGCCGGCGGCGCATCCGCAGCTGGGCCACCGCGATGAAGCCCCAGACCACCAGGACCGCGGCGCCGACCATGTTCAGCAGCCACTGGAAGACGGTGTCCGGCCAGACGATGCTGAGCACCACGGTGAAGAAGCCGAAGACCGAGCAGAGCAGCACGGCGCGCCGCGGCACGCCGCCGCTGACCTTGCTCAGGAAGCGCGGGCCCTGGCCGCGGGCGGTGAGCGAGTACGCCATCCGGGAGGAGCCGTAGATGTTGGCGTTCATCGCGGAGAGGAGGGCGACCAGGATGACCACGTTCATGATCTGCCCGGCCGCGGGGATCTTCAGGTAGTCCAGGACGGCGACGTACGGGCCGGTCTTGGTGATCTCCGGCGCGCTCCACGGGATGACCGTCACGATGATCGCCATCGAGCCGACGTAGAAGAGGGCGATGCGCCACATCGCGGTGCGCACGGCGCTCGCCACGCCGCGCACCGGGTCCTTGGACTCGGCGGCCGCGATGGTCACCGTCTCCAGGCCGCCGTACGCGAAGACCGAGGCGAGCAGGCCGACCATCAGGCCGTCCACGCCCTTGGGGAGGAAGCCGCCGTCACCGGTCAGGTGCGTGGCGCCGGGCGCGTCCGTGCCGGGCAGCACGCCGAAGATGGCGAGCAGGCCGAGGACGAGGAAGATGCCGATCGCGGCGACCTTGAGGGTGGCGAACCAGAATTCGAACTCACCGAAGTTGCCGACCGCGGCGAGGTTGGTGGCGCAGAAGATCACCATGAAGAGCAGGACCCACATCCACGGCTCGGTGCCGGGGAACCAGCCCACCATGATGTCGGCCGCGCCCAGCGCCTCGGCGGCGACGGCCACGCAGAGCAGTGCGGTGAACATCCAGCCCGCGGTGAAGCCGGCCCAGGAGCCGATCGACCGCTCGGCGTGCACGGAGAAGGAGCCGGAGGCCGGGTTGGCCGCGGCCATCTCGCCCAGCATGCGCATGATCAGCATGACCAGGCAGCCGGATATCGCGTAGGCGATGACGATGGAGGGGCCGGCCGCGGCGATGCCCGCGCCGGAGCCGACGAAGAGTCCGGCACCGATCACGCCGCCCAGCGCGATCATCGACAGATGGCGCTGCTTGAGCCCGTTGGACAGCGAGGTGCCGCCGTCCGGTCCGGCGCTCGCGGCCCGGTCGGCCGGCTCGCGCTCGGGCGCGGTGGACGAAGGTGTCCGATTCATGGTCGTACCTGTCCCAAAGGTGAGAGCGGAGCTGAGGCGGATCCGAATAAGCCCGCTCAGTTTGGGTGGGGCGTCCGCTCAGGACAACAGTCGTGCACTTGTTGTTCGATATTCAGACTGAATCGTGACCGACCGCGCTCGAGGCGTGATCCACAGCGACAGAGGGTGACGGGCGTCTCACCCGCGGCGCCGGTCGCGCACCTCGCGCGCGCCCGCGATCAGCAGCACCAGCACGGTCGCCCCGGCCGACCACAGCAGCTGCGGACGGGCCCCGTCGTCGAAGAGCATCAGCCCGATCACGGCCGCCATGGCGGCCAGCGCCACCCAGGTCAGCCAGGGGAATCCCCACATACGCAGGGTGAGCTTCGAGGGGGCCTCGCGCTCCAGCCGGCGGCGCAGCCGCAGCTGCGAGACGGCGATCAGGCCCCAGACGAAGAGCAGTACCGCACCGACGGCGTTGAGCAGATACAGGAAGACCGAATCCGGCCACTTCAGATTGAGCAGGACCGAGATGAAGCCGAAGGCGACCGAGGCCAGGACGGCCCGGCGCGGCACCCCGCCGCCCGACACCTTCAGCAGCCCGCGCGGCGCCTCGCCCCGCTCGGCCAGCGAGAACACCATCCGCGACGAGCCGTAGAGATTGGCGTTCAGCGCGGACAGCAGCGCCACGAACACCACCACGTTCATGATCTGGCCCGCGCCCGGCACGCCCAGCCGGTCCAGCACCGCCACGTACGGGCTCTTGCCCGGCTCGATCGAGGACCACGGCAGGAGCGCCACGATGACCAGCATCGAGCCGACGTAGAAGAAGAGGATCCGCCAGACCGCGCTGCGCACCGCGCGGCCCACCGCGCGCGCCGGGTCGTCGGACTCGGCAGCCGCGATCGTCACGACCTCCAGGCCGCCGAACGCGAACACCACGGCCAGCACCCCGGAGATCACCCCGGACCAGCCGTTCGGCAGGAAGCCGCCGTCACCGGTGAGGTGTGCGAGGCCGACCGGGTCCCCGTCGTACCCGCCCGAGGCCGGCAGCACCCCGAAGATCGCCAGCAGCCCCAGGACCAGGAAGAGCACGATCGCCCCGACCTTGAGCGTGGCGAACCAGAACTCGAACTCGCCGAAGTTGCGGACCGCGGCCAGGTTGGCGCCCGTGAAGAAGAGCATGAAGATCAGCACCCAGCCCCACTGCGGGACCGCGGGCACCCAGCCGTTGGCGATCTGCGCCGCGCCGGTCGCCTCGACGGCGAGCACGACCACGAGCATGAACCAGTACAGCCAGCCCACGCTGAACCCCGCCCAGCGGCCCAGCGCCCGCTCCGCGTGCACCGAGAACGCGCCCGAGGCGGGCATCGCCGAGGACATCTCACCCAGCATCCGCATGATCAGCATGGCCAGCGCGCCCGCGATCAGATACGAGAGCGCGATGCCGGGTCCCGCCACCTTGATGCCGGCACCGGACCCCACGAACAGGCCGGCGCCGATCACGCCGCCCAGGCCCAGCATCGTCAGATGCCGCTGCTTCAGTCCGCCGGACAGGGGTTCGCCGCTGTCCGCGCCACCGGTCGGGCCGGTGCCGGAAGCGGTCGGTGCGTCGTGCATGCGCTTGTACTTCTCACGGGAGACATTGGGGAGACTCCACAGTGTCCCCGGCCGGACCGCGCTAGCACAAAATGCCCGCACGAGCCGCGGACATGCCGTGATGAGCATCACGTGACCTGGCGAAACGGCCGATCTTCCGGTCCGGCACCGGACGTGGGAGAAAAGCGGAAGCCACCAAGTGCGGTGTGACGCGTTTGTCGCTGCCGCACGATGATCAGCTGACCGTCACTGGACTAAGTTCGATCCGTCCCTGTCGTTTCCCACCCAGCGGAGTTCCGATGAGCCTTGCCGCCGCCTCCATCCGCCCGGGCGCTGTCCTCGCCGACCTGCTGCCCGCCGCCACCGCCCCGCGCGCCCGCGTCCGCGACGCCGCGCTGGTCCTCGGCGGCGCCGCGCTCACCGGCGTGGCCGCCCAGATCGCCGTCCCCGTCCCGGGCTCCCCGGTCCCGGTGACCGGCCAGACCTTCGCCGCGCTGCTCGTCGGCGCCTCGCTCGGCGCCGGCCGGGGCTTCCTCTCGCTCGCGCTGTACGCCGTGGCCGGCGTGCTCGGCGTGCCGTGGTTCGCGGGCGCGCAGTCCGGTGCGGGCGGCGCCTCCTTCGGCTACGTGCTCGGCATGCTGCTGGCCGTCACCGCCGTCGGCGCGCTGGCCCGGCGCGGCGGCGACCGCGGGGTGCTGCGCACCGCGGGCACGATGCTGGTCGGCGAGGCGCTGATCTACGCGGTCGGCGTGCCGTTCCTGGCGCTGTCCACCGGCATGTCGCTGGGTGCCGCCGTCGCGGCCGGCCTGGTGCCGTTCCTGGTCGGGGACGCACTGAAGGCCGTACTGGCCATGGGCGCGCTGCCGGCCGCCTGGAAGCTGGCGGGCCGCCGCGACTGAGGCCGCGGCCTCGCGTACGGCCGGGCCCCGCACCCTCCTTCAGGGGGTGCGGGGCCCGCGCCGTTTCCGGTTGCGGCGGCCCCGGCGGGTGCGGCCGGGCTCGTACGGCCACGGGTGCGGCGGGCTCGTACGGGCGGCGGGGCCCGTTGCGGGCGACCGGGTCCGCACGGGCGGCGGGCAACGGCGGCCGGGGCCGTACGGTCAGCGGCGGCCGGGCCGACGGGACGTGAGCCACATCCCGGCGCCGCCCGCCGCCAGCAGCGCCGCGGCGAGGCCGGCCATCGGCAGCACCGGAGCCCCCGTATTGGGCAGCTCCTTCTCCGGTGGCTTCCCTGGCGGTGCCGGGCTGGTGTGCGGCGCGCCCGCGGGCACGTTCACGGTGCCGAGGAGCAGCGGGGTGTCGGGCGCGTCGGGCGTCGGCTCGGTGGTGCCGAAGTCGACGGGCCCCTGCTGCCACAGCAGTGTCTTCGTATTGCCCAGCAGCACCGGCAGACAGATTTTCCCCCGCTTTTTCAGATCGAATGTCGCACTGACGTCGTACGTACGGTGCTGACCGGCGGCCAGCCGGTCGACGGCGCACGAGAAAGCGCTGTTCGCTCCTTTCGGGAGTTTGCCCTGCGGTACGGCTGCGCAGCCTTTGACGGCCGTGATTTTCATGCCGCCGAATCCGACGACCAGCAGGTGCACGGTGCCGGTGGTCCGGCTGCCCCGGTTGGTGATCCCGGCGGTCAAGGACGTTTTGCCCGAGTGGTTGTCCACCATGATCCGCTGCGGGAGTTCCGTGGTCACGCGGTATCCGGACGGTGAACCGGCACCGGGCGAGCCGCCCCGCCCGCTGCTCGGCGTCGGCTCGTGCGCCTGCGCCGCGGCACCCAGCGGCACCAGCAGGCTCCCCGTGAGAACGGCGACGGCGGCCGCTCTGCTTCCCCGGCGAATGCTGTGCATTTCTCGTCCCCCCTATCTGCATCGCCTTTCGAAGGTATTTGATGGGTACCACAAGATTCCGCAGGCCCTGTGGGGGGCGGGCATGGTGGGGAATTCGGACAGCGTGCGCCGGGAGCAGTGTGCGGCAGGCCGTTACCGGCTTTCGGAATTGATCGGTCGTGGTGGAATGGGGCGGGTCTGGCGCGCTCGTGATGAAATGCTCGACCGGTGGGTCGCGGTCAAGGAGATCCGGATCGACGAACTCGCCGGGGAGAGCGGCCGCATCCAGCGCGAGCGCAGCCTTCGGGAGGCCCGCGCCACGGCCCGCATCGACCACCCGCACGTCGTCCGCGTCTACGACGTGGCCGAGGAGGGCGACCGGCTGTGGATCGTCATGCAGCTCGTCCAGGCGCCCTCGCTGGAACACGTGCTGTCCGAGGGGCGGCGGCTCGGGCCGGGCGAGGCGGCACGCGTCGGCCGCGGCTTGGCCGCCGCGCTCCGGGAGGTGCACGCGGTGGGCGTGCTGCACCGGGACATCAAGCCGGGCAACGTCCTGATCGACGCGCGCGGCGGGGTGGTGCTGACCGACTTCGGCATCGCCGCGATCCAGGACGCGGCCGCGCTCACCATGGCCGGGGTGCTGGTCGGCTCGCCCGACTACATGGCGCCCGAGCGCGTCGAGGGACGCGAGCAGGGCCCGCCGTCCGACCTCTGGTCCCTCGGCGCGACGCTCTGCGCCGCGCTCGCCGGGGAGTCGCCGTTCAGCCGCGCCTCGACGCTGGCCACGCTGCACGCCGTGCTGTACGAGGAGCCGGAGATCCCCGCGGCCGCCGGCCCGCTGACCGGCATCCTGACCGCGCTGCTGCGCAAGGACCCGCGGGACCGTCCCACGGTCGAGGAGGTCGACGCGGCCCTGGCCCCCTTCGCCGCCCCGCCCCCGGCCCAGCTCCCCGACACGGCCCCGCCGCACCGCACCCCCACGGTGATCGACCCCCGGGCGTCGGAGGTACCGGCACCGGGGGCTGCCGCTACGGAGGCGCCGGGGCCCGAGGCCGCCGAGTCGGGGCCGGAGACTGCCGAGTCTGGCCCCGAGGCCGCCGCGCCGGTTGCCGCCGGAACGGACGTACCGGCCCGGGACGCCCGGATACCGGATGCCCGGATACCGGACGCATGGGTGCCGGACGCACCGTCACCGGAAGAGGAGCCGGTACCGACCGCCGAGCCGGAGCCGCGAGCCGTACGGGAGCCGGAGCCGCGAGCCGTACGGGAGCCGGAGCCGCAAGCCGGGCGGGAGCCGGAGCC